>JAYSZJ010000119.1:0-57347 GCA_043738115.1 Rhodoferax sp. | reverse complement strand
TGATGGCGGCTGTCAGCGTGGTCTTACCGTGGTCAACGTGGCCAATGGTGCCCACGTTAACGTGGGGCTTGGTACGTGTGAATTTTTCTTTACCCATTGTCAGACTCCGAAAAGTAATGGTTCAAATCAATAACATTCGCTGCACCACCAACACGACGTCGGCAATACACATAACTGGTGCCCTTTGCGGGAATCGGACCCGCGACCTCTCCCTTACCAAGGGAGTGCTCTACCACTGAGCCAAAAGGGCAAATTCTTTACAAACCTTCTTTACAAAACCATGGCGACAAACTGACTGTGGAGCGGGGTAGGAGAATCGAACTCCTCGCTTTAGCTTGGAAGGCTAAGGTATTACCACTATACGAACCCCGCATAGGCTCATCCAACTAACAGTCAAGCTCATCACTTGGTGGAGAGGGCTGGATTCGAACCAGCGTACTCGTAAGAGGGCAGATTTACAGTCTGCTGCCATTAACCACTCGGCCACCTCTCCTAAGGTGAACCCCGGATTATGCCATTAGTTTTTGACCTTGTCATATCTCGCCCAGAAGATTTTTCTAATCCGGCGTCAAAAATCTCAAATTCCAAGGCGGGCTCAGGCCGGGGCTGGTGTGCATCGCGCCAGGCGCGGGCCTGCGAGAAGTGGCCACAACCGATAAAGGGGACTGGCGGCCGCATGGCAGACAGCGGCGAAGGGTGGTTGGCCGTCAGCACCAGGTGGCGACCGGCGTCTATCAGGGGGCGTTTGCTCTGGGCATGCGCGCCCCAGAGCATAAAAACGGCTGGTTGCGCCTCTTGCGAAACCTGGCGGATGATGGCGTCGGTCAGCAGCTCCCACCCCTTGCCCGAATGGCTGGCGGGCTGCCCCTCCTCCACCGTCAGGCAAGTGTTGAGCAACAACACACCCTTTTGCGCCCATTTCACCAAGCTGCCGCCGGGTTGCGGCATGGCTGGAATGGGTGTACCCATATCGCGCAACAGCTCTTTGAAAATATTGCGCAACGAGGGCGGAAATGGCACGCCCGGCGCCACGGAAAATGCCAGTCCCTCGGCCTGACCGCGCCCGTGGTACGGATCCTGGCCCAGGATGACAACACGCACCGCCTCTGACGGCGTCAGTTGCAGCGCCCGCAATGGCAAGGGCGGGAAGATGCTGGCCCCGGCCTGCAAGCGTTGGTCCAGGAAAGCCAGCAAACCCTGGCCTGCCGTCGATTGAAAAAAGCGATCCACCGATGCTTGCCAGCCCGCGGCTACCGGCCAGGCAGAAGGATCCGCCGATTGCAATTGATCCTGCGCAGCAGGCATTTGCACGGCGGCCGGCGCTTCGTTTGCCGGGGATTGCAACGACATGACAAAGCCCCCTTTTAACCAAACAAGGCCGCCAGCGCCTCGCCCGGCTCCGGCGCGCGCATAAAGGCTTCGCCCACCAGGAATGCATTGATACCCGCTGCACCCATGCGCAACACGTCATCGCGGTTCAGGATGCCGCTTTCGGTGACCAGCAAGCGGTCTGCAGGCACATGGGCCTTGAGGGCCAGCGTGGTGTCCAGCGTGACCTCAAAGGTCTTCAGGTTGCGGTTGTTGATGCCGATCAGCGGCGTCTTGAGCTTGAGCGCACGTTCCAGCTCGGCACCGTCGTGCACCTCGACCAGCACCGCCATGTCCAGGCTGCGGGCGATGGCCTCGAAGTCCTTCATTTGTGCATCGTCCAGGCAGGCGGCGATCAGCAAGATGCAGTCGGCACCCATGGAACGGGATTCATAAATCTGGTACGGGTCGACCATGAAATCCTTGCGCAGCACGGGCAGTTGGCAACTGGCGCGGGCCTGCTTCAAATAGTCCACCTGGCCCTGAAAAAACTGCACATCGGTCAGCACCGACAGGCAAGCCGCGCCGTATTCGGCGTACGACTGCGCAATGTCGGCGGGGATGAACTCTTCGCGCAGCACACCCTTGCTGGGGCTTGCCTTTTTGATCTCGGCGATCACCGCAGGTTTGCCGGCTGCGATCTTGGCCTTCAGCGCACCGACGAAATCACGCGTCAACACCCGGGATTCGGCATCGGCCCGTATGGTCTCCAGCGACAAGCGCTTGCGCGCAGCCGCCACCTCTTGGTGTTTGACCGCAACAATTTTGTCCAGAATATCGCTCATACGGCTCCCTTGGCGACAAGTTCGCCCGATAGTTTGATCAATGCATCCAGCTTGGCCTTGGCCGCGCCGGACTCAATCGCCTGGCGCGCGAGCACAATGCCCTCGGCCATGGTGGGTGCCACGTTGGCAGCGTACAAAGCTACGCCGGCATTGAGCACCACGATGTCCTTGGCCGCGCCGGGATGGTTGTTCAGCACGCCCAGCAACATGGCCCGCGAATCATCTGGCGTCTCCACCTTGAGCGCGCGGTTGCTAGCCATGACCATGCCAAAGTCTTCGGGATGGATTTCGTATTCGGTGATGACGCCGTCCTTGAGCTCACCCACCAGCGTGGCAGCACCCAGGCTCACCTCGTCCATGCCGTCGCGGCCATAGACGACCACGGCGTGTTCGGCACCCAGTCGCTGCATCACGCGCACCTGGATACCCACCAGATCGGCGTGGAACACACCCATCAGAATATTCGGCGCCCCGGCCGGATTCGTCAGCGGCCCCAGCAGGTTGAAGATGGTTTTTATGCCCATTTCACGCCGCACCGGTGCCACGTTTTTCATGGCCGGGTGGTGGTTGGGCGCAAACATGAAACCTATGCCGGTCTCGGCCACACATTGCGCAATTTGCGCGGGCGACAAATTGATATTGAGCCCCAGCGACTCCAACACGTCGGCGCTGCCGCTTTTGCTGCTGACACCCCGCCCGCCGTGTTTGCTGACTTTGGCGCCGGCCGCTGCGGCCACGAACATCGAACAGGTCGAAATATTGAAGGTGTGGGAGCCATCGCCGCCCGTGCCCACGATGTCCAACAAATGGGTCTTGTCGGCCACCACCACCTTGGTCGAGAACTCGCGCATCACCTGGGCGGCGGCGGTGATTTCGCCAATGGTTTCCTTCTTGACACGCAGGCCGGTGGTGATGGCCGCCATCATGACCGGCGACATCTCGCCCGACATGATTTGGCGCATCAGGTGCAGCATTTCGTCGTGGAATATCTCGCGGTGTTCGATGGTGCGCTGCAAGGCTTCCTGCGGCGTGATGTGTCCAATAGGTGTGGGCATGCTGAATTCCTTCTTTGCTTTAAGCGTTGGGCGACTCGGTGAGCGCCAATTTGATTCCGAATGCGACGAAAATCGCGCCTGCAAAACGGTCTAACCAGTGAAGGCTGCGTTGCACCAGCGATGCGCGACTTGCCAGCCACGCCGCAGCCAGTGCCCAGCCGATATTGACCCACAGGCCATTGAAGTTGAAGAGCAAGCCCAGCAGCAGAAACGCCAGCGGCTTGTGCTCCACCGTGGGGGCGATGAACTGCGGCAGAAAGGCCAGGAAAAATAGCGCCACCTTGGGATTCAGTGCATTCGTCCAGAAGCCGCGCAAGAAGACTGGCATATAGCCAATATGGCCTCTAGCCCCCGTCGAATATTGACCATCCGCTTCCAATTTCATAGCACCATCTGCCTTGGTAAACACCAAGCGAATACCGACGTACACCAAATAGGCGGCACCCAGCCACTTCAACACAGTGAACGCCGTGGCGGACGCCGCCATCAATGCACTCACGCCCACAGCAGCCGCAAAGATGTGCACAAAACAGCCGGCGGTGATGCCAAGCGCCGCCACCATGCCGACCCGCGCGCCGCTACGCAGCGCGTTGGACACGATGTACAACACATCCGGCCCGGGTGTCAGATTCAGCAGCAGGCCGGCGGCCACAAACAACAACAATTGGTCGATGGGCATGGTGCGTCGTCCTTATCAGGTTGCGGCAAAAAACCGCCGGATGGCGGCCACGGCGCGGTCGACACCGGCGGCATCCACATCCAGATGCGCCACAAAACGCAGCCGGTAGAGGCCCGTGGCACGAATGCCCTGCTCCGCCAGGGACGCAATCAGCGCCGCTGAATGGCTGCGCGCAGCGCCCTCCAGGTCGACAAACACGATGTTGGATTGCGGTGGCTCCACGACCAGGCCTTCAATGCCTGCCAGTCCGGCGGCCATGCGCTGCGCCAGCGCTTGGTCATCGGCCAGCCGCCGCACATGGTGATCCAGCGCGTAAGACGCCGCGGCCGCCAGCATGCCGGCCTGGCGCATCCCGCCGCCAGCCATCTTGCGCACACGGTGGGCACGTGCGATCAGCTCACGGCTGCCGCACAGCGCCGAGCCAACCGGTGCGCCCAAACCCTTACTAAAGCAGACCGAGACGCTGTCAAAACACTGGGCGATGCGCCGTGCTTCCACGAACACATCGCTACCCGTTTGCGCGGCTTGCGCGGTTGCAGCATTGAACAAGCGCGCGCCGTCCAGATGCCGGCTCAGACCACGCTCCTTCGCCAGCGTGGTCGCCGCCTGCACGTAATCAAACGGCAGCAGCTTGCCGCCGATAGTGTTTTCCAGCGTCAGCAGGCGGCTGCGGGCAAAGTGGGCGTCGTCGGGCTTGATGGCCGCTTCGATGTCCGCCAGTGCCAAGCTGCCGTCCGGCTGGTGGGCCAGCGGCTGCGGCTGCACGCTGCCCAGCACAGCCGCGCCGCCGCCTTCCCAGCGGTAGGTGTGGGCCATCTGGCCAACGATGTATTCGTCGCCCCGCTGGCAGTGGGCCATGATGGCGCACAGATTGCTCTGCGTGCCGGTGGGCATGAACAGCGCGGCCTCAAAGCCCAGTAGTGCGGCGATTTTTTCCTGCAGGGCGTTGACGCTCGGGTCGTCGGCAAACACGTCGTCACCCAAGGGCGCGGCAAGCATCGCCGCACGCATGCCGGGCGTGGGTTGGGTCACCGTGTCACTGCGCAGATCGACGGTCTTAACGGAATGCTTATTGGTCATATTGGCCTCTAGCCCCCCGAGAATGCTATATATACCGCTATATATTTCATAGCAAGAAGTTTTTTAACATGGCGTGGCCATGTTCGGTGAGTATGGACTCGGGGTGGAACTGTACGCCCTCCATACGCACCGCGTCGGCCAGACCAGTGTGGCGCACACCCATGATTTCACCGTCATCCGTCCACGCGGTGACAGCCAACTCCTTGGGACAGCTGGCACGCTCGATCGCCAGCGAGTGGTAGCGGTTTACCGTGAACTGCTTGGGGAGGCCGGTAAACACGCCCTCCTGTGTAGTCGTGATCACCGAGGTCTTGCCGTGCATCAGCTGCTGGGCCCGGATGATGGTGCCGCCCAGCGCTGCGCCAATGCTCTGGTGGCCCAGGCAGACGCCCAGGATGGGCAACTTGCCCATGAAATGCCGAATCGCGGCGACGGAGATGCCAGCTTCCGCAGGGGAACAAGGCCCCGGCGATACCACCAGACGGTCGGGGCGGCGTTCGGCAATGCCTTCCACAGTGATTTCGTCGTTGCGGAACACCTCGACCTCGGCACCGAGTTCACCGAAGTACTGGACGATGTTGTAGGTGAAGCTGTCGTAGTTGTCGATCATCAGCAATTTCATGCTGTTTCTCCCTGCCGCAGCCGCGCAAATTCGCGGTGCTCAAAAGAAATGCAGACTTCCATCATGCTGCGGTAGATAGCCTCTATGACGGCGGGCTCCCCGCCCTCGGCCAGTGCCTGTTTGCGCACCCGGTCCACGATGGTCTGTATGCGCGCTTCGTCGCGCACCTGGTTCTCGTCCTGCTTGATGCGGGCGGCCTGGGTCATGTAGCCGCTGCGCTGCACCAGCAGCGGCACCAGCACGTCGTCCAACGCGTCCACACAGCGGCGCACATCCGTCATCGTGTTGCAGTGCTGCACCTGTTCAATGGCTTTGGTCGTGTTGTTGTTCATGTTTATTCCAATCCCTCTTCGACCAATTCGGCTGCGCGCAGGAGCGCACGTGCCTTGGCCTCTGTTTCTTTCCATTCCAGTTCCGGCACGCTGTCCGCCACCACACCGGCGGCGGCCTGTACGTACAGGGTCTGGTTCTTGATGATGCCGGTGCGAATCGCAATGGCCACGTCCATGTCGCCGGCGTAACTCAGGTAGCCGCACGCACCGCCGTACAGGCCGCGCTTGGTGGGCTCCAACTGGTCGATCAGCTCCATCGCGTGCACCTTGGGCGCGCCGGTCAGAGTGCCCGCGGGAAAAGTGGCCTTGAGCACGTCCATGCTGGTCATGCCGGGCAGCAGCGTGCCCTCGACATTGCTGACGATGTGCATGACGTGGCTGTAACGCTCCACGCAAAAGGCGTCCGACACCTTGACGCTGCCGACTTGCGCGATGCGGCCGATGTCGTTGCGCGCCAGGTCGATCAGCATCACGTGTTCGGCGCGTTCCTTGGGGTCGCCGACCAGTTCTTCCTCGGCCGCCTTGTCCAGTTCGGGCGTGGCGCCGCGCGGGCGCGTGCCTGCCAGCGGACGAATCGTGATTTTTGTGGACACCGCATCGCCAGCGGAGACGAGCTCTTGCCTGACAAGAATCTCCGGCGATGCCCCCACCACATGGAAATCCCCAAAGTGGTAGTAATACATATAGGGGCTGGGGTTCAACGAACGCAGCGCACGGTACAAACTCAGCGGTGACTCGGTGTACCGCTTCTTGATCCGCTGGCCCACTTGCACTTGCATGAAGTCGCCGCCCGCGATTAGCTCCTTAGCGCGTTCCACGGCGGCGATGTAGTCGGCCTTCGCAAAGTCGCGCTGCGCCGGGTGGCTTTGCGTGGGTTTGACCGGTGGGATGCTCACGGCTTGGGCCAGGCGGTCTTTCAGCGCACTTAGGCGTTGGCCGGCACGCGCATAGGCTTCAGGCTGGCCGGGGTCTGCGTAGACGATCAAATGCAGCTTGCCCGACAGGTTGTCGATGACAGCCAGCTCTTCGCACTGCAGTAGCAGGATGTCGGGGCAGCCCAGCTCGTCGGGCGGGCAAGTGTCTTGCAGCTTCTTCTCGATGTAACGCACGGCGTCATAGCCAAAGTAGCCGGCCAAGCCGCCGCAAAAGCGCGGCAGGCCGGGGCTCAAGGCCACCTTGAAACGCTGCTGGTAACTGGCGATGAAGTCCAGTGGGTTGGTGGTGGAGGTTTCCACAACCACCCCATCGGTCACCACCTCGGTACGGGCATTGGCGCCAAAGCCGCTGGCACGCAACAACGTGCGCGCCGGCAGGCCTATGAAGCTATAGCGCCCGAAGCGTTCACCACCCACGACGGATTCCAGCAAAAAGCTGTGCTTGCCGTTGTCAGCATCTGCCGGTTGCCCCGGCGTGTGGGCCAGTTTCAGGTACAGGGATAAGGGTGTCTCCAGGTCGGCAAAGGCCTGGGCCATCAGCGGGATGCGGTTGTAGCCTTGGACGGCCAGGGCCTGAAATTCGGATTCGGAAATCACGGGTTGCGTTCCTCTTATTGCAGGGCGGCACCGGGGTGCCACCAACGCCGCACAGGTACAAACCTGCAGCGTTTCATTCAAACCGATTCCCCGGCAAGGTGTTCACCGGGGAAGACTGGGTGCGCGCAAGGTGTCGGAGTGGGGGTCCGTGCCGCTTGGTCGCGCAGAACCCATGGGGAACTGCGCAGGTTCGCCCGAACGTTACTTCAGGCGTAGCGCAGCCACGGATCCGGGCATGGCGGTGCAGGTACGCCAGGGCCAGGCTCCCCGGTCGCTACAACCCGTCAAAAAGATATGGTGAACGAACATGGGCCCAGTGTATCAAACCAAGCGATGCGTTCACTTTTGCACCAAACAGGTGCAAAATCAGCGAAAACCCTAGGGTGTTGCAAGTTGTAACGGGCGCAGAATTCGGGCATCAAACACAAAAACGAACGACTGTTCACTTTCTTATAAAAAAAGGGACCCCATGAAGCTGCACAAACACCTGCTAATTGCCGCCACAGGCTTGCTGATGACAACCGCCGTTTATGCGGCCACCATTGACGTAGAGGGTGTAAAGGTTGAAGACAGTGCAACCGTCGCCGGCGTCAAACTCACCCTCAACGGAGCGGGCGTAAGGTACAAGGGCCCAGCCAAGGTGTACGTAGCCGAGTTGTACACGCCCAAAAAGGTGAAGTCTCTGGACGAATTGTTGGCGACACCTGGGCCCAAACGGATCATGCTGGTCATGACACGCGACATTGAGGCAGGCCCCTTCGGCAAGCTGTTGACCCGCGGCATGGAAGACAACAACCCCAAGTCCGAGATATCCAAGCTGATCCCGGGTCTGATGAAAATGAGTGAGCTTTTTTCCGCCCACAAAAATTTCGTGCCGGGTGATGTCATCGTGATGGACTGGATCCCGGGCACCGGATTGGTCGTCACGGTCAAAGGCAAAGTACAGACCGAGCCCTTCAAGGAACCCGAATTTTTCAAAGCCCTGATGGGCATCTGGTTGGGCCCTCAACCCGCCTACTGGAAGCTGAAAGAAAACTTATTGGGTGACATGTCGTAGCCCACACGGCCGTGCCCACCACTCCCACCGTCTGCCGAATGGCTGCACCGTAACTTCTTTTTATTGGACTCACCATGCGCTTGATCAAACCCGCGCTGCTTCTGGCAGCAACCCTCGTCTTCAGCCTGCAGGCCGGTGCGGCGCCCATTGTTCTCCACGGCGTCAAGGTTCAGGAAACCGCGGTGGTTGCCGGTGCCACGCTCCAGCTCAACGGTGCCGGCACCCGTTACAAGGGTCCGTTCAAGGTCTATGTGGGTGATCTGTACACCAGCAAAAAGGTCAGCTCATTGGAAGAGCTGATCGCAGCTCCCGGCCCCAAACGCCTGTCCATGACCATGCTGCGCGAGGTGGAAGCCGGCCCTTTCGGCAAGCTGCTGACCCGCGGTGTAGAAGACAACGTGCCCAAGTCCGAAGTGTCCAAACTGGTCCCGGGCTTGATACGCATGGGTGACATCTTCACTACCAACAAGGTTTTGTTGCCCGGTGAGGTCATCACGCTGGACTGGATCCCCGGCACCGGCATGGTGGTGACGGCCAAAGGCAAGGTACAGGGCGAGCCATTCAAGGAGCCCGAATTTTTCAGGGCCATGATGTCAATCTGGTTCGGCAGCTCACCAGCAGACTTCATGCTCAAGGACGCGATGCTCGGCACGAAGTAAGCAGCACAGTTTCTTGCGCTACAAGCCCGCAGGCCTCGTGCCTGCGGGCTTTTCTTTTGGTGCACTAAATTGCGTTACACAAGCACACAAATTACCGCTAGAGTGTGTCCGTCTGCACGGGAATGTTGAATCCACATAACGAGGATGCCACCATGAAGCTGAGTCTAAAACTCCCCCTGGCCTTTGCGTTGGCATTGGGCCTGCTCTTTTTAGGTGGCATGTTTGGCATCGCCAAACTCAATGCCGCACTGGATGTCTACGAGCACAACGTCTTGTCTACGGTGGCGGCCCACAAAAAGGTGGCTGTCATCGATTCAAAGTTCTCCACCGCCATCCAGGAGTGGAAAAACGTACTGCTGCGCGGGCAAGACCCTAAGGACCTGGACAGGTACTGGAACGCCCACCTCAAGGAAATGAAGGCCGTGCAAGAAGGCCTGCGCGAACTCGGCGCCATGAACCTGGACAACGCAGCCAAGGAAACACTGACCAAGCTGGAGCGCGCCATTCCCGTCGTGGGTGACGCCTACAAAAAGGCATTTGAAGAGTTCAAGGGCGCAAACTTCGACCCTACCATTGGTGACAAGGCCGCCCGTGGCAAAGACCGCGAATCAGGCGCTTTGATGGCGGAGTTGAAAGACAAACTCTCCAAAGCGGAAAGCGAGACCTCGGCCGCCGCCAGCAAGGACGCAGCCAAAGCCACCCGGTGGGCCTTGGTGGTTATGGTGATCGGAGCCGCACTCGGCATGGCCGGAGGAATATGGCTCAGCCGCCAGATCGTGCTGCCGTTGGCACGGGCGGTGGAACTTGCGGACAAGGTGGCACATGGCCAACTGAACAACAACATCGACATCCGCGGCAAGGACGAAATTGCCGCTCTGCTGCAATCGCTCAAAGATATGCAGGGCAGCCTGGCCAAGCTGGTGACCAATGTGCGCCAAGGATCGGAAGGTGTGGCGACGGCCAGTGCCGAAATCGCGCAGGGCAACAACGACCTGAGTGCCCGCACCGAGCAGCAGGCCAGCGCGTTGGAAGAAACCGCTGCATCGATGGAAGAGCTGGGCTCCACGGTACGGCAAAACGCCGACAGCGCACGCCAGGCCAACCAATTGGCACAGAGTGCATCCAGCGTGGCGGTGCAGGGTGGTGTCGTGGTCGATCAGGTGGTAGAGACCATGAAGGGCATCAACGAGTCCAGCCGCAAGATCGCCGACATCATCAGCGTCATCGACGGCATAGCGTTTCAGACCAACATCTTGGCGCTCAATGCGGCGGTGGAAGCTGCGCGCGCGGGCGAACAGGGCCGGGGTTTTGCCGTGGTGGCCAGTGAGGTAAGGTCCCTCGCCGGACGCAGTGCCGAAGCGGCCAAGGAAATCAAGTCATTGATTGGTGCCAGCGTAGAGCGCGTGGAACACGGCTCCGCTTTGGTAGACCAGGCTGGCAGCACCATGAAAGAAGTGGTGGACAGCATCAAACGTGTGACCGACATCATGGGCGAGATCAGCGCCGCCAGTGGCGAACAAAGTGCGGGCGTGCAGCAGGTCGGCGAAGCCGTGTCCCAAATGGACCAGGCCACACAACAAAATGCCGCATTGGTGGAGCAAATGGCAGCAGCGGCCAGCAGCCTGAAGAGCCAGGCCCAGGAATTGGTGCAAGTGGTCGCCGCATTCAAGATCGACGAGGGCACTGTTACCGCGATGGCGCCACGCCCTGCACAGGCTCCATCACGCCCCGTGTCCGCTCCTCAGCGGGTCGCACCCAAGGCTGCACCCAAGCTGGCAACCGCTGGCAAACCAGCCACTACCAAGACGCCGGCAACTGCCCTGCCCAAACCCGTGGTTACCGCACGCACCAAACCAACCCCGGCCGGCGGAGACGACGACTGGGAGACTTTTTAAGAAATCAGGAAGTCGCCAGCGCCAACCGCATGGCGTCGATAACGGCCTTGTAGTCGGGTTTGCCGAATATGGCGCTGCCTGCCACAAAGGTGTCGGCCCCGGCATCGGCCACGCGGCGGATGTTGTCCACCTTGATACCGCCGTCCACCTCCAGGCGGATGTCCTTGCCGCTGGCTGTGATGCGTTTGCGCACATCCTCGATCTTGCGCAGTGCCGAATCAATAAAACTCTGGCCGCCAAAACCGGGGTTGACACTCATGATCAGCACCAGGTCAATGTCGTCAATTACCCAGTCCAGCACATCCAGCGGTTCAGCCGGGTTGAACACCAGGCCCGCTTTCACGCCCTTGGACTTGATGGCCTGGATGCTGCGGTGCACGTGGCCCGATGCATCGGGGTGGAAGCTGATGTAGTCGGCCCCGGCGTCGGCAAAGGCCGCGGCCAGTGCATCCACCGGCGAAATCATCAAATGCACGTCAATCGGCACGGCCACCCCGGCGGCGGTCTTGGAATGGGGCTTCAAGGCCTGGCAAATCATGGGCCCAAACGTCAGGTTAGGCACGTAGTGGTTGTCCATGACATCAAAGTGGATCCAGTCGGAACCGGCAGCAATGACATTTTTGACTTCTTCGCCCAGGCGGGCGAAATCGGCGGAGAGAATGGAGGGGGCGATGCGGAAGGTCATGCCCGGAGTTTAATCAGATAGCGAATCAGCTAGCATTGGCGGCTATGGCCAAGTATCAATTTTCTGTCGAAGTTTTACCGCAATTCCTGCCCGAGCAGTCCGCACCGGACGAGGACCAGTATGTATTCGCCTACACCATCACCATCACCAACACCGGCGATGTGACGGCCCAGCTGATATCCCGCAGCTGGAATGTCAACGACGCCAGCGGCCACACCGAACGGGTCAAAGGCCTGGGCGTAGTCGGCCAACAGCCCCTGCTCAAGCCCGGCCAGGCCTTTGAATACACCAGCGGCACACGCCTGCGCACACCCACCGGCACCATGCACGGCAGCTTCTTTTGTGTGGCAGAAGATGGTGAAAAGTTTGAAGCCGACGTACCCATGTTTGTACTGGACGCCCTGAGCGGCGAGTCCGGCGTGGGCGGATCACGCACCCTGCACTGATGACCCCTTCCACAGAGCTCCCAGAGCGCCCCGCCCCACTGCCTGCCGAGCAGCAGGCGCTGCTGTACCTACTGGACACCATGGACGCCGATGCCAACCAGGTGCAACGCCACCTGTGGTTGATACGCCTGATGGACTGGATTCGCGGCGACGGCAGCTCAGCCGACGCGGCTGTGGCCCGTGTGGGCCAGCTGATCGCTGCGGTAGAGGCGAACCCTGTCACCGCCTTGCGTCTGCAGGTCTGGTGGCAGACGCTGATCGACACGGTCGACGGCACCACCCTGCTGTCCGACTATGGTTTTGCCTCGCGCAATGCCTTTGTCAGCGAGTTTGTGGAGCGCCTGCACTACAAACTGCTACCGGTGTCCCCCGAGACCACGGACGCCTCCGAGCTGTTTGCGCTGCTGATGCCCACCGCGCTGGACGCAGCCTGGTTGGCCGCCCTGCCCGGCAACTACCTGGAGCGCCTGGCCGACGTGCTCAGTGCCCGGGCAACGGGTCCCCATGGCCAGGCCCATCCCAAGCTGACCTACTGGCAAAACACTTTGCTGGAGGCCATGACCTTTTGCACCAGCCAGATCCGGGCGGCAGGCTTTTCGCCAGAGATTCGCCTGCGCATGAGTGCACGGGCCCGCGATGCCAGCCCCTTCCACAACCTGGCGGCCGACTTTGACACCATGCGGGATGCCTGGCTGGCCCAACTGGACGGCACTGGCTCGGGTGCCGATGTGGCACAGGCCGTGCAGCACTTTCGCACCCGGCTGGACGCCTGCCGCAACGCGGCGTCCACGGTCTACACCCACCTGGACGCCCACGGCATCTCGGTGGACCTGGTGTTCCGCCTGCGCCAGTTGCGCGAGCGCGTGATGCGTATACGCGCCCTGCTGGACTGCCTGTTGGTCGACCCGCCGCATGTGCACACTGCGTTGCTGATGTCACACCTGGCCAGCGTGGGCCAGGACCAGCGCAGTCTGCGTGCCCTGTTTGCCAACAGCACCTCTCTGCTGGCCGCCAAGGTGGCCGAACGCAGCTCCGAAGTGGGTGAACACTACATCACGCGCACCCGCAGCGAGTACCGCGGCATGTTGCGCAGTGCGGCCGGCGGCGGTGCGCTGACAGCGGTCACCACGGGCTTGAAGTTCGCCATCATGGCCGTTGGATTCACAGCCTTCTGGAACGGCTTCTGGTCTGGCCTGATGTATGCCGCCAGTTTTGTACTGATCCAGTTGCTGCACTGCACGCTGGCCACCAAACAACCGGCCATGACGGCGCCTGCCATGGCAGCCAAGCTGCGCGATTTTGCCGACGCCAATGCAATGCATGCTTTTGTGGACGAGGTCACCCACCTGGTGCGGTCGCAAGTGGCGGCAGTACTGGGCAATGTGGTGGCAGTGTTCCCGCTGGTGCTGTTGATTTCGGGTGCCATACAACTGGTTACCGGCAAGCCCATGATCAGCGCGGAGTCTGCAGCCTATGTCTTCCAGTCACTGACGCTCTTGGGGCCCTGCCTGCTGTTTGCGGCCTTCACCGGGGTGTTGTTGTTTGCGTCCAGCATCCTCGCGGGCTGGGCAGAAAACTGGTTTGTTCTGCACCGGCTGGACTCGGCCCTGCGCTACAACCCGCACATCACCCGGCGCCTGGGCCTGGCGCGCGCCGACCGCTGGGCGCTGTTCATGCGGCAAAACATTTCTGGTTTTGCGTCGAACATTTCTTTGGGCTTCATGCTGGGCCTGCTGCCGGCCGTATTCGGCTTTCTGGGCTTGGGCCTGGATGTGCGCCACGTGACCCTGTCCACCGGCCAGCTGGCTGCCGCCTGCGCCAGCCTGGGCTGGGATGTGGTGCGCAACCCGGCGCTGTGGTGGGCGGTGGCCAGCATTCCGCTCATCGGCGCACTCAACCTGAGCGTCAGTTTTTACCTGGCATTCCGAGTGGCCTTGCAAGCCCATAGTGTGAGCAGCCTGGGCCGCGTGCGTATCCGCCGCGCGGTGCTGCAGCGGCTGCGCCACGCGCCCATGAGCTTTTTGTTCCCGGCCCGCGAAGAGGGCTGAGGGACTACGCAATGGTGATGGGCGAGTTCGAACTGATACAGCGCTTCTTCACCCGCCCCACACCCCGGGCGGTGCTGGGTGTGGGCGACGACTGCGCCCTGCTGCAACCAGCCCCGGGTATGCAGATGGCCATCTCCACCGACATGCTGGTGGCCGGCCGCCATTTTTTTGCCGATGTAGACCCGCGCACACTGGGCCACAAGGCCTTGGCCGTCAACCTGAGCGACCTGGCTGCCTGCGGTGCGCGGCCCCTGGCCTTTACGCTGGCCCTGTCACTACCCACAGCCGATGCCGCCTGGCTGGCGCCGTTTGCTGAAGGCCTGCTGGCACTGGCCGACGCACATGGCTGTGAGTTGGTGGGCGGCGACACCACGCAGGGGCCATTGAACATCTGCATCACCGTGTTTGGCGAGGTGCCCGCCGGGCAGGCCTTGTTACGCAGTGGTGCACACGCGGGTGACGACATCTATGTGAGTGGCACGTTGGGCGATGCGCGCCTGGCGTTGGAGGCGCTGCAAGGCCACATCACACTACCGGGCGACTTACTCGCCGCAGCACGCCAGCGCCTGGAGCAACCCACACCCCGCGTGGCGCTGGGCCTGGCACTGCGCGGCGTAGCCAGCGCGGCCGCGGACATCAGCGACGGCTTGGTGGGCGACCTGGGCCATATCCTCCAACGCTCTGGCGTAGGGGCCACGTTGGACACCTCAATTGCTATACAGTTGATAGCGCATAAGTCATATTTCGCGGTAGCTACCGGCCAATTTTATCAAAACACCTCGGCCGAAACGGCTTTGCGCTGTGTACTCAGTGGTGGCGACGACTACGAGCTGGTCTTCTGCGCCCCACCGGCACAACGCGCCGCTGTGGTGGCCGCGGCACAGGCCAGCGCCACACCGGTCACCCGCATAGGCCACACCGACGCCGCGCCAGGCATGCGCCTGGTAGATGCGCAGGGCGCGGCGGTGGCCAACACGTTTTCATCCTTTGACCACTTCAGCCGCCTGGCCAACGCACATGGGCAGCTTCCGCCCGACACCCGACACACTCTATAAAACTGTGCCCCAGCGGTATCCGGCGTTTCGATCCAAACAACCCAACACAAGTTTCTGACGTCCTGATCAGGATTTCACGAATTTGTGCAGTATGGTTGCAGCTAAATTAAAAGAGTTAGGGAGTAGTCAATGCTTCTTGATCGATTCAGGCGTTTTCGTGGGCTGCGCAATACGCAAGCAATGGTCACAACCGTGGCCTGTGGTCTTGTCTTGGTTGCGTGCGGGGGCGGGGGAAGTCATAACAATACCACCGGCCCTGGCTCAGGCGCAGAAAACCCGGTTCCCAAACCAGCCGAACTAAGCCTCGTGGTGGGCAACATCCAGACCTTTAACGGCACCGGCGCCAAGGCCCGCATCACCCAACCGCGCGGCATTGCCGTCGACAGTGCCGGCAATACGTACATCACGGAGCAGGGGCTGCATTCGGTCCGCAAAATCTCGCCCGCTGGCGTGGTATCGGTTTTTGCAGGTGACGCCTTCAACTCCGGCGGTGCCGATGGTGCTGGCGCTACGGCCCGCTTTTCAAGCCCTGGCAGCATCGCGATTGACAAGGACGACAACCTTTATGTCAATGAGTCTAGCAATTTCACTATTCGAAAGATATTGCCGTCCGGCTTGGTGACCACCTATGCCGGTAGCGCGGGTCAGTCTGGCACGGTCGACGGAAAGGGCAATGTGGCGCGATTCTCATCCGTGAGAGGTATCGCAGTTGACCCCACTGGCGGCCTGTTTGTGTTGGAATCTTCGGCGCTTAGAAAGATTGCAGTCGACGGCACCGTAGTGACTCTACCCGTGCCGTTGGACACCTTTGGATATGGGGACCATATCGCAGCTGACACCAGTGGAAATTTGTTCATTGCGTCTGGCACCTCACGCCTTCTTTCGTCGCAGCCCCCTGTTCCGTTATTGCACAAACTCACTCCTGCAGGTGTCCTTTCGCAGGTCTACGCATTCAGCGCAGGGGATGTGGACGGTGCGGTCCGCAATTTTGGTGGAATTACCGTGGATGGCGCCGGAAACGTCTACCTGAGCAATGGAAACTCCACGATTCATATCATGTCGAGTTTCTATAACACATCGATCGGCGGCACGATTCTTAAGCTATCGCCGCTGGGTGTTCTGACAACTATTGCGGGTACCCGCGGTCAAGCAGGCTCAAATGATGGACAAGGGCTCAACGCGAGCTTCGATGAGCCGGGCAACCTTGCACTAGACCGCCAAGGTAATCTTGTGCTGGCCGATGTACGCAATAACACCATTCGCACCATTTCCAGCAGCGGTGTTGTATCCACCCTTGCCGGGAGAGGCCGGGCCTCCGTCGATGGTCAGGGAGACCAAGCGCAGCTAGAAGCGGTTGGCATCGCGTCGGACCAACGGGGCAATGTGGTGGTCGCTGAATATTCCGCTTTGCGCAGCCTGAGCCCCAGCGGCGTGCTGACCACCACCATGGCGGATAGGTCCGGAAAATTTCAAAACCTTGCCCTGGATAGCCGGGGCTTTACGTATGTTTCCAGCTTGAATGAGGGTAACTTTTCCAAAACGTATCAATACGCGCCGAATGGAATCAAGACCGGCAAGTTCTACCCGCGCGTTGACAACTTGGCTGTAGATGCACAAGACAATTTGTACGGTGCCCGGGGTAGCTCCATCGACAACCTTACTTCTCAAAAAACGTTGGCTGAGACTGGTACTGGGTACATCGCTGCATTTACTTTCGATAGCAGTGGAAACGCCTACGCGACAGACTCCTCCCGTTCTGTCGTTTTGAAGATCAGCCCCTCGGGCTCGGTTGCGATACTGGCAGGTGTGGACGGCAAGCCAGGTTACAAAGACGGTGCTGCGGGTACTGCGCAATTCAATCGGCCCAGCGGCATCGCGGTATTGGGAACAGACGTCTATGTTTCAGATGCCGGCAACAACCTTATTCGAAAAATCAGCCCGGACGGCACGGTCACTACCATCGCCGGTATGCCAGGTAGCCCCGACACAGTGATGGGCCAAATCGGCAGCCTGTATAACCCAACCCATCTGACAACGGAGAGCAACAACTCTTTGCTGGTGCTTACAGACGGCACGGCGATCGTCCGAATTCGACTGCAGTAAAAAAACAACCGTCAACGTCAGTATTCGCCTTGCACCACCCGATGCGGGCTAAGAAAAGTAGGAATCAAAATGAAAATCTCATACCCAGCCATGACCACTATTCTGCAGTGGAGGGTGGCTTTACTAGTCGCTTCTGCCTGGGGGCTGAGCGGCTGCGGCGGCTCCGGATCTAGTTCGCCGGACCCCGTTGTGACCCCGCCCGTTGTCACAACACCCGTCACGCCACCCGTCACGCCACCCGTTGTTTCGGCATCAGGCATTCGACTCCTCAGCGGAGATTTGGGTGGCAGGGGAAACATCGACGGCATGGGCACACAGGCACGCTTCAATAGACCGATGGGCCTTGCCAGCGACGCCGCAGGCAATGTGTATGTGGCCGATATGGGCAACGCCACCATTCGCAAAATATCCAGCACCGGCGTAGTCAGCACACTGGCGGGCAGCCCCGGCTTGTTCGGGGTGGTCGATGGCTCGGGTCCTGCCGCGCGGTTCAGGTCCCTCGTTGGCATTGTTTCTGATGCCGGTGGCACTCTATGGGTGACCGATTTCAACCGCGTGCGAAAAGTGACACCTGCTGGAGTAGTCACCACACTGGTCGATACGGGCGACGTCTTGAGCGGATTAGCCCGCGATGCCGGTGGGAATCTATACGCGTCTGCGAAGCAAGGCAAAAGCGTGCTCAAGATCACGACGACGCCAGAAGGCGTCGGTAGCTTTGGCGACATCGGCGTCGTTGTACCGGATAACCGGGACTCGTACTCCGGCATCGCCGTGGACGCGCAAGGCAATATCTATGTCACATCGTCGACTACACACACGGTTCGCAAACTTACTCCTGCAGGCGTCGTCAGCACTTTTGCAGGCACCGCCAACAGCCGTGGCTCATCAACAACCATCGGCGCTGCAGTCGCTCAACTATCGTCACCTTCTGGAGTTGTGATCGATGCACAGGGCAACGTGGTGGTTACCGACGAGAGTGACTATGTTCGCACCATCAGCCCCGCTGGCATGCTGGTATCCGTTCTGCAGATGCCGCCCGCAGCGGACGTTAGTGGGAATGGGGGGCTGGGCGTCACCGTCGACAGCACCAATCGCCTAGTTGTGGTCATAGGAGACGCGCTGTACACCCCGAGCGTCCACCCAATGTTGGCTGAGTATGCCGGGCACAATTCACGCGCTGGTTTTGGTTTCTCCAGCAAGCGGATCAAGGCATTGCGCGCCAATGCTACGGGAGGCGTCTACTTTATTGAACCAGAGGAATTCCCAAATTGGCAGTTGCGTAGCGCGTCGGCCGACGGTGTGGTGACTAACGTCGGCACCCGTTTCAGTGGGTTCACTGGCAACGAGGAGGTGGCGGTAATAAGCCCTAGTGGTGAGGTGTACTCCACTGAAAGGGTTATGTTCGGACTTTTTCCCCGCATCGAAACCGGTGGATCGGTAAAGAAGCTCTCCAGCGATGGCACCCGGTCGACCGTGTGGAGTAGTAGCACTCTCGTTCCCCTGGGCATTCAGTTTGATAGCACGGGCAACTTGCATCTGCAGTACCGTCCCGTGCGCAATGGCGCCTCAGGGCCTCCCTCAGCGCAATCCTCCATTGCCAGGATCGACGGGAGCAATGCGGTGGTTGGACAAATATCTGTGTCATCTCAAGGAAATGGAACGGACTGGCCGGGATTGACCTTTGCAATCGATCCCGCCGGCGGCTATTTCGTTAGCGATAGCCTTACCGTGTCTAAGGTGACGGCCACTGGGCAGTTGACTTTGCTGGCCGGGAGCGTCGATGCACCGGGCGCCGTCGATGGTATCGGTAGTACCGCGCGTTTTAACGGCATTGCGTCGCTGGCAGTAGACAGTGCAGGCAATGTGTTGGTGGCCGACCAACTAAACCACGCCATCCGCAAAATTACGCCCTCAGGCGTGGTGACCACTGTGGTGGGCCAGTTGGGCAAAGTGGGCGGAAGTGTAGGCGCGTTACCCGGCACGTTGGAGCTACCAGATAAGGTGGTGTTAGACGCCAAGGGGGTGCTGTATATCGGTGCCAAAGATGCACTATTGCGCGTGCAGTTTCCCTAATAGACAGGCAAAACCCGGCGCGGGCATCCGCTAAACTTTCGGCATGAGCCGATTGGGACTGACCCGCGACAAAATTTACAAAACCGTGGCCCCTCGGCAGCCCCAACAACGTCATGGGCCCAACCGGCAGCTTGTTTTCGCCCACCTATCTGACAACGGAGAGCAATAACTCTTTGCTCGTGGTCACAGACGGCACAGCGATCGTCCGAATTCGCCTGCAGTAACGGTGGGCCCGTTAGCCTTAGGTGCCAATAAAACTTAAGACATCGTTACTTTCCGCATCACCGCAACCCATGCCGAATCACCAAAGGGGAGAAACCAAAATGAATAAACACTATCGAACCAGCACCGCCATTGCGCGGTGCAAAGTTGCATTGCTACTCACCACTGCCGCTTGGGCGTTGAGTGGCTGCGGCGGCTCCGGATCTAGTTCGCCGGACCCCGTCGTGACCCCGCCCGTTGTCGTGACCCCGCCCGTTGTCGTGACCCCACCCGTTGTCACTCCACCTGTCACGCCGCCCGTGGTGTCGGCACCAGCTATTCGATTGCTCAGTGGAGATTTAGGAGGCAGTGGAGACATCGATGGCATGGGTACCCAGGCACGTTTCAATGCGCCCCAGGGCCTTGCCAGTGACGCAACAGGCAATGTGTATGTGGCCGACAAGGGCAACGCCACCATACGCAAAATCTCCAGCACGGGCGCAGTCAGCACGCTGGCGGGCAGCCCCGGCTTGACCGGGCAAGTCGACGGCACGGGCGCAGAGGCGCGGTTCACGGCGCCAGTGGGCATTGTTTCTGATGCCGGCGGCACTCTGTGGGTGACCGATGGCAACCGCGTGCGTAAAGTAACACCTGCTGGAGTCGTTACCACACTGGTCGATACGGGTGGCGTGTTGAGCGGCTTGGCCCGGGATGCCGGCGGGAATTTATACGCGTCTGCGCAGCAAGGCAAAAGCGTGCTCAAAATCACGACAACGCCAGAAGGGATCAACACCATTGTGGCCATCGGCGTGCCGGATGCTCTTTACTCCGGGAGCGTTGGCATCGCCGTGGATGCGGTGGGCAATATCTATATGACATCGTCCAGACACTCGATCCTCAAAATTACGCCAGCCGGCGCGGTCAGCACGTTTGCCGGCCTTACCAACAGCTTGGGCGCTTCGACAACGATTGGCGTAGCGGTCGCACAAATGTCCTCACCGTCTGGAGTCGCAGTCGATGCACAGGGCAATGTGGTGGTTACCGATTCAAGTGACTATGTTCGCACCATCAACCCTGCTGGCATGCTGGTATCGGTTCTGCAGATGCCGCCCAAGGGGGGGGGCCCTTCCCAAAGGCTGGATGGCGTCACCGTCGACAGCAACGGCAGGCCAATAGTGGTATGGAGAGACGCCCTATACGCGCCAGGCATCAGCCCAATGTTGGCCGAATATGCTGGGCACAATGCACGCAGTGATTGGTTTGCTCCGTCGAACAAAGCATTGGGCGCCAATGCTACGGGAGGCATCTACTTTGTTGAAACAGAGCAATTCCCAGATGGGCAGTTGCGTAGCGCTTCGGCCGACGGTGTTGTAGCTACCATCGGCACCATTAACCTTCCGTATGCCGCCCCTGCGGTAGCGGTAAGCCCAAATGGGGACGTGTACATTGCTTCCACGTTTGTTGAGCGTGATCCCTCCCGTATATCCGTCACCTTCTTCGAAAAAGGTGGATCGGTAGAAAAACTTGCCAGCAATGGCACCCGGTCAACCGTGTGGACTAGCAACAGCCAGGTGCCCGAGAGCGTTCAGATCGATGGAAGCGGCAACGTGCATCTGCAACATCGCCCGGTGGAGATTAAAACGCAATCCACCATTTCCAGGATCGATGGGAACAACGCCATACTCGGTTCCGTCACTGTGCCCCTTCACGGTTCGACCTTTGCAATCGATCCGACTGGTGGCTATTTCTACGCCAACGGCAACGCGGTATTCAGGGTGCCAGCCAACGGGCAATTGACTTTACTCGCGGGCGGCGTCAGCACGCCAGGCGCCGCCGATGGCGTAGGCAGCGCAGCGCGTTTTAACGGCATTGCTTCGCTGGCAGTAGACGGTGCAGGCAATGTGTTGGTGGCCGACAACCAAAACCACGCCATCCGCAAAATTACGCCCAGTGGCGTGGTCACCACCGTGGTGGGGCAGTTGGGCAAAGCGGGCGGAAGCGTGGGCGCTTTGCCAGGCATGTTGCGGCTACCTAATAAGGTGGCGTTGGACGCCAAAGGTGTACTGTATATCCGTGTTAGTGATGCGCTGCTGCGCGTGCAGCTTCCTTAATAGAAAGGCAAAACCCGGCGCGGGCATCCGCTAAACTTTCGGCATGAGCCGATTGGGACTGACCCGCGACAAAATTTACAAAACCGTGGCCCGCCAGTTGCATGGCGTGGTCCCCTGCTGGGTCTGCGGGCTGCCCGTGCTGCCCGCAGACGCCACGCTGGAGCACATCAAGCCCCTGAGCGAGGGCGGCAACAGCCACCTGGAGAACCTGGCCATCAGCCACGCCGTGTGCAACCACCAGCGCAGCAGGCCGCCCTGAGCGTGGTGCGGCGAACAGACCCCCGCGCCGCACGCCGATACCTTCTACGGACTTGCCTGCTGGCCCGGAATCTCCGGGTCCTCGCAAGCCTCGGCAACAAGATTTGCCACGAAGGAAAACACCATGATGAAACTCCGCAAAACCCTGCTGGCCGCAATTTGTGTAGGCTCGCTCGCTGGTATATCCGTGCCACTGACTGCCGCCGCCCAGGTGGGCGTCTACTTCAACGTGGCGCCGCCAGAGCGCCGCCATGAAGTGGTGCCCGCGCCGCGCCACGGCTACGTGTGGTCGCCTGGCTACTGGAACGCTCGCGGCAACCGCCATGTGTGGCAGCCCGGACACTGGGAGCGCAACCGCAGGGGCTACTACCGGACCGAACCCGTCTGGACCCAACGCGACGACCGCTGGCAACTGGAGCGCCCGCGCTGGAACCGCGGCGACCGCGACCGTGACGGTGTGCCAAATTCCGTGGACCGCGCGCCCAACAATCCGAACCGCCAATAAAGACCTAAGCTCTGCGCGTGCCGTGCTGCTGATAAAGTCAGCGCTTCAACCGGAGCACACGCATGGCAGAGACCCGCACCCACGGCCCTGAGGCCGTTTTCCACATCAGCCGCACCGTCAACGGCCCGCTGGAAGCAGTGTGGAAGGCCTACACTGAGCAGGAGCCGCTGATGCAGTGGTTCGGCCCCAGCGGGTTTTCGATGCCGGTCAGCCACTTTGACCTGCGCCCGGGTGGCATCTTCCATTACTGCCTGCGCACCCCCACCGGTTTTGAGATGTGGGGCAAGTGGACCTTTGTTGACATCGTGGCACCGCACACGCTGTCCATGGTCGTGGCGTTCTCAGATGCCAACGCTGGCCTGACGCGCCACCCCATGTCCGCCGCCTGGCCGCTGCAGACCCTGTCCACCACCACGTTTGCCGCGGTGGGTGACGACAAGACCTTGATCACGATCGCGTGGGAACCCTACCAATCCGAAGCAGAGGAAATCGCCGCCTTCACCGCCGGCCACGCCGCCATGGCCCAGGGCTGCAATGCCAGTTTTGAGCAACTGGATGCCTACCTGGCGCAGCTGCCCCGTCCATGAACCCTTTAACCCGACCCGGCCGCCTGGCCGACCCGTTTGCCGACCCGGTGACCGTGTTTCCGGTCGACGGCGGGCGCCCCCCGCCCATCGCCCGGCCCAGCGTGCGGTTCTTGCTGTCACACCCTGCACACTGGATCGCACTGGGTTTTGGCTCGGGCCTGTCGCGCATCGCGCCCGGCACGGCCGGCACCTTATGGGCCTGGATTGCCTTCATCGCCTTCAGCCCGTGGATGGACGACACCCGCTGGGCCCTGCTGATCGGTGTGTCGCTGCCGCTGGGCTGGTGGGCCTGCACGGTCACCGCGCGCAATATGGCGGTACTAGACCCCGGCAGCATTGTGTGGGACGAGGTGGTGGCCTTCTGGCTGGTGTTGTGGCTGGTCATGCCGACCGGGCTGGTCGGCCAGGTCATGGCTTTTGGCCTGTTCCGCTTCTTTGATGCGGTCAAGCCCGGCCCCGTGGGCTGGGCCGATGCGCTGTACCACCACCTGGACCCGGCCACCGACCGCGGCGCTTGGCGCAAGGCGGGCTTTGGCATCATGCTGGACGACCTAGTGGCAGCCGGCTGCACGGTGCTGGTGGTGGCACTGTGGAGGTTTGCCACGTGACCCCGTCGCCCACCAAATTACTATCAAAACTAGAGCATGGTAGTGATATTTCTCGGGGGCTAGCGGCCGATTTATTAAAAACACATGGCTTGAAATTGGCCACCGCCGAGAGCTGTACCGGCGGTTTGATCGCCGCCTGCTGCACCGATGTGGCCGGCTCCAGCGACTGGTTTGACCGCGGTTTTGTAACCTACTCCAACGCCGCCAAGACCGAGATGCTGGGCGTGGACGCGGCGCTGATCACGCAGCACGGCGCCGTCAGCGAACAAGTGGCGCGCGCCATGGTGCAAGGTGCCTTGCAACACTCCGCCGCCCAGGTGGCGGTGGCCGTGACCGGTGTGGCCGGCCCCGGCGGCGGCAGTGCCGCTAAACCCGTGGGCACTGTGTGGCTAGGCTGGGCCACACCGGCCGGTGTGGTGACCGAGCTGCAGCACTTCGCCGGTGACCGCGCCCAGGTTCGCGCCTCCACCGTGCAACACGCGCTGCAGCGTCTGGTGGCGCTACTGCAGACAGTGCAACGCTGAGGAGTCTGGGCGGCAGGGCGTTCTGCGCAGGTAAAGGCGGAGCCCGCGCAGCGGGCGGGGGACACGGAGCAGAACGCCCTGCCGCCCAGACTCCTGGCCCGCCAGTTCAACTTATGTCCGTACAAAGTCCTGCAGCCGCCGACGCGGCGATGGCTCCACCGCCTGGGCATACCCCACCCGCGCCCACATCTGCACCGTTTCACCTGGGGCTGTGGCACCGGCCAGCGCATGGATGTCGGCATAGGTCTGCTGCTGCTCCACATACTCCTGCAAAGCCTGCGACAGCGGATGTAGGGCCAGGCCCTGGGCCGTGGCCGCCAACTGCGCCCGTGCATAGGCCCGCCCCACATTGACCTGGGTAACCCGGTCGTTGCCCGGCGTCACCATCCACCAGAAACCGGGGGTGGAGGCCAACTTCTCGTCGAACTGCTTGATCTGGCTGGATGTCGCATAGTCATCGGCAGCCGGCGCCTTGGTGCGGTCAAACAGGCCCAGCCGGTCCATGGCCACAACCATGGGCGACGTCAACGACAGGCCGTCGCGGTGGGCCGCTATTTCAGACTGGCCCACCCGCAACACATCAAACGATTCCATGATGGTGCGTGGCACAGTCAGCTCAATGCGCCAGGCGGCCGACGCAATACGCCGGTGCGCCGCCAGCGCCGTTTCACCCTGCTCTAGCCCGGCAAAACCCACGCGTACCGGGACCGATGCAGAGCTTGCTGCTACCGCCATCGCACTCCACGCCGCGGGCGGCACGGCGCGGGTGATGTCGTAGCGGTTGCGGTTGGTATGGCGCTGCAGGATCTGCGCGAACAGCGGGTCTTTTTGCACACCGGCATCGGGTGTCAGGCGCACCGTTGCGACCGGGCGGGCATCCAGCTTGGCCGGACCAAAGGCACCCTGGGGAAAGAGCGCAATGTCCGCACGCAAGCCGCGCTCACGGGCTGCCAGGTCCAGCAGCTCCAGAAATGTGCCGTGGCTCATCATGATCTGGCGCGACAGCGGGTCGGTCTGCGGCAGCACACGTTTCAGATCACAGTACAGCGTGATCTGGTTCGGCGTGCCCAGATCCGCCACCCAGGACTGCAGGTTGTGGGAGTGCGGTGCCAGGATCGCGTAGCTGAGCAACCAGCGGCGCACATCCGCGTCCTGTGCCACCGTGCTGGTCGGGCCGGCCCAGGCCTCAATCGCCTCGGGTGGCATGCCTCGTGCGCAGCCGGACAGACCGGCCGTGCCGGCGACTGCCATGGCGGACACGGCGCCACCGCCGACCAGGCGAATGAAGCGACGGCGCTGCAAGGGCTCGCCGCGTGTGGGGTTGTAGGGAGGATGCATGTTGGTACTCCAGGTGGTGGGGATGAGGTTGGGGTTTGGACTTACCGGGCCAAGGCGGCGCGGGGGACTTCGGACTTGGCCGTGCGGGTTGGGCTTGTAGCGGGCAGCACACCCAGGTCTGCCAGTGCGGCCTGTGCCGCCTGTGGCAGTGGGGTGTGCGGCTCGGCACCGATCAGCGCGGTGAGCTTGTCATTGGCCAGCGCATGCGGGGTTTGCCACAGGTAACGCATCTCCAGCAAGGCCTTCCACGTGGGCATCAACAGGGCGCCGATGCGGATGATGGGCCAGGGCAGTGGGGCCAGCTTCAGCGCCGCACCGGGCTTGGCCCAGCCCTGCGACTGCGCCAGCGGGCTCAGCACATCCAGCCAGCGCTGGCCGGTGATGCGGTGGCCGGCAAAGTGCAGCACCTCAAAGGCCGGAAGTTGGGCGCGGCGCTGGGCCACGACCACAAAGGTGCGCGCCAGGTCCGGCAGGTAGGCCCAGGCGCGCGACACATCGGGCACACCGGGGTAGGTGAACCGCCCCTTGCGAATGTCCTTGACCATGGCCGTGTCAAACCAGGTGCCACTGCCGCTGCCAAAGAAGTCACCCGCACGGATGACGATGCTGCGCACGCCGGATTGCTGCAGGCGCTGCTCCATGGCGATACGGATCTGGCCTTTGAGCGTGCGCGCCACTTGGGGCGTGTTTTCGCGCAGCACGGCCGGCATGTCGGCACCGAAGTTGTAGACATTGCCCGGCACCATCAGCGTGGCGCCCAGCGCACGGCTGACGGCGATGGCGGCGTCGGTCATGGGCAACACCTGGGTCTGCCAGGCCGTGTTGGTGTAGGCCGGGTTTAGGGCGTGGACAACGACGCTGGTGCCCAGAGCGGCTTGTGCCAAAGCCTTCGTGTTGTCCAGGTCAATGCCCAGCCATTCGATGCCGACCTCTTTCGGTGTCTGGGCTCCTGATCGCATTTGCCCGAGCACGCGCCAGCCGGCCTCTGCAAAGGCGCGGGCGGCCGCGAGGCCAAAGCGGCCGCGGGCGCCGAGTATCAGAACGGTGTTGAGGGTGTTGGTGTGCATGGGGTCTCCGGTTGGGGGTAATGCAGGCATTGTGGAAATTTCCAAGCATTCAAACAATTGCATATATGCTCACACCAGCTATGCAATATTGAATACCAAAACCCACTATGCCAACCGCCCATGCTTTTGACTGGGGCCTGATCCGCTCCTTCCTCGCCGCACTGGACCAGGGCAGCCTGCTGGGCGCTGCACGGGTGCTGAAGACCAGCCAGCCCACGCTGGGCCGCCACATTGCCGAGCTGGAGAGCCAGCTGGGCGTGGTGCTGTTCGAGCGCACCGGCCGCGGCCTGGTGCCCACCGCTACTGCCATGCAACTGGCCGAGTCGGCCCGTGGCATGGAGGCCGGTGCCCTGCAGCTGACACGCACACTCACCGGCGCGCAGACCCAGACCACGGGCACGGTGCGCCTAACGGCCAGCGTGCCGGTAGCCGTGCAGTTGATGCCGCCGCTGTTGGCACGTATGCGCCTGGCCCTGCCCGACATCCAGGTGGAGCTGGTGTCCAGCAACCAGGTGTCCAACCTGTTGCGCCGCGAGGCCGACATCGCCATTCGTATGGTGCGCCCGGAGCAGGGCACGCTGGTGGCCAAGAAGATTGGGGACGTGGTGATCGGCGCCTATGCCCACCGCAACTACCTGGCCCGGCGTGGCGCTATCCGCCAGCCCACGGACCTGTTACAGCACGACCTGATCGGCGGGGATGCCGACACGGCCATACTGCGCGGCTTCCAGGCCATGGGTTATGCAGTGGGGCCAGAGGCCTTTGCGCTGCGCACCGATGACCTGATCGTGCAGTGGCAGGCTGTGCGCGCCGGATTGGGCATAGGTTTTGTGGCGGACTACATGGCCCGCTCCGAACCCGATGTTGTGCGTGTGCTGCAGGGCCTGCTGCCCATTCCCGCGCTGCCGATGTGGCTGGCCGTGCACCGCGAAATCCGCACCAACCGGCGCATACGCGCGGTCTACGACTTTTTGGCAGACAGCCTGCCCAAAGTTATTTAGAAGGTTTCCCAATCATCATCCCCACCAGCCGGGGCAGGTTTGGTCTGGGTCTTGGGGCCTGCAGAAGCCGCGGGTGCCGCAGGCCTGGCCGCCGTCGCCTTGGTGGCAGCAGCGGCGGGCGCCGGTTTGCGCGCCGCGCTGCCGGCGGTGGCCCCCAGGGCGCGGCGTTCGTCTCCTTTGAAAGGCTTGGCCTGCGAAGCGGGTGAGCGCACCGCCGTGCGGGGCATGCTGGAGGCACCTGCCTGTGCGGCCATCTTGAAAAAGGCCACGGCTTGTACCAGCTCATTCGCCTGGCCTTTGAGGCTGCTGGCCGCCGCCGCCATCTCTTCGACCAGAGCCGCGTTTTGTTGCGTAACCTGGTCCATTTGTGTAACCGCTTCGCCGACCTGGGCCACACCGCTGGCCTGCTCATTACTGGCCGCGCTGATCTCGCCCATGATGTCGGTCACGCGTCGTATGGAGCTGACCACCTCGGCCATCGTGGTGCCGGCCTCGTCCACCAGCGTGGTGCCGTGTTCCACGCGCTCCACACTGGCGTTGATCAGTTGTTTGATCTCTTTCGCGGCTTCGGCCGAGCGGCCCGCCAGAGAGCGCACTTCGGACGCCACCACCGCAAAACCGCGGCCCTGCTCACCGGCTCGCGCCGCCTCGACAGCGGCATTCAGCGCCAGGATATTGGTCTGGAAAGCAATGCCGTCGATGACGCTGATGATGTCCGAAATCCGGCGGCTGGATTCGTTGATGCCCTTCATGGTTTCTACAACCTGGCCTACCACTTCCCCACCCTTGACGGCCACGCTGGACGCACTCTGCGCCAGTTGGTTGGCTTGGCGGGCGCTATCCGCGTTTTGGCGGACGGTGGCGCCCAACTCTTCCATCGACGCAGCAGTTTCTTCCAGCGCGCTGGCTTGCTGCTCAGTGCGGGCGGACAAGTCGTTGTTGCCCTGGGCGATTTCGGCGCTGGCCGTGGCCACTCCTTCCGATCCATGGCGCACGGTGGCAACCACCTGGGCCAGATTACCCTGCATGGCGTTCAAGCTCGCCATCAAGCTCGTCGTGTCGCCAGCCTTGACCGTTACGTTGCCGGTGAAGTCGCCTTGCGACACTGCACGGGCCAGATCCGCAGCTTCACTGGGTTCGCCCCCCAATTCCTTGACCAGGCTGCGGGTGATCATGTAGCCAACTGCTGCTGCCACGGCCAGCGCCAACAGGCCCAAGGCGATCATGGTTGTACGCGCCCGGCCATATGTCTCAAAACCAGCCTTGGCGGTCGCATCCAGTTGCTCCGTTTGGTAGGCGGTCAGCGCCTTGATCGCGGCCTTGTAACTGCCCAGTACCGGGCGCAACTGAGCGCTCAAGTAGGCTCTTGCGTCGTCCCCCTTGTCGACCGCGATCAGTGCGCTTAACGCTTCCTGGCCCGCAAAATATTTGGCTTGCAAATCTTTGCTTTGCGACAGCAATTCCTTGCCCTTGGGAGAGATCACCAGTTGGTCCAACAATTCGACGTTTTTTGTGATCACCGCACGCGACTGGTTGATGCCATCCGTCTGCTTCTGGCGGTCGGCCGCATCCGCAGTGAGCATCTTGTTGCGAAGGGCAATGGCGATGCTGTCGACTTGGGCCAACACGGTGTGTGATGCATCAATATTGGGTATGCGGTCATCCACGATATTTACCACCCCCGCTTCAATGCGGCTCATGGAAAACAGCCCTACGCCCAGAATGACCAACATCAGGGCGCAAACCATGCCAAACCCCAAGGCGAGGCGCATGCGCACGGTCCAAGAAGAAGAATTCATCGGATGTCTCCAGAAGGCTTCGTTACTTTTCTTCGCTACGTCCAACGCACATGCCAAAGCGACCCATAAGCCTAGTGCATCCTACGCCTCCATTTTTACCGTGGCAACCGAAAGTTGCGCTACCGCAATGGACCCGTAGGGCAACGTGGGTGCGATACCTCAAGCGCCGTGGCATTTCTTGTATTTCTTGCCACTGCCGCAATAGCAGGGGTCATTGCGCCCCGGCACATCGGCGCGGCGCAGAGTCTCCACACGCGGGCCAATGCCGCGCCAGATTTCGCGCAGGTCGTAGACCGACCACACCGCATCGGCAAAAGCGTTCAGCCGGTCGGTGCTCATGGAGGGTGGGCCGTCGTCGCTGAACGGTGACAGCTCGGGTTCACCTTCGTCGTCCTCGGTCAGCGCAACGATGGCCTGCAGTGACACATCGTGCCACTTGGCGGCCTTCTTGTCGCTGGGCTCGGCCCATTCATCGGGCCAGGCCTCGACCGCGAACATGAAGCCCAGCGCCCAGACCTGGCCAAAGGCCGGCAGGGCTTCATCGGGCAGTTCGGCGCGTTCGGCGTCCGACAACTCGGCCATCGCGCCGCGCACATCCATGACCTCGGGGTGGTAGGCGTGGGTGTCTTCCAGGGACTCGATGGGCGTGTCCAGCGCGGTCTGGACTTCAGTCCAGCGCTGCTCCCATATCTGCAGGAACTGCGCACGTTGGGCTGCGTCGGCAAAGGAGCCGCCAGCCTCGGGCGTGCTGTCGCCGTCCTGCACCACGACGGGCGCGTCACCCGCTTCATCTACCGCCAGTAGCACCTCCAGGTACTCGGCTTGCGGTATGGCGCGGCGGCAGCAGATCAGGGCCGCCATAAAACCCTCGCAAAACTCCCACTGCGGGGTCTCGTCGTAGCGGGTGCGCATATCGTCCAGGATGGCGTCTATGGTGTCGAACTGTTCAGCCGTCACGGCGCCAGGCAGGTCGCCGTTGGCTTCAGAGGATTCGGTGGGGGTGGGTGTTGGGTTCATGGCGTTGGCATGGGGAAAGGTGGGGTGATGCTGGGCGCAACACGGAACGGGTTAACACCATTTTGCCTTGTTGCATTGCCTGCTATTGTCGGGTGATGCTGCACTACCTCAACACGATTTTTCCCGTGCGTTACACGGCTATGGGCCTGAGCTGCTTCGGGCTGTTGCTCTGTATCTTCAGCCTGGTGGCCTTTGGTGTTGGTGTGCCGGCCTTTCTGCTCTTTGCAAGCCTGGTGGCCATAGGCGTCTACGACATACGCCAGACCAGACGCTCCATCCTGCGCAATTACCCCATCATCGGCCACCTGCGGTTCACGATGGAGTTCATACGACCCGAGATCCGCCAGTATTTCATCGAGAGCGACACCGACGCCAACCCCTTTTCGCGCGCCCAGCGCTCCCTGGTCTACCAGCGGGCCAAAGGAGATCCGGACAAACGCCCGTTTGGCACCCAGTTGGATGTACACGCCGAAGGGTATGAGTGGATCAACCACTCGCTGGCACCCTCCCAACTCGCCACCCATGATTTCCGTATCACCATAGGTGCAGGCCGTGCGCAGCCCTATAGCTGCAGCGTGTTCAACATCTCGGCGCTGAGTTTTGGTGCCTTGAGTGCCAATGCCATCCAGGCGCTGAACGCTGGTGCCAAACGAGGTGGTTTTGCGCATGACACTGGCGAGGGTTCCATCTCGGTCCACCACCGCACCCACGGCGGTGATCTGATCTGGGAGGTGGCATCGGGTTATTTTGGTTGCCGCAATGACGACGGCACGTTCAACGCCGACAAGTTTGCTGCCAACGCCCGCGATCCGCAGGTGAAGATGATCGAGATCAAGCTCAGCCAGGGCGCAAAACCCGGCCAGGGTGGCCTGTTGCCTGGCGCCAAGGTCACACCCGAGATTGCCGCCGCCCGTGGCATCCCGGAAGGGGTGGATTGTGTTTCGCCGGCGTCCCACAGCGCGTTTTCCACACCGATACAGATGATGGAGTTTGTGGAACGCCTGCGCCAGTTGTCGGGTGGCAAACCCACCGGTCTGAAGCTGTGTATAGGCCACCCTTGGGAGTGGTTTGCGATGGTGAAGGCCATGCTGGCCACCGGCATCGTGCCCGACTTCATAGTGGTGGACGGGGCCGAGGGCGGCACGGGTGCAGCGCCGGTGGAATTCACCGACCACGTGGGCTCGCCGCTGCAAGAGGGCCTGCTGCTGGTGCACAACACGCTGCGCGGCGTGGGCCTGCGCAACCAGATCAAAATCGGCTGCGCCGGCAAGGTGGTCACGGCCTTTGACATCGCCCGCATGATGGCCTTGGGCGCCGACTGGTGCAATAGCGCCAGGGGCTTCATGTTTTCGCTGGGCTGCCTGCAGGCACAGACCTGCCACACCGGCCACTGCCCCACCGGCGTGACCACACAGGACCCGGTGCGCCAGCAAGCCCTGGTGGTGCCCGACAAGGCGACCCGCGTGTACAACTTCCACCAGCAAACCCTGCTTGCCCTGAAGGAACTGGTGCAGGCCGCCGGCGTGAACCACCCCGCCGAGATCACGGCGCACCACATCGTGCGCCGCTCGGGTGACCACAAGGTGCAGTCACTGGCCCAACTGATTCTGACGCAACTGCCGGACCGCGCGTTGCTGGAGAGTGATTTACAAGCCCTGCCCATCATCTACCGCCAGACCTGGCCGCTGGCCGCACCGCAGAGCTTTTTGCTGCAGAGTGAGCCGCTGGAGGCGCTACTTATTCAATAGCGCATTGTGCTTGTGCGCCGAGGGCTAGCAGCCGTTTTTTCATACAGAGCACGGCGTTGTCCTTGCTGAGTACCAAGGCTTGGTGGGCCACCGCCAGGTCTATGAACTTCTGGTCGTCCGGGTCTTTGCAGACGATGGGGGCCTTGGCCGCAACCTCCACCGTGTGAACCCGTGTGTCGAAGTGCGCCAACACGTCGGCAGCCTGCAGTTGGTAGAAGGCCAGGCGTTTGGCGATCTTGGGGTAGGCCAGCACCCGCTCCAGCTCCTCGCGCATGGGGGCAGTGGCGATCCAGCGCAGCTCGCCCGCCTCCAACGCTGCCCGCAGCGGTTTGGCAGCAGGGTCGTTGAAGACGAAGGTGTCCAGGACGATGTTGGTGTCCAGGATGACCAACCGGGGGTCAGCCAGCATTTTTTCGGGCCGTGCCTTTGATCATGTCAAATTTAAACATGCGGCATTCGATGGGTCCATTCCACATCGGCACGCGGCGGGATTCTTTGAGGCGCATCTTGCTCGGCAGCTTGAGGTCAGGCGTCAGAATCCAGCCGGTCCAGCCGCTGAAGTTTTTCTTCCAATGCGTGGCGAGTTGGCTGAAGAATTCGCCGCCGTCTTCGGTCACTGCCTCTTCACGGGCGCCGCTCTGGGCTTCGTAGTCGGGCAAAGGCGCATCGTTGCGGTCACCCCGGTTGGGCGCACCCGAACGCCTGGCACCGGCGCCGCTGACACCGGCCACCGCAATACGGTCACCATAGGGCGGGTTCAGCAGTAACACGCCGGGCACGTCGGTTGGCGGCATACGTTGTAAGGCGTCGCCGCCGCGGAATTCGATGACATCGGCCACACCCGCACGTTCGGCATTGCGCTGTGCAAAATCGACCATACGGTGGGCCACGTCACTGCCGTAGATCAGCGGCTTCTGGCCCGGCTCGGGTTTAACCACGGCGGCCGCGGCTTCCTGTTTGATGCCATCCCAGACGTGTTGCTGGAACGGGATGTATTTTTCGAACGCAAAACGGCGCAAGCTGCCCGGGGCGATGTTGCAGGCGATCTGCGCGGCCTCGATGGCAATGGTGCCGCTGCCACAGCAAGGGTCGTACAACGGCAGCAGGTCTTCGTCACCATCCGCCCAGCCGCTGGCGGCAATCATGGCGGCGGCGAGTGTTTCTTTCAACGGTGCCTCGCCCTTGTCTTCGCGCCAGCCGCGTTTGAACAGGGGTTCACCCGAGGTGTCTATGTACAGCGAGCAGGTGTCGGTGGTCAGGTGGGCGTAGATGCGCACGTCGGGCCACTGGGTGTTGACGTCTGGGCGCACGCCGTGGGCCTTGTCGCGGAAGCGGTCACACACCGCGTCCTTGATCTTGAGCCCGGCAAAGTTCAGCGAGGTCAGCGGGCTGTGCTGGGCCGTCACTTCGACCTTGATCGATTGTTTGGGTGTGAACCAGATCTCCCACGCGACATCGGCCGCAGCACGGTACAGGTCTTGTTCACTGCGGTATTCGGTATAGGACAGCTGCACCAGCACTCGCTGCGCCAGGCGGCTGTGCAGGTTCAGGCGCATGGCGTCGCGCCACGAGGCCTTGGCCATGACACCGCCGCGGCGGGTCAGCAGGTCTTCACCCATCAAGCCGGTCAGGTCGTGCACCTCGTGGGCTAGCAGGTCTTCTACGCCGGCGGCGCAGGGGAGGAAAATTTGGAGTGAATTCATAAGGCCTTCCTCAGCGAAGCAGGAGCAATCTTCAGCCCCTCGCGGTATTTAGCAACCGTGCGGCGGGCACATTCGATGCCCTGCTCTTTCAGCATTTCGGAAATCTGGTTGTCGGAGAGCGGCTTCTTGTCGCTCTCGGCGCTGATGAACTGTTTGATCAGTGCACGCACCGCCGTGCTGGATGCATTGCCGCCGGACTCGGTGCCCAGGCCGGAGCCAAAGAAATACTTCAGCTCAAAGGTGCCAAACGGCGTGGCCATGTATTTGGCCGTGGTGACACGGCTGATGGTGGATTCGTGCAGGCCCAGCTCGTCGGCAATTTCGCGCAACACCAGCGGACGCATGGCCATCTCGCCGTGGGTGAAGAAGCCCTTTTGCCGCTCCACAATCGCAGTGCTGACACGCAGGATGGTATCGAACCGCTGCTGGATGTTCTTGATGAACCAGCGCGCCTCTTGCAGGCGCTGCTGCAGGCCGGCATAACTGGCGCTGTCCTTGCCGCCACCGCGGTGGTTGCGCAGCACGTTGGCGTAAATGTCGTGCACGCGTAGCTTGGGCATGACCTCGGGGTTGAGCATGACGCGGAACTGCGGGTTGATGCCGTTGCGGGCTTTGCCCGCGGCTACCACCAGCACGTCGGGCACTACGATGTTGCGTTCCACATCCACAAATCGGCGCCCGGGCTTGGGCTCCAGCCGCGCGATCAGCGTGATGGCCTCGCGTGTCTGGGCGTCGGTGCCGCCACAGCGCTGCACCAGGGTTTTGACATCGCGGCGCGCCAATAAATCCATGGGCTGGCCGCAGATGCGCAGGGCCAGAGCGAGAAGCGTGGCGTATTCGGGCTCTGGCGGGTTCAGCGCATCGTCGAGTTTGGCGCGCAATTGCAGACGCAGACACTCGGCCAGATCACGTGCGCCCACGCCCGCGGGCTCCAGGCTGTGCAGCAGCCCCAGCGCCACGGTGAAGTGGTGCACCAGGTCTTCGACCTGCTCCTCATCGTCACCGGCCAGGCTGCGGGCCAGGTCCGGCAAGGGGTCTTCCAGGTAACCGTCGTCATTCAGCGATTCGATCAGAAAGCGCAGCGCGCTGGCATCCGTCTCGCTCAGCCGCAGGCTTAGGGCCTGGCGGTGCAGGTGCGATTGCAAAGACTCCTGCGTGCGGGCCAGCTCGGTGGCATCAGTGTCTTCGCCATCACCCAGGTTGTTGGTTTTTGCTTTGGCATCCGTGCCCCACTCGCCGTCGTCGGGCACCATCTCGGTGGTGCCGTCACCATCCCAGTTGGGTTCGTCGTCACCACCGCCCAGTGGGGTGTTGTCTTCGTCTTTTGTGGCGCTAGCCCCCGTTGAGTCTGCATAATCCGCTACCGAAACAGTAGCAACCTCGGATTCGCGCTCACCAGGACTGACTGGGGTGTCTGCCTGCGCCAGGCCAAATTCCTCGCGCACGGCCTCGTCCTGCGTCAATTCCAGGAACGGGTTTTCGTCCAGCATCTGCTCCACTTCCTGGCTGAGTTCCAGCGTGGACAGTTGCAGCAAGCGTATGGACTGCTGCAACTGCGGCGTGAGCGCCAAGTGCTGTGAGACGCGTAGTGAGAGACCCTGCTTCATACGAACACCCAGACTACATCTTGAAGTGTTCGCCGAGGTACACGCGGCGCACATCGGCGTTGGCCACGATCTCGGCGGGGGTGCCCTGGGCCAGCACGGTGCCGTCACTGATGATGTAGGCGTGGTCACAAATGCCCAGCGTCTCACGCACGTTGTGGTCGGTGATGAGCACACCAATACCACGCGATTTCAGGAAATTGATGATGCGCTGGATCTCGATCACGGCAATCGGGTCAATGCCGGCAAAGGGCTCGTCCAGCAAAATGAAACGGGGGCGCGTGGCCAGCGCGCGGGCAATCTCGACACGGCGGCGTTCACCACCCGACAGTGCCAGCGCCGGTGATTCACGCAAGTGTTCGACGCGCAGGTCTTGCAGCAGCGCTGTCAGGCGCAGCTCAATCTCGGTACGGCTCAGCGGTTTCCCGGCATCGTCGTGCTGCAATTCAAGGACGGCACGCACGTTGTCTTCCACATTGAGCTTGCGAAAGATGGACGCCTCTTGCGGCAAGTAACCCAGCCCCAGGCGAGCGCGCCGGTGGATGGGCATGTGTTCGATGGAATGGCCGTCAATGGTGATGTCGCCGGCACTGGCGCGCAGCAGGCCCACGATGATGTAAAACGACGTGGTCTTGCCCGCGCCATTGGGGCCCAGCAGACCCACCACCTCGCCGGTGCGCACGGTCAGCGACACGTCTTTGACCACCTGGCGCTTGCCGTAGGCCTTCTGGATATGGCTGACTTCCAGCCGTCCGACCGCAGAATCGGGCACCGTATCTACCGATTCGCTCACTGGGGGCTACTCCCCAGCGTGGTCGAGGGGCGCAGGCTTGGGCCAGGTTGCGCGGGTGTTTTAGGGGCCGGCGGCACGGATTCGGCAGCGTCGGGCTTGGGCGTCAGGATGGCGCGGACCCGACCACCCGGCACCGGTGCACCACCGGCGGCAACGTTGCTACCGTCCACGCTGAACTTGTCGGTCAGGTTTTCGTAGACGATCACCGCACCACTGATTTCGTCGGCCAACACGGTACCCCGCAGGCGGCGCAGCACAGCCTTGCCTGTGAATTTGACGATATCGGCGCTGCCGTCGTAATAGATCAGTTCACTCTCCACTTCGATAAATTCGTCCCCCGCGTCACGCTTTTGGCGGAAGAATGCTGGCTTGCCGGGTGATCCAGTGATCGTGCTGAGCTGGTAACCATCAGCTGCTTGGCGCACATCGATACGGGCTGCCCGAACCAGGATGCTGCCTTGGGTCATCTCCACATTGCCTTCAGCGACGGTGACCTGTTTAACGTCATCAACACGTATCGTGTGGGCAGCGACGTTCATGGGTTTCTTGCGGTCGGCTTTCTCGGCCCAAGCGGGCAGGGCAAACGCCGCGCAAATAGCCAGAGACAACAGGAATAGGGGTGGTTTTTTCATAAAGGCACGGAACTTGCTCGGGTGGAGCTTGGACGATTGTACTGAGCATGTTGCGTCAACCGAGCACCCTGCTTCAAGCTTTTTGAAATGCTTCTATTTTGATAGCATACCCGACATATCCAACGAGGGCTGAAGGCACTTTTCGCCATATACACTCCGGCAAGCAGGTGCCGCCGCGCCGCCACTCCTAAAATGGTCAGCACATGCCTAGCCCAAGCGGCGCGTCAGGAGACTCACGATGTTTGAATCCGCAGAAATTGGCCACACCATCAGCAAAGCCGCCTTCAAGGCTGCAGTCCCCGCCCTTCGCGCCGCGCTGCTGGAGGCGCAGGTAGACCTGCACGAGGGTAAAAAAATCCCAGTCGTGGTACTGGTCAGCGGGCAGGACGGCGCTGGCAAGGGCGAAACCATCAATGTGTTGTACGAGTGGATGGACGCCCGTTTTTTGTCCACCTTGGCCTTTTCACCACCCACGGAGGAAGAACGCGAGCGCCCACCCATGTGGCGCTACTGGCGATCCCTGCCACCCAAAGGGCGCGTGGGTATCTTCGCCGGGTCCTGGTATTCGGAGCCGATCCGCCAGCGCATTGAAGACGAGATATCGCTCAAAGAACTGGATGCCCAGGCCGACGAGATCAACCGTTTTGAGGCCATGCTGGTCGGCGAAGGCGCGCTGGTGCTGAAGTTCTGGTTCCACCTGACCAAGAACGGCCAGGTCAAACGACTCAAAGCCCTGGAGAAAGACCCCCGCACCGCCTGGCGGGTGACCCAGTGGAACTGGGACCGGCTCAAGACCTATGACAAGCTGCAGGACGTGGCCGGTCACCTGCTGCGCATGACCAACACGCCATGGGCGCCTTGGATGGTCATTGAAGGCACAGACGACCGCTACCGCTCGCTGACGGTGGCGCAGATGCTGCTGCAAGCCATGCAGAAAAAACTGGCCAGCACCGACGAGCAGGATGCGCCTGTGGCGCCGCTGGTGCGGGTGGATACCGATGGCCGCACCGTGCTGTCCGCCATGGACCTGCACCTGCATCTGGAGGAAAAGGCCTATGAAGACGCACTGGCCCACTGGCAGGCCCGCCTGGCGGAGCTGCTGCGCGATCCACGCTTCAAGGGGCGCTCGCTGGCGTGTGCGTTTGAAGGGGCGGACGCCGCCGGCAAGGGCGGGGCCATACGGCGCATCACCGCCGCATTGGATGCGCGCCAGTACCAGGTGATACCGGTTGCCGCGCCCACCGAGGAAGAACGCGCCCAGCCCTACCTGTGGCGCTTCTGGCGCCATGTGCCGCGCAAGGGCCAGGTCGCTATTTTTGACCGCACTTGGTATGGCCGCGTGCTGGTGGAGCGGGTCGAAGGCTTCTGCAGCGAGAACGACTGGCTGCGCGCCTATGCCGAGATCAATGACTTCGAGCATGAGCTGGCGGCGTCCGGCGCCATGGTGGTCAAGTTCTGGTTGCAGATCAGCCAGCAGGAACAGCTCAAGCGTTTCAAGGCACGCGAGCAGATCGCTTTCAAGCGTTTCAAGATCACCGAAGAAGACTGGCGCAACCGCAAGAAGTGGGATGCCTACCAACAGGCCGTGTGCGACATGGTGGAGCGCACCAGCACGGGCAATGCGCCGTGGACGCTGGTGGAGGCCAATGACAAGTACTACGCCCGCATCAAGATTCTGCAGACGCTGTGCGAGCGGGTGGAGGCGGAGCTGGATGGGCGTGCCGCAGATGGTTCACCGGCGCGGCCCAAAAAACCCAAGGGGAAACAAAAGGACAAAAAAGCCGCTAAAAAGGGAGGCGCACGCTGACCTCCAAGCCCGGCTGTGCGTTGCGAACGCTCAAGCTTCCGCCATGGGCCTGCGCGACCAGTTTGCACAAGTACAGCCCCAGACCGACCCCACCCGCCGTGCGGCCGCGTGCCGAGTCGGGCCGGTAAAAAGGCTCGGCCAGATGGGGCAAGACCGCATCGTCCACACCAGGGCCGTAATCGCGCACGCTGATGCATATGCCCTGCCCTTGTGCAGCCTCTGTGGTGTGCAGGCGGACCATCGGCGCCTGGGCCGCATCTACGCTGTGGCGCAGCGCATTGTCCAGCAGGTTGCGCAGCAGCAGGCGCATGCGGGTGCGGTCCAGTTGCAGCGGTTGTAGATTGGGTGCCAGCTCTAACGCCACGGCGGGCGTCGCTGCGGTATCAGGCACCGCGGCATGGACCACCTCCTGGATCAGCTCAGCCAAGTCCACTGACTCCAGTTGCAAGGCCGCATGGCCCTGGCCCAGGCGTTCACTCTCCAGCAGGTCGGTGACCAGGTCGCGCATTTCGCCCAGGTCGCGCAGCAGGGCCTCGCGGCGCGGTGCCACATCCCCGTCTTCGGGCAACAGTTCGGTGTTCAACCGCGCCCGGGTCAACGGGCTGCGCAGTTCATGGCTGATGGCCAGCAGCAGGCCGCGCTTGGCTTCGAGCATCTGGTGGATGCTGCCCGCCATGGTGTTGACATCGGTGGCCAACTGGCCCAGTTCATCACGCCGTCGGATCGGAATGGCCGCCCCGAAGTCGCCGCTGCCAAAGCGCCTGGCGCCGTCGCGTATGTCGTCCAACGGTCTCAGCAGGCGGCGTATATACGCATAGGCCAGCGCGGTCAGCGCCAGAATGCAGGCCAATGTGTACCAGCCCACACGGTGTGGCTGGTTTTCCCAGGCGGCGACGCTGACGCCCAGATCGATGCGGTGGCCGTCAGCCGTGGTGCGCGACAGCAGGCGTGGCAGGCCGTCTTGCCAATCATCATTGCCCACACGGTGGCGGTGGCGAAACATGTCGGGCTGCAGGCTGCTGCGCCAGTTCACCACCGGGCCGGATATCTGCACACTGACCGGCAGGCGCTGGCTCAGGGCCTGCGCCCGTTCGATACTGGGCGGGTTGCCGATCTCGTCCGCCAGACGGTCCACATAGTCACTGACCAGGGGGCGGGCCGCAACCCGCCAACCCACACTCAACGCCTTTTGCATGCCAAAGGTAAAGGTAGCGGCCAAGGCCATGGCCAACAACAAAAACACGGTGACCAAGCGCACCCGCAGCGAATGCCCCAGGGCATGGCGGGCCCGGCGGTGCCAGGGTCGGTGGGGCTTCTTGCTAAACATGGGGGGCACCCGGGTTGCGTGCGCGCAATGCCAGGGCATACCCGGCGTTGCGCAGTGTTTTGATGGCGTCCAGCGGCTCCAGCTTTTTGCGCAGTCGGCTCACCACAATGTCCACCGCGCGGGTGTACAGGTCCGCGTCATGGCCACGCAGCTGGTTGAGGATGTCATCGCGGTGGAAGACCTTGCCCGGCTCGCGGGCCAGCAGGTGCAGCAGGTCAAATTCGGTGCTGGTCAACTCTAGCGGCTGGCCCAGGCACACCACGCTGCGGGTGGTGGCATCCACCGTGAGACCTTCGAAGTGCAATCTGCCATCAGTGGTGGCCAGCGCTGCGGGTGCTGAGCTGTTGCCGTTGGGCTGGCGGCGGCGCAACACGGTCTGCAGCCGCGCCACCAGTTCGCGCGGCTCGAAGGGTTTGGGCAAGTAGTCGTCAGCACCCAGCTCCAGGCCCACCACACGGTCCATCACGTCACCCCGCGCGGTGAGCATGATCAGCGGTATATCACTCTCTTTTCGGATGGTGCGGCATAACGCAAAACCATCCATCTCGGGCAGCATCACGTCCAGAATGGCGGCGTCAAACCCGCCCTGGCGCAACAGAGCCAAGCCAGCACTGGGACGTGTGGCGTGGCTGAGCTGCATCTCAAAACGGGCAACGTAGGCGGCCAGTGGTTCACCCAGTTGTTCGTCGTCGTCAATCAGCAGGATACGCAGGGTCATGCGCTAATTGTCCCACCTGCGTGGTGGCGTAAAAGCTGGCGCAGGCGTTGCTGGCGTATCGCGGGCAGCCGGTCAAAGGTATCGGCGGCTTGGTTCAGAGCTTGGCCCAGCGCATGGTCCAGCGACGGGCGGTTCTGTGCCGCGGCCTGCGCCAGGTAGCGGCCATGTTCGCGGTCGAACCGCGGGCCCCAGACCAGGGCCAGCAACTCGGCCGCCGGCTCGGTGGTGGCCGCCAGCAGCACCGGCCCATGGGCGCGCATGCTGGTGAACAGAGGTTGCAGGCTGTGCATCACAGACCTCTACTGCGCTCAGCCGCGGTGCCACCAACCGTGGTGGCGGCCCTTCTGCATGGCCTCGCGCACCTTGGTTTGCTGGGCGGGCGTCAGGCTGTCGTAGAAGTCGGCCATGGCGGTGATCACCTCGGGGCTCTTGCCGGTGATGGCGGCAGTTTTTTCGGTCACCAGGGTCTGTGCACGGCTGCGGTCGAACTTTTCACCCGCTACCAGGGCCTGCATGTCAGCGCGTGGGTTGGTGGTTTTGCCAACCAAGGCAGCGCGCTGTTCTTGTACCTTGTCGGCCAGTACGTTGAGGCGTTGCTTTTGGTCGGCATTCAGGTCCAGCTTGCCGCTGACCCGCTCGACGATTTTGCCGCGCATCTGGGCTTGGTCTTCGGCACTCATGGCACTGCCATAGCCGTGGCGGTTATGGCCGCAGGCAGACAGGCCGCCCAACACAATGCTGGCGCCCACCAGGCTGTAGAGACTGCGTTTGATCCAGGTTTTCATGTTTGGTCCTTGGTGTGTGAATGTGTTGAACAGGCCTTGATGGTGCCGGGGCAGGCCTGCAATGTCCTGTCGGTGGGGTATCGATTTGTTTCAGTATTTTTCAGACGGGTCCGTTTGCGGCACACTTGGGTTTGAAAGGTCTACCCATGCCAAGAGCCCATGCACCCTCACCCTCCCAACGCCGCACCGTGTGTGCGCGATCCGTATGAGCTGGTTCGAAGGTTTTGCGTCGCAGACCCTCGCCGGTGACGGTGGGGACATCCACTTCCGCTGCGGCGGTAACCGACAGAAGCCGGCCCTGGTACTGCTGCACGGATTTCCACAGACCCATGTGATGTGGCATCGCGTGGCCCAGCTGCTGTGCGATGACTATTTTTTGGTGCTGCCGGATGTGCGGGGGTATGGAGACTCGTCCCACGCACCGGGCCTGCCCGACCACAGCAACTACAGCAAACGCGCCATGGCGGCTGATGTGGTGGCCATCGTCGACGCGCTGGGGGTGGATACGTTTTTCCTGTGTGGACATGACCGGGGTGGCCGGGTTGCACACCGCCTTGCGCTCGACCATAGCCCTCGCGTGCGCAAGCTGTGTGTGATCGACATTGCTCCCACGCTGGACATGTATGCCAGCACCAACATGGAGTTCGCCCGCGCCTACTACCACTGGTTTCACCTGATTCAACCCAGCCCCTTGCCCGAGAGCATGATTGGCGGCAATGCCAAGGCTTATCTGCACCATAAGCTGGGCGGTTGGGGCGCAGGTGGCGTGGCCCATATCGAACCCCAGGCGCTAGCGGAATACGAGCGCTGCTTCTGCAGGCCAGAAGCTATCCACACCGCCTGTGAAGACTACCGCGCCAGTGCCGGAATAGACTTGGAGCACGACCGTACCAGCCGCGCGCGGGGCGCAAAGATTGCCCGCGATACCCTGGTGTTGTGGGGAGAGCGCGGCGTGGTGCAGCGCATGTTCAAACCTATGGACCTGTGGCAGGCCCAGTGCAGCGCTACGGTCAGCGGGGCGGCTGTGCCTGCGGGGCATTTCATACCCGAGGAGCTGCCGGGGCCGACTGCGGATGCCCTGCGCAACTTCATGCGCTAGGGCCCTGCAGACTGGCGCCTGTGTGTTGGCGCTTAGGCCTTGCTGTTACGCAGCTCTGCGACCAGGGCTTCGGTCACCTTGAGGGCGCGCTCAATGGTCCCGGCCATCGTTCCGTCTGTGTAAAAACGGCCGGCAATACCGATGGCAGGCACACCTTCGACCTTGTAGGCGTTTTGCAACTGGGTCGCGCGTGTTGCCTTGGTTTGGATGGAAAAGGAGTTGTATTGCTCCAAGAACTTGGCCTTGTCCACGCCCTGACGGCTAATCCATTCTGCAATGGCGTCACCGGTAGCTAGGTTGATTTTTTCGGCATGGATGGCGGCAAAAACCTTGGCGTGCAGCTTTTCAACCAGCCCCATGGCCTCCAAGGTCAGGGCCAGGCGCTGTTGTGGCACAAAAGCGTCTTGGAATGCGACGTGTGAACGGCGGAACGACACATCCTTGGGCAGGGTCTTGACCCAGGCTGCCAGTATGGGCTCAAAAGCGTTGCAGTGCTGGCAGTTGTACCAAAAGAACTCCACCACTTCGATCTTGCCAACCGGCGCTTCAACCGGCGCGCGGGCATCCAGGACCTGGTAGTGCTTGCCAGCGGAAAACTGGGTCTGCGCTTGGGCCTGTGCCAGCGGCGACCACAGACCGGTAGAGGCCAACGCAGCACCGGCTGCAACCTGGGAAAACTCACGACGTTTCATGTTCATGCAAAAGCGCTCCAAAATGTGTCAATGTGATTGCCGGGCCCCGAATTAGTTCCCGACCCTTCAGCCCTGGAGATCCATGCAGCTTAACGTTGCACCCGTACCAGGGAAGTTTCCAGACCGGCCTTCTCCAGCTTTTCCTTGTTGTGCTCGGCGTCTTCCTTGGTATTGAAGGGACCGGTGCGCACCCGGAACACAACGCGGCCCGATTGTTCACGTTCGGTGATCTTAGTCTCGATACCGCTCAAGGAGAGCTTGGCCCGGTGGGCCTCGGCATCTTCCGCGGTGCGAAAGGCGCCAAGCTGCACAAAGAAAAAGAAAGGCTCTGCTGCGTTGGCACCACCACCCGTCTTGGCTTTGGCCAAATCGCCCAGAGGATCGGCCGACACCGCCGGTTTGACTTCACCCTTGGCATCGGCTTTGGCCGTGGACTTGGGCAGTGAAGCAGCAGGACCTGGGGTCGATGCAACTGCTGCCGGAGCCGCTGTTTTGGCCGGGTTCTTGCCGTACAGCGGGGCGTTCGGGTCCCAGTCCTTGTTTTTCTTGGCCTCGGCCTCGTCCTGGTCTACCGACCGGCTCTGGCTCTTGTTCATGAAAGGCACCGGCACCTTGGTCACATACACCGCCACCGCCAGCGCGGCGGCCAGACCGACCACTACGCCAATGATGAATCCCAAAATGGTTCCGCCAAGCTGCTGCTTCATGCACTACCTTTTTTCTATCTAATCAGTTGAGGACAGAGCTGAAGATCTGTCCCGCAAGTCATCTAATTTGTTGGGGTCAGAGCACATTGCTACGCAAGTGGTCTGACCCCAAAGTTCACATCTTTTGCGGGGCACTCACGCCCAGCACCGCCAAGCCATTGTGCAACACCTGCGCCGTCGCGGCGACCAAGGCCAAACGCGCCAGCTTGACGACTTCTTCGTCCACCAGAATACGCTCGGCGTCATAGTAGCTGTGGTAACACGCAGCCAGCTCACGCAGGTAGAAGGTCACGTCGTGTGGCGCTTCATCATTGGCGGCAGCGGTCAGCATTTCGGGATATTTGGCCAACAGCAACATCAAGGCCTGGGCCTGCGGGCTTTGCAGGGCCGACAGGTCCACACCCTGCAGACTGGCCCTGTCGCCACCCCAGGCTGCCAGCACCGAGCAGATACGCGCATGGGCATATTGCACATAGTAGACCGGGTTGTCGTTGTTCTTGGCTACGGCCAGGTCTACGTCAAAGGTGTATTCGGTGTCAGGCTTGCGGCTCAGCAGGAAGAACCGCACCGCGTCCTTGCTGGTCCACTCGATCAAATCACGCAGCGTCACATAACTACCCGCACGTTTGCTGATCTTGACCTCTTCACCTCCCTTGACCACACGCACCATGGTGTGCAACACATAATCGGGGTATCCCAGCGGAATGCCGACACCGGCCGCCTGCAGGCCGGCGCGCACACGGGCAATGGTGCCGTGGTGGTCGGTGCCTTGGATGTTGACCACCTTGGTGAAGCCGCGCTCCCACTTGGCGATGTGGTAGGCCACATCGGGCACAAAGTAGGTGTAGCTGCCGTCTTGCTTGCGCATGACGCGGTCCTTGTCGTCGCCGTAGTCGGTGGACTGCAGCCACAAGGCACCGTCCTTGTCGTAGGTCTTACCGTTGGCCACGAGCTTGGCCACGGTCTGGTCGACACGGCCACTGGTGTACAGGCTGGATTCGAGGTAATACTCGTCAAACTTCAGATTGAAGGCCTGCAGGTCCTTGTCCTGCTCATGGCGCAGATACGCCACCGCGAAATTGCGGATGGATTCCAAATCTTCGACATCACCGCTGGCGGCAAAGCTTCGGTCATCGGCCTGCACGGTCTTCTTGGCCAGAAAGTCGTCGGCAATGTCCTGGATGTAGTCACCGTTGTAGAAGGCCTTGCTGGCTGGATTCTCGGGATCCACGGGCCAACAGTCGTCACCCGGCTTGAAACCCTTGGCGCGCAGCTGCGTGCTGTTCGTCAAGGTCTGGATCTGCACCCCGGCGTCGTTGTAATAAAACTCGCGGTGCACATTCCAGCCCTGCGTCGCAAACAGGTTGCAAATGGCATCGCCCAGCGCCGCCTGGCGGCCGTGGCCCACATGCAGTGGACCGGTGGGGTTGGCGGACACAAACTCGACCAGTACGCGCTGGCCATTGCTGGCTTGGTAACCAAATTGCGCGCCCTGGCCCAGCACCTCGCGCACGATTTCTTGTTTGCTCTCCGGCTTGAGTCGGATATTGATAAAGCCGGGACCGGCGATTTCAATCGCGTCTACCCAACGCTGGAAGGCGCCTTGGCTCAGCAGCTCAGCCTTCAGGTTTTCCGCCAACTGGCGGGGGTTGAGTTTGAGGGGTTTGGCCAGTTGCATGGCGGCCGTAGTGGCCAGGTCGCCATGGGCCGCAACCTTGGGCGACTCAAACGCCGCCTTGGCACCGCTCCCGGGGGACAGTTTTTCGAGGGAGGCGGCCAGCGCCTCCAGAAGTTCGTTTTTTACAGACAGCATGTGTTGATTTTACGGGGGCAAGCCAGGGTGACTTCTGCCCGCTAAGTGGTTCGGGCATTTAGTTGTGCCAATCCGCCCACAGCCTGGTCAAACGCCGCAACGGCAACGGGCCGTGCGAAAAAGTAGCCCTGCCCCTGGGCGCAACCCATATCCAGCAGGATCTGGCGCGTAGCGTCGTCCTCTATGCCCTCAGCCGTGGTACTCAGGTTCAGGCTTTTGGCCATCTGGATGATGGCGGTCACGATGGCCCGGTCCTGTGGCCCCATTTGCAGGCGTTTGACAAAAGACTGGTCGATCTTCAACTTGTCCACCGCAAACCGCTGCAGGTAGGACAGGTTGGAATAACCGGTGCCGAAGTCGTCAATGGATATCTTGACGCCCAACGCCTTTAGATGCTGCAAGGATGCGATGAAGGTCTCCGTGTCCTGCACCAGCGTGGATTCGGTGATTTCCAGCTCCAAGCAGGCCGGATTCAGGCCGGATTGCCGCAAGGCCGCGGCCACCACTGCTTCAATATTGCCCCGGCGAAACTGCACAGGCGACAGGTTGACCGCCATCACAAAGTGTTCACGTCCGGCCGCCTGCCAGACCACCATCTGGCGGCAGGCTTCGCCCAGCACCCACGCCCCCATTTCGACGATGAGTCCTGACTTTTCGGCTGCGGGAATGAAGTCGCCCGGCGGAATCAATGCAGGGGGCGTGTGTTGCCAGCGGATCAGGGCCTCGGCGCCCACCAGGGCACCACTGGCCAGATCAACCACCGGCTGGTAATGCAGCACAAATTCGTTACGCACCAGGCCGGCGCGCAAATTGGACAGCAGCAACAGGTTGCTCTGAATATTGGCATGCATGGCAGGGTCGAAGAATCGGTAGGTATTACGCCCCGATTCCTTGGCTTGGTACATGGCGATGTCGGCCTCGCGCAGCAGCGACTCGTAGTCCGTACCATCGTCCGGAAACAGCGCAATACCAATGGAGCACGCAGCGCTGAGCTCGGTGTCGCCCAGGAAGATGGAGCGCCCCAGACTGGCTTGCACCGTACTGGCCGCCTTGGAGACGTCTTCCGCGTTCACGATATCGGTCAGGCCGATGACAAACTCGTCACCGCCGTGTCGTGCCACGATATCGGATTTGCGCACCGACGCGGCCAGGCGCGTGGCGACCTGCTTGAGAAACTCGTCACCCATCGCATGGCCCAGGGAGTCATTGACGGCCTTGAAGTTGTCCAGATCCACGAACAGCAATGCCACCCGAGACTGGCGGCGCGTGGCGTTGGTGATGGCCAGCTGAATATGGTCGCGGCCCATGGACCGGTTGGGCAAACCCGTCAGTGCATCGTGCTGTGAGAGATAGGCCAGTTGCATTTGGGATTCCGTGACCTTGACCACCTTCTCCCGCAAATTGAGCAGCGTTTTGTGCATGTCATTAACGACGGTCCACACTGCCAGCCCCCCGACGAACAGGATCAGGGACACATCCCGCCACAACTCCACCGGGTCTCTGGGCAACACCGGCGATGCCCGCCAGCCCGTGGCTGTCGCATAAGTCAACAAGGCCAGCAAACCCATCATGCAGGCCCACAGGGTGTAATAACCCCGCTTGCCCACCAACAGGCCGGCCATGATCAGCAGCACGGGAAACGTTAGCAGTGCTGCATCCTTCAGCCCGTCACCCCACCACATCAACAACCATGACATGGCGGTAATCGAAGAGAGCAGCAGTAGCGTCGCCCTGGCGGTATGGCCCCGCCGGTTCAATACAAAACAAATGGCGGCGATGGTCAGCCCGGCCAGCAAAGGGAAAACCGTCTTCCACCGCGCTTGGTACACGAAAAAAGGGAGCGCCACTGCCAGCGCGATGGCAACCATGGCGGAAATCTGTGCCATGCGCAATTTGCGCAGCGCATTGGCCGTGTCAAGGCTGGGGTCGGTGGTATTGGGCATGGGCAGCAGTGTTGTAGCTTAGCTGCTTGGCCGTGTTACGCCAATGTTGACACAAAAATGCCGGCAAACAATGCCGCCCCCACCCAGTGGTTCAGGCGAAAGGCCTTAAAGCAGCCGTCCCGCGTGCGCTGCCGGATTAGGCCGTAATGCCACACCACCTGCACCGCCGCAAGCCCCGCGCCCAGCCACCAGGCCCAGGGCGGCTCCAGGGGAGCCACCACCCAGGACCAGATCAACAGGTAGGCCAGGTAAAACAGCATGATGGCCGGCACATCCCAACGGCCCAGCGTGATGGCCGATGTCTTCATGCCGATGTGCAGGTCGTCATCCCGGTCCACCATGGCGTATTCGGTGTCGTACGCCAACACCCAAAACAGGTTGCCGACCAGCAACACCCAGGCCTGGGCCGGGATGCTGCCTTGCACCGCGCTGTAGGCCATGGGGATGCCAAAGCTGAAGGCCACGCCCAGTACCGCCTGCGGCATGGACACAAATCGCTTGGCATAGGGATAGACCACCGCCACCGCCAGCGCGGCAAACGACCACAGCACCGTGGCGGTGTTGGTGGTCAACACCAGGCCAAAGGCCAGCAGCGCCAACACGGCGCCCAATATCAAAGCCTCACGCACCGACACCGCCCCACGGGTGACCGGCCGCTGCGCCGTGCGTTTGACGTGTTTATCAAACTCGCGGTCGGCCACATCGTTGATACAACAACCGGCGCTGCGCATCAGGATGGTGCCCAGTGTGAACACGCTCAGCAGATGCCAGCCCGGAAAGCCGCCCGCCGCCAGCCACAGCGCGCTCAGCGTGGGCCACAACAACAACAGCCACCCGGCTGGGCGGTCCCAGCGGATCAGCTGCAAATACAAGTTGATTTTTTCGCGCACCACCATCGGCATCACAGGCCCACAGCCCGCAAATCCAGTTGCCCGTCGCGCAGCGGAGGGCACCAGAAGTAGCTGCCGGTGACGGGTTTGGACATGGTAAACAAACCATCCACCACGCCATCGTCCAGCCCCGCCATGCGCCGCATTTGCGCCTCGAAGGCGTCCAGCGAATGGCCGAAAGCCACAAACATCAGGCCCGCCCGCGTGCCCGCCGCCCAGGGCATGGAGCGGCGCAGTACAAAGGCCTTGGGTGTAAAGCTTTCTTGCTCCGTGCGTTTAACGTGGGACGACTCGGGCGCATCGTCCAGCTCTTCGTTGTCGCTGCGCCGGCGCCCCATCACATGGTCCTGGGCCTGCGTGTTCAAGGATTCAAAGGCGGCAAAATCGTGCACCCACTGCTGCACGGCCACAAAGCTGCCGCCTTGCAGGCCCGGGCCGCCGTCCTGCACCAGCGCAGCCTGCAATGCAGCATCGCCCTCCGGGTTTTCGGTGCCGTCTTCATAACCGGTCAGGTCGCGGCCGTGGCCATTGGGGCCTTTCCCATGCCGGAAAGCATCAACCACCTGGTCCAGACGAAAAGCCGGTGCCAGGGCTTGGGCGATACGCCGTGTCTGGTTCACCAACTCGCCCGTATCGTCCCCGCGCAACCAGAACCACATGGCAAACGGTGTGGCGGGGACCGCGACCGATGCGGCACCCAGATCCGGAAAGGCTCGCAGGTCGGGCACGGTGGCACTGAGCGCACCCACGCAGTCCAGACCCAGACCGACTACTGCCGCTTCACCATCCACCAGAGGTGCCAAGCGGGTCAGGGCTGCGCCCGTGGTGTGCGGCGTATCGGTCAGCGCGAAAAACAAATAACGCCCAACGCGGGGCACCGGAGCCAGTATTCCGGTCTGGGCAGCATGTGCCATGTCCATTACTTCCTATTGATGGTTACGAGAGTCGCTTCACGCCCGGCAATTCGCAGGCGTAAATGGCGTTGCGCAGAGCGGCAATCGCCTCGTAACGGGTAAAACTGCGCCGCCACACCAGCACCACACGCCGCGAGGGAGGCTCCCCCCCAAGCCCGTCTTCTACCGGCAGATATTTGACCAACGAGTCCGCATGCCGGCGCGTCTTGGCGACCAAGGCGCCCGCGGGCACACTGAGCCGCGGCACCAACGTAATGCCCATGCCCGCGGCCACCATGTGTTTGATGGTCTCCAGTGACGAGCCTTCAAAACTCTTGCGAATGCCCTCGGTGTCGCTGGAGAAGCGCGCAAATTCGGGGCACACCTCCAACACATGGTCTCTGAAGCAGTGGCCATTGCCCAGCAGCAGCATGGTCTCTTTTTTCAGCTCGTCGGCGCTCACGCGGGTCTGGGATGCCAATGCATGCTGCATAGGAATGGCAGCAAGAAAGGGCTCGTCGTACAAGGGCGCGGAGGCCAGACCGGTCTCGGGAAAGGGCTCGGCCAGGATGGCGCAATCGATCTCGCCGGTGCGCAGCATTTCCATCAGCTTGACGGTGAAGTTCTCTTGCAATACCAGCGGCATCTGCGGTGTGCGTTTGATGACTTGGCGCACCAGATCGGGCAACAGATACGGCGCTATCGTGTAGATCACCCCCAACTTCAGCTGGCCGGCCAGCGGGTCTTTGCCACGTTTGGCGATGTCCTTGATGTTCGCGGCCTGCTCCAACACGCTTTGGGCCTGGCGCACAATTTCTTCGCCCAGGGCGGTCACCGTGACTTCATTGGCGCTGCGCTCGAACAGCTTGACCTCCAGCTCTTCTTCCAATTTTTTGACGGCCACCGACAGCGTTGGTTGCGACACGTAGCAGGCTTCGGCCGCCTTGCCAAAATGGCGCTCGCGGGCCACGGCCACAATGTATTTCAGCTCGGTCAGCGTCATAGGGTTCTCAGGTGAAAGAGCATGGTCTTAGTGCTGCCGCTGGCCGGCATCGCCGCCCAGGTTCTGGATCATCAAATCCAGCCGCTCTTTCCAGGCCCGGCGGATCTCGGGTTTGCTGCCGCCCAGAATGCGGAAGGCCGCCAGGCGGGGGTCGTCTTCGGTCCAGTAATCGTCGCGCACAGCCACCTCCAGCTCAGACCCGAATCCGTTGACCGTAGCGCCTTTCAGGCTGCCATGGAAGGTGCGCGGGCTGGCATGCAGAATCACCTTGCCCGAGGGCTCCAGGTCTATTAACCAGGCCATCTTTCCCCGCTCATCAAAATGCATTTCGGTCGATGTTCCCTTGAAACCCGCGGCCGCACGCCACTTTTCCAATTGGGCCGTGGCGCGGGCCTGGCGGTCGGCGTCGGTTAATGGAAGGGCGGCGTCTTGCTCGGGCTCTACTGCCAAGCCGGCCTTGGCCGCTGCGGCTTCCTGCTCCAGCTTGCGCTGCTCCGCGATCTTGGCCTGCAACTGCTGCTCCACCTTCTCGATCCAAGCCCGCAGACCGTTGGCAAATTGCTGGAAGTTGGTGGCAACGGGGTCGGGCACATTGTCGATCCGCAGTTCGGAACGGTGCCCCCCCGGCTTGCCCAACGCCGTGTGCATGGGTTCGTCGGTGGCCAAAAACACAATACGGCTGAAGCCCGTGGCCCTGGCCGCACCACCCTTGGGGTCCTTGACTGCGATGCGCGAGACCTCGATCTGCAGGCCTATGGCCACCAGCGTCACCGTCAACGGGCCGGTCTGCACCGCTTCTTCACCCCCGGCCAGGGGTTGGCGGGTGTAGCGGCCATTTTTGGTGATGACCTTGATTTCTTTGCCCGCGTGCCGCGACTCCACCGTCAGGCCCTGGGCCGTAAAACGCAGTCCACCCGGCACACTGACGACGCTGGTGCGCAGCAGGTAAGCCTGGTATTCCATGTAGAGGTAGATGCAGGCCCCCAGCGCGGCCGCGCCACCCAGTGCCCACCACATCAGGGGGAGAAATCCGGTCATTTCCATCGTGTTCAGGCCTTTAAAAATTCTGCTTTTCCGCCCAACCAACGCGTCACATGGCGCTGCGCCAACTGGGGATGGTGGTCCAGCAGCATGGGCGCCTCACGCCTGGCCCACTCTAGCAGTTCCGCATCGCGGTTCAAGTCGGCAAAACGCAACATGGCTTCACCGGATTGTCGCGCGCCCAGGAACTCGCCGGGGCCCCGTATGTCCAGGTCGCGCCGGGCGATCTCGAAACCGTCATTCGTCTCGGCCATGGCCTTGAGCCGCGCCCGCGCCGTTTGCCCCAGCCGGGGCGCGTCGCCCGTGGAGTACAGCAACACGCAGGCCGAAGCCGCTGCCCCTCGCCCTACCCGGCCGCGCAGCTGGTGCAACTGGCTCAAGCCAAAACGTTCGGCGTGTTCGATGACCATCAACGAGGCGTTGGGCACGTCGACCCCCACCTCGATCACCGTGGTGCTGACCAGCACGGCCATGTGGCCCTCTTTGAACGCGGCCATGACGGCCTTTTTCTCGTCCGGTGGCATGCGTGAATGCAGCAGGCCGATCAACACCGGCTGGCCGTCTGCGCGTGTGGTGCCCCGCAGTGCCTCAGCCAGATCGGCATGGGTTTGTGTGGCATTGGTCAGATCCAGCGCCTCGCTCTCTTCAATCAGCGGGCAAACCCAGTAAACCTGGCGCCCCTGGTCGATCTGGCCGCGTATGCGCTCTATGACCTCGTCGCGCCGGGAATCATTAACCAGGCGGGTGATGATGGGTGTACGCCCGGGCGGCAACTCGTCGATGGTGGACACATCCAGATCCGCGTAATAACTCATGGCCAGTGTGCGCGGAATGGGCGTGGCCGTCATCATCAACATGTGGGGCTCCATGCCGTCGTGGTTGAGCTTGTTGCGCAGGGCCAGGCGCTGGGCCACACCAAAGCGGTGCTGCTCGTCGATGATGGCCAGGGCCAGGTTCTTGAACTGCACCTTGTCCTGGATCACCGCGTGGGTGCCCACTACCAGCGCCGCTTCACCACTCTCGATCATGGCCAAGGCCTCGCGGCGTTCCTTGGCTTTCTGGTTGCCGGTCAGCCACGCCGTGGTCACACCCAACGGCTCCAGCCAACTCAGCAGCTTGCGAAAGTGCTGCTCGGCCAGAATCTCCGTGGGAGCCATCAGCGCGCACTGCCAGCCCGCGTCTATACAAATGCAGGCGGCCAGCGCGGCGACCACGGTCTTGCCGGAACCCACATCGCCCTGCAGCAGCCGGTGCATGGGAACCTGGCGCGCCAGGTCGTTGGCAATCTCGGCACACACCCGCTGCTGGGCGGTGGTCAGCTTGAAGGGTAGCGTGGCCACCAGCTCGGTGTACAGGGGCATCAGCACCGGCTGCTCGGGTTCATTGGGCGGGCTAAAGACTTCCGGCGCCACCATGGCCAGCACCGGTGCACGCAGGCGGGCGCGTTCGCGACGCGACTGCAATTGGGAGATCTGCTGCGCCAACAGCTCCTCAGCCTTGAGGCGCTGCCAAGCCGGGTGGCTGTGATCCTCCAAGGTATCCAGCGACACATCGGGCGTGGGGTGGTGCAAAAATGATAGCGCCTCACGTAGTGTCCACAGGGGCTTCGGGTTGATTTGGCTTAAGTCACCTGGGGGAAAGGTGTCGGACAGCTCGGCCCGCGCCAGCCCGGACAGCACCTCCTTGCGCAGCACCGGTTGTGACAGCCCGGCCACCGTGGGGTAGATGGGCGTCAGCGCTGTAGCCAGCGCACCACCGGCGCTGCGAAAGGCCGGGTGCAGCATGGTGAAGCCCAAAAAGCCCCCTTTGATCTCGCCGCGCGCCCGGATGTGGTTACCCACCGCCAGCGCTTGCTGCTGCGAGGGGTAGAAGCTGAAGAAACGCAGCGTGCAGGTATCGGTGCCATCGTCCAGCGTCACCACCAGTTGACGCCGGGGGCGAAACGTGACTTCACAGTCGGTGACCCGACCCTCGATCTGGATGGAGTCACCCTCGCGCGCATCCCGCAGCTTGGTAATGCGGGTTTCGTCCTCGTAACGCAGTGGCAGGTGCAGGGCCAGGTCGATGTCGCGTTTGAGGCCCAGCTTCTCCAGGGCCTTCTGGGTCGCAGTTTTGGGGGTGGCCGCGCTCGCTTTGCTACCGGGTTTGGGTGGGGCTAAAGTGGCGGTGCTGTGCGGCATGGGACAATTCTGCCCGTTCTTTTACTCTTGGTACGGGTTTGTTCAACCCTCAAGCACCTATGACCTCCTCTGCACCCGACCACACCGCTGTGGTCAACACCGTCACCACCACCCACACGCTGAGCGACTTTGATTTTGCGTTGCCCGAAGCCTTGATCGCCCAGCACCCTGCGGCCACCCGCACGGGTTCGCGCCTGCTGGATGGCACTGGCAACCCGCCGGTAGACCGCATCTTCAAGGATTTGCCGGGCTTGTTACGCGCCGGCGACCTACTGGTCTTCAACGACACCAAGGTTGTCAAGGCCCGCCTCTTTGGCGAAAAAGCCACGGGCGGCAAAGTCGAGCTGCTGGTGGAGCGTGTGTTGGGAGGCAACCAGGTGGCAGCCCATATGCGCGTCAGCAAAAAGCCCGAGGTAGGCGCCACGCTGAAACTGGTTTGTGCACCGGGCCGCGCCGACGGCATCAGTGCCACGATGCTGGGCCGCTGGCCCGATGCCGACGGCCCGCTGTTCCGTTTTGTGCTGAGCAACGACGCGGGTGATGACCCCTATACGCTGATGGAGCGCCACGGCCACGTGCCACTGCCCCCCTATATCACCCACACGGATTCGGCAGAAGACGAACAACGCTACCAGACCGTGTTTGCCAAAAACCCCGGTGCCGTGGCGGCACCGACCGCCGCGCTGCACTTTGACCAGGCCTTGCTGGACCAACTGGCTGGGATGGGTGTACACCAGGCGCACGTAACACTGCACGTAGGGGCTGGCACCTTTCAGCCGGTCAAGACCGAGAACCTGTCCGAACACCAGATGCACAGCGAATGGTATGACGTACCGGCCGCCACGCAACAGGCCGTGGCCGACTGCCGAGCCCGTGGCGGCCGCATCGTGGCGGTGGGCACCACAACCGTACGCACGCTGGAGTCGTGGGCACACAGTGGCGTGACCCGCGGCGACACACGTATCTTCATCACGCCGGGTTTTGAGTTCAAGCTGATCGACCTGCTGGTGACCAACTTCCATTTACCCAAGTCGTCGCTGATGATGCTAGTCAGCGCATTTGCCGGGTATGACCACATCATGGCGCTGTACCAAGCGGCCATTGCGCGCGCGTATCGGTTCTTTAGTTATGGGGATGCGATGTTGCTGGCGCGCGCACCTTCTGGCAACCCATAATCGGTTTGGGATCGCCAGTTGGGGGCTTACGGATTCGATCAGTCTATTGCTGAGGAATCTGTTGTTCGAGAACGGTCGCCATCCTCCTCGCCGCATTGCCGGGAACTGTTGCATCCGCATGTGGGGCAACATTCTCAGCACTCAAGTGCCGAAGCGCATCGCGACGTTCATTGTCAGCAATCGCCTGGCTATTTTGCGTTGCAGCGAGTGCCTGCGCTTTTACCCCAGGGCCGACCCCTGTTTTTACATACGAGGCGCTCTGACTCCTGAACGCAATAAACGGCGTGCCGGGTCCGGATAGCGTTGATGTCTTGAGGTATGTCCAAGTTGTGCCTTCAATGGAGTTTAGGCCCGTAAAAGTAAACGAGTAGAACTGGTAATACGAAGTCGAGGTGCTAATCAGCATGTACCACACCCCATCCTGTTGAAATGCGACGGCCGTCGCACCAGTGCTTCCTGATCTGTTTCCTCCAGCAAACAATGTACCAATCGATCCCGAAGTTGTGGACGTGAAAGTGGCAGAAAACTGAATGCGGTCACCGTAGTAGACCGGGTATGACTTGCCGCCTTCAATGATGGCCCACTCTCCAAGCATGGCATACGGCGCTGCTGTGTTGATTCCGAAAGAAAACCGCTGTATCGGGATGGGAGTGCCGCCGTTGAGGGTCATTGTTCCACTTTGCGCAGACAAGAACTTAATCGAAATCGTCCCAGCTGCCGCTCCAGCAGGTGATTTATACGAACAGCCTATACACTGCCCCCCGGAATACAAATTCAATGTGCCGCTGTACGTGCTGTCGTTGCCCATGGCCCCGGCCGAAATGTAGTAGGTCGGCGCGCCAGCAGCGTCAAAGACATACGTCGCCACTGCCAACACGTTGTCCTGGATTTCGATGTTGTACCCCGTCCCACTCGCATTGGGATTCCACCACCATCCGCTTTCCGGTGTGATGGAGTGCGCAGGGCCGATCAATGCAAACAGCAGCCCCAGGGCAGAGAATATTTTTTTCATGGTGACCTTCTTTAAAACAGCATTCGACTCGAACTTCTGTAACCGGTGATTCTATCGAACGCCTGCAAACGCCAACCCGTGTTGTAGGGAATCTGGGCGAAGTTCTACCTGGATCAATGGCCCCGTAAAATGCCCCACCCTCTAGAACACCCCATGCTGCAATTCAACCTCCTCCAAACCGACCCTGCCAGCGAAGCTTATGCCGGCTCCCACGCCCGCCGCGGCACACTGACGCTGAACCACGGCGTGGTGCAAACGCCGATCTTTATGCCGGTGGGCACCTATGGCACGGTCAAGGGCGTGATGCCGCGCAGCCTGGAGGAAATGGGCGCGCAAATCATCCTGGGCAACACCTTCCACCTGTGGATGCGCCCGGGGCTGGACGTGATGGCCAGTTTTGGCGGCCTGCATGCGTTTGAGAAATGGAGCAAGCCCATACTGACCGATTCCGGCGGCTTCCAGGTCTGGAGCCTGGGCGAGATGCGCAAGATCAGCGAGGAAGGCGTCAAGTTCGCCAGCCCCGTCAACGGCGACAAGTTGTTTTTGACGCCCGAGATCAGCATGCAGATCCAGACCGTGCTGAACAGCGACATCGTAATGCAGTTCGACGAATGCACACCGTACGACACCAAGGGCCACATCACCACCGAGCGCGAAGCCCGCACATCGATGGAACTGAGCTTGCGCTGGGCCAAGCGCTGCCAGGCCGAGTTCACCAAGCTGGAGAACCCCAACGCGCTGTTCGGCATCGTGCAGGGCGGGATGTTCGAGAACCTGCGCCAGGAATCGCTCGATCAATTGGTAGAGATGAACTTCCCCGGCTACGCCGTCGGTGGTGTCAGTGTGGGTGAGCCCAAGGACGAGATGCTGCGCATCATGGCGCACACGCCGCACAAGCTGCCCGCCAACAAGCCGCGTTACCTGATGGGCGTGGGAACGCCAGAGGACCTGGTCCAAGGCGTGGCCGAGGGTGTGGACATGTTTGACTGTGTGATGCCCACACGCAACGCGCGCAACGGCACCATCTTCACCCGCTACGGCGACCTGAAATTACGCAACGCCCGCCACAAGACTGACCCACAGCCGCTGGACCCCAGCTGCACCTGCCACGCCTGTGCGGGCACGTCAGGTGTGTCGTGGGACCAGGGCGGGCGCGAGGGCTTTAGCCGTGCCTATTTGCACCACCTGGACCGCTGCGGCGAGATGTTAGGCCCCATGCTGGCCACCATCCACAATCTGCATTACTACTTGAACCTGATGCGCGAGGTGCGCGAGTCGTTGGATGCGGGTGC
>JAYSZJ010000118.1:0-57625 GCA_043738115.1 Rhodoferax sp. | reverse complement strand
GCTTTGCTCAACCATGCCGTCCTTGAAGGTAATCGCCGAACCGGGCAGGCAGGTGCCAAGCCCCATCAGCGCGGCGCCCTGCACTTGCGCCTCAATCGTCTTGGGGTTGACGGCCAGGTTGCAATGCACGGCAGCAGTCACCGCATGCAGCTTGGGCTCTCCCTTGGTGACGGATGCCTCGGCTACGTAGGCAACCACGGTGTCAAACGACTCGTGCACTGCCACGCCCCAGGCCTGGCCTTTGGGCAGCTTGCGCTTGCCGTAGCCGGATTGCTCTACCGCGAGCATCAGCGCAGCCTTGTGGCGCGGGTGTTTGTCACCCATCAACTGCATACGATAGGCAACGGGGTCCTGGTTAGTGGTCCGGGCGATTTCATCGACCAGGGTTTCCATGACATAGGCGGTGTGGGTGGAGCCCACACTGCGCCACCACAACACCGGCACATTGACCTTGGGGTGGTGCACGGACAGGCGCATGGGCACGTCGTAGGGCTCGCGCATGCCTTCGACAATGGTGGCGTCTATGCCGTCCTTGATCATCATGGCTGCAAAGGGCGTGCCCTCCACAATCGATTGGCCGACGATGACATGGTCCCAGGCCAGCACCTTGCCTTTGTCATCAAATCCGATCTCGGCGCGGTGCACGTGCATGGGACGGTAGTAGCCACCCTTGATGTCGTCTTCGCGGCTCCACAACACACGTACCGGTGCATCCAGACCGGCAGCGCGTGCCACCTTGGCGACGGTGCAAGCCTCGACCACATAGTCGGCTGTTGGCACGGCGCGCCGGCCAAAGCCGCCCCCGGCCATCTGCACATTCACCTTGACGTTTTGTGGAGGCAGGCCCAATACCTTGGCTGCTGCCATGCCGTCAAAACCTGGCATCTGTGTGCCCAGGTAGATGGCGGCCTTGGTCTCTGCGCCGCTGCCGGTCATGTGCACGGTGCAGTTCAGCGGCTCCATGGGTGCATGGGCGAGGTAGGGGAACGTGAACTCGGCATTGATCTTCTTCGGCGCTTTGGCCAGAGGAGCCATGTCGGCGTTGTACTTCAAAGCGCCGGTCTTCTTGGCCAGCGCCTTGTAGCTGACCATTTGCGCTGTGCTGTCCACCTTCTCAACGCCGGACGTGTCCCACTCCAGCTTCAGCGCGTCGCGCCCTTGTTTGGCCGCCCAGTAGCCTTGCGCAATCACGGCCACGCCCTCGCCACCCCGGTCGGTGGGCATTCGTATCACGGCCTTCACACCGGGCACGGCCTTGGCGGCGGTGTCGTCCAGCGACTTGATTTTTGCTCCGAAAACGGCTGGGTGCGCTACGACGGCAGTCAACATGCCGGGCAGTTGCACGTCGATGCCAAAGTTTTGCTGGCCGCTGGACTTGGCAGGCGCGTCCAGCCGCGGCGTCGCCTTGCCAATGATGCGGAAGTTTTTGGGGTCTTTCAGCGCGACTTTGTCGGGTACGGGCATTTTCATGGCCGCATCCGACAAATCGCCGTAGCTGATGGATTTGCCGGCCGGGCCAAGGACCATGCCGTTCTCCGTGCGCAGGCTGGCAGCATCCACACCCCACTGCGCGGCCGCTGCCCCCACCAGCATGGCGCGGGCGCGGGCACCCAGTTCGCGGTACTGCATGAAGGAGCGTTTGATGGAGCCTGAGCCACCGGTCAGGTGCATGCCAAAGGCCGGGTCCACATAGGCGGCGTTGGCATCGCCGTGCTCGGCTCTGACCTTGCTCCAGTCGGCGTCCAGCTCCTCGGCCAGGCATATGGGCAAGGCGGTTAACACGCCCTGGCCAAATTCCAGCCGGTTGACGGTGACGGTGACCGTGCCGTCCTTGGCAATGCGCACAAACGCAGAAGGTTGCTCAAACGGCTTCAGTCCCGCGGGCGCAGCCGGTGCTGCGGTCTGCGCGCCAGCCACCAGTGGGTAGGCACCGAGGGCAAAGCCGGATGCCACTCCCACCTTCAGGAAGCTGCGCCGCGGCAAACCGGAGCCCGCTATTGATTTGGTAGCGTCTTGCGCACGTTCTACGCGGGCTAGGAGCCCTTTTGGCAATTGGTCAATCAGCTCTGGGCTTGCGGAGTCGAAATGCATGGTGATTTCCTCGCTCAATTATTCGGATCAGGCCAGGGATGCGGCAGCGGCGTGGATGGCACTGCGCACGCGGGCGTAGGTGCCACAGCGGCAAATGTTGCCGGCCATTGCGGCGTCAATATCGGCATCGCTGGGCTTCTTGTTGGTCTTCAGCAGCGCGGTGGCACTCATGACCTGGCCGCTCTGGCAGTAGCCACACTGCACCACATCGTGGGCCACCCAGGCGTTTTGTACCGCCAAGCCGACCTTGTCGCTGGCAACGGCCTCGATGGTGGTTATTTTCTTGCCCGCCGCAGCGGAGATGGGGGTGATGCAGGATCGAATCGCCGCACCGTCCAGGTGCACGGTGCAGGCACCACACAGCGCCGCGCCGCAGCCAAACTTAGTGCCGGTCATGCCCAGCGTGTCGCGCAGGGCCCAAAGAATGGGGGTGGAGGAATCGGCATCAACCTGTGTGTCTTTGCCATTGATATTGAGCGTCGGCATGGATTCTCCTCTGTCTGGAATCACGGCCACTGTGGCCGGGTCGGCCGAATGTAATCGAATTTCGTGAAATGTGCTGATGAGTTCAAACAGCCTAACTTGACTGCTTGAAGGCCATCACCGCTTGGTTGCGCAGGGTGCGCAGCAGAGCTAATTCTTTTTCGTCCAACTCAAGGGAACCGCGGTTTTTCTTGTCGGCATAGATCAGGCCAAACGGTGCACCCTTGATCATCAATGGCAACAGCAGGAAGGTGGGCGCGTTCAAGCCCTTGCGGTACCAATCGGGCAAGCGCTGCGCCATCCGGGGTTCGGTCGCGTCGCTGATCATGGTGTCGGTCCCCTTCTGGCAGACCACGGCAAACAGGTCGGGGGTTGCTGTCTTCAGCGGCACCTTGAAACTCTTGGCAAAGGCTTCTACCCCCTGCCCCAAGCCAAAGCGGCCTGTCATGGTTTCGGTCTTGGCGTCGCGCATACAGAAGATGATGTGGTCAAAATGCATGGCCCGGATCATGGTCTCCAGGATCATGCGCAAGACGTCGGTGAGTTTGAAGTCTTCCACCATGGCATTGGTGATGTCTTGGATGCCCGCTGTCAGCGTCTGTGTAACCTGGGAGTCTTTTTGCGGGACCGGGTCGTACCCGTGCGGCAGCGTGGTGTTAGTCGCGTGTAGTTCGAAGGCGGCGATACCAGCGTCGCCCTCGGCCGACTCCTCATCGCTGCCATGACCAGTGGGTACTACAGGCATGGACAACAAATTGGCGGCGGCCGAGCCAGGTGTCACCCGTATCTCCATGGCCGCTGCCAATTCGATCAGCTTCTGCCTTGCAATGGTTGTTGCGGCTTGCATGGCCTTGGAGCCAACCCCCAACGCCGACACGTACTTACGCGTGACAGCCTGCACACGCGCCTCCACGTCCTTCGGCGCAGAGTGGAGCAACACGTCCGCAATATCGTTGGCAGCCAGCGCAATCCATCGCATGCGTTCATCGGCGTCTGATGGCGCCTTGGACGGCACCACCCCCGTAGGTTTGCGCATACAACGTTGCATGCTTTGGGGCAAACCCCAGGCCTTGGCAATGCCTAGGCCCAAATTTTCAAACGTCAGGCCCAGCACCTGGAAGGATGCGGTGGCCTCACTCACGGGCTCACGATTGGACTGCACCAATTTGCGGACCTGGCTGGCCTCTTCGGGAAAATAGAACTGCACCAGCAGGCGTCCCAGATTTTGGAACATGGCTCCAATGAAGGCCTCCTCACTCTCCCCCGAACCCGGACATAACTCACCACTGATTGAGCCCGCCATCAGCGAACGCAAGAACTCTTCTTTAAGCTGACCCGCGTGGGCCTTGTCCTGCATATGCTCCAGGAGGACCAGGCTCAGGGCCATGTTGCGAATGCCGTTGAAACCCACCAAGTTGACGGCCCGCGACACCGTATTGATGCTGCCGCGGTGCGCAAAATGCGCGCTATTAACCATGCGCAGCAGCTTGTTGGTCAGCGCTACGTCCTTCAGGATTTCGTTGGTGACGCTGTTGACGCTTTCAGTATCCGAATTGGCCATGCTCTGGATACGCATGACGGAATCTGACAGGGCCGGAAAATCGCTTTTGTGCCGCATGCGGCGTAGCAAAAAGTCCAGCGTACTGTTGTTACTACTGGCGTCCCCAGCCGCCTCTGCCGGTTTGGCCCATTTCTCCAATTCTGCGTGGAAAGCACGGGCTGTGGGAAAGCGTTGGCGGGGGTCAAGCGCCAGCGCACGCAGCACGATGGCGCGCAGGCGGTCGTCCACGTCGGCGTGCATCTCTTCGGGCAGCACCATCTGCTCGTGCACCACCCGGTAGATGGCCCGGTAAGGATCGGGCTCATTGATCAGAGGCTTACCCGTTAGCAGTTCAGCCAAGACCACACCGGCCGAAAAAATATCCATGGACGCTGACGGTGCGCCGCCGTTGGCTGCCTCTGGCGACAGATAACCCACCGTGCCGCCGCTGGGGACCACCGGCTCGGTGCTGTTGCGGTCGGGGATGCGGGCTGCTATCCCAAAGTCGAGCACGCGCGCGCGACCGGTGGCATCCACCAGCACATTGGACGGTTTCAAATCCCTGTGGACCACGTTGACTGTATGGGCCACCGCCACAGCATCCAGCACATCGCGCATCAGCGCTACAGCTTCCTGTGGAGGTATAGCACCGCGCTGTTTGAGGATTTGGTCCAAGGTGTTGCCCGCGATGTATTCAAAGACCAGGTAGGGCTGGTGGTCCTGGATGTCGGCCTCGTACACCGGAACAATATTGGGGTGTTTAACCCGGCCCACGCTGCGGGCCTCATCCAACCACTGCATCAGGGCTTGTGGGTCGGACCCACTGCCAGGACGCATAACCTTGATGGCTACCTCGCGTTCCAGCCTCGGGTCAAACGCCAGCCAGACTGTAGACTGCGCGCCCTGTCCCAGAATCTTGCGGAGTTCAAATCGCCCCAAGGTATCGGATACGCGCAATGATCCTGTGTTCAAGGGTGAGCGACCGGTTGCAAATGTAGTTGGGTTTGGCATGCTCAGGCAGTTGAAAAAGGGCGCATTGCGGGATGTCAGAACCACAGTATGACACCGCAAGCCCTCTAGGCCTAGCGACCGTAACTGGGGCCCAAAAGCCCCTCTTATCGCAACTATTGTTGCCGTAGTTGCCGGCGCAGATCGGCCCGTTCCTGATCTGTAAACAGTCTGCCGGCGTGGGGTGGCACCTCCCGCGCCAACGTCACTTCCGGCTGAGCCCTGAGCGATGCGCGCAATAAGGCCCGACGGTTCAGTGTTTCGATATCACGCACGGTTTCGCGGGGCTCCAGCTTGGCAGGTTCGACGGGCTCCTTGTTTGGATGCGCGAAGGCGGCTAACGCCAGCAGCGCGGGCAGACCGTAAACAATGCGAAGCGCAAACATCATGTTTTTCTGTGGACGGGTTGTTGGGTTTTCAAGCTGAAATCCATTGTTCGACTATCAATCGCAACAGTCTGCCGATTTTTGTAACTTTCTGTCAAAGCCTGCTAATTAGGCAGGACCAGGCCCCGGAAGCGCGCAAAATCACGGCTGTTACAAATTCCAGACTACATATGCAGCAGAACACGACAACCCGTCCCAACAAGATCCTGGTGGTAGATGACGACACCCGCATCCGCGACCTGCTCCGACGCTACTTGGCACAAGAAGGCTTCGACGTGTTACTGGCGGAGGACGGCAAATCCCTGACGCGCATCATGTTGCGCGAAACCGCGGACCTGATCGTGCTGGACCTGATGATGCCGGGAGAAGACGGCCTGTCCATCTGCCGCCGCCTGCGCGCCGCTGGCGACATCACCCCCATTATCATGCTGACCGCCAAGGGTGAAGACATTGACCGCATTGTGGGCCTGGAGGTTGGCGCAGATGATTACCTGGGCAAACCCTTCAACCCGCGCGAACTGCTGGCCCGCATCCACGCCGTGCTGCGCCGCCGCCCGACGCCCGAGGTGCCCGGAGCCCCCTCTACCGAAAACGAAGTGGCGCGTTTTGGCATGTTCACCTTCGACCTGGCGGCCCGCACCTTGCACAAAGAAGGTAAGGAGCTGACCCTGACCACGGGAGAGTTTGCGATGCTCAAGGCCCTGGTACGCCACCCGCGCGTGCCGCTGTCGCGCGAAAAGTTGGCCCAGCTCTCCCGCGGGCGTGAATTCGAGCCGTTTGACCGCAGCTTGGATGTGCAGGTTTCGCGTTTGCGCAAGCTGATCGAGAAAGACCCGGCCTCGCCCCACTTCATCCAGACGGTCTGGGGTGTGGGATATGTCTTTGTGCCAGACGAAGCGACCTGAGCTTGGGTTTCCTCGGCACGCAACAGACCCGATCGGTGTCGCAGGACGACTCCGAATATGAGTCCACGCCGGTGGGACTCAATCTGTTCTGGCGCACCTTCTTCCTGATCGCCGTGCTGCTGTTGGGCAGCATGCTGGCTTGGCTGCAAACCCTGCATTCATTGGAGTTTGAATCCCATGCCGTGGGCACAGCGCAGGAGCTGGCCTCCCAGGTCAATTTGAGCCGTGCGGCCCTGGTCTACTCCGACGCCATAGCGCGTGTGGCCTTGCTCAAGACCATGAGCGACCAAGAAGGCCTGCGGATTGTCCCGCGTGAACCCAGCGATCAGTTCACGCTGTTCGATGGCGATGCACTGAGCCGCAGGGTCGCGAGCGAGTTGGCCAAGCGTCTAGGGGCCGGTACCGTGGTGGCCAACACTGTCAACAAGCAGTCCGGTCTGTGGATTGGCTTTGTAATTGACGGCGACGACTACTGGCTGCTGACCGATGAAACCCGCTTCCGTGCCGCAGAAGGCAAAACCTGGGGCGTGTGGCTGGCAGTAGCTACCGCGTTGTCGCTGGTGGGAGCCGCGTTGATTGCCCGTTTGATCAACCGGCCCTTGAAACAGTTGTCGTTTGCTGCCAGCCGCGTGCGCGAGGGTAATTTTGAGGCCAGCCGCCTGGATGAGAATGTGCAAACCGGTGAAATCCGCGAGGTCAACATCGGCTTTAACCGCATGGCGCAGCGCCTGGCCAAGATTGAACAGGATCGGGCCGTGATGCTGGCGGGCATATCCCATGACCTGCGCACGCCACTCGCCCGCCTGCGCCTGGAAACCGAAATGAGTGTGACCGATCTGGACGCCCGCGCCCATATGTCGGCCGATATTGCCCAACTAGACGCCATCATTGGCAAATTTCTGGACTACGCCCGCCCCGAGCGGGCCAAGCTGGCGCCCGTGGTGTTGGCGGACGTGGTGGAGGCCTGCACCTATTCCTACCAGAAGCAGACCGACGTAAAAATCAAGGTCCAGCTGGAAGACAACTTGCTCGTTATGGCGGATGAAGTGGAGCTGGGGCGCATCTTGTCCAATCTGCTGGAAAACGCGCGCCGCTACGGCAAATCGGTGGACACCGGCATCGCCCGCATCCACCTGGCTGCAATCTCCCGTGACAAATGGGTGCTGATCAAGATCCGTGACCATGGTGTGGGTGTTGCGCCTGAACAACTGACCAACCTGACCCAGCCCTTTTACCGCGGCGAAGCCGCCCGCACGGCGGCCAACGGTGCCGGGCTGGGACTGGCCATTGTGGACAAAACCGTGCAACGCATGGGCGGCACCTTTTCGCTGGGCAATGCGCCTTCCGGCGGTTTGTCAGCCAATATCCGCCTGCAACGGGTCACCGGCGTCTGAGGAGATTGCCCCCACGCTTGTCGCTGCGCGTACTGCGCTGCCCCCAGCGGGGTCGTAACTCCGCTTGGGGCGGCCCGGCGCGGATTTGCCCTCAGGCCTGTTACAAGCTCGCGGCTAGCGTGGCACCCTCGCGGATGGCCCGCTTGGCGTCCAGTTCACTGGCCAGTGCGGCGCCCCCAATGGTGTGGAAGCGAGGCGCGCCGGGCAGCACCGCGGCATCGGCAGCGGGCATCAGCTCGGTTAAAGACTCCTGGCCGGCGCACAACACCACATGGTCTACCGCCAACACTTGCGGCTCGCCGTTTACGGTGATATGCAAACCCGAGTCATCGATACGCACATACTCCACCCCCGCCAGCATCTTGACCCCATTGCGCTGCAGCACTGCGCGGTGCACCCAGCCGGACGTTTTACCCAGGCCGGCTCCCACACGGGTGGTTTTGCGTTGCAGCAAGTACAGCTCGCGGTAGGGCTGCACTGGCGCAGCCTCGACCAGACCGCCATGGGCCTGGGCCTGCAAGTCCACGCCCCATTCCTGGCACCAGTGCTCGATCGACAACGGCAAGGCCACCGCAGGATCGTGTAGCAAAAACTCGCCCACATCAAAACCGATCCCCCCAGCCCCGATGATCGCCACCCGTTTACCCGGTACGACTTTGCGCTGCAACACATCCAGATAGGACACCACATTGGCACGCTCCACACCGGGGATGCGTGGTGTGCGCGGCACGATGCCCGTGGCGAGCACGATGTCGTCAAAGCCCTGGGCCAACAGCTCATCGCGGGTGACCCGCTGGTTGAGTTTGACAGTGACGCCGGTGATGTCAAGACGCCGCGCGAAGTAGCGCAAGGTCTGTGCAAACTCTTCCTTGCCGGGGACCTGCATGGCGATGTTGAACTGGCCGCCGACCCGGTCACTACTGTCAAAGAGGGTCACATCGTGGCCGCACTCTGCAGCCACGGTAGCGGCGGATAGACCGGCCGGGCCTGCGCCCACCACTGCAACCCTCTTTTTGCGTTCGGCCTTGCGGTACACCAACTCGGTCTCAAACGCGGCGCGCGGGTTCACAAGGCAACTGGCGCGCTGGTTAGCAAATGTATGGTCCAGGCAGGCCTGGTTGCAGCCTATGCAGGTATTGATCTCGTCCACCCGACCCGCGGCCACCTTGTTGACCCAATCCGAGTCCGCCAGGAAGGGCCGCGCCATGGACACCATGTCCACACTGCCACTGGCGATCAGCGCCTCGGCCTCGTCGGGCATGTTGATGCGGTTGCTGGCAATGACCGGTACTTTGACGGCCTGTTTTAGCCGGGCCGCCACGCTGGCAAACGCAGCACGCGGTACGGACGTAACGATCGTGGGCGTACGCGCTTCATGCCAGCCAATGCCCGTATTGAAAAGGGTCACACCGGCCGCCTCCAGCGCCTGGGCCACCGCCACCACTTCGGGCCAAGTATTGCCGCCCTCCACCAGGTCCAGCACCGAGTGGCGGTACATCAGGATGAAGTTGGGGCCTGTGGCTGCGCGCACCTGGCGCACGATTTCCACGGCCAGGCGCATGCGGTTCTCTATGCTGCCACCCCAACGGTCGGTGCGCTGGTTGGTACGGGTGCATAAAAACTGGTTTAGCAAATACCCTTCACTACCCATGATCTCCACGCCGTCATACCCAGCCTTTTGGGCCAGCTGCGCGCAGCGCACATAGGCCTTGATCGTGGACTGGATGCCCCCCTCGGTCAGCGCCTTGGGTTTGAACATGGAAATGGGTGACTTGATGCTGGATGCCGACACCACAAAAGGCTGGTAGCCATAACGCCCGGAGTGCAGGATCTGCATCAGGATCTTACCGCCTTCCTCGTGCACCGCCTGGGTTACCTTGCGGTGGTTGCGCACATCAAACACCGAATTCAATGTGCCGCCGAACGGCAACAACCAGCCCTGCCGGTTAGGGGAAATGCCACCAGTGACGATAAGGCCGACACCACCCTTGGCCCGCTCCCGGAAATACGCCGCCAGCTTGGGGTAGTTGTAGAAGCGGTCCTCCAGGCCCGTGTGCATGGAGCCCATCATCACGCGGTTGCGCAGCGTGGTGAAGCCCAGGTTCAGGGGTTGCAGCAGATGGGGGTGGGCGGTGGCTTGGGTGGCAGGCATGGAGTTGGGCAGCGTGAAAATGCTGCATTCTCTGCCCAAACCCGGCAGATGGGGCGCACTAAATTAGAGGTTCAATACTTGCCGGGTGTTTAAGCACAGCGCTCAGACCAGCAACACGATGGCGCGCGCCTCCATCGCCAAACCCTCACCGACCGGACCCATTTTCTCGGCGGTTTTGGCCTTGACGTTGACCTGCTCTACGTCAAGGGCCAGCACTTGGGCAATACGCGCGCGCATCGCTGCAATATGCGGCGCCAACTTGGGCGCCTGGGCTATGACCGTGCTGTCCACATTGCCAATCTCAAAGCCTTTTTCACGCACACGGCGCGCCGCCTCGGCCAGCAGCACGGTAGAGTCCGCGCCCTTGAAGCGCGCGTCGGTATCCGGAAAATGCGTGCCAATATCGCCCATGGCAGCCGCACCTAGCAACGCATCGGTGATCGCGTGCAGCAGTGCATCGGCGTCCGAATGCCCCAACAGGCCCTTGCTGTGGGGTATTTCCACCCCACCAAGGACCAGCTTGCGGCCTTCCACCAAGGCATGTATGTCCCAACCTTCTCCGATACGCAATCGCATAGTGTTTCCGTTTACTTGTTCCAATCGAGAATAGCCTAAATCCATGGGCGTTACATTTACGCTTTAAGCTCACGCACCTAAAAACCCCCAATGAAAAAATTTACTGTCCTGGCCCTGCTCGCAGTGAGCAGCTTGGCCCATGCCCAATCCGCACCCGGTAAGCAAGAACTGATTAATCGCATACTGGCGTCGCAACAGGCTGCGATTGAGCAAACCGCACAATCCATTGTCGAGCGACCCGCCATACAAATGCAGCAACAAGCCGGCATGGCGCTGCAAACCCGTGTGGCACCTGAAAAACGCGAAGCCGCGGCCAAAAGCATTCAAGCCGACCTTAAAAAGTACATTGACGATGTAGGTCCGGTGGTTCGGGCACAGGCTGTCAAGCTGGCACCCTCAACCGTAGGTGCCATGCTGGAAGAAAAGTTTACCGAAGACGAACTCAAACAGCTGATCGCCATCATCGAGTCCCCGGTCAACCGCAAGTTCACACAAATGGGTGGTGAATTTCAAAAAGCGCTGGGCGAAAAACTGGTAGCTCAGACGCAAGCCAGTGTGGGGCCCAAGGTGAAAGCGTTGGAACAATCCATCGGCGGGCACTTAGGCATACCAGCTGCGCCGGCCAGCAAGGCCCAGGATTCCTCCGCTAAAACGCCAAAGAAACAGTAAGGCCCTTGCCGAGGGTCAAGCACTCGCCAGCAAGCCAGCCCGGCGCATGATGTCACTGACCCGCGGCACGATGTCATTTAGCGCATGCGCAGCTGGCTTGGTGCCGGTGATGCCCTGGTGGATGGCCGCGCCCAGCGGGCCCTGATTGATCTCGTCCCAGGGTGCAATGATGGGGCGCCAGTCGGGGTCGGCGTAGCGCAGTTGCTCTTTCAGTGTGATGTATTCGGGGTACTGGCGCACCAGGTCCACGTCGGACAATGTGGACAGCCGCGTGGGTGCACCGCCCAGGCGGCTGACGGCCTTGTCTTGTGCTTCGGACGTCAACCACTGCATCAGCAAAAACGCAGCGTCGGCATTGCGCGCATTACGCGGTATGGCAAGGCCCAGGCCACCCGATTGGGACGCGTGGCGCACGCCTTTGGGGTGCAACACATAACTAACCTTGCCTTCCACCTTGGATGTGGCGCCTTTCACAGGGCCGAAAACAACCGTGGAGTCCAGGTACATGGCGGCATCACCCTGCAAAAAGCTCTTCATCATCGCGCCTTGGTTCATGCTGGCCGCGCCGGCTGGGCCGGTGTCCACAATGTCCTTGAGCAGCTTCAGCGCCTTAACTCCCGGTGCGTTCTGGAATGCAGGATTCCAGTGGCTGTCGAACACGCGCCCGCCCAGCGGGTTCAGGTGCAGCAGCCAGGCATGTACACATTGGTGGCCTGTCTCGCCGCGGGTGGCGAGCGCCCCCATGCCGGCCCTGTCGCGCAGTATGGGCAGCAGCGTTTGCAGCTCGGCATAGGTGGAAGGTGGCTGCAGATTGAGCTTGGCAAACACATCACGCCGGTAGGCCAGCACCGATGTCTCCGCGCCATACGGCAAACCGTACAGCTTGGCACCAGGCCCGGGCAAATATCCCTTAGTCCCACCCACCAGTCCCAAGTTGGCCAGATAGCCGGGCACGATGTCGTGCATCTTGTAGGTGGGATCGACCAGCGCTGGATTGGCAAAAAATGGTGCGAGTGGTCGCAGCAGGTTTTTGCTGACGTATTCGGCCTTCCACATCACTACATAACAAATCAAGTCCAACTGGCCTTGCGGGTTGGCCAGCTCGCGAAGCTGGATGTGTTTCATGCGCAGGATAGGGTCTTTCATGACCTCCACCTTGATGCCACTTATCTGCGTGAACGCGGGCAGCAGTTGCTGCATGGCCGCGTAGTGCGGGTGGTCAGGGATGCTGATGACCACGGTCTGCCCGCGGTAGGGGGCAAACCGGTCGGCATCAGGCCGGGCGGCCAAGGGCAAACCTGCACCAAATACAGCACAGACGGTTTGGCCAAGCATGCGTCTGCGAGTTGTCATAAGGTCACCGGTTACGGCGTCCAGTATCTGCCTATGCTGCATGGATGGCAAGCCGTGCCTGCAGCACAGCCTGGGCCAGCGCAAAGTCCTGCGGGTAGGTGACCTTGAAGTTTTGCGCGCTGCCTTCGACCAACAGCGGCGCCTTGCCTGCAAACTCTAATGCGCTGGCTTCGTCGGTTACCGCATCTCCCGCCGCTAGCAATGCCTGTTGCAATTCGTTTATGCGAAACATCTGCGGGGTTTGGGCCAGCCACTTGTCGTTGCGCTCCACAGTCTGGGCCACGCGCCCGTCCACTTCGCGCTTCAGCGTGTCGGGTAGCTTGAGCGCAAGCAGGCCGCCCACCGCGTCGTTCTGGCAGGCGTCGATCAGTGTATTGATCTGCTCGGGGGTGACCAGGCAGCGGGCCGCGTCGTGCACCAGTACCCAGTCCTGCGGGTTTGCACCCCGGTCTACCAGAGCAGTCAATCCATTAAAAACACTGGCAGCCCTCGTGGAACCTCCACAAGGCGCTACCAAAAACGTAGCGGATTGGTTATCAAAAAAGGTATCGCCGCTGGACACCACCACCAACACCCCGCTCAGGCGTGACACCCCCGCAAAGGCAGCCAAGGTATGTAACACCATCGGTTTGCCCGCCACCGGCTGATATTGCTTGGGTCCGTCAGAACCGGCGCGGGAGCCGGTGCCGGCACAGGGGATCAGCGCCCACAGGCGGGCGGGCGGGGTGGTATTTGAGAGGGTGACCGAAGCTGTCATGGAATGGTATTTGGTGGGCTGGCGGTCGGAATGGGGTGCGCCATTCTAAAATCGACTCAACCAGCCCCAAATTTCTTCTCTTTCCCTGCGGTTGTGACCCACTCTCGGTTAACCCGCACCCTAACGCTCCATGGATTTACCCAAACTAACGGTCGGCAAACGCTTCACCCTGCCCCGCCCCGCTGGCTCCGCCGACGCGATGTTGCTGGCCCGCCTGGGCGAGCGCGAAAAGGCGGCGGGCAAGCCCATGACCGTGGTCACGGCCAATGCCAATGACGCCCAGCGCCTGCTGGACGAGATCACCTTCTTCGCCCCCACGCTGCGCTGTGCGCTGTTTCCCGATTGGGAAACCCTGCCCTACGACACCTTCTCGCCGCACCAGGACCTGATCAGCGAGCGCCTTGCCACCCTGTGGCGCATCAGCCAGCGCGACAAGGATACGGGCGCCGACGTGGTCATCGTGCCCGCCACCACGGCCCTGTACCGCCTGGCGCCGCCCAGCTTTCTGGCCGGCTACACCTTTGAATTCAAGGTGAAGCAAAAGCTCAACGAGGCCAAGCTCAAGGCCCAGCTCACGCTGGCGGGCTACAGCCATGTGACCCAGGTGGTCAGCCCCGGTGAATACGCGGTGCGCGGTGGGTTGATCGACCTGTTCCCCATGGGCAGCCTGGTGCCCTTCCGCGTCGACCTGTTTGACGACGAGATCGATTCCATCCGCACGTTTGACCCCGACAGCCAGCGCAGCCTGTACCCGGTGCCCGAAGTGCGCCTGCTGCCGGGGCGCGAATTCCCGATGGACGACGATGCCCGCGCCCGCTTTCGCAGCCGCTGGCGCGAACTGCTGGAGGGCGACCCGACCAAGAGCCGCATCTACAAGGACATGGGCGCTGGTGTGGCCACGGCCGGTATCGAGTACTACCTGCCGCTGTTCTTTGAAGAGACCGCCACCGTGTTCGACTACCTGGGGCCGGACGCGACGGTGGTGTTACACGGCGACCTGGAACCGGCCTTCCAACGCTTCTGGCAAGACACCAAGGACCGCTACCGCCTGGTGCAAGGCGACCCCGAGCGCCCTGCGCTGCCGCCGGAAAGCCTGTTTCTGGGCACCGAGCAGTTTTATGCGCGGGCCAATGCCTATGCGCAGCTTGCTATCAAATCCGCAGCGCAACCCATAGATTCCACGGTGGCTACAGCCCAGATTGGCAATGAGGTCCCGGCCTCACCCTACACCCAACTGGACACCCTGCCCCCGATGGCCGCCGAGCGCGGCAGCGAAGACCCGCTGGCCCGCCTGAAGACGCACGCCCGCAACACGCAACACCGCATCCTGGTGCTGGCCGAGAGCGATGGCCGCCGCGAGAGCCTGCTGGACTTCCTGCGCGCCAGCGGCATCAACCCGCCGTCGTTTGATTCGCTGCTGGAATTCCAGACCAGTGACGAGAAATTTGGCATTGCCACTGCGGCGCTGAGCGTCGGTTTTAGCTGGCTGGAATACGGCATAGACCTGGTCACAGAGACCGAACTCTTCGCCAGCGCCCCCACCACCCGCCGCCGCAAAAAGCAGGAACAGGTCAGCGATGTTGAAGCGCTGATCAAGGACCTGAGCGAGCTGAACGTGGGCGACCCGGTCGTGCACTCCCAGCACGGCATCGGTCGTTACCGTGGCCTGATCAACCTGGATCTGGGCAACAAACTGGCCAATGGTGATCCGGAGATGCAGGAATTTTTGCACCTGGAATACGCCGACAAGGCCACGCTGTATGTGCCCGTCAGCCAGTTGCAGTTAATCAGCCGCTACACGGGTGTCAGCGCCGATGAAGCGCCCTTGCACAAGCTGGGCAGTGGCCAGTGGGAAAAAGCCAAACGCCGCGCCGCCGAGCAAGTGCGCGACTCGGCCGCCGAACTGCTGAACATCTACGCCCGCCGCGCCGCCCGTGAAGGCCATGCCTTCCGCTACTCGGCCAACGACTACGAAACCTTTGCCAACGACTTTGGTTTTGAAGAAACCGCCGACCAGAAGGCTGCCATCCACTGCGTGATACAGGACATGGTCAGCCCCCGCCCCATGGACCGCCTGGTTTGCGGCGATGTGGGTTTTGGCAAGACCGAGGTCGCACTGCGCGCCGCATTTATCGCGGTGACCGGTGGCAAGCAAGTGGCGATTTTGGCGCCGACCACGCTGCTGGCCGAGCAGCATTTCCAGACCATCTCCGACCGTTTCTCCAAATGGCCGGTCAAGGTGGCGGAGATGAGCCGCTTCCGCTCCACCAAGGAGATCAACCTGGCGCTCAAGGGCGTGGCCGATGGCACGGTGGACATCGTGGTCGGCACCCACAAACTGCTGAGCCAGGACACACACTTTTTGAATCTGGGTCTGCTCATCATCGACGAGGAGCACCGCTTTGGCGTGCGCCACAAAGAGCAGATGAAGGCCTTGCGCGCCGAGGTCGACGTGCTGACGCTGACCGCCACGCCCATCCCCCGCACCATGGGTATGGCGCTGGAAGGCCTGCGCGATTTGAGCGTGATCGCCACCGCACCGCAGCGCCGCCTGGCAATCAAGACCTTTGTGCGCACCGAAGGCAATGGCGTGATCCGCGAGGCCGTGCTGCGCGAGCTGAAACGCGGCGGCCAGATCTACTTCTTGCACAACGAGGTGGAAACGATAGAGAACCGCCGCGCCAAGCTGGAAGAGCTACTGCCCGAGGCCCGCATTGCGGTCGCCCACGGCCAGATGCCCGAGCGCGAGCTGGAGCGTGTGATGCGCGACTTCATCGCCCAGCGCTACAACTTATTGCTGTGCTCCACGATTATCGAAACCGGCATCGACGTGCCCACCGCCAACACCATTGTGATGAGCCGCGCCGACAAGTTCGGCCTGGCCCAGCTGCACCAGCTGCGCGGCCGCGTGGGCCGTAGCCACCACCAGGCGTATGCCTATTTGATGGTGCCCGATATCGAAGGCCTGACCAAACAAGCCACCCAACGCCTGGACGCCATCCAGGCCATGGAAGAACTGGGCAGCGGCTTCTACCTGGCCATGCACGATTTGGAGATTCGCGGCGCCGGCGAGGTGCTGGGCGAGAACCAGAGCGGCAATATGCTGGAGGTAGGTTTTCAGTTGTACAACGAGATGCTGAGCGAGGCCGTGCGCTGCCTCAAGGCCGGCATAGAACCCGACTTGCTGAGCCCGCTCAATGTCACCACCGACATCAATCTGCATGCCCCAGCGCTGTTACCCGACGACTACTGCGGCGATGTGCATTTGCGCCTGAGTTTTTACAAAAAGCTGGCCACCGCCAAGACCACCGACCAGGTCGACACGCTGCTGGAAGAAATCGTCGACCGCTTCGGCAAGCTGCCACCGCAGGCCCAGACCTTGATCGACGTGCACCGCCTGCGCGTGCTGGCAAAGCCCTATGGTGTGCTCAAGGTCGACGCCGCGCCCGGCATCATCAGCATCACGTTCCAAAAGAACCCGCCGATTGACCCGATGAAGATCATCCACCTGATCCAGAAGAACAAACACATCAAGCTGGCGGGGAACGAGAAGCTGCGGATTGAGCGTGAACTGCCGGAGGCCAAGGACCGGGCGCAGATGGTGCGGGATATTTTGAAGTCGCTGGGGCAGCCCGTTGTGGAGGCGGTGGCTAGTTCTGCGGTTGCGAAGTAGCTGGGAGAGCGAGGGGCTTGGGGCCAGGGGTGGTCGCTGCATGGTTCCTCCGTGAGGGCCGTTGCTTGAGGCCGAGCTCCTTGAGGACGATGTCTTCGTCCGCTTTCAGGAAGGGCCGCGCAGCACAGGCAGCAAGGTAGTCCGCCTCGGCTACCTGCAATTCGTCCGCAGAGGCATTGAGGGCATCGGACCGTTTGTTGTAGGCGTCAACCTCGAGGTTGCGCGCATCGTTGCGCTTGTTGTAGCTGTCGACGGCAGCCTCATCGGCATTGTTCAATGTGCGGAGAATCTGCGAGAGTTCGAGTGCCTCGGCAAGCAGCGTCGAACCCGTAGGCCGGTGGGTCTCTTGCGCTTCGCGCAGCGCTACACGCCGCCGATCAAGTTCTATCTCGCGCAGGAAACAAGCGCGAACCTCAGCGCGAGACAACAGTTGTCGGGGAGCCGGCTTCGATGATTCCGCGGGCGCGGCCAGTGCTGGCTGAACAGAGAGGATGCCGAGGAGTGCGAGGATGGGTGCGCGCATGGTACGGTGAAGACGCCTAATGTTGGAGTTCAGCGGACGCTGTCGGCGATCCGCAAGGAATACGAAGGGAAATCCGTGGGCGAGAATACCCGAATAAAGGCCGGACGCGCTGCTGCTGCCCTCTTCAGTCACCTCAGCAACGACCATAGCATCGTCGTTCGCCGCAGGCACCAGGCTGGGTGAGCGATTAAACTACTCCAATCCGGTCATGGGACAAAACCCATTGGCCAAATACCTTTCTAGCCCCCGTGATTGCTGCGTTGGCAGCTATATAAATAATAGCAATTTCCATGCAAGCCACTGAAGTCTCCCCCGGCCTGGTCCTGCGTAACTTCGCACCCGGCAAAAAACTGTCCGATTTCAAGCTGATCGCCTTTGACATGGACTCCACGCTGATCAACATCGAGTGCATCGACGAGATTGCCGATGCTGTGGGTCGCAAGGCTGAAGTGGCAGCCATCACCGAGGCCACGATGCGTGGCGAGATTGCCGACTTCCAGACCAGCCTGCGCCGGCGCGTGGCCCTGCTCAAAGGCGTCACAGTGGCCGACCTGGAGGCGGTGTATGTGCAGCGCCTGCAGCTCAATCCCGGAGCAGCCGAGTTGGTCAAGGCTTGCAAGGCTGCCGGGCTCAAGGTGCTGCTGGTGTCGGGCGGATTTACCTTTTTTGCCGACCGCGTCAAAGAACGTCTGGGCATTGACTTTGCGCGATCCAACTTGCTGGAAGTGCAAAGCGGCCCTAACTGCGGCGCGTTGACCGGCGGCTTGGTTGCCCAGGCCTGGGGCGAGATTTGTGATGGCGCCGAGAAACGCCGCACGCTGCTGGAAGTAGCCTCCCTGCTGGGCATTGAGCCCGCGCAATGCATCGCCATGGGTGACGGCGCCAACGACCTGCCGATGATGGGCGCGGCTGGCCTGTCCGTGGCCTACCACGCCAAACCCAAGGTGCGTGAGCAGGCCATGGTGTCGATTGAATCGGGCGGCCTAGACCGGCTGCTGGAAGTGGTGCAGCCCAGCTAAGCCCGACAGACTCAACGCAGTTTAAGCGGCTGCAATTTGCCGCAGCGCCTGCTCGAACACCTCGGGCGGCTGGCCACCGGAAATCAAATGGCGGTCGTTGATGACGACTGCTGGCACAGAGTTGATGCCCTGGCGTAGGTAAAACTGCTCCTGCGCGCGCACTTCGGCGGCATAGGTGTCACTGGCCAGAATGGCCTTGGCACGCTCTCCGTCCAGGCCGACTTCGGTCGCAACCCGCAACAGAACGTCATGATTGCTGGGATCTTCACCATCGGTGAAATAGGCCTTAAGCAAAGCCTGCTTCAGCGCCAGTTGGTGGCCGCCCTCTTCTTCGTGCGCCCAGTGCAGCAGGCGGTGGGCATCGAAGGTGTTGTAGATGCGCGAGCGTTTGTCCAGGTTGAAGGTAAAACCCAGCTCGGCACCGCGTGCACGAATGGTTTCGCGAATGGCATTGGCTTGCTCTGGCGTGGATCCGTATTTATTGCGCAGGTGTTCGGTGGTGTCTTCCCCCTCGGGCACCATCTGTGGGTTCAATTCAAAGGGCTGGAAGGTGATGTCCACCTTCACGTCGGGCGCCACGCGGTCCAGAGCGGTCTGCAGCGAGGCCAGGCCGACGGCACACCACGGGCAGGAAACGTCGGATACAAAATCAATTTTCAGGGTCTTCTTCATGGAGTGTCCTTGGGTCAATGCCGACAGCTTGGGGCTAGTTTCTGGATTTCATCAGGCAATGGGCGCAATTGTTAGAAATTTCTGCGCCTTGTCTGTCGCAAGGGCAGCGCTACCATCAAGCCAACCATGTCCAACACCGCGCGCTTCCTGCAATCTATCTCACTCCCTGTGATGCCGGAGGTGGCCCACGCGCTGATTCGCACGCTGAATGCTGAAGACGCCGATGTCGCCAGCGTCTGCCCAGTTATTGCCAAAGACCCGGCGCTAACCGCCACCCTGCTGCGCATGGCCAATAGCGCCATGTTTGGCCTGTCGCGCAGTGTGCACACGCTGGACAGCGCCGTCAGCGTGGTCGGTATGGCGCAGATCCGAGCCCGGGCGCTTTCGATCTGCATGGCCAACGGTTTTGTGTTCCCCCCAGGCCTGGACCGCCTCGATTTTTGGCGCAACAGCATGGTCTGTGCAGGTTATGCCAAATGGCTGGCCGGCAGCACCAGGATGGACGAGCAGCAGGCATGGCTGACGGGCATGATGCTGCGCCTGGGCGAAATCGTCATTGCAGAACACATTCCCCACGCAGGTGCGCAACTTGAGGCCCGGCCCAGCACTCCCGGCGAACGTTGGAAACGGGAGCGTGCTTTGGTGGGTGTGGATGAAGGTCAAATCGCCGCAGAAATTGCACGCCGCTGGGATTTCCCGCCCGCCGTAGTCGCGGCGCTAGAGTGTGCGTCCCACCCCCTTTCCCATCCCGCATCCCAGTTGGGTGCTGTCATACATCTGGCGGCCCTGATCACCGACCAGGTGGACATGGCCGCGCCGATGGTGCTCAACGATTTGCCCCTCTCCGTGCTACAAGGCCTCGGTCTGGATGCGGAAAAGCTGCAACCCGAAGTGCCCGCTGCCGAGTCTTTCAGCGATATTTCGATGCTGCTGGCGTGACACAGGCGGCAGGACCGACAATACGGCCATGCCTTTTCTCTCCCTCGGATTGCTCCCCACGCTGGCCCAAGCCGCCAGCGCCCTCGGGTTTACAGACCCCACCCCTATACAAACCGAAGCCATTCCGGCGGTATTGACCGGAGCCGATGTACTGGCTTCTGCCCAAACTGGCTCTGGCAAGACGGCCGCCTTCGCCCTGCCCCTTCTGCAGCGCCTGCAGGAGCTACCCGCGGAAAACCGCCACCAGTACGGGCGCGCAGTTCGGGCTCTGATCGTTGTGCCCACGCGCGAGCTGGCCGCCCAGGTCGGTGATGTGGTGCGCAGCCTGGCCCAGGCCCTGCCGCAAAGCCCAAAGGTCGTGGTGGCCTCAGGCGGGGTCTCCATCAACCCGCAAATGATGGCCCTGCGTGGCGGTGCCGACGTGCTGGTCGCCACCCCTGGGCGCCTGCTGGACCTGGCCGCGCAAAACGCCGTGCAACTGGCCACCGTGCGCCTGCTGGTGCTGGATGAAGCCGACCGCCTGCTGGACCTGGGCTTTGCCGAAGAGCTGGGCAAGGTGCTCACCCTGCTGCCGCCGCGCCGCCAAAGTCTGTTTTTCTCGGCCACCTTTCCACCGGATGTGCGGGCCCTGGCCAGCCAGATGCTGCGTGATCCGGTCAATATTTCGGTGGCATCTACCGAGTTGCCGCCCGCCGACATCACCCAACGCGCCATTCGGGTCGACACCGACAAGCGCACACAGCTGCTGCGCCACCTGATCAAGGAACAGGGCTGGAAACGGGTGCTGGTTTTTGTGGCCACCAAATACGCCGCCGAACTGGTTGCAGAGAAGTTGTACAAAGCCAAGATCTACGCAACAGCCTTCCACGGCGACCTGAGCCAGGGTGCGCGCAAACAGGTGCTGGCCGAGTTCAAGGACGAGCAATGGGAAGTGGTCATCACCACCGACCTGGCATCGCGCGGCATCGACATTGCCAAGCTGCCGGTGGTGGTCAACTACGACCTGCCCCGATCAGCCGTGGATTATGTGCACCGTATAGGCCGCACGGGCCGCGCGGGTGAGCCGGGCCTGGCCGTGAGTTTTGTCAGCGCCGACACCGAAGCCCATTTCCATCTGATTGAAAAACGCCAGGACCTGAGCCTGACACTGGAAGAAATTGAAGGCTTTGAGCCCACCGAGGTGGCCACCCCAATCATCCCGCAGGTGGCTGCGGACAAAGGTGGCATCAAGGGCAAGCGCCCCAGCAAGAAAGACAAGCTGCGGGCACTGGCAGCCCAGGCCAAGCCAGACTAAGCTTTAACGGTAGCGGCTTTGCGGTCTGCGGCCACCCGCTGGGCTGATGGGCGTTCACCAATGAACTTGATGTAGGCCTTGTAGTCAATACCACCCGCCAGCAGCAGGTCTTCACCATAGATGGCCTTGGTTGCCATGCCGACCAACGGCAGGCTGACGTAGGCGGCGCAGTCCGCCAGCGTGAAGGTGTCGCCCGCCGCATAGGGGGCAAACTTCAACAAACGCTTGGCAGCGGGAATGCTCTTATCCAGTTGCTTGCGCACCCGCGCCTGGGTGCCTTCACTCACGGTTCCACCAAAAAACGCCTGGTAATACAGCTCGCGGGCCACCAGCTCCAGATGCAGGTCGATGTAGATACACAACTCGCGCACCTTGGCTGCGGCAAAAGGGTCAGCCGGCAACAAAGGCGGGTTGGGATACGCCGCCTCTATGTATTCCACAATGGCTTCGCTCTCACACAGCGTGCCATACGGTGTGCGGATAAAAGGGATCTTGGCCAGTGGCGAGGCCGACAACACGGCCTCGTCGGTCAGGCCGGTCTTGACGTTCTCTTCGACAAACGGCACGTTCTTTTCCAGGAGCGCCAGTTTGACTTTGTTGTAGTAATTGGAAACGGGGAAACCACACAGCGTCAACATAAAGCTTTCTCCTGATCAATATTCAAAAAATGGAATTACTCCAGCGGAGCAGCGCCTGGGGGTCGCGCCTGCCTACGGCCATGGGAGGCCAGTATTTCCACATAAAACTGCTCGCCGCCCGCTGTAGCAATGCCGTCGATCAGCTCAGTGAGCGTTGCAAAGTGGACCACAACGGCCTGCTCTTCGGTGGCACCAAAGCGACAATCAAAGTCCCAAAAGTCCACGCCCTCGGGGAGTTCGCGGCGGCGCTCGCGTTTAACGTATTTACGAATCTCGTGCTTGACGGCGTCCAGAACACGGTCGCGGTTCTTGCCTTCAATATTCAGTTTGAATGTTTTTTTCATGCTCCGATTATGCTTCGCGACCCGCAGGAACCCGCTTATCCGGCACACTCATCGCCATGCACACCACCCACCCTACGCCCAGCAAAGAAGAAATCGCCCTGCTGGAGCCCTTTGAGCGCCTTGGCCTGAACCGCATTGTGTTAGTGGCCACCGCCGAGCAGGCCAGCCGGGCCTGCGCTGAGCTGGAGCACGCCAAAGTGCTGGGTTTCGACACGGAATCCAAGCCCACCTTTTTCAAGGACCAGGTGTCCGAGGGGCCCCACATCGTCCAGTTGGCCAACGCCGACAAGGCCTGGGTCTTCCAACTGCATGACGCGCAGTGCAGTTCCATGGTGGCCCAACTGCTGGCCGATACATGTATCACCAAAGCGGGATTTGGCCTAGGTGATGACCGCAAACGCATCATTGCAAAATTAGGCGTGGAGCCCGGTGGCCTGCTGGAACTCAACACCATCTTCCGCGAGCGCGGCTACCGCAAAGACATGGGTGTCAAGGGTGCGGTGGCTGTGTTGTTCAACAAACGGTTCCTCAAATCCAAGAAAGCAGCTACGTCCAACTGGGCCAATCCCCAGCTGACCGAAGCCCAGTTGGTCTATGCGGCCAACGACGCCTATGCCGCGTTCCGCGTCTTCCAGGCACTGAAACCAAGCTGAACATGATTCCATTTTCCGTACTCGACCTCTCCCCCATCACCGAAGGCAGCGACGCCGCCCAATCGTTCCGCAACACGCTGGACCTGGCGCGTCACGCGGAACGCCTGGGTTTCAAGCGTTATTGGCTGGCCGAACACCACGGCATGCCGGGCATTGCCAGCGCAGCCACTGCGGTACTGATCGGGCATGTGGCTGGTGGCACATCCACGATTCGGGTGGGTGCCGGCGGCATCATGCTGCCCAACCATTCACCGCTGGTCATTGCCGAGCAATTTGGCACGCTGGAATCTTTGTACCCCGGCCGCATCGACTTGGGCCTGGGCCGCGCTCCAGGCTCGGACCAGATGACGGCCCGCGCGCTGCGCCGCAACCTGACTTCTGACGCCGATGAATTTCCACAGGACGTGGCCGAGCTGATGGATTTCATGTCCGACCATCCGCATCTGGATTCTGGGCTCCAGCCTTTTTGGTGCGCAATTGGCGGCCATGATGGGTCTGCCCTACGCCTTTGCCTCGCACTTTGCACCGGCGCAGATGATGGACGCCATCGAACTGTACCGAGCGCGTTTCAAGCCCTCACCCCAATTGGCCAAGCCACATGTCATGCTGGGCTTCAATGTATTTGCGGCCGATACCGATGAAGAGGCACACATCCTGGCAACCTCGATGCAGCAAGCCTTTGTCAACTTGCGCAGCGGGCGCCCAGCCCGCCTGCCGCCTCCCAAGCCCGGTTATGCCGAGCAGGTAGGCCCGGCCGAGCAGGCTTTGCTGCGCAGTGTGCTGTCCTGCACCACCATTGGATCACCTGCCACCATACGCAAGGGATTGGAAGATTTTGTGGCCCGCACGGGTGCGGATGAGCTGATGATCACCTCGCAGATGTTTGACCACACGGCGCGCAAACATTCCTACGCGCTGACCGCCCAGGCCATGTCCTAGTGAGGTGCTAACCCTTGTCGGGCAAGTAGAAATTGAGCAGGCGTGTGGCGATCACCGTCTCCGCCAGAAAACACAGCAGCGCGAGCAAGAAGCTCGCCACGCCGGATAGGAATCCCCCCACCGCCCAGCGGCTGAACTTGAATCCCGTGGTCTCACCGACAAATAACACGATGATGGTCAGACCTATCAAAAAGGCACACAAGGTCAGCAGCGCAATACCGCCATTGGCCAAGCGGCCCCGCAGGCGCAACTCAACCAACTCCTTGAAGGCGCGCGCCAAAAACTCTGGGTCATTCGACTCACGGGCCCGGTCTTCCACCAGACGCGCCCGGTCGATGATGCGGGCCAGCCGACCCGCAATCGCCCCGATCATTCCGGACACGGCGGTCAGCAAAAACACCGGCGCCACGGCAAGTTGTATGCCGTGCGTTACTTCGTCTGCATTAAATGTCAGCATGTTGTGCCTACCAAATCTTCGTAGTAATGGAATCCATGGCAACTGCTGGCCCAGTGGCCGTTGGTGGTACTGCGCGCACCCAGACCGATCACGCGACGACCACTTGCCTTAATCTTTTGCGCCAGTGGCATGAAGTCGCTGTCGCCACTGACGATGACAACGGTGGCGATATGGCCCAAGCGCGCCACATCCTCCATCGCGTCAAGGCAAAGTCGTATGTCGGCCCCGTTCTTGGCCGCTCCACCGGGCGGAAATAGCTGAATCAGCTCCATGGCGTGGTGCAACAACGCGTCCCGGTAGCGCCCAAAATACTGCCAGTTGCAGTAAGCGCGGTTGATGGCAACAGGACCAAGCGATGCCGCCAGCGTGACCACCGCATGCACGTTCACCAGCGGCTCTTGCACCCGAAAGCGGTTGTCCTGCTTGCCATACGATCCCTCCTGGCGGGCTTCGCACAAGGCGGCGTGCAGGTTTTCAAAATCCCAATACAGGGCTACGGAGGCGGGGTTGAGGCTGTCCATCGGCGTGCTAGGTTTGGCTGCTACTAAGCAAGCATCGTACCCGCTGGCGGGCATGCACTAGCCACCTGCGCGTTTGACCGTGTGCCCCTGGGTCTTCAGGATTTGCATGACCCGTTCGATGTGGTCACCTTGAACTTCGATCACGCCATCTTTCACCGTGCCACCGGTACCGCATGCTGCCTTGAGTTGTTTGCCCAGATCCGCCAGCGCAGTGGCATCCAGCAGCACACCCTTGACAACCGTCACCGCCTTGCCGCCACGCCCCTTGGTCTCGCGCGAGACCCGCACAATGCCGTCGCCCGTGGGGGCAGCGGCCAGCTTGCAGGTGCATTGCGCCACGGGTTGGCGGCAGTCCGGGCACATGCGCCCGCTGTCGGTGGAGTAGACCAGGCCGCCCAGCGCGGCGAGTCCGGATGCTTTGGCTTTCAGAATGTCTCCCAATCATCGTCGCCGCCCGCGGGCGTCACCTTGGTGCTGGTTTTGGGGGCAATGCGGGGTACCGCCGGCCCTGGCGCACGGGCTGGCAGCGCTGTGGCCTTGGGTTTGTGAACCGTTTTACCAACGGGCTTGGCCAGTGGCTGGGCCATCGTGCTGCGCGGTGTAATCGTGCGCACTGGATTGGGCCGCGCGCCGCTGCCCATTTCAGCTTCGCTGAGGCGGAACGCCGCCACAACCTGCACGAGATCCTGCGCCTGGGATTTGAGACCACTGGCGGCAGCAGCCATTTCTTCCACCAGCGCGGCATTTTGTTGCGTGGCCTGGTCCATGTGGGTCACCGCCTCGCCTACCTGCGCAACACCAAGAGCCTGCTCGTCGCTGGCGGCGCTGATTTCACCCACGATGTCGGTTACACGTTTGATGCTGCTGACGACCTCAGTCATCGTGGCACCCGCCTGGTCGACCAAGGTGGTGCCGCGCTCCACACGCTCGACACTGGCGCCAATCAGGCCCTTGATCTCTTTAGCGGCCTGCGCGCTGCGGCCAGCCAGGCTGCGCACCTCGGAGGCCACTACAGCAAAACCACGCCCCTGTTCACCAGCCCGCGCCGCTTCTACGGCGGCATTCAGCGCCAAGATATTGGTCTGGAAAGCAATGCCATCGATCACGCTAATGATGTCCGATATCTTGCGTGACGAGTCGTTGATGCCTTTCATGGTCTCCACCACCTCGGCCACCACCTCACCACCCTTGATGGCCACGCTGGACGCGTTCATCGCCAACTGGTTGGCCTGGCGGGCGTTGTCGGCGTTTTGCCGCACCGTGGAGCCCAGTTCTTCCATGCTTGCTGCGGTCTGCTCCAGCGCGCTGGCTTGTTGCTCGGTGCGGGACGACAGGTCGTGGTTGCCCTGGGCAATTTCTGAGCTGGCGGTGGCCACACCTTCCGAACCCTGGCGCACATTGGTCACCACTTTGGCCAGGGCCAAACGCATGGACTCCAGTGCATGCAACAACTGGGCGGGCTCGTCCGTGCCACGCGGGTGCAAGGCATGGGTCAGGTTGCCATCGGCAAACTCCTTGGCAGCATGCACCGAAAATGCAATCGGTTTGGTGATCTGCGGGATGATCCACAGTGCCATGGCCGCGGCCAGTACCACGGTCACACACAGCATCGCAATCACACTCCATTTGGAGCCCGCATAGGTCCCTTTGGCCCCCTCGCGCGCAGCGGCAGCGCCCTGCGCGTTATGCGCATTCAGCGCTTCAATATTCTTGAACAGCGTGCGAAAGGCGGTGCGCGACTCGCCGTTCAGCAGCTCGGTGGTGGCCAGCGCCTCGGCGGGGCCTATGTCGGACAGCGTCAGCAACTTGGTGCTAACGGCGTAGTACGCAACCAATTCCTTTGACAATTTCTCCCAGACCTGCTTCTCCGCCGCGGTATCCATCAGGGTTTCGATCTTCTTGCCCACCTCAGCCAGCTTGGTCTTGTCGACGTTGATGCGATCAGCCTCGACCTTTTTTTCCTCCGCCGTGACTGCCATCGCATGCTGGGTCTCGGCCTGGCGCAGGTCGTTAAGCAGGCCCTGCATTTCGCCGGTGTACTGCATGCTGGGCAGCCAGTTGCTGGCCATCTCCTCGGTATTGGCGTTGATGCGTGCCAGTTGGGTCAGCGCAAACACGCCGATGGCGCCCGTCAACAGCACCATGAGTAAAAAAGCGCCACTCAACTTGACGCTGATCTTGGTGTTCGAAAAATTCATGCTGCGGTTTCCCCAATAAAACGCCCCAAAGATCCAAGCGGGCGAGCCCAATTATGGTGCGACTATTCTGTCGACTGGGGGCATGGTTTCCCCATTGTTTCCCTATTCCCGACGCTTTGCCGGCCGAAGTCGCGGGCGAGACAGAAACGCGGGGATTTACATGCAGACACACGGGACTTGTGGCAACAGAAAGGGCATGCACCAGAACCGGTGTAAAGTTCCGCCCACGTTCAACCCAAGAGACTCCACTTTTATGTCCACGATCCGTATTTTGTCCACCTCCCTTTTGGCTGCCAGCATGCTAATCCAGCCGGCCATGGCCCAGAACAAGGGCGACAAGGCCGCCATTGGCAAGTCCGTTACCGAATTCATCAAAATTTCGCAAGGTTTGGCCACCAGCCTGGCCGATCTGTCCAAACGCGCAGGCACCGCATCACCGAATGACAAGGACATGCTCAAGCTGGTGACTGGCCAGCTGGGCCTGGTAGATGCCACGGCCGACGGCGTGGTGGCCCTGGGCCTGGTCGCTGCGGAAATGCGCGACAACGGCGATATGGCCGTCGCCAAGAAACACCTGAATACCCGTTGCACCGCGCTGAAATCGCTAGCTGACAGCACTGGCAAATATGTGGGCAGCCTGGCATCCAATATCGCGGCCGTGGCCACCGCAGCTGAAGTCAACAAGGCACGTGACCTGGTCGTGCAAATGGGCCAACATCCCCTGTGCAACGGCGCCAAGGCGTAATGGCATGACACCACCCAATACCCTGCGGTCCTTCCGACTGAAGGCCGTTGTTTTGGTATGCGCGTTAGCAGCACCTTTGGCCTGGTCACAAACAGCTCCCGCCCCCGCAGCGGCGGCGTCAGCCCCAGCGGGCCCGACCCTACGCGCTGAGTTGCGCAATGCACTGATGGACGCGCAAACCCTGATCAACGAGAAAAAGTACCCGCAAGCCAAGGAAAAACTGAAGTTGGCCAACGCCCTGGACGACAAGACACCGTACGAAACCTATGTCGTTGCGCGCATGTCCTTGTCCGTCGCGATTGAAGAAGACGATGCGCCCGCCGCCAGCAAGTTGCTGGAACAGGTGCTGGAGCTCAACACCAGCGGTGCTTGGCTCAAGCCCGAGGGAACGCTGCCCCTGATGCACGCCGTTGGGGTTACCAATTACCGTGCAAAAGACTACGGCCAGGCGGCCAGTTGGATGGACCGCAATATCAAGGCCGGTGGTGATGACCCCGCGGTCAAAAACGTACGCATCCAGGCCTATTTGCTGGGTGGCAACTTGCAGCGCGGCAGCGAGCTGATCAACGAAGAAATCGCGGCGAGTGAACTGGCCAAGAAAGCACCGTCACAAAAACACCTGGAGATGCTGGCACAGGCGCGTAACAACCTGAAAGACCCGGCCGGCCAAACACGGGCACTGGAATTGCTGGTGCAACACTACCCCAACAAATCCAACTGGCGTTTGCTGATCAAGCGTCTGTGGAACCGCTCCGACTTGGCCTCCCGCCTGCATCTCGACGTGTTCCGATTGGCCTCCTACAACGGCACACCGGAGGAAGCTACCGACTATTCCGAATACGTGGACTTTGCACAAAAAGCCGGTTTCTCCGGCGAGGCACTGCAAGCCTTTGACCAAGGTGTAGCTGCAGGGATGTTGGGCTCCTCCGATGCCCACAAAAAACTGCGCGTTAAGCTGGTGCAAGAAAACGAGCAAGACCGCAAGACCCTGGCGACAGACACTGCCGCGGCGCTGAAGAAGCCCGATGGTTTTGCACTGTTCAACATCGGCTTGAACTTGGTGGGCATGCAGCAGTACGACAAAGGTCTTGAGTTGATGGAAAAAGGCATTGCCAAAGGCATGCCCAAGCGCCCCGAAGAAGCCCGCCTGCGTCTGGGTGTGGCCTATGCACAAGCCGGACAAGCGGACAAGGCACAGCAAACCCTGGCCACGGTGACAGGCCCCGAAGGCCTGACCGAGCTGGCGCGTTACTGGACCTGGGCCGTTCGCAAGACCTGACAAACCTGTAGGGGCGCCGTGTTCAAACCACTGTTTACCGCAGGGTTGGCTGCGCTCATCAGCGGCTGCGCCAGCCTGGTGCCACCGCCCGAGCCCGCCAAGCCGCTGGACCGTGTCGACCCCCGACACGGTTACCGCTTCTCCAACCTCAAGCCGGGGCCAGACAACAGCGACGGCCTGTTCATGGTGGTCGCTTTTTCCGGCGGAGGCACCCGCTCTGCGGCCCTGGCCTACGGTGTGCTGGACAAGCTGCGCAACACGCCCATCCAGTGGGACGGCAAGCCGCGGCGCCTGCTCGACGAGATTGATGTCATCAACTCGGTATCGGGTGGCAGTTACGCGGCGGCCTACTACGGGCTCTACGGCGATGCCTTCTTCACGGAATTTCCACAACGGTTTTTAAACGCCGACTTCCAGACCGAACTGTGGGACCGCTACGTCTCGGTCACCGGCATGACACAGGTCATGGGCTGGTCCACTAACGACCGCGTGGATCTGCTCAGCGCTATTCTGGAGCGCCGCCTGTTTGCCAAGAAGACCTTTGCCGATCTGCTGGCGCGTCAGACGCGGCCGCTGGTTGTGATCCACGCCACCGATTTGAACCGCGGCTCGGATTTTCAGTTCACGCAGGACCAGTTTGACCCGCTGTGTACCGATCTCTCGACACTGCCCCTGTCGCGGGCAGTGGCCGCTTCCAGCGCCGTACCCATTCTGTTTGGACCGGTGGTACTGAAGAACCACGGCGGGCGCTGCGGCTACAAACGCCCTAGTTGGATCCAGTCCGCCCTGAGCGGTCCCCAAGACCAAAGTTGGACCTTGCGCGCGCAGCGCCATGCCGCGGTGGTGGATTCGTACATCGACTCCAGCCCCGAGACCGGCCGCCCCTGGATCCACCTGATTGACGGTGGTATCTCCGACAACCTGGGCCTGCGCGGGCCGCTGGAATCCAGCATCGCACGGGGCGGCTTTGCGCCACTGCTCAAACGCCTAGGTGTGCGGGGTGTGCGCAAGGTGGTATTTCTGGTGGTCAGCGCTGAGGTCTTGCCAGAGTACGGCATAGACCAATCGGGTGAGCCGCCCAGCGTCCGCGAAATGGCCTCCCGCGTGCTGGACACCCTGATGGGCAACATCTCGTTCGAGACGCAGACCTGGCTACGCTCCAGCTTCCATTACTGGCGCCAAGAAGCGCGTGAACTGGCGACCAAGCCCGACAGCCCCTACGAAGGCCAGCCCGACTTCTACCTGATTGAGACCAGTCTGCGCGACATAGCCGACCCCGTCGAGCGCAAAAACATGATGTCCATCCCCACTACCTTCAAGCTGGCACCCGAACACGTGCAAGCACTAGAGCAGGCAGGGCGCACGCTGCTGGAAAACGCGCCGGAGTTCAAACGCCTGGTGCAGGACCTGCAGTAGAAAAATCAGCCTCTAGCCCCTGTCAATACTGGTTACTACGCTACTGTTTTGATAGTAAATTCCCTTGCCTAAAGCTAATCGCCTGCAATCCGCCCTGGCCCTGCTGCACGACAACGCCCGCCCGCAGGAGCTGGCCGGCATAGCGCGCTTTGGCATCACGGGTGAGGGGCGCCTGGGCTTGTCCGTGCCCGCCATGCGTGGCATAGCCCGCACGTTGGGACGTGACCATGCGCTGGCCCAAGCCCTGTGGGACACCGGCATTCCTGATGCACGCATCGTGGCCAGCATGGTGGTTGAGCCCGCGTTGTTAGCGTCACACCAGATGGATGCCTGGGTTAAAGGTTTTGCCGCCTGGGATGTGTGTGACCAGACCTGCCTGAACGCCTTTGTGAAGTCACCCTTGGCCTGGGGCAAGGTGGAGGCTTGGGCTACACGCAAGGAAGAATTCGTGCGCCGTGCCGCCTTTTCACTGCTGGCCACACTGGCCGTACACGACAAGAAGGCCGGTGACGAAGCCTTTATCGCCGCGCTGGCGCTGGTGGAGGCGGCTGCGGATGACGAGCGCAACTTTGTGAAGAAAGCAGTGAACTGGGCCTTGCGTGGCATCGGGAAACGCAATGCAGCTCTGCGCACGCAGGCCATTGCCGCTGCACTGCGGATTCAGCAGCAGGGCAGCAAACCCGCGCGCTGGATCGCGGCAGACGCGCTACGCGAGCTACAGCCCAAGTAAGCCGTGGACTCAGGCGCCTTCCGCGGCGTCGTGGATGGAAAAACTGATACACGGCGCGCTGAAATCCTCAAACGAGGCGCCCAGTGCAATTTCACCATCGCCTTGCAGCGTGCACTCCTGCCGCCGCAACGCAACCGCAGAGTCCGAGCCCGCAAACCGCACCCAGGTACCGTAACTGCTCAAATCTTCCAGCACCAGGTTGCCGCCGCGCCGATCTATGCGCACATGCATGCGGGACACGCGCTGGTCGTTGACCGGAAAGTGGGAGTCGTTCTCGCGCCCCACATAGATGGGGAAATCCAGCCCGGCAAAGGTGATCTTCACGTCCAAGCACATCAGCGTGATGCTGCTCATCGGCCGCGCGGAGGATGCCAGCAAGGAATCCAGCGAAGCCGGCATCGTCAGAAACTCGGAAGCCCCGTCACCATCCCACTCGACACGGTGCACCTCCACCTGCTCCACCTTGCCACGGATGTCCATCAGCCCCAAGTTGCGCGACCGGGTGCCACCGATGTCTTGCAATGCGGCAATGACCGGGGAGGACACCAGAATCTGCTCACCCTGCGCCAGATCACTCAAGCGGGCTGCCAGGTTGACCGCATCACCATAACAGTCGCCCTGCTGCTGCACCACTGGCCCACGGGCAATGCCCACCTTGATCTTGGTGCGCACACGCTCGGGCCAAGTGCTGATGCGATCGTGGTGCAGGCGCTGCATCTCGGCCATGGCGTGCACCGCGGCCGTGTTGTCGGCGAAGGCCATCAACACCCCATCGCCCAGGTACTTGATGACCTGACCGCCACGCGCCTGGCACAGCTTGCCGATCCACTGGGTACCTCGTGTCAGCGTCTCGGCAGCCTTGGTATTGCCCAGCGTTTCATACAGACCGGTGCTGCCGGTGAAATCGGCAAAGGCAATGGTAGTGTCGGCCATGAGGGACTGCTGGGTGCGGGTGTCGGAGGAGAAGCCATTATGGCGCTATCCACTGCGTGGCGCGAATGGCTGCCGCAGGTGGCTGAGTCGCTGTTTTGGTGGAATCAGCTGGGGTGGTAGCGGTCATCGTAGCAATGACCCTAACTTCTAAAGCTCGTTGCAAAGCCAGGGTGGCCTCCATTACTTCTTGGTCGCCGTTTCCAGCCCTGGTACATATTCAGCACCGGTTACCACTTGGGCCGTCGACTGGCGAACGGTCTCACCCAGCGCCTCAACACGACCTCCAAGGCACTGCCCTAAAAACGACTCAGCGACCGCGTTAAACGCGATGCGGTTGTTCGGTTTCGCAAAGCCATGACCTTCATCGGGGTAGAGGACGTAAGTAACAGGAATCCTTTTTGCTTGCATTGCCTGGACAATCTGGTCGCTCTCGGCCTGCTTGACGCGCGGATCGTTCGCGCCCTGCCCGATCAGCAGCGGGCGCACGATTTGGTCGGCCTTGTAAAGCGGTGAGGCTGCACGCAGAACGGACTTGCCTTCCTCTGTGGTTGGGTCACCCATTCGGCTGTACATCTGCTTCTTGCCTGCCTCCCAGTAGGGCGGGATGGTGCCCAGTAATGTCTCCAGATTGGAAGGTCCCACAATATCCACTGCGCAAGCGAACGTGGTGGGTGTAAACGCCAAGCCAGCCAAGGCTGCGTACCCACCGTAGCTGCCACCCATGATGGCGACCTTGTCAGTGCTCGTCACGCCTTGCTTGACCGCCCAGTCCACAGCGTCCAGCAAATCGTTATGCATGGACTTTCCCCATTGCATATTGCCGGCATTGAGAAATTTTTTGCCGAATCCTGTTGAGGCGCGGAAGTTGACCGAGAGCACCGCATAGCCGCGATTGGCCAACCATTGGTGCGCTCCGTCGTAGCCATAGCCATCACGCGCCCAAGGACCACCATGTACGTATAGCACCATGGGCACCGCGTGGTCGGCTTTGCCGTCTCCGTTTTTGTCCACACCGGGAGGTAGGGTCAGGTAACTGGGTAGAACGAGGCCGTCGCGGGCCTTGATTTCAAGCGCTTGCATGGGTTGCAGTGGCGCGTTCTGTAGTTCGGGGCGCGCAACATACAACTCGCTGAGTTTCTTGGCCTTGCGGTCGTACAGATAGGTCGCAGCCACCTTAGAAACACGGTCTATGCTGACGATCCACTTGTCGTCGGCGCGAGTGCGGCTGGTCACGATGACCTCGCCCTGGCCGAGCTCGCTCTGTAGCCAGTCGAAGTCGGACTTGAGTGTGGTGTCGATAAATTGCCATTCGGTGGTGAGATACTCCACCGCGTAGGCTTGCACTATGCCCGTCACAGGGTGGCGGATCGTAGCGCCCAGGTCGGCGCGGGCATCCTGGCCAATCAGGGTGCGCTTACCACTGGCGACGTCCTCTGCAAAAACAGCCGTGGTGTCGCGCTCGCGCGAATCGGTCCAATAAAGTGTCTTGCCGTCGGTTGTGTAGCCCAACGGTCTGGTGCCACTATCTTCCAGACTGGTACTCAGAAAAGGTTTGTCGGCAGGCTTGCCGTCCTGGATCTTCACATAGTCCACTCCACCGGTGGCATTGGGCCGTACGCCCAAGCGCACTTGCAGATCGTCGTCGGCCTGGAAGCCGCCAAATCCATCGCCTTGCATAACCAGCTTGAGCTCGCCGGTTTTCAGGTTAAGCAAATGCGCGTCGTGCCAGCGCGGGTCGCGGTTGTTGATTCCCACTAGGACCTCATCAAGGCGCTTACGTGAGCCGCCCATCATTCGCACGCGCACTTTTTCGAATGGGGTGAAGTCTTGTTGCTTGCCGCTTTGCACATTCACGCCATAGAGACGGAAGTTTTCGTCGCCTGCATGGTCCTTCACGAACAGTATCTGCTCGCTGTTGCCAGACCAAAAGTGCTGCGGAATCGGGCGGTCCTTGGACTCGGTGATGGACTTAGCGGTCTCGGGCTTGTCCGTCGGCGCAACCCACACATTCATCACACCATTCACTGGCGCCATCCAGGAAAGCCATTTGCCGTCCGGGCTCAATTGAGCTGCCGATTTGACGGGGTTGCCGAACAACGCCGCACGCGGAATCAATGGAGTATCAGCCACGGAGTTGGCGGCGGTGGCTGCGCTGGAGGTGGTTGCAGCATGGGCGGGAATGACCAGCACAGTAATAAGAGAAGCGGCGTACAGGGCCTGTACTAGACATTGGTGTTTCATGGGCAACAAATTAGAGGATTTAAAGAGCCACTCCCATTAGGAAGCGGTTGTTTGGACAACCTCCATCAACGTGAGCGAATGTTGTCTCAATTCGTCAGTTTACCCATCAAACTGCTAACGAGTGTCTTATGCGACCAGCGACGGATTGACGAGCATGAGTGGCAGAAATGCATTGGTAAGTGGGTCATTCGCCAGGTTTTGTTGTCTTTTTCGACACCCGGTCCGTGCCCGGGCCCGACGAGGCGTCAAACCACGCACATCACCAACTGGGCCAATGCAACTGCACTGGGCTGGCTGTCGTCGAAGTGGAAGGCGTTGTGAAACCGGACCGACTCTACTCTGCCAACCGCTGCGGTGAACGCTACCCAGAAAGGTGTAATACGTTCGGGGATGGTCACCCTATTGCAGGGGCTCTATACGGCCTGCCCAAGGCGCCCCACCCCTTCTTCAATCTTTGCCACATCCGCAGTCGCAAAACTCAATCGCAGCGTGGACAGATCGGGGTTGGATGCGTAAAACGGCGCACCGGGCACAAAGGCCACGCCTTTCTCAATCGCCCGTTTGGCCAGCTCGGCTCCGTTTTTGACCTTGCCGCCGGCACCCGTCAGGCGTGCCCACACAAACAGCCCGCCTTGGGGCTGCACAAATTCAATCGCATCACCCAGCTCCTTGCGCAGCGCATTGCCCATGGCCAGCGCGCGCTCGGCATACACCTTGCGCACATGGGCCAGCGTGGCTGGCATACGACCAGCCTTCAGGTACTGGGCGGCCGTGGCCTGGGCGAAGGTACTGGTGTGCGCATCGCTGAACTGTTTGCACATGGTGGCCTTGCCCAGCAGTTCGGGTGGCGCAATCATCCAGCCCACGCGCAGGCCGGGGCTCAGCACCTTGCTCAAGCTGCCGCAGTGCACCAGCAGCTCACGGCTGCCCGGCACACCGGCGCTCAGTGCCAGCAGCGATGGCGGTGGTGCGTCGTTAAAGTACAAATCACCATACGGGTCATCCTCGACGATCAGTGTCTGGTACTGCACGGCCAGCTCCAGCACACGTTTGCGCCGCTCCACGTTCAACATGGCGCCGCTGGGGTTGCCAAAGGTGGGGATCAGGTAGACGAACTTGGGTTTGTGTTCGGCAATCAGCGCTTCGAGTTTGTCGACTTGCACGCCATTGGCGTCGATCGGTGCGCTGATCAGTTGCGCGCCATAGAGGCGGAAGCATTGGATGGTGGCCAAGAAGGTAGGGCCTTCCACGATGACCTTGTCACCAGGGCTGATCATGGTCTTGCCCAGCAGGTCCAGGCCCTGCTGGCTGCCGGTGGTGACGATCATTTGTTCAGGTACCAGGTCTTTGACACCCTTGGCCTGCATGAACGCGGTCAGTTGTTCGCGCAGGGGGTTGTGGCCCTCGGTGGCACCGTATTGCAGTGTGGCCCCGGCCTCCTGGGACAGCGCGGTATTGACGGCTTCACGTATGCCCTCCACGTCAAACATAGCCGGGTCTGGGAAGCCGCCCGCAAAGCTGATGATGCCGGGTTTTCCCAGCAGCTTGAAGAGTTCGCGGATGGCAGAGGTTTCTACGTTGTCTAGACGAGTTGCAAATTGGAGCGGCATGGCGGTTCACACTAAAAGGGATGGGTAGGTGCGCAATGGTAGCGCCTGCAGTTTTTTGCTTGCGCCACAAGCCCATGGGGTCGCCTCGGGCGGTTGATGCACTTTTCGCATAACGCCATGAATGAGGGCATTTCTGCATATCCAGCACCCGTATGCGCGCCTAGAATTCGCGTCATCCAAAAGATAACCCGGAGCAAAAAAATGACCTCTTCCGCGCTCACCGAGCTGCTGTCCTATACCCAAGAACATGCAGGCCCGGCCTCCAGTCGCATTACAGATTTTGTAGCGGCCTATTTCGACAGCACCGACCCCGATGAGTTGGTGACCCGTGGCCCGTCCGCACTGTTTGCCATCGCCAATGCGCACTGGCGCCTGTTGGACACACCCCGTGCACCCAACTCGGCCAAGGTCCGCGTCTTCAACCCCACACTGGCAGAGGACGGGTTCGTGAGCGACCACACCGTGGTGCAGATCGTCAACGACAACATGCCTTTCCTGGTGGACTCGGTCACCATGGCCATCAACCGCAGCAACCGCACGGCCCACTGGATTGTTCACCCCCTGCTCAGCGTAGCCCGTGATGCCAAAGGCAAGGTGCAAAGTGTCAGCAGCGCAGCCGCCGCTACCGCGGCAGGCCGCACAGACCCGGTTGAATCGCTGATCCAGGTTGAATGCGACCGCATCGTGGGCGTTGCCGAACAACAGGCCCTGGCCGCTGAACTGGAAAGCGTGCTGAATGATGTGCGCAGCGCCGTACAAGACTGGCGTGCCATGCTGGAGCGCGCGCAGAAAATGGCAGCAGACGCATCCCGCTCCAGCCTGTCCCCCACCGGCCGCCAGGAAGGTGTTGACTTCTTGAGCTGGCTGGAAGACCGCCACTTCACTTTTTTGGGCGCACGAGATTACGACCTGAAGCGTGATGGTGATGTGGTCAGCATGGTGGCAAAACCCGAGACCGGCTTGGGTATCCTGCGCGGCCCGGTCCATACGCTGGAAACCGTGTTGCCCCCCGAGGCGGTGGCCCTGCTGGAATCCAACGAACTGGTGCTGGTCACCAAGGCCATGACCCGCGCCACCGTGCACCGCCCGGCCTGGCTGGACTATGTGGCCGTGAAACGTTTTGACGAAGCCGGCCAGGTGATTGGTGAAGCCCGCTTCCTGGGCCTGTACACCGCAACGGCCTACACCGCACCGGTCAGCGAGATCCCCCAGGTGCGCAGCCGTGTAGCCGCCGTGATGGCCGCCGCCGGTGTCGTACCCGACAGCCATGCCGCCAAGTCGCTGCAATCCATTCTGGACGTCTACCCGCGCGACGAACTGTTCCAGATCGACACCGCCACGCTGACCGAACACGCCATTGGCATCCTGCGCCTGCAAGAGCGCCAGCGCACCCGCCTGTTCCTGCGCCGCGACCCCTTTGGCCGCTTCACGTCGGCCTTGGTGTTTGTGCCGCGTGACCGCTTCAATACCGAATTGCGCATCAAGATCGGCAACGAGCTGATGGCCGCGCTGGATGGCCTGTCCATCGAGTTCACGCCCATGCTGACCGACAGCCCACAGGCCCGCATCCACTACCTGGTGCGTGCCAAAGAGAATGCGCCCCACGTCGCCAACTTTTCCGCGCTGGAAGCGCGTATCACCCGCCTGACCCAGCGCTGGGAAGACGACGCCACCACCGAGCTGCTGCGCGCCCATGGCGAAGGCCCGGGCCTAGCCTTGGCCCACCGCTTTGCCGATGCATTCCCCACCGCCTACCGCGAAGACTTCTCGCCGCAAGTGGGTGCAGAAGATGCCGACATGTTGTTGGCGCTGTCCCCTACTTCACCGCTGGCCGTCAAGCTGTACCGCCCGCTGGACGCTGGCACCGGCATCTTGCGCCTGAAGATCTACAACACCTCCAAGGTCGCCTTGTCCGACTCGCTGCCCGTGTTGGAACGCATGGGCGCGCGCGTGCTGGACGAACACCCCTACCGCATTGGCAACAATGGCGATACCTTGTGGATCCACGACCTGGGCCTGCAACTGCCGCCCGATACCGACATCGCCAAGGTCAAATCGCGCTTTGAAGCGCTGTTTGCGACCGCGTGGCGCGGCGGCGTAGAGAGTGATGACCTGAACCGTCTGGTGCTGGTGACCAACCTGGATGCAAGGGCCATCTCGGTGCTGCGCGCCTACACCCGCTACTTCAAACAACTGGGCTTTGCTTTCAGCCAGACTTATATCGAAGCGGCGCTTAACAAAAACGCCGGTATCGCCCAAGCCATCGTCGAGCTTTTCATGGCCCGCTTTGACCCCGCCTTTGCCGGCGACCGTGCGGCTGCGCAAAAACAACTCAAGCAACAGATCGACACCGCGCTGGGCAATGTGGCCAGTCTGGACGAAGATCGCATCCTGCGCCAATTTGTCGCCACCGTGATGGCAACCTTGCGTACCAATCTGTGGCAAACCGCTGCCTCGGGTTCTGAGAAGCCCTACATCAGCTTCAAGCTCAACCCGCGCGAAGTGCCAGGTGTGCCAGAGCCCAAGCCTTTGTTTGAAATCTGGGTGTATTCCCCCCGGGTCGAAGGCGTGCATTTGCGCGGTGGCAAAGTGGCCCGGGGTGGCCTGCGCTGGTCGGACCGCCGCGAAGACTTCCGTACCGAAATTCTGGGTCTGGTCAAGGCCCAGCAGGTCAAGAACACAGTCATCGTGCCAGTCGGCTCCAAGGGTGGTTTTGTGCTGAAGAACGCACCACCAGCTACGGACCGCGACGCCTTCATGGCCGAAGGTATTGCCTGCTACAAGTTGTTCCTGTCCGGCCTGCTGGACATTACTGACAACGTGGTCAAGGGCGCTGTTGTACCCCCAACCAACGTGGTGCGCCATGACGTGGACGACCCCTATTTGGTCGTCGCCGCCGACAAGGGCACAGCCACCTTCTCCGACATCGCCAATGGCGTGTCCGCCGACTACGGTTTCTGGCTGGGTGATGCGTTTGCATCGGGTGGCTCGGTCGGCTACGACCACAAGAAGATGGGCATCACCGCACGGGGTGCGTGGGAGGCGGTCAAGCGCCACTTCCGCTCATTGGGTGTGAACACGCAGACCACACCCTTCACGGTGGCCGGTATTGGCGACATGTCGGGCGACGTGTTTGGCAACGGCATGTTGTTGTCCGAACACATCAAGCTGGTTGTGGCATTTGACCACCGCCATATCTTTATCGACCCCAGTCCGGATGTCGCCAAGTCGTTCGCCGAGCGCCAGCGCCTGTTCAACCTGCCGCGCTCCAGCTGGGATGATTACGACAAGAGCCTGATCTCGCAAGGCGGCGGTGTATTCCCACGCAGCGCCAAGTCCATTCCGCTGAGCCCCGAGGCACGTGCCGTCATCGGCATCACCGCCGAAGAGTTGCCACCGCTGGAGCTGTTGAAAGCCATTCTGCAAGCACCTGTGGACCTGCTGTACAACGGCGGCATCGGTACTTATGTCAAGGCCAGCTTCGAGACCCATGCGCAAGTGGGCGACAAGGCCAGCGATGCTTTCCGCGTCAACGGCAGCGAGCTGCGCTGCAAGGTTGTGGCCGAAGGTGGCAACCTGGGCTGCACACAAAACGGCCGTATCGAATATGCCCAAAAGGGTGGCCTGATTTACACCGACGCGATCGACAACTCGGCTGGTGTGGACTGCTCGGACCACGAAGTCAACATCAAGATTTTGCTGGGCGGCGTGGTGGAAGCCGGTGACCTGACGCTGAAACAGCGCAACGACCTGCTGGCATCGATGACCGACGAAGTGGGCCATCTGGTGCTGCAAGACAACTACTACCAGACCCAGGCGCTGGACATTGCCACGCACCGCCCGCTGTATGTGCTGGACGGCCAGCAGCGCCTGATGCAGTGGTTGGAAGGCAGCAATCGCCTGAACCGCGCCATCGAGTTTTTGCCCACCGATGACGAGATCGCAAGGCGCCGCGCCCGCAAGGTCGGCCTGACCTCGCCCGAGAATGCTGTAGTTTTGGCCTACGCCAAGATGAGCGTGTTTGACGAACTGGTGGCCAGCAACCTGCCGGACGATCCGTTCTTCAGCCGCGCACTCAAGGCCTACTTCCCACAGGTGTTGACCGAGAAGTTTGCCCCCGCCATTGCAGCCCACCCGCTCAAGCGCGAGATCATTGCGACCTTCATCACCAATACGGTGGTGAACCGCACGGGCGCCACCTTCGTCAACTTCATCGCGGCCGAATCCGGTGCGACGGCGGCGGACGTCATCCGCGCCTTCACACTGGCCCGCGAGATCTTCGACCTGGAGCCCATTTGGGACCAACTCGATGCGCTGGATTACAAGATCGAAGCCAGCCTGCAACTCGACCTGCTGTCCAAACTGATCGCAATTGCACAACGCGCCTCACGCTGGATGCTGCGCATCCGCGCCCAGGGCACTGACCTGCCCACGCTGATCCAGCGCTACCAACCGGCAGCGCGTGAGTTGCGCCAAAACCTGGCGGCCTGGTTGCCACAAAGCGCACAGGACAGCTGGCAGCAAGCCACCGATGTGCTGGTGAAAGCCGGTGTGGACGCAGCCCTGGCGCAAAACCTGACGGCGCTGGAATTCATCTTCCCGGCACTGGACCTGGTGGACCTGGCCCAAAGCGCCAACACCGGGTTGGAGCAGGCGGCGCGCGCCTATTTTGGCATCGAAGCCGACCTGTGCCTGACCGACTGGCGCACCCAGATCAACCGCCTGCCCACCGATACCCTGTGGCAAACCCAGGCCCGTGGCAGCGCGCGGGACGACGTGTATTCCATCGCCCGCCAGATCACGCTGGGCCAGCTGTCACGCGGTACCGAAGGCATGCAAGCCTGGCGCACAGAGCACGGCCAAGCCATTGGCCGGCTGCAGGCCCTGCTGACGACCATCAGCACGCAGGGGCCAGACTTGGCACCGGTGTCGGTGGCGCTGCGGGAGCTGCGCCACCTCGCCTAAACATGCCGGCCCACGCTTGCGGCGCACCCGCTCAAGCGCGAGTTCATCGCTACCTTCATCACCAATACGGTGGTGAGCTGCACCGGTGCGACCTTTGGCAACTTCATCGCGACAAGGATGGTGACGAAAGTACGCTGCTGCACGGACTACATGTCGGCAAGGCGCTAAAGTTTGCTGGCGACTGATAATGCAACCTAACAAATTACACGGCTGACTGAATTCAAGGTACTCTCTACAGAACATGCAAGTCTTTCACTGGATTAAGACTTTCCTCCACCACCACAGCGGATTCAAAACCATGCCATTTGAAAAAAGAGCCACTTCTGCCCAGTTAGAGGGCTTGCAGCACTCTGCTGACAAATCCATATCCAAATCGGTTCGGATATTTCCTGGCAGGCTGGCAAGCTTGGGTTTGGTGTCCCTACTGGTGTTGGCGCATAGCAGTGTCGCATTGGCGGCGACCGCGCCCAGCCTCGGAACGGCCAGTCCCTTCGGTGTCGCTTCTGATACCTTTTCCAATACCAACCCAACCACCGTCGATGGAGCGCTTTGCTACACCACTGGTACTGCTCCCTCGACGATTACTGGCCCAACTGCCGTGCCATGCCCAGCTGCAGTCGGAACAGATCAAAACGCAGCCCTGGCGAATCTCAATGGCCAACTCTGTGTATCTCTCGGCGCGGCCGTTGCACTCAATTCGGTAATTGTTGGGGCCAACCCGCCTGGAACACTACCTCCAGGCTGTTACTCCAGCACGGGCGCGATGAGCATCACTGCAGGAACGACATTGACACTGAGTGGTGCCGGTGTCTACATTTTCAGGCCAGGTGGTGCGCTTGATCCAATGGCAAATACCAATGTGGTCATGGCTGGTGGCGCCTGTCAATCCGATGTTTTTTGGGCACCCAATGGCGGGACGACAATTGGGGCGAATGCCAATTTTGTTGGAAATGTCTTTCGAGGTGCGGGCGCAGGCCTCAGCATCACGTTAGGCACTGCTTCAACTTTAATAGGTAGAGCGCTGGCATACGGCTCAACCGTAACAACGGCTACTAATACAGCCATCACCCTCCCTGCATGCGCACCCTTCGGCACCAGCACTGCCAGCATCCCCACTTTGTCAGAATGGGCGATGATTGTTTTGGCCTCGCTCATGGCGATGGTCGGTTTTGCCGCTATGCGCAAACGCTCACGCACCCTCTAGTTGTCGCGGCTGCCGACAATCTAAACTCGGGGGGCGCTTCAGCGCCCCTTCTTTTTGTTGTAGTAGGTGAAACCGTGACAGCCTCAACCGGTGTCACGCCGTGATGTGTTTAACCACAACTTTCATAAATCATTCATGGCGCGCTTCTTCATTGTGTTCATCGTCGTTCTGGTTGTGTTGTTTGCGGCCGAATTGACTCACTCGGTTCAGGAGGCGATCGTTGTACCGTGGACCACCTTTCTCACCAAAATGAGCGCAACCCTCCTAGTGTTCTTCGACGATAAGGTAATTTCCTACGGCAAAGTGCTTCAGCATTTGGACAGTGGGCTGGGCGTGTCTATTGAAGCTGGTTGCAACGGCATTGAGGCCGCCTTGATCCTGACTGCCGCCGTGCTGGCCTACCCGGCGTCGTGGCCCATTCGCCTGGCTGGAATTGCACTCGGCTTTGTCGCAATTCAGGCTGCCAACGTGTTGCGGGTAATCACTCTCTTTTACCTGGTCAAATATAGCGAGCCCATGTTCCACTTCGCCCACCTGTACCTGTGGCAGGCCTTGATCATGCTGGATGTGCTTATCGTGTGGTTGCTGTGGGTGCGGCAAGTGGCCCGTCATGAAGCGCGTCTGGATGTGGTCCGTGTCTAAGCCGCGTAGCGTGATCGTTGGTTTTTTTGTGCGTACCTTCCTGTGGTTGATACCTGTGCTGGCGCTTTGGTATTGGGCACGCGACTACGTCGTGATGCCGGTGGCCTGGTTGGCCGGGGCGTTCATGCGGTTTTTATTTCCGGGATGGGTGTCTGGCACTGAGCTCGACGGCATACTTCAGACGTTGATCACCCGACTGGCCGTCCCGCATGCATCCGGCAGGATGGCGGACCTGACACCGGAAGTCAGCGTCTTGACCTACTGCTATGGTCTGCCCCTGCTGGTGGCGCTATTTCTCGGCGTGCGCGCGAAAGGCTTGTGGTGGAAATTGCCGGTCTGCTCAGTGGGTTTATTGCCCTTTCAGGCCTGGGGCGTGTGTTTCGCGTGGCTGGTTCCGATTGCTGTGGAAGCCGGGCAATTCACGCGATCGACTACTTATTTCAACAGCTGGGAAGTGAATCTAATTGGCCTGGGGTATCAAGTGGGAGTTCTGCTCTTACCGACCCTGATCCCAATGTTGATGTGGGTGTATTTCGAGAGGGCCTTTGTAATCACCGTGGCGGTCGAAGGCGTCATGGAAGGCTCTGCGCCAATGTCGCAACGCTGCGGAAGTAGGACAGACCACCCGAGTTCGGGCAGCTTTCCACCAACCGGTGAAAACTAGCTGACAGACTACAAGTTCGAATTTTTCTTTAACTCTACCGCTGCAACGCAGGCCGCGTAGTTGCTAAAGCGATATTCAACCCGCAGATATCCTCGACTTGCCGAACGTGCCAAAGCGTTTACCCGTATCCGTACCAGTGCGTCGGGCAGTACCAGGTCTGGTGTGGGGAGCGATTCTTCACTCACGGCGGTCCGATTCCCCTCTTCCCAAGTCGCGTTCAAGGTCCTCGAACGGTCGAGCAGACTGTCCATCCAGGTATTGTCCTCAATCCACACACCCTCCAAATTCCAGAAGCCAAAATTCTTGGAAAAATCAAAAGTTCTGGAAAAATCAGGGCTAACTCGTGGGTAACCATATTTCTTAATCAACGCATTGGTCAACTCACTGAATCTACGCCTAAGTTGATGGCCAAAGGCGTTGGAGTAAATTTCTTTGGTGTCGGCAACAACACTGCACAAGCCTTGTTGAGGAGTCAACAAAACACTATAGGTTTCGAAATCAGAGTGGCCATTGGTAACCGTCTTTGCGACGTACGTGGATGGACGCTCTCCAGGGACAAATTGGCCCAGCTTGGCTACTTCCTCAATGGGCAAACCCTGGCTCAACCCAAATGGACCAGCGAAGGCCTGGGACATCAAACCGAATGCCGCCGCGACTGCCAATTTTTTCATCATCTTTTTTCTTCCGCCACCTAGAGAAGCGCAAACGCCCTAGACTGGACAGTGCTTGTTTAAATATTGGGGTTGAGTATACCGAGACGCTATAACACGCCACTGTTGAGTAAACCGACTTTGGTGACGGCAATCCTGGGTGCGGCCGGCATAGAGCTCTACTCACCTGACACGACAATAGGCGCTCTACAGCCATCCAACAAACCCCATGCAAGCACCCCAGATTGAGGCCTTCTTCGCCACGCTGAAGACAGCTAACCCATCGCCGGTGACCGAGCTCGAGTACACCAGTGTGTTCGAGCTGCTCACGGCCGTGTTGTTGAGTGCACAGGCTACCGATGTGGGCGTTAACAAGGCCACTCGCAAGCTGTTCCCGGTAGCCAATACGCCACAGGCCATTCTGGATCTGGGTTTGGACGGCCTGGAGTCGTACATCAAGACCATTGGCCTGTACCACAGCAAAGCCAAGCACCTGATGCAGACCTGCCGCATGCTGGTGGACCTGCACGGTGGCGAGGTACCGGGCACCCGTGAGGAATTACAAGCCCTACCCGGCGTGGGCCGCAAGACCGCCAATGTGGTGCTGAATGTGGCTTTTGGCGAACCCACGATGGCGGTGGACACCCATATCTTTCGGGTCGGCAACCGCACCGGTCTAGCACCTGGAAAAACACCCGACAAGGTCGAACAGCAGCTGCTGCAACGCATTCCCGCGCCCTACATGGTCGACGCCCACCACTGGCTGATACTGCACGGCCGTTACGTCTGCCAGGCCCGTAAACCCCTGTGCTGGCAATGCGGTGTCATTGCCCATTGCGACTTCCCCGATAAAACACCCGCACCAACGCACTCGGATGCTGGGCGGCAGGCCGTTCTGCGCAGGTAAAAGGAGGAGGCCGCAGGCCGGGGGACACGGAGCAGAACGGCCTGCCGCCCAGCATTGGCGAATAGCGGCGAACCAACCCGGCGTGCTATGGTTGCCCCGTGACCCAATCCATCCGATTTACCCTGCTGTCCCTGCGCGACCTGGTGGTCTCCGCCGGCCCCTTTGTTGCACTGGCAGTGATGCTACTGGCTCTGGCCTACTGGTGGCTGGACCCCAATCCACCCAAACACGTGAGCCTGGCGACCGGCCCGGCCCAAAGTGCATATGAGGCATTCGGCAAACGCTACGCCACGCTTCTGGCAAAAGACGGTATCACCGTAGATCTCATTCCCTCGGAAGGCTCGGCCGACAACCTGCGCCTGCTGCGCGAAGGCAAGGCCGATTTTGGTTTTGTACAAGGCGGAACCCGTGAGGCAGATGGGCCGGATGATGCGGATCTGGAATCGCTGGGCAGCCTGTTCCTGGAGCCGGTCTGGCTGTTCTACCGCGAGGCCGCAGCCCCAGCCACCACCACACCACCCCACACGCTGGAATCGCTCACGCAACTGAATGGCCTGCGTATCAACATAGGGACGCCCGGCAGCGGTGTGCCCAATTTGATGCGTAAATTGCTGGACAGCAACCGGGTCGATCTAGGCAAGCTGACGCTGTCGGAACTGGAGCAGACGCCCGCCACCGTGGCCCTTTTGGGCGGTGAGCTGGACGCGCTGGTGTTTGCATCGGCACCCGAATCGCTGATGGTGCAGATGCTGCTGCAAACACCGGGCATCAAGCTGATGGACTTCGCACAGAACGAAGCCTACTCCCGACGCTTTGCATTCCTGAGCCCGGCCCTGTTGCCGCGCGGTGTGGTCGATCTGGCCAGCGACATACCGCCCAGCAACGTGCGCCTGGTAGCGCCCACCACCACACTGCTGACCCGCACCAGCACGCACCCTGCCCTTCTGCAACTGTTCGCGCTGGCAGGCAACACCATCCACGGCACCGCGGGCTGGTTCAAGCGGGCGCGCGAGTACCCCAATGTGCGCAACAACGAGCTGCCGGTGGCCCAGGAGGCCGAGCGCAGCATCCAGGGTGGCGCGCCCCTGCTGCAGCGTTACCTGCCGTTCTGGGTTGCCAATCTGGTGGAGCGCATGTGGCTGGCCATGGGTATTATTTTGGCGGTGTTGTTGCCGCTGTCCCGCGTGGTGCCGCCGCTGTACGCGTTCCGTGTGCGTTCACGCATATTTCGCTGGTATGCACAGCTGCGCGAGCTGGAGGCACGGGCCGAGGGGTGTGAAGATACGACGCCCCTGCTGGACGAACTCAACCAGATGGACCGCCACGTGGAGAAAATCGTCGTGCCGCTGTCTTATACGGATGAGTTGTATTCGCTGCGCAATAACATCCAGCTGGTGCGCAAAAAACTTCTGCAAAACAGCGGGACCCGGTAGGTCAGTGTGTGCATAGCGCCAATTCTCGGACTGGATTGGCCACTGGCGGTCAAATATCCGCAAGCTGCCATTGACCCCAGACGGGTGCGGCCACTGGCCATTGGTCTGCATGGTGGACGTGGCGCAACCCCTTGGCCAGCAGCGCAGCCGCGCGTATCACCCCCCCATGGGTGATCCAAACCGTGGGTTGCTGGCGCGCCAGGGTTTCGTCCCACACCGCGCCCACGCGGCGCATGACATCCGCCACACTTTCGGCGCCACCACAGCGCCAGTTGTCAAAGGAGGAGGTCCATCCATCGAGCTCGGCGCGGGGTATGGCATCCCAGCGCTGGCCCTCCCACTGGCCGAAGTCCATTTCCTGCAAGCGGGGTTCTAGCGTGTAAGCCAAATCGGGCCGTAGCCCCCGCAGAGCCTTGGCAAGATGCTCACATCTTTGTAGCGGTGAGGCGATGACGCCTACACCATGGGGCAATACATCGGCCAGACGCTGTGCGGCCTCCTGCGTGGCGATCGGGTCTGCCGCGATGTCACTGGCGCCATAACAAATGCCCGCCTCCACCAGCGGCTGTGCGTGGCGCACCAGCCAGAGCTTCATATGGCCAGCGCCAAGCCCAGGTAAAACGCAATCTCGCAGACCTGCTGCGTGGCGCCCAGCCCGTCGCCGGTGAAGCCCTGCAGGCGGCGCCACAACAGGCGCCACATATAGGCAAAACCCAGACCGGAGGCCAGCAAGGCCGCGGCCATCGGCGGCCAAGCACTGGCCTCACCGGACTGCGATACTCCTGTATTGATAGCAAACAATGCAATAACCACGGGGGCTAGCGCCATAAAACACCAAGTGCCTGCCGCCACCAGGCTGCCGGTGCTGATCTGGTCTGCCAGCGGTTTGGACTTGGACCCCGCCGCATCACCCACATGGAGCATCAGCCGTATCAGCAGCAGCGGCCAAGTGCGCGACACCACATGCGCCGCGAAGATGGCCAGCAGCATCCAGTGCAGACTGACCGTGCCTATCAGTGCCAGCAGCGACACCTTGGCCAATAACGCCAGCACAACAGCCAGTGCACCAAAGGCGCCAACCCGCGAGTCCTTCATGATGACCAAAGCCCGCTCCCGGTCGCTGCTGCCACCCAGGCCATCGGCCACATCGGCCAGACCGTCTTCGTGGAAGCCACCGGTCACCATAACGCTCAGCACCGTACCGAACACGGCTGCGACCAGCGGCGTGAAGGGACCAGGCGGCAAACCCACGAGCAGCAAAGCTGTTACAGCAGCCACCACCGCCCCTACTACCACACCCACACCCGGAAAGTGCCCGGCACTGGCGCGCAGCATGGCCGGGCTGTAACCCACCCACTGCGCCAGCCGCCCGGTAACCGGGATGCGGGTGAAAAACTGGATAGCCAGCAGGAAGTGGCGAACGGATTGCAACATGTATCGCGTTTGCTGGCGTGGATTAGGCCGCCCGCGCTGGCGCAGGAGATTTTTCCGAGACCCCGGCCGACGCAAAACTGGCCATATCCCGCAGAACGGTGCAACTGGACATCAGCAACGGCCAAGCCAGTGCCGCACCCGAACCCTCACCCAGGCGCAAACCCAAATCCAGCAGCGCCTGCACACCCAGATGCTGCAACATAAATTCGTGGCCACGCTCGCCGGAGCGGTGGGCAAAGATGCAGCGTTGCAGCACCAGCGGTTGCAAGGCATGGGCCACCATGACTGCACTGGTGGCGATAAAACCATCGACCACGATTACACGCCGCTCGGCCGCGGCCTGCAACACGGCACCCACCATGGTTGCGATCTCAAAACCACCGAAAGCGGCCAGCGCGTCCAACGGCGCCTTGGCATCCGTATGGCGGGCCAGCACCTCGCGCAGCACTTCGGTCTTGCGCAGCACGGCATGGGCATCCAGCCCCGTACCCGCACCGGTGCACACGGCAATATCCAGCCCCGCCAGGCGGGCCAGCAGCAAAGACGCTGCCGAGGTATTGCCAATGCCCATTTCACCCAGCAACAGCGCATTGCCGGGAAGGCCTTGGACCAGTTCCATGCCGTGCTGCAGGGCCTCGTCGCGCTGGGCAGCCGCCATCGCCGCTTGCGTGGACGAATCGGCAGTGCCCTGCTCCGCACCTTGGGCCTTGCGCACCTGCAAACCCAGGCGTTGTGCACCTGCCGGCAGGCCCGCCATAAAGTCATGTTTGACACCGCAATCCACCACCGTCAGCGCAATGCCGTTTTGCCGGGCCAGCACACTGACCGCGGCACCACCGGCCAGAAAGTTTTCCACCATCTGCCAGGTCACATCACTGGGAAAGGCCGACACACCGCGCGCGGTCAGGCCATGGTCGCCGGCAAACACCACCATCTGGGGCTGCTCCAACACCGGGGCGGTGCTGCCCAGTACCTGGCCAATCTGCAGCGCCAGTTCTTCGATACGACCCAACGATCCCAAGGGCTTGGTCTTGTTGTTGAGTGTGGATTGCAGCGCCTGGGTCAGGCCAGCGTCATGGATGTCGGTCAGTTGCGGAATGTAGGTGGTCATGTTGATGCAAGGTTCCAAAAAATCAGGTAGCGGGTGCGCTGACACCCGCCCAATTGCTGCAGGGCCCAACTGCTGCGGCCGGGTTGCCTGCGGGGTCCATCAAGGGCATCAGGCTGGGTGACAAGACCTTGAGCAATTGCACGGGCAAAGCGCTGGTGAAGTCGTAATCCGCGGCCTGCGGGCCATATACATACGCGGTGATGCTACCGAAGAAGCGTTCACCAATATTAAAAACAAAGGTGGCTGAGCGGCTAACCACACGCGAACCCAACACCTGGCCCTGCGCGCTATAGGTCTCAAAGCGGTGGTCGCCGGTACCGGTTTTGCCACCCACGGCCATGACGCTGCCATCTGCGCGTTTAAACGCATTCTTGACGCGCCGGGCCGTGCCCTCGTCCACGACATCACGCACCGCACCCAGCGCGGCCTGTGCCACCTCAGGTGCCAGCACCTGTTCGCTGGGGCGGCTGTGGTGTTGCAGCACGGTTTCATACGGCGTGCCAGATGCGAAATGCAGCGCGGATAAACGCTCTGTGGGCCGCCGTTGGCCACCGTTCACGATGATGCCCATCAGCTCAGCCAGCGCCGCGGGGCGGTCGGCCGATGCGCCCAGTGCCGTGGCGTATGAAGGCACGAGCGACCCAAACGGATAACCCATGCGTTTCCACTGGCGGTGGATTTCCAGGAAACCTTCCACCTCGAGCAGGCTGACGATGCGCTTGTCTTGTGCGGGCTTGAGCTTGCTGGCAAACAGCCACTGGTAAACGGCCTGGCGCTCCGCCGTGCTGGCGGCAACCACCTGGGAATGCGTAGCACCAGGGTGGGCGCGCAGATACCCTACAACCCACAGCTCCAGCGGGTGCACGCCGCCGGTGTAGCCCCGGTCGGCCAGTGACATCTTCTGGGGCCCGTACTGCGTGTACAAAACGGCCAGGCGCTCAGCGGTCACCTCACGCCCTTCCGGAAGGTTCTCTTTGAGGAAAGCGCCCAGTTCTGCCTGGCTTGCCTCTGGCGCAATGGTTCGGAAAATGCTGGCCAAGCGCACCGGTGTGGGCCGCACGTTGTGCAACAGCTCCTCCTGCGCCTGCTCGGCCGTCTTGCCCTGGTATTTGGCGACAAAACGGTTGATGAATTCACGGCCTTCGCGGTCGGCAAAGCGACTCAGATAGTCCGCGCGGCGCGGGTCGTTTGCATCTTGCAGCAAGGTGGCGGAAGAGCCCGGTACCTGGAACATGTAGTGGTGCACCACATCGCGCAGCAGGCGCACAAACACCAGGTTCACCGAGTGGCGCAGCCCTTCGCGCACACTGATGATCCGGCTGTTGTCTTCGCGCTTGAAGTTGTTGAAAGTATGCAAACCGCCACCGGTGAAAAAACTCTCCTCCGGGCTGGCGGAGTATTTGCGATCCAGCGCGGCCTGTAGCAGCGCCGGCAGATCTGCCGACGGGTTTTGGCCCAAGTACTCCAGCACCCAGCGCGAGAGCTTGTCCTTGGGGTCCAGTACCACTTGCCCGCGCTCGGCGGCGTCCATGGTGCCGTAGCGCTGGTGCAGGCTGGCCATGATGTCCAGGTAGGTCACCAGCGTGCGCAGCTTGGCGGTGGAGCCCAGGTCCAGCTTGGCCCCGGCATTGATGTCCAGCGGCTGGTCATAGTTGTCGGTCTGCAGGCGCAGGTAGTTAGTCTGCGCGCCCCGCTCCAGCAGCGTAAAGCTGTACACCACTTGGGCCGGGTCCCCATTGCCCAGCAAACCCTTGCCCTGCAAGCCGGCCGCTTTGGCGACCTCGGCATCGCGCAGCTGGCGCAGCACCGCGGTAACGGCTTCCTGTGTTTGGCCGTCCAGTGTGGTGACCGCACCCAGGTCCAGCCGGTCCAGGCTGTAAAAGTTCGGAACACCCAGCAGGCCCAGCAACTGGCTGCGAATGGCGGTGGAGGCCTTGCGGCTGACGAAGGACGGTGCGGGTTCCGCCGCAAGTGCCTGGTTTCTGTCGTCCAGTTTGACGGCCAAGGCCGCGTCGCGCAGCGCATCGGAAATCACATCCTGGCTGGCCAACAGGCGCAGGTGGCTGTCGGTCAGTTCCTCCAGGTCACTCTGGCTGTCGGCCAGATAATATGACGGCCGCCGCTGCGCAATGACCAGGCTCAGCGCCTGTTTGTAGGCCAGGGCCTGCTCGGCGGTAGGCTGGGCGGCGGCGGCCGCCGCGTGCAGCAGCGCAGTGACCTGCTCAAAATCGCGCCCGTACCAGACCCACAGGCCGTCTCCCATGCCATTGACCTCGCCAAAGCCGGGGCGTGCGGACAGCGGCACGGTGTTTATATAGTCCAGAACCAACTGCTGGCGCGCCACTGTCGTGTCCTGACCCGGCTGGTAGGCTCGTACCGTGGCCGATGCCATCTGGCGCAGTTTGTCGTGCAGTGAGGCGGTGCGCCCGTCGGGTGAATGCCGGTACTTCTCAATCTGGGTGGCCAGCGTGCTGCCGCCCGGCGTGCGGCCGTCCGCGCCAAACACCTGGCCTACGTGCTCCAACAAGGCACGGCCCAAACGACTCCACTCCACTGCTGGATTGCGCAGCGGGTATTGCGTGTCCAGCAGTTCCCGGTTTTCAATGAAAAGCAGGCTCTTGACCATCAGCGTCGGCGTTTGCGCAAAGCTGGGGTAACCCCGCTCTGGGTACTGGACCGCAAACAGCGGCTGCTTGCGGCAGTCGTACACCGACAGACCCTGTTGCGTCTTTTCGCGGTAGGGCGCAAACAGGCCCTCGTCTATACCCTCCACCATCGCCGGTGTCATGCGCGCCTGTGCGCTGACCTTAAAGTCTTTGGCTTGCAACCGGCTTAAGTACTCCGGCAGATTGGAATACCCCATGCGCTGGTCAAAAGGGCCGTCCGCCGGGTAACGCACCGCGGAGGCCGGGCTTGGTCCGGGCTCCAGCGTAAACCCCATAGGCCCAGCCCACTCCGAAAAAAACTTAGCCTGCCACTTAGAGGTGCGCATTTCGTGCAAGGCCAACTGCCCCACCACCACCAGCAAAGCCAGCAACACCAGAAGCACGAACCAGACAAAAACGCGCCGCGTGGTGAACGGCGCTTTGGTCAGTGTCGGGCCTGCACCCTTATTGGGCGCATACGGCTGCACTGGACCGCTCGTCCGCGATGGCTTGCGCCCCGCGACCCGCCCGCGCTTACCCCGATAACCCGCCGCAAACGCCGCCCGACGACTCAGCGTGCGTACCGCATGCAGGTAGGTGGTGGGGTGGCGCCAATGCGATTTTCTACTCATACCGGTGCAATGAGGCGCTCCAGCACCTGGGGTGCAAAGTGTTGTTCGATGAAGTCCGCCAGACCATCAAAAACGGTGTCCAAAGTGGGCACCGGTCCATTGAGCTTAGCGCCAAACAAGGCCTGCAGTACCTCGGTATCCTCAAACAAGCCGTGCAAATAGACTCCGAGTACGTTGCCCGTTGTGTTTTGCCAACCCAGGCCATCCGGCAACACCGCGAGCGCCACGTCACCGGCGGCGGCCATGGCCACATGCTGCTGCGTTTGACCGTGGTGAATCTCGTAACCGCTGATAGTCACACCAGCCAGCGCGCCCCAAGGTGACGCAGCAACCGGGCCAAAACGAGTCGACGTATGCCGCACCGTCTTATCCTCAGCAAACACGGTCACCAACGGCAACAACCCCAACCCCGGCGCATTACCGTCAATGCCATGGGTATCTATCAGCGCCTCACCCAGCATCTGCAAACCGCCACACACGCCCAGCACCGCCCCACCCTGCCCGGCATGCCGCGCAACCGCCGCGTCCAGCCCCTGGGTGCGCAGCCAGGCCAAGTCGCCGCTGGTGTGTTTGGAGCCCGGCAGGATGATCCAATCCGTAGACTTGAGCCCTGACAGTTCGCTGGGGCTGCGTACCCACTGCAGGCGCAGACCCGGGATGTTTTTGAGCGGTTGGAACTCATCCAGGTTGCTGATGCGCGGATAGGCCACCACGGCCACCGTCAGGTTCACGGCGCCTTTGGTCACACTGCGGTCATCAAACACACCGTCTTCCTCGGGCAGCCCGTGGTGCCACCACATGGGTAGCGTGGCCACGGTGGGAATGCCGGTCAGGTCCTGCAACATTTGCGGCGCCGGTGCCAGCAACGAGGCATCACCGCGGAACTTGTTCAGCACAAAACCCTTGATCAGGGCCCGCTCGTCCTCGGGCAGCAAGGCCCAGGTGCCATACAGGTGCGCAAAGGCACCGCCACGGTCGATATCCGTCACCAGCAGACAGGCCGCATTGCAATGCTTGGCCACACGCATATTGACGATATCGCTCGACGACAAATTGATCTCGGCCGGCGAACCCGCGCCTTCGATCACCACCACGTCGTTTTCGACGCGTAGCGCATCCAGCGCCGCGGCAATCTGCGGCCAAACCAGCAAGCTGCGGCCGCGCCAGGGCAAGGCCGTCAGTTCGGCACTGACCTGGCCCATCAACACTACTTGGCTGTGGGTGTCGCGCTCGGGTTTTAACAACAGCGGATTCATGCGCACATCGGGTACGGCATTGGCAGCAAGCGACTGGAAGTATTGCGCGCTGCCAATTTCGCCTCGGCCGTTGTCTGAAGCCACTACACGGGCGTTGTTGCTCATGTTCTGCGCCTTGAACGGAGCAACCTTGAGCCCTTGGCGGGCGTAGTAGCGACACAGGGCCGTGGTCAACCAGCTCTTGCCGGCACCGCTGGTGGTGCCGAGTACCATGACGCATTTAGCTTGCATGCGAAGTCTCCAAATGGGGGTGTAGCGTTGCGCGCAATGCGTCTTGCGACTTGGGCGTTTGTACGCCGACCCTCACCCAGCCCGGCAGGCCGAACGAAGTGGTATCGCGCAACTTGATGCCTTGCGCGCGCAACCGCAGGCACAGCTCTGCTGCGTCCACACCCGCCGGCGGCTTGGCGCAGAAAAACGGAGTTGCGCTGGGCTGTACTGTCCAGCCGGCGTCTTGCAACGACTGCACTTGTCGTTGCTTCCAGCCGCGCAAGGTGTCCAAGCTGCTCCGCAACCAGTATTGCGTGTCAGCCTGTGTCCAGGCCTGCAGCATGGCTACGCCATGGGCTCCCACCACCCACGACGGTGCCAGCGCGTCCAACTGTGCAACCGCTGCCTCTGCATCGACCGGCGCAATGGCAAACGCCGCACGCACGCCGGTCAAACCCAGGGCCTTGTTCGGGGAAAAGAGTTGCCATACACGCTGGCGTTGCGCATCACCCAGGCTGGGCTTGCCATCCAGGCGCAGGGGTGCATAGGCGCAATCGACGACGATGAGCTGGCTTTTGCCGGCAGCCAACGCATCGCAACCGTCCAGCGACGTGGGCCACTCATCGTGGTCTTGCCCCAGCGGGCTGGAGGGCTCGCACGCCCAGACCAGGTCCGCGGTTTCGACTTCGCCTGCGGATCGCAGGCCCCACGCCTGCGCGGCATGCGCGTAGTCGCCATAGGCATGTGCTGGCAGACTCACCGCAAAGGCACCCTGCTGCCGCGCCCATGCGGTGATGCGAAAAATGAACTCGCTGGCGCTGCCGGCCAGCACGATGCGCCCACGCTCGACACCATAAAAGTCAGCCAGGCGTCGGCGCAGATCGGCGTAGCCAGGGTCAGGGTAACGCGTAGCGTCGGCCTGCTGCACGGCCACCAGTGCTTGTGGGCAGGGGCCGCAAGCGTTGCTGTTGGTTGAAAAGTCGTGCAGCGGCGCACCCTGCCCGTCCGGCCCACCGTGGATGCGTGGAACCTTATTCATGGTGCCAGCCCAATTACTATAAAAATAATAGCTATTGAAGCAATACCGACGGGAGCTAGCAGCACATTTGATGCAAGGTGTATAGCCCGAGCCGTGTCCTGCCCCTGCGGTGCGGGTGCCCCTTCATTCAACACATACCCGCCGGGCTTGCCCAGGCGCACACCCAGCGCCAGCGCCATGGCGGCCATGGGCCAGCCGCTATTGGGCGATGGCGTGCGTGTGGCCTCGGTGCGCAGGCGTTTCATTTGCACGGCACCTGCGGCCAGCACCAATAACAGCGCCGTCAAACGCGCGGGCATCCAGGCCAGCACGTCATCCGCCCGCGCCGCCCATTTGCCGGCCCAGGCCCAGTTGCGCCCCTGGTAGAGACCGGGGTAGCCCCACATGGCGTCGGCGGTATTCGCAAAACGGAACAGCGCGGCGCCCGGCAAGCCCAAGAGCGCAAACCAGAACAGCGGTGCGATGACGGAATCGTTGAGGTTCTCGGCCAGGGTCTCGATGGAGCTTTCACGCACCTGGGTTTCGCTCAAGGTGGTCACGTCACGGCTGACCAGCCAACGCAGGCGTTCACGGCCCGCTTCCAGTGAGCCGTTATCCGGATTGCTAAGTGCATGCTCCACTGCCAGTACTTCACTTTTCAGCATCGCCCAGGCCAGCAGGGGCTTGAGCAGCAGGCCCAACAGCAGCGCCGCGCCCATCCAGCCCCCAAACCCATAGACCCAGGCCACGCCGAACTCCAACCCTGCAGACGCTATCAAAACAAGAGCAGCAGCACCAATCCAGGCGAGGGCTCCGAGCCAAAAAGCCTTGAGGTCCTGTGGCAGTGACGCATCCTGCAACGTGTAGCGCTGCACACAGTGCCCCGCCCAACCCAGGACATGGCCCATCCACACCACCGGGTGCCAGCGCACAGGCGGTTCACCCAGCCAGCGGTCCACAGCCAAGGCCACCAGCACAGCCAGGGCCGGAACCACCATATCCATCAGCCGCGCGGCTGGGGCTGGCCCGTCTTCAGGCCCAGGCGGGCCAGCAGCTCCAGATCGGAATTGCCCGCGGGGTTGGGCGTGGTCAGCAGTTTGTCGCCATAGAAGATGGAATTGGCACCGGCCACAAAACACAGGGCCTGTACGGCCTCACCCATGCCTTGGCGCCCGGCCGACAGGCGCACACGTGCCTTGGGCATGGTGATGCGGGCCACGGCGATGGTGCGCACAAATTCCAGTGGGTCCAGGTCGGGCTGGTCGGCCAGCGGTGTGCCTTCCACCTTCACCAGGTGGTTGATCGGCACAGACTCGGGGTATGGCGCCAGGTTGGCCAACTCGGCAATCAGGCCGGCGCGCTGCAGGCGCGACTCACCCATGCCGACAATGCCGCCGCAGCAGACGCTGACGCCGGCATTGCGCACACGGGTCAGTGTGTCCAGGCGGTCCTGGTAGTCACGCGTGGTGATGATGTCGCCGTAAAAGTCAGGGGCGCTGTCCAGGTTGTGGTTGTAATAGTCCAGGCCGGCGTCGCGCAGCGTCTCGGCATGGCCGTCGTTCAGCATGCCCAGCGTGGCGCAGGACTCCAAACCGGTGGCCTTGACGGTTTTTACCAACTCAGCCACGGCTTCAATATCGCGGTCCTTGGGTGCGCGCCAGGCGGCCCCCATGCAGAAGCGGGTGGCACCAGCGGCCTTGGCGGCCAGGGCGGCTTCGCGCACGGCCTCCACACCCATCAGCTTACCGGCCTCGACACCGGTGTCAAAGTGCACCGACTGCGGGCAGTAGCCGCAATCCTCGGGGCAACCACCGGTCTTGACGGACAGCAGCGTGGCCAGCTCGACCATATTGGGGTCAAAATTCTCGCGGTGCACCGTCTGTGCCTGAAACATCAGGTCGTTGAAAGGCAGTTCAAGCAGGGCTTGTATCTCGGCCACGGTCCACACGCGCTGGGCCACAGGGTGGCGGGCTGCGGGGGACTTGTGCGGGGCATGGAAGGTGATGGGTTGAGAAGTGGATTGGATGGGGGCGTCTACTTGGGTCATGGCTATCTTGTCGTGTTGTGCTGTTGTCGTTTCAGTCTTCGATGCCGCGCTGTGCAGGTATGCCCGCCTTAAAAGCGTGCTTGACCATCTGCATTTCGGTCACGGTATCGGCCAGCTCAATTATCTCAGGCGGGCAGCGGCGGCCCGTCAGCACCACGTGGACGTGGCTGGGGCGAGTTTTGAGGGTCTCCAGCACGTCGTCCAGCGGCATCCAGCCGTAGATCAGCGGGTAGGTGATTTCGTCCAGCGTGACCATGAAGTAGTCACCGCTCATGATCGCCGCCTTGGCTTTTTGCCAGCCGTCACGCGCCAGCTGGGCGGAGTGCTCCAGATCCTGGCTCTTCCAGCTGAAACCGTCGCCCAGACCTTCGATCGGTATGCCCAACTGCTCGAACATGCGGTGTTCGCCGAAGCGGGCACTGGGCACTTTCATGAACTGAAAGATCTTGACAGCCTTGCCCCGGCCATGCGCACGCAAAGCCAAACCGAATGCAGCCGTACTCTTGCCCTTACCGTCACCCGTATTGACGATGACAACGCCGCGGCGTTCGCCCTCGGCTTTTTCATAAGGCTTAACGGATGGCGGTGTTTCGATTTGCATGGTGTTTCTTCAAAGAGATTCAAAAGTCAACAGACTCCGAGGAGGCCGGGGTGGGCGTTCTGCGCAGG
>JAYSZJ010000117.1:0-58406 GCA_043738115.1 Rhodoferax sp. | reverse complement strand
CAAAGCAATTTTGGCGACTACGTGGTGGCCCGCATCACGGACATGCCCAAGATTGCCGTGCACATCGTGCCCAGCGCCGAACCACCCACCGGAATGGGCGAGCCCGGCCTGCCACCACTGGCCCCGGCCTTCGGCAATGCGATTGCCAAGCTGACCGGCAAGACGCCGCGCGGCCTGCCGTTCAAGCTGGCCTGACCGGAACTATGGAGAGTCTGGACCTGAGGGTATTGGCCGACGCGCTGCAGTGGCGCCAGGCTGGTCACGCCGTGACGCTGGTCACGGTCGTCGAAACCTGGGGCAGCGCGCCTAGGCCGCCCGGTGCTCTGCTGGCGGTTCGGGATGACGGTGCCGTCAGCGGTTCGGTGTCCGGCGGCTGTGTCGAAGATGACCTGATCGCGCAGACCAAGGCCGCATTGCAAAACCGCGCAGCATCGCCTGAACAAGAGCGCCCGTCGATGCTGGCCTATGGTGTCAGCAAGGAAGAGGCGGCCCGTTTTGGCCTGCCCTGCGGCGGTACGTTGCGCCTGGTGCGCGAGCCGCTGCTGGATACAAATTGGATACAAGAGTTGCTGGAGCGCACGGGGCGACATGAACTGGTGGCACGCCAATTGACCTTGTCCACGGGCGCAGTGCAACTGCTAGCCGCTACACGCGGCCAGGCCATGGTCTTCGACGGCAGCGTGCTGACTACTGTGTTCGGTCCCAAGTGGCGGCTGTTGCTGATTGGCGCCGGGCAGTTGTCGCAAGCCGTGGCGCAGATGGCGCAGATGCTGGATTTCGAAGTGCTGGTCTGCGACCCGCGCGACGAGTATGTGACGACCTTGCGCATGGATGGCGTGACCCGTGTGATGGGCATGCCTGACGACGCGGTGCGCGCGCTGGCACCGGATGCGCATACCGCCATCGTGGCGTTGACCCATGACCCCAAGCTGGACGATATGGCGCTGATGGAGGCGCTAGGGTCCGATGCGTTTTACGTCGGCGCTCTGGGTTCGCGGCGCAACCAGCAAGCGCGCAAGCAGCGTTTGGCAGAGCATTTCGACGTGTCGCCCGCGGCTTTGGACCGGCTCCACGGTCCGGTGGGCTTGTCGATTGGCGCCAAGACGCCGGCCGAAATTGCGGTGTCCATCATTGCCCAGATCGTGCAGGTCAAGAACGCTGCCCCTCGGGATCAAGCGGCACAGGAGGCTGGTGCTTGCTTGGCAGTCAACAACCCACCGTCCTGATCCTGGCCAGCGGCCGCGGCGAGCGTTTCGTCGCATCTGGCGGCACCGGCTCCAAGCTGCAGGCGCTGCTACACGGCAAGACCGTGCTTCAGCACACCGTGGATGCGGTGCGCGCCAGTGGCTTGCCATTCCACATCGAACACGGGCCACATCCGGGCATGGGTGATTCCATTGCGGCTGCGGTGCGCGCTACGCCGGACGCGGCTGGCTGGCTGATATTGCCCGGGGATCTGCCGCTGATCCAGCCGAGCACGTTGCAGGCGGTGGCGCAGGCATTAGCCAACTACGCGGCTGCGTTCCCCACGTTGGAAGGCCAGCGCGGGCATCCTGTGGGGTTTTCCTCGCTGTGCCGTCCCCAGCTGGAATCTCTTAAGGGAAATCAGGGTGCAGCCCCCGTCCTTTCTATGTATTCTGCTATCGAATTGGTAGTGGGTGATGCCGGCTGTATGACCGATGTCGACACGCTTGACGACCTGAAGCGGGTGGCGCAGCAGCTGAGAGTCGGTACGGTGTGAGGAACTTCGGGGCCTTCATCCGCACAGTGTGTCCAAAGGCTGCAAAGACGTTCTTTGCCAGATCGATTCCAACCGTTACGATTGCCGTGATTTCCCCTCTCGGACAAGTTGATGAAAAGTTTGCACCTCCCATCGTGGCACTCAGTTGCCGTTAACCGCAACCCTCTCGGGCCGCGGCTTACTCCGGACGGGAAAGTCCCTTTCATTCGTTATGCCTCACCGATGAAGCGCTTAGTCCTTCCGTTCCTGGTCGTTCTTGCGGCACCCCTGGTCGTCCGTGCCGAGTCAGAGCCGAAATTGAGCGCCGCGTATTCCAAGTGCATCGAGCGAGCCGGTGCCGTCGATCCCAAGGTGTTGGAGTGCATCGGCGAAGAGTTCACCGTCCAAGATCGGCGACTGAACGTGAGTTACCGCGCGCTCAGTGCAAAACTGACGCCCGAACGCCGCAAGCAGTTGCAAGACGTCCAGCGTACTTGGCTCAAGTACTCCGAGTCGAACTGCGATTTCTACTATGACTCAAATGGTGGAACCGCTGCTCGCATGATGTCCGCCGAGTGTTCCGTACGTGCGAGAGCCTTTCGCGCGCAAGAACTCGAAGACTTGGCGAAGTGGCAATGAGGCATAACAGGTTTCTCGGCGCGGACACCCAACCAAGGCTGCCGCTTCGCGGCACAGGGTGCGTGCCGGACGGCGCCAACGCTTAAGCTCATGCTTCGTCTCGGTGCGTTTTTTTTGTCAATCACCATCCACCGAGCGCATGCTTCGCAACACAAAGGCTATTGCTGTCCGTAAGGGGCGCGCACGGGGCGTTCGTCGTACTCCGAGTTTGGACGCCGCATGATCGGAAAGATGGCCTAGCCGCCTGAGAGCCGCTTCACTGTCGTAGCCAACGGCTAGTGACCAACCTGCTGGACAACGCTGTCAAATTTGCTGGCGGTGCGGAGCTGGTGATAGAGACCCTGCAGCAGGGCGCTCTGCATATTGTGGTGCATGACAACGGCCCCGGTATTGCGCAGGCGGAGTTGCAAGCTGTCATGCAACCGTTCTACCGCGTCGAATCATCACGCAACCGCGCATCCGGCGGCCTGGAGGCGCGGCTGCGGCTGTCGTTTGCCGAGACGGCTACCACTGGATCGCTATCAAATAAGTAGCTATATAAGTCCTGTGGACGGGGGCTAGAGCCTGATTTGTTATTGGGCTGCCCAGGCGCCGTCCATATTCCAGGCCACACCGCGCACGTTATTGCCCGCGGGGGAACAGAAGAACACAGCTAATGCGCCCAGCTCTTCGGGTGTGGTGAATTGCATGGACGGCTCTTTTTCGCCCAGCAGCAGCTTGGTGGCTTCTTCGTTGCTGATCTTCAAGGCGGTGGCCTTGACATCCACCTGTTTTTGCACCAGCGGTGTCAGCACCCAGCCGGGACAGATGGCGTTGCAGGTGATACCGGTGGTGGCGTTTTCCAGGGCGGTGACCTTGGTCAGGCCCACCACGCCGTGTTTGGCCGCCACATAGGCAGACTTTTCAGCCGAGCCCACCAGGCCGTGGACCGATGCCACGTTGATGATGCGGCCCCAGTTCTTGGCCTGCATGGCCGGCAGGGCCAGGCGCGTGGCGTGGAAGGCGCTGCTCATATTGATGGCGATGATGGCGTCCCACTTCTCCACCGGGAAGTTCTCAATGCGCGCCACGTGCTGGATGCCGGCGTTGTTGACCAGAATGTCCAGGCTGCCAAAGGTCTTGGTGGCGAAGGCAATCATGTCTTCGATCTCGGCCGGCTTGCTCATGTCGGCGCCGTGGTAGGCCACCTGCACGCCCTGGGCGGCAACTTCGGCAATCTCGGCTTTAGGGCCTTCCACATCACCAAAACCATTGAGCACGATGTTGGCGCCCTGGGCCGCCAAAGCCTTGGCAATGCCGAGGCCAATGCCGCTGGTGGAACCGGTGATAAGAGCTGTTTTACCTTTGAGCATGGTCTTCCTTTTTAATCAATTACGATTCACACGTGGCATTGAACTTGCGAAACCCGTTTCAGACAGAACCAATGCCCGACACTTCATTATCAAACCACCCATTGCACCATGCCTGACCCTAAGCTGAACTACTTACCGTGCCCCGACAGTGGTGCCGGTCACCGCATGGCGTTTTGGGAGTGGGGCGACCCGCAAGCGGCCCACGTGGTGGTTTGTGTGCACGGCCTGTCGCGCCAGGGGCGGGACTTTGATGTGCTGGCCCAGGCCCTGGTGGCCAAAGCCGGCGGTGCGCTGCGTATAGTCTGCCCAGATGTGGTGGGCCGCGGCAAGAGCGACTGGCTGGCCGACCCGCAGGGCTACCAGATCCCGGCTTATGCGGGCGACATGATGGCCTTGCTGATGCATTTGAAGCCCAGCACCCAAACCCTGGATTGGGTAGGCACCAGCATGGGCGGCCTGATTGGCATGGCCCTGTTCGGCCAAAAGCAGTTTCCTTTGCCGCTGCAGGTGCGCCGCCTGGTGTTGAACGACGTTGGCCCCAGCATCCAGTGGGAGGCGCTGGCGCGTATCGGCGCCTACTTAGGGCGCGCGGTCAAGTTTGATTCGCTGCAGCAGGCGGCCGATGCCATGTGGTCTATCTCCACCAGCTTTGGGCCGCACACGCCCGAGCAGTGGATGGAGCTGTCCCGCCACATGGTCAAGCCTGTGCCGGGTTCGGACACGGCAGTGACACTGCATTACGACCCCGCTATTGCCGTGCCCTTTACCGCGGTCACGCAAGAGGCTGCTGCCCAGGGCGAGGCCATGTTGTGGGCTTTGTACGATGGGCTGCAAGCACAGACGCTGGTGCTGCGCGGTGCACAGTCCGATTTGTTGTCACCCCAGACCGCCAAGATGATGACTGAGCGTGGCCCCAAGGCCCGCTTGGTGGAATTTGTCGGCGTAGGCCATGCGCCTACACTGATTGCGCTCGACCAGGTGGAGGCCGTGACTGGCTTTGTGCTGGGCTGATAGATCCATGTTGTTTGTGCTCCCATGAAAAGCCATACGTCCGAGCACGCCCCTACCGCGCCGGTAATAGCCGCCACCGCCCAGAGCCTGCCCGAGCAGGCCGATGCGCTGGCCCGTGCCCGCGCCTTTGCCGAGCCGCTGCTCAGCAGCGAAGAGCTGGACACCGGTGAAAACGTGTTGGCCCATGCCGATGCCGTGGCGCGCATCTTGAGCCATATCGGCGGATCACAGGCCATGCAGGCCGCCAGCTACTTGGTCTACGCCTGTGACCACCTGAACAAGCCGCACGAGATCATCGCCAAGGCCTTTGGCAGCAACTTTGCCGACCTGGCCATAGAGACCACCAAGCTGGTCCGTGTGCAGCGCATGGCGCGCTTGGCCCAACAGTCTGCCAGCCATTCCGCCACGCCGATTCCCATGGCCCAGACCGCAGCGGCGCAGACGGAGAGTGTGCGCAAGATGCTGCTCGCCTTCTCGCGCGACCTGCGCGTGGTCATGTTGCGCCTGGCCTCGCGCCTGCAAACCTTGCGGCACTACGCTGCGACCAAGCAGCCCGTGCCCCCGGGCCTGGCCAGCGAGGCCCTGCAGGTGTTCGCACCGCTGGCCAACCGCCTGGGCATTTGGGAAATCAAGTGGGAGATAGAAGACCTGTCCTTCCGCTTCCTGGAGCCCGACACCTACCGCCAAGTCGCCAAACTGCTGGATGAAAAACGCGTGGAGCGCGAAGCCCATGTAGAAAAACTGCGCCTGCAACTGGCCCAAGATCTGGGCCAGCAGGGCATAGACGCCACTGTGCAAGGCCGGCCCAAACACATCTACAGCATTGTCAAAAAGATGCGTGGCAAATCTCTGGGCTTCGACCAGGTGTATGACATACGTGCACTGCGCATCGTGGTGCCGACGGTGGCGGATTGTTATGCGGCGCTGGGTTGGGTGCACGACCACTTCACACCGGTGCCCGACGAGTTTGACGACTACATCGCCCGGCCCAAAGCCAATGGTTACCAATCCCTGCACACCGTTGTGCGTGATGCCACCGGCCAGCCGATTGAGGTGCAGGTGCGCACGCAGGCCATGCACGACCATGCCGAGACCGGCGTCGCCGCCCACTGGGCCTATAAGGAAGCGGGCGCCAAGGGCTATGCAGGGGTCAGCGCCAGCGGTGAATACGATGCCAAGATTGCCGTGCTGCGCCAGCTGTTGGCCTGGGAGCGCGATCTGTCTGGCGCGCAAGAGGGCGGCCAGCAAGGTACGGTCAGCTTCGACGACCGCATCTATGTGCTGACACCCAATGCAGCCATTGTGGAACTGCCGCAGGGCGCCACCGCGGTCGACTTTGCCTACAGCGTGCACACCACACTGGGCCACCGCTGCCGCGGCGCGCGGGTGGACGGTGCCATGGTGCCGCTGAACACACCGCTCAAGAATGGCCAGACCGTGGAGGTGAGCACCGTAAAGGAGGGCGGCCCCTCACGCGACTGGCTCAACCCCGAACTGGGTTTTCTGGTCAGCCACCGCGCGCGCGCCAAGGTGCGCGCTTGGTTCAATGCGTTGGCCATGGGCGAGACAGTTGCCAAGGGCCGCGAGGCGGTGGAGAAGCTGCTGCAACGCGAGGGCAAAACAGCGGTCAAGCTGGACGACCTGGCATCACAACTCGGTTTTAACTCCGCCGACGATTTGTTCGAGGTGGTGGGCAAGGACGAGTTTTCGCTGCGCAACATCGAACTGCTGCTGCGCCCACCCGAGCCTGCTGCCGCCCAAGACGACTACATGCCGCTCAAGAAGCCCCGTGCCGCGGGTGGCAAGGGGGGGGTGTTGGTGGTGGGCGTCGATTCACTGATGACGCAGTTGGCCAAATGCTGCAAACCCGCACCGCCCGACGCCATCTGCGGTTTTGTGACGCGTGGCAAAGGAGTCAGCGTGCACCGGGCCGATTGCTCCAACCTGCGCAACATGGTTACCCGCAGTGGCGACCGTGTCATCGAGGTGGAGTGGGGCGGGAAGACCGGTGGCGATGGCTCGGTCTACCCGGTAGACGTGGCCGTGGAAGCCAATGACCGCCAGGGCCTGTTGCGCGACATCTCCGAGGTGTTTGCCAAGGAAAAGATGAATGTGATCGGCGTGCAGACACAGTCGATACGCGGCATTGCGTGGATGACGTTTACGGTGGAGGTGAGTGACTCCGGGCGATTGAACCGGGTGTTGGGAATTGTGGCGGACTTGAACGGGGTGAGGACGGCGCGCAGGCGCTGAAAGGATGCGATGAAATTAGCAAAATTTACGGGCGGAACCGATAACAACTTTCACCTGGTGCGCATTCTTGCGGCCTTTGCGGTACTGGTCACCCACAGCTTTGCGCTGACCACTGGCAGTGCGGACTCCGAACCTTTTCGGTCCAGCCTTGGTATGACGCTAGGGTCGGTGTCTGTGGACATCTTCTTCATCGTCAGCGGATTCCTGGTAACCGGGAGCTTGTTGAAAACGCAAAGCGCCGTTGCCTTCTTCTGGGCGCGCGTGCTGCGCATATTTCCAGCGTTGATTGCCATGTTGGTGCTGACGGTCTTTGTGTTGGGGAGCATTTTTACGTCGCTCTCACTGTCCTCGTATTTGGCTGCACCCAAGACCTATTCCTACTTTTTGAAGTGCGCTACCCTGGTCACTGGAGTCAGTTGGACGCTGCCCGGTGTCTTCCAATCCAACCCGTTGAAAGACGCGGTCAATGGATCCCTATGGACAATGCCCTATGAGCTGTACATGTATGGAATTGTGTTGGGCGCTTGGCTGGTGTTCGGGGTGCGGAGCGTTCGGCGTGCCCAGGTGTTTATGGTGGCCATTTTGACCGCCATGGCGGTATCGGGCGCACTGCTGTTGGTAGGGCACTTGGTGTTTGGCATGGAGATTGAGGCCTGGTTCATCAAGCTTTTCTTCATGTTTTTCAGCGGGGCGGGTTTTTATGTGCTCAGGGACCGGATCAACCTCTCACGCGGTGCGTTCTGGATCTGTGTGCTGGCCCTGGTCGCATCCGCGCAAGTAGACAAACAGCTGTTCTTTGCGGTCTATGTACTGACGCTTGCATACGTCCTGTTCTATTTGGTCTATGTCCCATCGGGTGTTGTTAGGCAGTACAACCGCGTGGGGGACTATTCGTATGGCATGTATATCTACGCGTTTCCCATCCAGCAAACGGTTGCCGCCCTGCTACCCGGCGTGTCGGTTCTTGCCATGGTGCTGTATTCCACAGTTGGCACTTTGTTCATGGCAGTGCTCTCCTGGCATCTGTTGGAGAAGCGTGCACTTGGGCTACGAGGGTTTTTCACTCTGCAAACCAGGGCACGCCTGCAATACCAATAGCGCAATTCCTATGCAATGTTCAGGGCGGGTTCGACGCACTGAAACCAGCGGCAAAGATGGATGTTTGTCCGGATTAAATCAAAAAATATCGAATTACAAAAACTACTCGTCTAATAAAAAATGTTGACATTTCATTGGTAAAATGTTCGAACCCATGGCAAAATATCGATTCATAAATCGAGTCACATGCCGCCAAAAATACTGGACGTTCCGCGCACCCAGCTGCCCAGGCTGTTGCAAAGCACTCCTGGCACCAAGAGCACCGAGCTGGCAACCCTGGCGCAGGTCAGCACGCCCACCATGGTGCGCATGCTCAATGAGGCTGGCGACAGCGTTCTGCGCCTGGGCAAGGCGCGGGGCACACGTTATTTCCTGCGCCGCACGCTTCGGGGGCAAACCACTTCGGCACCCGTCTATGCCATCAACCGCGAGGGGGTACCATCCCAGGTCGGTCAACTGGAGTTGATTGCGCCGCGGGGCACCGTGCTGGATGTGGCGGCCATGGGCTGGCCCATTGAACAAGAGTTTGCTCAGGGCGTGTGGCCTGATGGCTTGCCCTACCCGTTGCAGGACATGAGGCCCCAGGGATTTCTGGGCCGCCAATTCGCGCACCTGGAGTCCAAGGCGCTGGGCGTGTCACCCAATCCGCGGGAATGGAGTGACGACGATGTGCTAGTCATCCTGCTGACCCGGGGAACCGACACCAGCGGCAACCTCATCGTCGGCGACGTGGCCCTGGATCTGTGGCTGCAAAACAAGGCCGCTCCACAAACCGTGTTGCAAGAAGACGAGACACTAAAAGGCTACTTGGCCTATGCAGAACAGGCCAGCGCACGGGGCATGGCCGGCTCCAGCGCGGGTGGCGAGTTCCCTAAATTCACTGTGCTGCGCGAGTTATCGGGCGCACACACGCCGCATGCCATCGTCAAGTTTTCGGCCAATGACACGTCGGATACGGTCCAGCGCTGGTCGGACCTGCTGGTTTGCGAACACCTGGCGCTGCAAGCCATCCGGACCATCCCGCAGATCCATAGTGCCAACAGCCGGGTGCTGCAACACGGTGGGCGCACCTTCTTGGAGGTGGAGCGCTTTGACCGGCACGGCCTATTTGGCCGCAGCCCGCTGTGCAGCCTGGACGCGATAGAGGCCGCCATACTGCCCACTACCAGCACAGACTGGGGAGATGCGGGTGACAAGTTGCAAGCCCAGGGCTGGGCGGGCAGCGACGTTGCGGCGCAGCTGCGCACCATCTGGGCCTTTGGCAAACTCATCGCCAATGCGGATATGCACAAGGGCAATGTCAGCTTTGTGCCCGAAGCATCCAGCCTGCGGGTTGCGCCGGTGTACGACATGTTGCCCATGGCCTATGCACCGCTGGCTGGCGGCGAAATCCCCAAGACGGTGTACGCGCCCGGCCTGCCCACGCCAAAGGACAGGGATGCGTGGTTGGCAGCCAGCCGGGCTGCACAGGCTTTCTGGGAGGCAGCCGCAGGCGACGAGCGCATCAGCGCACGGTTTCGCACGGTGTGTGATGCCAATCAGTGGGAACTGCAGCGCCTGACTGGCTTGGCCTGAGCCCTCTAACGGGTTTGCATCCCTTTTCGCGGGTTCTCACTGCCCCGTGGCCATGCTGCGTCTGCTAAATTAGCTCCATAACCCTAGGAGACATGCCGCATGTTCACTCAGCTCACCCTCAAGCAACGCGTGGTCCTTCAGTTGCTGCTCAATGTCACCTTGCAGGTGGTCGTGGTCACCGGTGTATTGATGGATTGGGGCAACACGACACTGATCCTCAGCAGTCTGGGTGTGGGCCTGTTCATGTTGTGGCTCTACCTGGACAGCGCGCTGGCCAGCCGGCAATTTGTGGAAGAATTGATCTCCGGCGCTGACCGCATGGGCCATGGCGATTTGACGAAGGATGTGTCCACCAGCTTTGGCAACCCCACGCTGCGCGAAGGTCTGGGCACCATGCAGGCGCTGCAGACGCGCATCCGATCGATGCTGGGCGCGCTCAACGAAGGCGCATGGCAGGTCAGCAATGCCTCCAGCGAAATCGCAGCCGGCAACCAGGATCTGAGCCGCCGTACGGAACAAGGCAGCTCAGAACTGCAATCCGCCTCCAGCGCCATGAAGGAAATGACGGATGCCGCAGCCCAAAGCTCCGAGGCCATGCAAAAGGCCACCAGCCTGAGCCAGGGCACCAGCGCACTGGTCCACACCAGCGGCGCCGTGGTCAACCAGGCCGTGGCGGCCATGGGCGAGATCAACAACTCTTCGCGCAAGATCGCCGACATCATTTCCGTCATCGACGGGATTGCCTTTCAGACCAATATCCTGGCGCTGAATGCTGCTGTGGAAGCCGCGCGTGCGGGTGAGCAGGGCCGTGGTTTTGCCGTAGTTGCCAGTGAAGTGCGCTCACTGGCCGGCCGCTCGGCCGAAGCCGCCAAGGAAATCAAGAGCCTGATCACCGCTTCGGTTGAACAGGTGGAGAAGGGCGCAAGCCTGGTTAACGACGCCGGTGAAAAGATGGGCGAAGTGGTCAAGGCCATTGAAGCGGTGTCTGGACTGATCGTGGAAGCCAGCGGCAAGTCGCAGCAGCAGTCGCGGGGTCTGCATGAGATATCCACCACGCTGGAACATCTTGACGTGGCCATGCAGCAAAATGCCGCGTTGGTAGAGCAGGAAACCGCCGCCGCCGAGAGCCTGAAGCACCAGGCCGCCAAGTTACACGCGCTGGTGGGTGAGTTCAAGCTGCCGGGCAATACGGTTGGCATGGGCGCCCACGCGGCGCCTTCCCACCGCCCCAAGGCGGCACCTGCCGCAGCCAGACCAGCGGCCGTGCAGCACCGGGCGCCGGCAGCCAAGACCCTCACCAAGCCCGCTGCCAAAGCGGTCAGCAAGCCCATGCAAAAGCTCGCAGCACCCAAGAAACCCCTGGCCGCGGCTGCCCCCAAAACCTCCGCACGCGGTGCGGACGACGACTGGGAAACCTTCTAAGCCCTGGTCGTTCACCCATGGACAGCAGCAGCCACACTTTTCTCTGGCACGACTACGAAACCTTTGGCGCCGTACCCCGGCGTGACCGGCCCGCCCAGTTTGCCGCCATCCGCACCGATGCGGACCTGAATGAGCTGGGCGAACCCATCATGCTGTTCTGCCAGCCAGCGCCTGACTTTCTGCCCGACCCGCAGTCCTGTCTGATCACTGGCATCACACCCCAGCAGTGCCTGGAGCAGGGCGTGCCAGAGCACCAGTTTGCCGCCACGATTGAGCAGGCATTCAGCCTGCCGGGCACCATAGGCGTGGGCTACAACACCATACGTTTTGACGACGAGGTCACGCGTTTCATGTTCTGGCGCAACCTGATCGACCCCTATGCCCGCGAATGGCAAAACCAGTGTGGCCGTTGGGACTTGTTGGATGTGGTTCGCACCGCCTATGCACTGCGGCCCGAGGGCATAACATGGCCGACCAAGCCCGAAGGCGGGGCCAGCTTCAAGTTGACCGATCTCAGCGCAGCGAATGGCCTAGTACACGAGGCAGCGCACGATGCCCTGAGCGATGTGCGGGCCACCATCGCCCTAGCCCGGCTGATCAAGACCGCGCAGCCCCGTCTGTTCGACTTTTGCCTGGGGCTGCATAAAAAAGACCGCGTGGCCGCCGAACTGGGCCTGCCCACCACGCCCAGCCATGCCCGGCCGTTTTGGCACATATCTGGCATGTTCCCGGCCGAGCGCGGATGCCTGGCGCTGATGTGGCCATTGGCCATGCACCCCAAGAACAAGAACGAGCTGATCGCCTGGGATCTGGCCTTCGACCCGCGCGAGCTGGAAACGCTGTCGGTCGCCGACCTGCGATTGCGCTTGTTCAGCAAAACCGCCGACTTGCCTGAGGGCACGACCCGCCTGCCCGTCAAAACCATCCATCTGAACAAATCGCCAATGGTGATGGCCAATCTGAAAGTGCTGTCTCCCGCTATGGCGCAACGCTGGGGCATAGAGGTGAATGCGCAATTTCGCCACGCCGAATGCGCGCGCGACCTGCCCGATATGAGTGCCATCTGGCCTGAAGTGTTTGAGAGGCCCGCAGTAGCGCCTCTGGATGTGGACGAAGACCTGTACGGAGGTTTTGTTGGTAACGCGGATCGGCGTCGCTTGAATGATCTGCGCGCCATGTCGCCCGAGCAACTGAGCAATGCCCATCCGGCCTTTGATGACGCACGGCTGCCCGAACTATTGTTCCGTTACCGGGCGCGCAATTTCCGGGAATTGCTAACGGATGAAGAGACCGCGCGATGGGAGGCGCACCGCGCCGATCGTCTATTTGCCGGGGCATACGGCGCTCGCACCGTGGAGCAATTGTTTGACGCAATCGACCAGTTGTCCGAGTCGGCGGATGAACGCGGCGAAGCCATTCTGGGCGCACTGTACGATTACGCCGAGTCCATCGCCCCGCAGCGTGACTGAACTGCGGCGAAAATAGCGCCCGTTTCCTAATTTCACCTATTACCTGATATCCCATGAAAATCGACAAAGACACCGCCGTTACCCTGCGCTTCTCTGTAACCGACGCCGCCGGCAAGGTCATCGACAAGGGCACCGAGCCCATGGTCTACCTGCACGGCGGGTACGACAATATCTTCCCCAAGGTCGAAGAAGCGCTGGCAGGCCACGAAGCCGGCTATGAAGTCACGCTGACGCTGGCGCCCGAAGACTCCTTCGGCCAGCACAACCCGCAACTGATCACAACCATCGCCAAGAAAGATTTCCCCCCCGGCGTCAAGGTCGGTGGCCATCTGCAAGGCCGTGGTGAGGACGGCCAGGAGCATGTGTTCACGGTCGTCAAGATCAAGGGCGACACCGTGCATCTGGACGGCAACCATTCACTGGCCGGGCAAACGCTGACGTTTGGCATCAAGGTGGTGGAGGTGCGAGCTGCATCGGCGGAAGAGATTGCGCACAAGCATGTGCACGGAGAGCACGGCCACCACCATTGATGGAAACGTGTTGCTGGTCGTTATGGTGCCCGACGCGCGACCTACCTACTACTATTGATAGGTGTAGTCCATGTTCGAAGCGAGGTCGGGTACTAGGCTCTTGACGGGTTATGCGGTTTAGGAACAAACTGAACCGATGGGACCTGAGATTTCGCAAAAACTTGTGGCCGCGGTTGACAGCATGCCCGCGTTCCCCCAAAGCGTCCAAAAAATACTTGAGATGACGCGAGACGTTGCTTGCTCTCCAAAAGATTTGGTTCAAGTCATCGATAAAGACCCGGTCATGACCGTCAAGGTGCTTCGAGTCATCAACTCTGCGCACTACAGCCTCCCCAAGCAAGTCACTTCCATCAACCACGCCGTGGTGTATTTGGGATTCAATACAATCAAAAATCTGGCGTTGGGAATTGCGGCCATGGGTGTGTTGCCGCTAGGCAACATCGCAGGCCTGGACGGGCAGCAATATCTGCTGCATTCTCTGTCAACAGCCGTCATTGCGAAGCAGCTGGCAAATCGTGTCGGTGGCGTTGAGCCCATGGAGTGTTTTATTGCGGGGCTGTTGCACGATTTTGGCAAAGTTGTGTTTGCACGACACATGCCAACGGAATTTCGCAAGGCCCTGGAGTTCAGCCTCTGGAACGAATCCTCCCTGCATATAGCACTGCGTGAATTCGTTGGTGCAGACCATGCGGTGGTTGGTGCGATGTTGGTACAGAAGTGGAACTTCGCCCCTAATCTCGTCGAAACAATTCGTTACCAGTACGGACCAGAAATGAGAGACACAAGCATGATTGCATGCGTGTTTGTCGCCAACCAGATCAGCAAGAAGATGGCGCTCGGATTTGCGGGGAACCCCTATGTGGACGAACTCCCTCCCGCCATAGCGACGAAGTTTGGCGGCTCTCTGGACGAAGTCGTTCAATCATTGGGCGACTTGTCGTTGGTATTGCGGGAGGCCAGAATGTTTTCAAAGGTCTGAAACATGGCAGTTCCTATTGAACCTTCTGAAAGACAACGCGTTATGCAGCCTGTTCCTGCAGACTTGGGACACCTTTCTACACAGTCCTTGCCCGACGTAGCGGCCCACCTGCGCAGGGCAATAGAGCGACGTGAATTGTTGGTGCTGTACCAGCCGATTGTGAGCATGTCTACCGGCAAGATCTGCGGGATGGAAGCGCTGCTACGCTGGAATAGCCCACAGTGGGGCTTCTTAGATCCAATTTCGTTCATTCCCGCTGCGCAAGAGTCCGGCTTGATCGATGGCATTGGCTTGTGGGTATTGCGCAAAGTAAGCCAAGACCTTCGTATTTTGCTGGACGGGGGATTCGACATTCCGCATGTTGCGGTCAACCTATCGACGGTCCAAATTCGAAACCCCCAATTTATTCAGCACCTGCAGAGTGTGTTGGACGATTTCAAGATTGAGCCGGAGCGTTTGCACTTCGAAGTTACTGAATCCACACTGATGGATGAAGAGAATCAATGTGAGCCCATATTCCGGGCCCTGAAGGACATGGGTTCGCACCTGTCTCTGGACGACTTTGGTACCGGTTGTTCGTCCTTGAGTTACCTCAAGCGTTATCCCTTCCATAAGGTCAAGATAGACGGATCCCTCGTGCGGGATGCTGGAGCCAGTCAGGCAGACGCGTCGATAGTCAACGTAATCATTGCTATGGCTCACGTTTTAGGCCTGGCAGTGGTTGCAGAGGGTGTAGAGACGGAAGCCGAATGTGAAATCATTCGCACTAGCGGATGCGACGAAATCCAGGGCCATTTCTTTTCACCGCCGGTCGCGCTTGAGTCCGTACAGGCACTGCTGACAGAAGGCAGGCAGTTACCTTCGCATCTGTTGCGTTTCCGCGTTAGGCCTCGCTCTTTGTTGTTGGTCGATGACGAACCCAATGTTCTGACCTCTCTCAAGCGTCTGTTCAGACGTGACGGGCATATCATCTACACAGCAAACAGTGGAGAAGAAGGGCTGCAGATTCTGTCCACTCAAAACATCAACGTCATCATTTCAGACCAGCGCATGCCGGGTATGACAGGTGTTGAGTTTTTACGGGCCGCAAAGGTTCAGTATCCCGAGACAATTCGCATCATTCTTTCAGGGTACGCGGAGTTGCAGTATGTAACCCAAGCAATCAACGAAGGTGCCATCTACCGCTTTCTGACCAAACCATGGGATGACGACCAACTGAGGGAGCAAGTGCTGCGCGCATTCGAGCACAGTGAGCTGCAAGAAAAGAACGAGCAGCTTGACATCAGAATTCGAGCAAGCAACCGCGATCTTGTTGCCATCAACCGCCAGCTGAGTGATGCGATCGCCGTCAATCGCAGACATATTGACCGGAGTGAAGTGAGCCTGGCAGTCGCCAGAGAAGCTTTGCAGTTTGTGCCTATACCCATCATTGGTGTGGATGACGAAGGGCTGATGACTTTTGTCAACACCGCCGCGGAAGTATTCTTTGCACAGCATGGCCCACTCTTCGGCATGGGATTGACGGAAGTTTTTCCAACCGTCGCGTCAGCACTGGACAGTACGGGAGAAGGCCAAACCGGTTCGCTGTCCCTTGATGGGCGCACGCAAACAATCCGCTGGCACAGCATGGGAAAAGCTTCACGCTCAAGTGGCAAACTCATTTTTCTTTCTGGGGAGGAAGTATGGTCATGAACAACAACGAGCAGCGCTTTAATGGGCCGCAAGCCGACGCGGTGGCACCCACGCCTACAAGCGTGCTGGCGCGACTAACGCATTTATTTCGCCTTTACCAAGCAGAAGACACCGACAACCGTTTCTTGTTTGAACTGGTGCGTCGCTACCGCTTGGGTGAATCGCAATGACGTCTCTGCATTTTGATGGTGTCATGAAAGGCATTCGCAATTTGCCGACACTGCCCACGGTAGTGCATGACTTGTTGCTCAGCATTGACCGCGATGATGTTGATGTGGGGGATCTGGCACGCAAAATTGCGTTGGACCCCGGCCTGACCGCACGGTCGCTTCGCTTGGCGAATTCGTCGTTCTATGGCATGGCCAATCAGGTCAACACCATCCAGGAGGCCATCAGCATACTGGGTATCAGGACCATTCGCGGGGTGGTGACCACGGCTGCGCTATTGGGTGCCTTTCCCACGAACACTAAAACCAGCTTCAAGGTGACGGCATTTTGGCGACATGCCATTGCGACGGCTTTGTGTACCAGAGAGTTGGCACCCTATTTCAAACTAAATCCTGAGCACGCCTACACCTCGGGCTTGTTGCATGACGTGGGTCGCATGGTTCTAATGACCCTTTACCCTATCGAATACGAAGCCGTAATGGAATACAGGGCTCAGCAGAACTGCAGCATGTTGGACGCGGAGCGTGCGGTGCTTGAGATTGACCATACCCAGGTGGGGTATTGGTTGACCAACTACTGGAAATTCCCGGACGCCTTGCAGCAGGCGGTAGCAACACACCACCAACCCCTTTCAGACTCGATATCACCCTTAGGCTACGTACTCGTGGCTGCTGATGCCATTGCGCATGCCTTGGACTTGTCGATGGACGAAGACGAAAGCGTTCCCTACGTTCCTGCCGTTTATTGGAAAAAGTTTGGCGTCAGCGATAAAGACCTGTTAATGGCTTTTGCGCGGGTCGAAAAGCAGTTTGAAGGTGCAAGCTTGATACTGAACGCATAACGGGAGCATGCGATGAATGACATAGGTCGGGCCAATGTGTTTGATGATAACCCTGTCCCGACTTTTGTTATCGACACGGAGCATGTCGTAACCCATTTCAACAAGGCCTGTGCCAATATCCTGGGTGTACCTGCCACCGAAGTTCTTGGGAAAAAGGGAGTAGGCCGGGTTTTTTATGGTAAAGAGCGTCCCGTGATGGCCGATCTGATCGTCGACGGCGCCATCAAAGAAATTATTGATGATCTCTACCAAAGTAGCTACCGCAGTTCACTCTCGGTTCCGGATGCCTACGAGGCAGAAGGTTTCTTCCCCAAGCTAGGGACGTCTGGCCGGTGGTTGTTTTTTACCGCTGCGCCCTTGCGCAACCCTGAGGGTGAAATCGTAGGCGCCATTGAGACCCTGCAAGATATCACCGAACGCAAGGTTGTTGACGACGCGCTGCTCAAAGCACAACTGGAGGTGGAGCAAATTGTCGAGCAGCGTACAGCGGAGTTGGCTGATGCCAATCAGACCCTGCGGGATGATGTGACGCGGCGCGAGCTTGCAGAGCAGGAGTTGATGCGGAGAAATGCCGAACTCAACGCACTCAACGCCAAACTGTCCTTGGCCCAGGAAAGTTTGATCCAGTCGGAGAAGATGGCCTCCATCGGCCAACTAGCGGCAGGTGTTGCACATGAAATCAACAACCCGATTGGCTATATTTTTTCAAATTTCGGATCTTTGGAAAAATACCTGGCTGATCTTTTCCAGATGCTCGGTGCATATGAAAAAGCTGAACCGTTTTGTTCAGATCCGCGAACCGTCGCAGAGATCGTGGCCCTCAAGGCCAGCATCGAGCTCGAGTTTCTTAAAGAAGACATTCCGACCTTGATGAGCGAGTCCAAAGAGGGCATCGTTCGGGTGCGAAAAATTGTTCAGGACCTGAAGGATTTTTCGCATGTGGACGCAACGACGGATTGGCAATTTACCAACCTGAACCAGGGCATAGACTCGACGCTTAATGTGGTCAACAGCGAGGTTCGGTACAAGGCTGACGTGATCAAAGACTACGGAGAGCTCCCCCTTGTGCAATGTATGTCTTCTCAGATCAATCAGGTGGTGATGAACCTCATCGTCAACGCTGCGCATGCGATTGGCAGTGAGCGCGGGAAAATCACGATCAGAACTGGCGTGGAGAACAAGAACGCATGGTTCTCGGTGACCGACACAGGTGCTGGAATCCCGAAGGACGTTTTGCCTCGCATCTTTGATCCGTTCTATACCACCAAGCCAATTGGCAAGGGTACGGGCTTGGGGCTGTCACTGTCCTACGGAATCATCCAAAAGCACCACGGCACCATCGATGTGCAAACCGAGATTGGCGCAGGCACCACATTTCGTGTCACCATGCCGATAACTCAACCCATCACCGTACCCACGGCGTCCGGGTCATAAACCGGCTGCCTACCGTCAACACACCGTAGAAAAAATGCCTGAAATTTCCGACAGCGCTCAAACAGAACAGAACGTGCAGTTCGCGGATGAGCCGATTGAACGCGCTGCGCCCTTGCAGGGCTCGTGGTGTGTGTTGTTGGTCGATGACGATGACTCGGTCCACACGGCCACGCAGCTAGCGCTACACGGATTTGAGTTCCAACAAAAAACGCTGGAGCTGGTGATCGCACATTCTGGCGCGCAAGGGCGAAAAATCTTTGAATCTCGCGACGACATTGCGCTGGCCATTGTGGATGTGGTCATGGAAACGGAATACGCTGGACTTGAATTGGTCCGCCATGTTCGCAACACCTTGCGCAACCACCATACTCGCTTGGTCTTGCGCACAGGGCAGGCCGGGCAGGCCCCAGAGGACAAAGTCATCCGTGAATACGAGATTGATGATTACAAGGAAAAGTCTGAAATGACAATCGGCAAGCTGCACACCTTGCTGTACAGCAAGCTGCGCGCTTATCAAGCCTTGCGTCTTCTGGATGAACAGCGCAGCGGCCTGGAACAGGTGGTCGAGCAGCGCACAGCGCAGCTGGCCCAAGCGAATCAGACTTTGCGTGACGACGTGACGCGGCGTGAACTGGCAGAGCAAGAGTTGATGCGAAGAAACACAGAGCTCAATACGCTGAACGCCAAGTTGTCAGTTGCCCAAGAGAGCCTGATTCAGTCGGAGAAGATGGCCTCCATCGGTCAGTTGGCCGCCGGTGTTGCCCATGAGATTAACAACCCGATCGGCTACATTTTCTCCAACTTTGGCACCCTGGAGACTTATCTTGCCGATCTGTTTCGGATGCTTGACGCCTATGAGCAAGCGGAGGCTGCTTGCGCAGACGCGCGCACAGCGTCCGAGATTGCGGCGCTCAAGCATGGCATAGAGTTGGAGTTTCTGAAGGGAGACATCCCCGCTCTGATGAGCGAGTCCAAAGAAGGCATCGTGCGGGTGCGGAAAATCGTGCAGGATTTGAAAGACTTTTCGCATGTTGACTCGGCAACCGATTGGCAGTATTTCAATCTGAACCAAGGCATCGATTCGACACTCAATGTTGTCAACAGTGAAATCAAGTACAAGGCCGATGTTGTGAAAGAGTATGGCGATCTGCCCCTGGTGCAATGTATGGCGTCTCAGATCAACCAAGTGTTCCTCAATCTGGTCGTCAATGCGGCACATGCCATGGACAGTGGGCGGGGGAAAATCACCATCCGAACTGGCGTGGAAAACGGTAACGCATGGTTTTCGGTCTCCGACACGGGGACCGGAATCCCCAAGGACGTGTTGCCCCGCATCTTTGACCCGTTCTACACCACCAAGCCCATCGGCAAGGGTACGGGCTTGGGCCTTTCGTTGTCATACGGCATTATTCAAAAACACCACGGATCAATCACAGTGGAAACGGAAATGGGCAAAGGCACCACGTTTCGTGTCACCATGCCTATGCTCCAACCGGCCAGTGAACAACCAGCACCTGTAGGGACACAATGAATCCTGACCTGCCGACTCCGTTGCCCGCAGTTTCTGCGGCACCTACCATCCTGTGCGTGGACGATGAGCCCAATATCCTTTCTTCGCTGCGGCGCCTTTTTCGCAGCGAGGGGTTCCAGGTAAAAACGGCATTGGGTGGTGCTGCCGGTCTTGAGCTGCTGCAGAACGAGCCGGTAGATCTGGTCATCTCTGATATGCGTATGCCTGAGATGGATGGCGCTGAGTTTCTGCAAAAGGTACGTGAGCGCACGCCAGACACCGTTCGCCTGCTGCTAACGGGGTATTCAGAGGTGACGTCGATCATCGGGGCCATCAACCGCGGTGAAATCTACCGCTACATCACCAAACCTTGGGATGACCACGACATCGTCTTGATCGTGCGCCAAGCCTTGGAGCGAAAAGCACTTGACCAGGAAAGAAAGCGACTTGAAAAACTGACCGTGGCTCAGAACGAGGAGCTCAAAACCCTGAACGCGAGTTTGGAGAGCAAAGTGCAGGAGCGCACTGCCGAACTGACGGTAGCCAATGAAAAGCTCAAAACCAATTTCGTGACGTCGATAAAAATATTTTCGACCCTTATAGAAATGCGTGGGGGCAATCTTTCGGGCCATTCGCGCCGTGTGGCAGACCTATCCAGGAAAATTGCCCAAGCCTTGAAGTTGGATGGCAAGCTGGTCCAGGAGATATTTATTGCCGGGCTGCTACACGAGATCGGCAAAGTGGGTTTTGCGGACGAGTTGCTCAAAACCCCGGTCGCGATGATGACGCCGGTGCAACTCGATGCCTACCGCAACCACATTGTGCAAGCCGAGCAGTTGCTCATGCCGTTGTCGGATTTGAAGGGCCAGACGGAAATTATTTGTGGGCAATTTGAGCGTTTCGATGGGTCCGGATTCCCCGAAAAAATTTCAGGTGACAACATTCCGATTGGGTCCCGAATTCTCGCTGTGGCGAGTGATTTTGACAGCATGCAAATTGGCACATTGACCCAACGCAAACTCACCCCTGAAGACGCAAAAATCATCATCGTGCATGGCAGCGGCAAGCGTTATGACCCGCAGGTGGTCGCGGTGCTGGTGGACTTGCTCGGTGGTGGTGTCCGAGAAGAGGCAGAGACCGCGCGCATGCAGGAGAGGGCGGTTTTGGCCAATGAACTTGAAGCCGGCATGGTTCTGTCCCGTGACTTGATGACACCTAGCGGCATGCTCATGTTGTCCACCAACCATGTTTTGGATGCTCGGTTGATCAGCAAAATACTTCACTTTCAGAAATCCAGTGGTATGGATTTGACGGCCTACATTCAAGTGCCGAGAAAGTCTTGAAAGTTGGGCATATGCAACAAAACCCAGAGGCGCAGGCAGCAACCTTGCCTCCAGTACAGCAGGAAGCGGTTGCAGTGCCCGAGGCCTGCGAAACGGTGAGCAAACCTCTGCCGGCTCCCCAGGCCTTGGATGCCTGGGATCAAATGACGACGCGTGTGCATCGCCTTTTGAGAGAAGAGACCATCGATACCGACTGGGTCTTACGATTCACCGAACTGACAACTGGTTTGCGGCAACTGGCGTCGCGAGACCCGGATTTGGCTTTGTACGTGTTGATAGAGGCTAACGGCAGCAATGTCGGTCACTACAGCTCTCAGCATGCCGTGACCTGCATGGTGATTGCGGATTTGGCTGCCGAGTGGATGGAGTGGTCACATGAGGAAAGATGGGTGTTGGCCTTGGCCGCTGTGACCATGAACCTCAGCATCACAGCTTTGCAGGATTCCCTGGCCAAACAAAGCGGTTCGCTATCTGACGGCCAGCGGCAATTGGTGGCAACACATGCTGCTTCCAGCGCGGACATGTTGGTAGGGGCGGGTGTCGCGGATCAGCTGTGGTTGCATGTGGTTCGCAACCACCATATTGCGGTAACGGCCGACCCGGTACAGGAATCCGACGCAGCGCGCCGCCTTGCCGAACTACTGCGGCGGGTGGACATTTACACGGCAAAGCTGAGCCGACGTGGTACGCGGAAGTCGGTTACGCCAGCGATGGCGGCGCGGGATGCATGCCTGGACGCCAACGGTAATCCCGACAGCATCGGCGCGACCCTGCTGCGTGTCGTCGGACTGTATCCGCCGGGTACGTTTGTGGAGCTGGCAAACGGCGAGTCTGCGGTGGTCGTTGTGCGTGGGGCCAGTGCGCATACACCCATTGTTGCCAGTATGCGACGCAGGGATGGCGGCATGCTGATGCAGCCGGTTCGGCGCGATACCCTGCGAACGGGCTTTGCAGTTAAGCGCGGCATGGAGCCCAGCAGCATTCGGGTGTCACTGAACCACGCGCGCATCTTGTCCTGCACGTAGACCGTTTGCTGGTATCGCTTGCGCTCCGGGGAGGCTTCGTTCGTCTTTTGACCGCTTTTTGTCCGCGGATTGCTATTTTATTTGTAGCGATATACTTATATTTCGTGGGGGCTACAGCCTCAATTTGCTTGAGAGACAAGAGCGCCAGTCTGTGGTTTGCGCACGGCGGGCAGTGTGGCTCACGTTCTCCGGCTCGCGTCGCGGGCGGGCTGTGTTGGGCTTGCATGGGCACCACCATTTAGGAGTTGGGTGTTTGCATGTGTAGTTGTCCGTAGATCGCTATTGAATCGGTAGCGGCTAACGCACGTTTCTCGCGGGCTAGCGGCTGGATGGTATGGTTGCTGGCAATGAAGACACATAGACCCAATTTTTTTCGTGTACTTTCGATCGCGGCAAACACCAGTTTGTTTGCGCTGAGTACGTTAGGGCTCGGCGTAGCAAATGCTTTTGCGCACGAAACCAACCCTGTTACTGCTTGTGGCGTGACTTTTGATCTTCCGGCGCACTTGCGAATCACGAAGCCCCGCCGCACGGTGACCGCGCAGGGTGTTGCTGAGTGTGCGGTTGGTATATTGCCCGCCGCCAAGACCTCTACGCCAAAGGCGGTGTGTCGCGATAGGGATGAAGGCGGAAGTGCCCCTTACCAAGTTTGCGACTGGTCGATTAATGGCATTCCAGACGAGCGGGTGGTGGTTGCGCAAACCAATCTTGCGCTCGACAAGAAAGCGGTTGGTGCTTTTTCGTTCACCGGTAGCGCCTGGCAGTTGAATGGGGCCTCAGGGTCTGACGGTGAGGCTGCAGCTATAGATTTTTTTGGCAAAAATGCATTTCAGGTTGAAGCCAACTACCGCACTTGGTGGCACCGGACGAAGATCACAAAATACCAGAGTGAATATGCGGGGACAGCGAGCAAGAATCATGTTTTACTTCAATTGGCGCCAAGGCTTGCAGTGTCGCTGGAGTCTCCACCGGGAGACCAAGAGGACGACTCGCAATGCACGGTGTTCTGTGCCAGCCTGCGTCTTGCAACGCCAAAATAATGCCCCACACTCTGCCGTGCGTGTCTCAAACGACTGAAAGATGAATATGTTGTGCGTCCACTAGCGCAATAAGCAATGTGTACCGGGTCTAACGCCCGGAATGCATCAACGATGTGATCCGCGGCCGCCCCGGCAGTTGCAACGAAGCAGTAGCCGCTGGCGTCTGCGCCACGCGCTTGCCCCGCCGAAATACCTGCAGCCTTGTAGCCCGCAACCGTATCGCCTCAATCGGGTCCTGCGCCTGCAGCAGCACAAAGTCCGCATGGCAGCCTTTCTCAATCCCATAGCCTTCCAGATGCAAAATCTTCGCCGCGCTGGTGGTCACGGCTTCATAACACTGGCGCATGGCAACCTGGCTGGTCATCTGGGCTACGTGCAGGCCCATGCTGGCCACTTCCAGCATGTCGGCGCTGCCCAGCGAATACCAGGGGTCCATCACGCAGTCGTGGCCGAAGGCTACCGTTACGCCGTGGGCCAGCAGCTCGGGCACGCGGGTCATGCCGCGGCGCTTGGGGTAGGTGTCGTGGCGGCCTTGCAGCGTGATGTTGATCAGCGGGTTGCTGATGATGCTGACACCGGCCTCGGCGATCAGCGGCAGCAGCTTGCTGACGTAGTAGTTGTCCATGCTGTGCATGGACGTGCAGTGTGATCCGGTGACTCGGCCGTGCAGCCCCAGGCGCTGGGTCTCGAAGGCTAATGTTTCAATGTGGCGCGACAGCGGGTCGTCGGACTCGTCGCAGTGCATGTCGACCAGCTTGCCCTGGGCAGCGGCCAGTTCGCACAGCAGCTTGACGCTCAACGCGCCGTCCACCATGGTCCGTTCAAAGTGGGGGATGCCGCCGACCACATCCACACCCATCGCCAGTGCGCGCTGCAGCTTGTCCATGGCTTGGGGGTCACGCAGCACGCCATCTTGGGGAAAGGCGACCAGTTGTAAATCCAGATACGGCGCGACGCGGCGTTTGACCTCCAGCAGCGCCTCCACGGCCAGCAGGCGCGGGTCGCAGATGTCCACATGGCTGCGGATGGCCAGCAGGCCCTTGGCCACGGCCCAGTCGCAGTAGGCCAGGGCGCGTTCAATCAGCGCTTCCTGGGTCAGGTGGGGTTTGAGCTCGCCCCACAGTGCAATGCCTTCCAGCAGCGTGCCGCTGGCATTGACGCGCGGCAGGCCGTAGCTCCGCGTGGCGTCCATGTGGAAATGCGCGTCGACGAAGGGCGGGCTTAGCAGCAGACCCTGGGCGTCAACCGTTTCCGTGGCCTGTGCCTGCAGGCCGGGTGCCACGTCGGTGATGCGGCCGTCTTGCACCGCTACTGACATGTTGGTGCGTCCGTCGGGCAGGGTGGCGTTGTGGACCAGCAAATCCAGCATGGGTAGGCTCCGTCAGGGTTGCTATCAAATATATAACACCCCATTCAATATGGACGGGGGCTAGAGGCCGATTTGGTTAAAACGCTTATTGGGTACCGAAGATACGATCACCCGCATCACCCAATCCAGGCAGGATGTAGCCATGGCTGTTCAGCTCACGGTCGATGGCGGCGGTGTAGATCTCGACATCGGGGTGCTCTTTGTACAGTGTGTTGATGCCCTCGGGGCAGGTCAGCAGACACAAGAACTTGATGGACTTGGGTTTGCAGACCTTCAGGCGGGTGATACACGCCGCTGCCGAATTGCCGGTGGCCAGCATGGGGTCAACGATGATGATGTCGCGCTCCTCCATGGCCTTGGGCATCTTGAAGTAATACTCCACCGGCTGCAGCGTGGCCGGGTCGCGGTACAGGCCGATGTGGCCCACACGCGCACCGGGCACGACGGACAATACGCCGTCCAGAATGCCGTTGCCGGCGCGCAGGATGGACACGAACACCAGCTTCTTGCCGTCGATGACCTTGGCCGTCATCTTCTCCAGCGGGGTTTCGATCTCGATGTCCTGCGTGGCCATGTCGCGCGTGACCTCGTAGGCCATCAGGCTGGAGAGTTCATTGAGCAGGCGGCGAAAGCTGTTGGTGCTGGCCTCTTTGTTGCGCATCAGAGTCAGCTTGTGCTGCACCAGGGGGTGGTCGACCAGGTGAACGTTTGCGCGGGCTTCGGGGGAAATGGGGGTCATGGTGGTGAAGAACAGTGTTTGTTGTGGAGCGAGGGGGCTGAATGGGTGGGCCTTGGGCCTGCCAAACTCTAACGCAATTTATATCGGTTCTGCGGGGTTGCTGCGTATAAGGCGGAGTGCGGCGCCTATCGCACAGTAGAATCCGGCCGCTGTGCCCGCCACGCGGTGCCGTATCCCTTAGTTGCTTTCTCTCGTGAGTCCCTCCCATGGCCAAACATCACCACACTCGGCATACTGCCTCTCGCCTGCTGCTGTCGCTGCTAGCGCCACTCTCCGTTTTCCCCGCTATCGGCCAGACCACGTCGGCTCCGCAGCCCGAGGGACGTTTCTTGTACACAGGGGATACCGCACGGGTTGCGGTGGGGTACGCCAACGGTGGCTATTTCCAGGGTGAGCTGTCTGGCGTGCTCAGCGAAAGAGCCGACAGTGCATGGCTCGCCGAGGGATGGGTTTTGCGGTCTGCCGGAGGCGCCAAGCTGAGTTACCACCAGGTGGCCGGTGACGCCGTCAACAAGTATTTCCTTGCGTTTGACCAGAACGAGACGGCTGATCGCAAGTTCACGCTGGGTGCAGGCGTTGAAAAAGGCCACTGGTTTGGCAATGCCTACCTGAGCCGCGGTATCAGTGACCGCCGGCTGTTGTCCCAAAGCAGCGCCAGCGCGGTAACGCAAGTCACTGGAACCGAAGGAGGCCGCGCGTACCAGGATGCGGTCACCCGCGTGGTAACCACCCATTTGTTTGAACGCGCCTACGACTACGGAGTGGGTGTGCGAGCCGGTCACTATTTTGACGAGACTGCCGTTCGTGTCACGGCCGGTCTCGACTACGAATGGGGCCGCGGCAACGCCCAGCAAAGCAGCGTGTCCGTGATGGCGGAAAAGTATTTTGTGGGCAGCCCCCATAGTGTTGGTTTGCAGCTCGACCTTTTGCAGAAAACCGGCGATGCCGAAGTCGGGCGTGAAAACACCCGCGTCATGCTAAGTTATCGCTACAGTTTTGGCGCCAAAAACACCCAACCTGAGCGCATGTTTCGCATGGTTGCTGGCCAGCCACCGTCGCCTGCAGTCGGCGTTGCGCAGACGGTTGCACCCACGGTAATTCCCGCCTCTACGGAGCGGAGAATGGTCCTGACCAAAGCGACCATGACCAGCGATGCATTTTTTGAAATCTCCAGCGCCAAATTGACACCGACGGCGCGCGCCGAGTTGGACAAGATCGCCGACATGTTGAAAACCAGCCGCCGTGACGGCAACGTACGCATCGTGGGCCACACCTGTGATCTGGGTTCGCAAAAATTCAATATTCGCCTGTCGATGATGCGGGCCACCTCCGTGCGTGATTACTTGGTCGCGGCTGGCGCGATTACCGCTGATGCCGCAATTCTGGAAGGCAAGGCCAGTTCCGAACCCAAATTTGCGCCTGAGCCGGCTACGCGTAGCAAAAACCGCCGGGTAGAGTTGGAGTTTGTGAACCTTTCCGAGAAAGAAGAGATTGTTCAGATTCCCGCCAAGACGATTCCTGGTGTCGCCGCAGAAGCTCCGGCGCCTGTGGTCTACCAGCGTGAAGTGATTGAGCAGGAGCCGGCCTGGTTGCGCCGTGCCTTGCGCACGCCAACGCTTCACAAGCGAACCGTAGATGTGTACCGCAGCAAGGAAGAGACCCAGACCGAAAGCGTCAGCCGCACCTGGGCCAACCGCACGCCGGTGGCACAGAACGATAGCTACAGCGTCGTTAGCGGCAGTACGACAGCCCTGGCCGTCTTGGGCAATGACAGTGATCCCGATGCGGGTGATGTGTTGACTGTGGCATCGGTTAGTGCCGCAGGCAAAGGGCAGGTCCGTTTGGAGGGTGGTCAGGTGGTCTACGTGGCCCCGGCAAACTATTCCGGCCAGGACAGCTTCACCTACATGGCCCGAGACGGCCAGGGTGCCACATCCACGGCTACCGTTCAAATCCAGGTGACACAGGCCAACCGCGCGCCGGTTGCAAAAACTGACTCTTACACAGTAGGGTCGGTCTTCAACTCGACGCTTGCGGTGCTTGCCAACGACTCTGACGCCGACGGCGACCCGCTGAGCATTGTTGCGGTAACGCAGCCCGTGGGTGGCAACGGAACGGTCAAGATTGAAGGTCCTACCATCGTCTTTACCCCGAAGAATGCTTTCCTGACTGACTCGTTCACCTACACCATCAGCGATGGCAAGGGTGGAACGTCCACAGCGACAGTCGAGTTGATTGATCCCTGATTCGCTGGTGAGGCAGTCGGACTGCCTGCAGATTTGCGTCTGTGGGTAGTTTTCGTTGTGTTGTAGTTAACGCTTGGAACCCCCAAAAATTCCACCCAGCACGCCCCGGATGATCTGCCGCCCCACCTCGCGCCCGATCGAACTGGCGGCGCTGCGGGCCAGTTGTTCACCCACGCTGGTGCGGGTCCGACGGGTGCCGCCGCCTAGCATGTCGCCAAGGCTGTCAAAAATGCTCTTCTCCGGTGCTGCGGGTGCCGGCGTGCCGGCGGCACCCCCTGCAGGGGCGGATGGTGCGGAGGGCGCAGAAGGTGTGCCATTGTTGGAAGGCGCCACCGTACCCGCCGGCTGGCGCGCCTGGGTGCGCCCCTTGATCGCCTCAAACGCAGAATCCCGGTCCACCTCTTTCTCATACACACCAGCTACCAGCGATTCGGCCAGCAGCGTCTTGCGTTGCTCGGGCGTGATAGGCCCGATCTGGCTGCAGGGCGGCAATACGTAGACACGTTCGGTCACACAGGGCCGGCCCTTGTCATCCAGAAAACTCACCAGCGCCTCACCCACGGCCAGCTCGGTGATGGCCGTGCCAATGTCCAGCCCCGGTTTGGCGCGCATGGTGTCCGCCGCTGACTTGACGGCCTTCTGATCGCGTGGCGTGAAGGCGCGCAGCGCGTGTTGCACGCGGTTGCCCAACTGGGCCAGCACGGTGTCGGGTATGTCCAGCGGGTTTTGCGTGACGAAATACACGCCCACGCCCTTGCTGCGCACCAGGCGTACCACCAGTTCGATGCGCTCCAGCAGCACCTTGGGCGCGTCGTTGAACAACAGATGGGCTTCGTCGAAGAAGAAGACCATCTTCGGCTTGTCCAGATCCCCCACCTCGGGCAGGGTCTCGAACAATTCGCTGAGCATCCACAGCAAAAAGGTGGCGTACAGGCGGGGTGCGTTCATCAGTTTGTCAGCAGCCAGGATGTTGACCACGCCTTGGCCTTTGGCATCGGTCTGCATGAAGTCGGCAATATTGAGCATGGGCTCGCCAAAGAACTTTTCACCGCCTTGGGCTTCGATCTGCATCAGCCCGCGCTGGATGGCGCCTATGCTGGCGGCGCTGATGTTGCCGTATTCGGTCGTGTATTGGCTCGCGTTGTCGCCTACGTCCTGGCACATGGCGCGCAGGTCTTTCATGTCAAGCAATAGCAGGCCGGCGTCGTCGGCGATCTTGAACACCAGTTGCAGCACGCCGGCCTGGGTCTCGTTCAGGTTCAGCATGCGGGCCAGCAGCAAGGGGCCCAGGTCGCTGACCGTGGCACGCACCGGGTGGCCTTGTTCGCCAAATACATCCCACAGCGTGGTGGGGAATGCCTGGTAGGCGGGGTCGGGCAGGCCGCGCTCCTTAATGATCTGGCTCAACTTGGGGCTGGGGTTGCCTACTTGTGAAATACCGGTCAGATCGCCCTTGACGTCTGCCATGAACACCGGCACGCCCAGGCGCGAAAAGCCTTCGGCCATGGTTTGCAGTGTGATGGTCTTACCGGTGCCCGTGGCGCCGGTGATCAGGCCGTGGCGGTTGGCTTTGTGCGGTAGCAGACAGCATTGGATGTCGCCATGCTGTGCAATCAGGATGCTGGTGTCGTCTGTAGCGGCCATGGGATTCTCAAAAAGTACAATTGAGCCTGTAGCGTAACGATTTTTCGAAGGATTTCACGTGGCAGGACATAGCAAATGGGCCAATATTCAGCACCGCAAAGGCCGCCAGGACGAGAAGCGCCAGCGTGTCTGGACCCGGGTGATGCGTGAAATCATGGTCGCGGCGCGCTTGGGCGGGGGCGACCTCAGCAGCAATCCGCGCCTGCGTCTGGCCATTGAAAAAGGCAAGGCCGCGAATATGCCGGCCGAAAACGTGAAATACGGCATTGCCAAGGCCACCGGCACGCTGGAAGGCATTGTTTACGACGAAATACGTTATGAGGGTTACGGCATCGGCGGTGCCGCCATCATTGTGGACACGATGACCGACAACAAGGTGCGCACTGTGGCCGAAGTGCGCCACGCCTTCAGCAAACATGGTGGCAATATGGGCACCGAGGGTTCGGTCGTGTTCCAGTTCAAGCATTGCGGCCAACTGATTTTTGCACCTGGCACCAATGAAGACAAGCTGATGGAAGTGGCGCTGGAGGCCGGTGCCGAAGACGTCATCACCGGTGATGATGGGGCTATTGAGGTGCTGACTGCCTATGCCGACTACGAGGTCGTCAAGCAGGCACTGGAAGCCGCGGGACTGGTGGCAGAGATTTCCGGAGTTACCATGCGCGCCGAAAACACGATAGAACTGACCGGTGACGACGCCGTGCGTATGCAAAAACTGCTGGACGTGCTGGAAGACCTGGACGACACGCAAGAGATTTACCACAACGCTGCCCTATGAACTACAACAACACTTGCAACAACCGCCCTATGGTGCGTCGGAGTCCTACATGAATGTTCTGGTGATCGGGGGAGGCGGCCGCGAGCACGCCATGGCCTGGAAGTTGGCAGAGTCCGACAAGGTCCAAATGGTGTACGTGGCACCGGGCAATGGCGGTACGGCGCTGGATAGTCGGCTGAAAAACGTGCCCATCACCGACGTGGTGGCACTGCGTGAATGGGCGCAGGATAACAAGATTGGTGTGACCGTTGTTGGGCCCGAAGGCCCGCTGGCCGCCGGCGTGGTGGACGAATTCCGCACCCATGGCCTGCGCATTTTTGGCCCCACCAAGGCGGCGGCGCAGTTGGAGAGCTCCAAGGCGTTTTCCAAGGCCTTCATGCAGCGGCACAACATTCCCACCGCAGCGTACGAAACCTTTACCGACCCCAAAGCAGCCCACGCCTATGTGGACCGTATGGGTGCGCCCATCGTCGTCAAGGCTGACGGTCTGGCGGCCGGCAAGGGTGTTGTTGTGGCCATGACGCTGGACGAAGCCCATGCTGCCATCGACTTCATGCTGCTGGACAACACGCTGGGTGTGGTGCACAACGCGGGTGAGGGCGGTCAGGCCGTGCCGCGTGTGGTCATTGAAGAATTTCTGGAAGGTGAAGAAGCCAGTTTCATGGTGCTGTGTGATGGCAAGGACGTTGTGGCCTTGGCCACTAGCCAGGACCACAAACGCCTGCTGGACGACGACCAGGGCCCCAACACCGGTGGCATGGGCGCTTATTCGCCAGCGCCGGTGGTCACGCCGCAGGTACATGCCCGCGCGATGCGCGAGATCATTTTGCCCACGCTTAAGGGCATGGAGCAGGACGGTATCCCCTACACCGGTTTCCTGTACGCCGGTTTGATGATCGACCCCCAAGGCCAGGTCAAGACGCTGGAATTCAACTGCCGCATGGGTGACCCTGAGACCCAACCCATTCTGATGCGTCTCAAGACCGATTTTATCGACGTGTTGATGGCCGCTACCGAGCACGGTGGTTTGGAAAACATGGAGCTGGACTGGGACCGCCGCACCGCCTTGGGCGTAGTACTGGCCGCTTCTGGTTACCCCAGTACTCCGCGCAAAGGCGATGCCATCAAGGGCCTGCCGCCGGCGCAAGAGACCTGTATGGTCTTCCACGCCGGTACCGAAGCGCGTGATGGCGCCACATTGACCAGCGGTGGGCGCGTGTTGTGTGTGACTGCGCTGGCCGAAAACCCCAAGGCCGCTCGCCAGATCGCCTATGAAGCGATCCCCGGCATCCGTTTCGACGGCATGCAATACCGCCAGGACATTGGGCACCGCGCCATCAAACCAGGCGCAGATGGCAAGGCCGGCCGATGAGTGATACGCGGGTGGCGCAGGTGCGGGCCTATCTTGTAGGCCTGCAACAGGGCATCACGGGGGCTGTGGCGGCCATGGAAGACGAGCAGGCCTTTGTGTCGGATGCCTGGGAGAAGGCACCCGGCGAACCCCTGCAAGGCAACGGCATCACCCGTATCCTCGAAGGCGGCGCAGTGTTTGAGCGGGCCGGTTGCGGCTTTTCGCACGTGCGCGGCCCCAAGTTGCCGCCGTCTGCTACGCAACATCGGCCTGAGTTGGCCGGAGCACCGTTTGAAGCCATGGGTGTGTCCCTGGTTTTCCACCCGCGCAACCCCTACGTGCCCACCGTGCACATGAACGTGCGCATGATCTCTGCCGGCCACCCGGGGCAGGAGCCCGTGTGCTGGTTTGGTGGCGGCATGGATCTGACACCGTTTTACGGCTTTGAAGAGGACGCGCGCCATTTTCACGCGACCTGCCGTGACGCCGTGTTGCCCTTTGGTGCCGACAAATACCCGCACTTCAAGAAATGGTGTGATGAATACTTCTACCTGAAGCACCGCGAAGAGCAGCGCGGCATAGGCGGTGTTTTTTATGACGACTTTGCCGAAGGGGGCTTTGCCAATGGTTTTGCGCTGATGCAAGCCGTGGGAGATGCATTCTTGAACGCCTATATGCCCATCGCCCTGCGCCGCAAGGACACGGCCTATGGTGAGCGCGAGCGTAAGTTCCAGCTGTACCGCCGCGGCCGGTATGTGGAATTCAACCTGGTCTGGGACCGCGGTACCCACTTTGGCCTGCAGTCCGGTGGACGCACCGAGTCCATCTTGCTGTCCATGCCTCCATTGGCGAGTTGGGCCTACCAGGCCGTACCCGAGGCTGGCACGCCCGAAGCTGCGTTGCACACCGACTTCTTGCCGCGGCGGGACTGGGTCGTCTGAACGTGGCAGCAGCTTTGCCGCGGCGCATCGGCATATTTGGCGGCGCCTTTGATCCACCGCATATTGCCCACGTGGCATTGGCGCGGACGGCAATTGAACAGCTGCGCCTGGATGTGCTGTTTGTGATTCCCACGGGCGAGGCCTGGCACAAAAGCCGGCCATTGACGCCCGCCTGCCACCGCCTGGAAATGACCCATCTGGCCTTCGCTGAACTGGACTGTGTGGTGGTCGACCCGCGCGAGACGCTGCGCGCCGGCCCCAGCTACACCGCCGATACGTTGTTGGAATTGCACACTGAATTTCCGCTAGCCCAGCTATTTCTGGTGCTGGGCGAAGACCAGGCCCAGGCACTCGGTTCTTGGCACCGATTTAGCGAGATTCCCGAAATCGCTACAATATGTGTAGCTGAACGCGCCGATTTCACGGGGGCCAAGGGCATATTTAATGCATTGCCTGCGGAAATTCCAGGCTTGCGGCAGCTTGAAATGCCTCCCCTGGAGGTCAGCTCCACCGATATTCGCTCACGTTTGGCCCACGGCCAAGCCGATGCCCCACTGGTTTTTGATCCCGTTGCGCGTTATATTGCCCAACACCACCTTTACCGAACTGCCTGATGAATACATCTACCGTTGCCAAAAAAGACATTACCAAGCTCCAACGCGCCATCGTCGATGGTCTGGAAGACGTCAAAGCCCAGGATATCCAGGTGTTTGACACGGAGCATTTGTCCTCATTGTTTGAACGGGTCATCGTGGCATCGGGTACATCCAACCGCCAAACCAAGGGTCTGGCTGCTAGCGTGCGCGATGCCGTGCGTGAAGCCGGCTTTGCCAAGCCACGCATAGAGGGCGAGGACAATGGTGAGTGGATCATTGTGGACTGTGGGCAGGCCGTGGTGCACATCATGCAGCCCACGTTCCGCACGTACTACAACCTGGAAGAACTGTGGGGCGAAAAGCCGGTGCGGCTCAAGCTGGGCTCGGCCAAACCGGCCATGGCCGAAAGTGCTAAGCCCGTCGCCAAGCCAACTGCCAAGGCAGCGCCCAAGGTAGAGCCAACTCTGCGGCGCTCCAACGCGGCCAAGAAGGGTGTGGCCGAGGCCTTTCCATCCAAGGCGCAACTGAAGAAAGACGCCGACAAGGTGGCCAAGACCAAGGCGCCGGCCCGCAAGTCCGCTGCGCCCAAGCCTGCTGCCAAGTCCACTGCTGCCAAATCGGCTGGTACTGCTGGATCAGCCGCTCCAGCCAAAAAAGTCGCAGCCCAAAAGGTGCCGGTTTCTGCCAAGCGCACCGTGGTTGGCAAACCGGTAACCAAGCCCGCAGCAAAATCGGCCGCCAAACCCGCGGCCAAGAAAGCTGCCGCCAAAAAAACAGCCCCCCGTAAAGCCTGATCCCGTCCGTGCGGCTGATCATCGTCGCCGTTGGACAGCGGGTGCCCGATTGGGCGCAAACAGCGTGGGATGATTACGCCAAGCGTTTCCCGCATGAGCTCAAAGTCGAGCTGAAGGCTGTCAAGACCGAACCACGCAGCTCCAAGACCCTAGAGACCCTCTATGCCGCCGAGCGCGCGCGTATTGAAGCGGCCATCCCCAAGGGCACACGTATTGTTGCGCTGGATGAGCGGGGCACCACGGTGACCACGATGGCGTTGGCCTCCAAGCTCAAAGATTGGCAGTTGGGTGGCACCGATGTGGCTCTGGTCATCGGCGGGCCGGATGGGCTGGAGCCGGCCTTTCGCCAAGCCGCGCATGAGCGCATCCGCCTCTCGGACCTGACCTTGCCACACGCCATGGTGCGTGTGCTCCTTATCGAGCAGTTGTACCGCGCCTGGTCCGTCAATGCAAACCATCCGTACCACAGGGAATAGAGTTTTGTTGCAAGCCCCCATGCCTGATTTCATCTACCTCGCGTCGCAGAGCCCACGCCGCAGCCAGTTGCTGGAGCAACTTGGCGTGCGGCACGCGCTGTTGCTGCCGGATGCGGAAGAGGACTCCGAAGCCCTGGAAGCAGTGCATCGCAACGAGGCACCCAAGACCTATGTGCAGCGTGTGACTGCGTTGAAGCTCCTGGCGGCCCAGCAGCGCCTGGTGCGCCGCAACCTGCAGCCAGCGCCCATTTTGTGCGCCGACACAACGGTCGCCATGGGGCAAACCATTTTTGGCAAACCTGAGGATGCTGAGGACGCCAAACGCATGTTGCGCGCACTCTCCAACCGTCCTCACCGGGTATTAACTGCGGTAGCCATAGGATTGGGTGATCAATATGCCGCGGCCTGCAGCGAATCCTGGGTCACGTTTGCAGAGTTGAGCGAGCCCGATATCGAGGCCTACGTGGCGTCGAATGAACCCATGGGCAAAGCCGGCGCCTATGCGGTGCAGGGCAGGGCGGCCGCCCACATAGCCCACATGAGCGGGTCTTACTCTGGCATCATGGGACTGCCACTCTATGAGACCGCACAGGCGCTGCGGTCCCTGGGGTTCAGGCTCTGAATGGATCAACCCGGATACCCGCGATGCAAAACGACATCTTGATCAATTGGTCCCCCCAGGAAGCCCGCGTGGCCATTCTGGAAAATGGTGCGCTGCAGGAGTTGCATGTAGAGCGCACGCTAGAGCGTGGCCTGGTTGGCAATGTGTACCTGGGCAAGGTCGCCCGCGTGTTGCCGGGCATGCAGTCGGCGTTTATTGATATTGGTCTGGAGCGAGCCGCCTTTTTGCATGTGGCCGATGTGTGGCACCGCCAGCCCGACGGCGAGGCACCCTTCATCGCCAAGGGCGCTGCACCTGTTATTCCGATTGAGAAGCAAATATTTGAAGGCCAGGCCCTGATGGTGCAGGTCATCAAGGAGCCTATTGGCACCAAGGGCGCACGGCTGTCGACACAGATCAGTATCGCCGGTCGGCTGCTGGTGTTTTTGCCGCAGGATGACCACATTGGGGTGTCGCAAAAGATCCCCAAAGACCAACGTGACGACTTGCGTGCACGTATGCAGCATCTTGCCGGCACGCAGGGCGGGGGTTTTATTTTGCGAACCAATGGCGAAGACGCCTCCGATGCCGAACTGGCGGATGACATCGGTTATCTGCGCAAGGCCTGGGCCCGAGTCAAGGATGCATCTACCCGTCTGCCACCCCAGTCTTTGCTTCACCAGGATTTGAGTTTGTTGCAGCGTGTGCTGCGCGACATGGTGGGCGAGGCCACCCAAACCATACGTGTGGATTCGCGTGAGCAGTTTGAAGCCCTGAAAGCCTTTGGTGCGGAGTTCATGCCCATGGCCGCCGACAAGCTGCAGCATTACAAGGGTGAGCGCCCGATCTTTGATCTATTTTCGATAGACGAAGAGATTGAAAAGGCGCTGGGGCGCCGGGTAGACCTCAAGTCCGGTGGTTACCTCATCGTAGACCAGACCGAAGCATTAACCACGATAGACGTCAACACCGGGGGGTACGTGGGTGCCCGCAATTTTGACGACACCATCTTCAAGACCAATCTGGAAGCAGGGCAGGCCATCGCGCGCCAGCTGCGGCTGCGCAACCTGGGCGGCATCATCATTGTGGATTTCATCGACATGGTGCGTGAAGACCACCGGGAAGCGGTGTTGGCCGAGTTCCGCAAGCAGTTGTCGCGCGACCGGGTCAAGACCATGGCCGGCGGCTTTTCCCAGCTGGGCCTGGTGGAGATGACCCGCAAACGCACACGAGAATCATTGGCCCACATGTTGTGTGAGCCCTGTGCGGCTTGCCAGGGCAAGGGCAGTGTCAAAACGCCCCGGAGCGTGGCGTACGACATCTTCCGTGAAATTTTGCGCGAGGCTCGGCAGTTCAATCCACGCGAGTTTCGCGTTGTGGCATCGCCCAAGGTGATCGAATTGTTCCTGGATGAAGAGAGCCAACACCTGGCGGGCCTGAGTGAATTCATTGGCAAGCCGGTATCGCTGCAGAGCGAGGCTGCGATGGGGCAGGACCAGTACGATATCGTTCTGCTGTAACCCTTAGTTTTTGCCTACGCTGTTCACCGTGCACCCCAAAGTCAAAAGCCGCTCTCCGGTCCCCATACTGACCTACCACCAGATTGCCGAAGAGCCACCCAAGGGCTCGGGGTTTCGCAGCCTGAGTGTTGCACCCAAGGATTTTGAGCGGCAGATGGCGTTTCTGCATGGCATGGGTTACCACGGACTGTCGATGACGGCGCTGCAGCCCTACCTGCGCGGCGAGCGCGAGGGCAAAGTCTTTGGCATCACCTTTGACGATGGTTACCTGAACAACCTGACCCATGCCTTGCCCGTGTTGCAGTGGTATGGTTTTTCGTCCACCTGTTATGTGGTGAGTGGCATGCTGGGCCAAACCAATAGCTGGGATGCGGCCATGGGTGTTCCCCCTTCTGAACTGATGTCGCCGTCGCATTTGCGGCAGTGGGTTGCGGGCCGGCAAGAGGTGGGTGCCCATACCCGCAACCATGTGCATTTGCTGGCCTTGGATGCGGTGGCCAGCGATGCGGAAATTGTGCTGTGCAAGGATGAGCTGGAACACATCACCGGCACGGCGGTCAACCATTTTTGTTATCCCTATGGCGAGTTCAAGCCCGAGCATGTGGAGATGGTCCGCCAAGCCAATTACATGACAGCCACCACCACCCGGCGCGGCCGCTGCCAGTCGGGGGAAGGCCTGTTTGAATTGCCCCGCGTGCCGGTCTTGCGCAGAACCCACCGCATGCTGTTGTGGTGGAAACTGGTGTCGCAATACGAAGACCGTCGGCGGGACTGAAGGTGGTTGCCTCGCCAAAACGGCTCCGTATCGCAGTGCTGAACCGGATCTTTCGGCCAACCGGGGGTGGTGCCGAGCGGTATTCCATAGCCTTGGTTGAGCAGCTCGCTGCGCGGCACGACATCCATGTCTTTGCCCAACAGATAGAACACCAGTGGCCCGGTGTCACATACCACGCCATCCCCTGGCCTTTTGACAAGCCACGCTGGATCAACCAGCTGTGGTTTGCGCTGGCCACCTGGTGGCAGACACGGCGCGGATTTGATGTGGTGCATTCACACGAGAACACCTGGCATGGCCAGGTACAAACTGTGCATGTGGTGCCGGTCAAACACAGCCTACTTAAAGGGCGTACGGGCTGGCGCCTAGTTTTGCGCTGGCTCAAGATCGCCACCAGTCCGCGCCTGCTGGCCTATTGGGCCCTGGAGCACTTTCGCTACAAGCCCTACGCAGACCGTTGTGTTGTTTTGGCGTCCGACAGTTTGAAGCCGGTGATGGCACAGAGTTATCCCGCCGCGGTGCAGGCCTTGCGAGTAGTGACACCCGGCGTGGCCAATGTGCCCGGAGTGACTGGCACGGAGCACAAAGCCGCGGCCCGGGCCAAACTGGGTTTGCCTGCAGAGGGGCGTTGCCTATTGTTTGTGGGAAACGACTACCGCAAGAAAGGCTTGCCAAGCCTGCTGGCCGCTCTGTCGGCGTTATCAACGGATTGTTTTGTCGCCGTGGTGGGCAATGCCGCGCAAATAGCTGGATTCCAGGCCGAGGTGGATGCCAGCAGCAATCAGGGCCGCGTTCACTTTTTGGGTGCCTTGCACACCGTGGATGACGCCTACCGTGCCGCCGACTGCCTGGCGCACCCCACCCTTGAAGACACATTTGCGATGGTGGTATTGGAGGCCATGGCGCATGGTTTGCCGGTGGTCGTCAGCAGTGTCCAGTATTGCGGTATCGCCTGTATGTTGACCCACGGCGAGGATGCCCTGATTTTGGACAACCCACGTGACGCTCAAGCGCTGGGGCAAGCGCTGATGCGCTTGTTGACCGATGCTGCGTTAGCGCAGACTTTACGTGACAACGGTTTGCGGTTTGCCCGTCAGCACCTGTGGTCAGAGCAGGCGCTGGTGCAGGAATCCATTTACCAAGCGGTGGCGCGTTAGGCCCTTAAAGCCGCCGCATCCTTGGAGACAAAAGACTCCAGCCCCATCTGGTACAGCCGCGCATAGTGGCCATTTTTCTCCAGCAATTCCTGGTGGTTGCCTATTTCTACAATGCGCCCCGCGTCCATGGCGACAATCCTGTCCGCATGCATAACGGTGGACAGTCGGTGCGCGATCACTAGCGTGGTGCGGTTGCGCATCAGGCCCTGCAAGGCCTCTTGCACGGCGCGTTCTGATTCGGTGTCCAACGCGGACGTGGCTTCATCCAGAATCAAAATCGGGGCATCCTTGTACAAGGCGCGGGCAATGGCCAGGCGCTGGCGTTGGCCACCCGAAAGCTGCATGGCGTTGTGCCCCACCACGGTGTCTATGCCCTGTGGCAGATCACCGATCAGCCCGCCCAGATTGGCGGCACGCAAACACTCGGTAACCTTGCTGCGGTTCAGCTCCATGCCCAGCGCCACATTGGCAGCAATGCTGTCATTGAGCATGATGACGTGTTGGCTCACGAAGGCAAATTGGGAACGCAGGGACTGCAAGTTCCAGTCGCCCAGCGCGTGGCCGTCTAGCGAGATGCTGCCGGCGCTGGTATCCACAAAGCGTGGCAACAGGTTTACAAGCGTGGACTTGCCTGCACCAGATGCGCCTACGATGGCGATGGTTTCACCGGACGTTACCGACAGATCAAGCTGGCTGATGACGGGGGCTGAGCCCGACGCGTACTGGACACTGACCTGGGTAAATTCGATGTCGCCTGTGGCGCGTGATTTGGCAAACGTGCCTTCGGTTTCGCTAGGGCTCGTATGGATCAGTGCCAAACCCCGTTCCAGCGCGACCAGGCCACGGATAATGGGGCTTGACACTTCCGACAATTGCCGAATCGGCGCGATGATCATCAGCATGGCCGTTACAAAGGCCATGAAACTGCCGACCGTTGCGCCACTGGTCGTGCTCTGGGCCAGCGCCACCGCTATGACCGCGGAGAGGGCCACCGCAGCCAACATTTGCGTCATCGGTGTCATGGCTGCGCCTGCGACGGTTGACTTCATCGCCAAGTGGCTCAGCGATTCTCCCAGTTTGTCAAACCGGACTGCCTGCGAGGCTTGGGCCGAATACAGCCGGATGTCCTTGTGTGCCAGCACGTTCTCTTCCACGACATAGGCCAGGCTGTCAGTGGCCTGCTGGTTGGCCTTGGTCAGCCTGTGCAGGCGCAACGTGAGTGTGCGCATGACCCAGGCTACAGCCGGGAACACCGCGATCACTATCAGCGTTAGTTGCCAGTTGAGAAACAGCAAAAGGGCCATCATCCCGATCAACGTCAGCGCATTACGCGTAAGGCTGAGCAATGAATTCACCAGCATCGCGGCGCCAGTTTGTGTCTCGTAGACGATGGCATTGGACAAGGAGCTGGAGTTCTCTGCGGAAAACAGTTGCAATTGCGCCTGCAGGACTTTTCTGAACATGGCACTGCGCAATGCCTTCAACCCGTTGTTGGTGATGCTGGACAGACCCAACTGCGCAATGTAGCCCGCCAGGCCTCGTACAGCAAATATGGATAGCAACATTGCAGGCACGGTCCACAAATCAAGATCGCGTTTAACAAACCCCCGTTCCAATAGCACACCAATCATCCAGGGGATCATCGGCTCGGTTGCCGCACCGACGATCGTTCCCAGGACTACTACCAGCCACGTGACTGGAGACTTGCCGAAATAGAACCACAGCGGTCGCAAACGCTGCAGCAGGCTTGCTGGGGGCGTAACTTGTGTGGGCGTGTCTGTACTGGGGGTTTCAGTGGTCATGTCAGTGTTTTATGTGGTGTGCTGCGCGCACCTGCGGCAAGCAATAGACCCAAGCTGATACAGAAAAAATCACCAATCCAATCGTCGTACAAAGTGGAATTGAAAAGGCAGGCCACCGCCAATGCGGCCAATACGGACAAGGTGGCGCGTTGGATGCTTTCAGGGAAGTGAAGGGCGTCGCGCGCCATGCAGGCCATCAATGCGATGAACAGGACCAGGCCCCCCACACCCAGTTCCACGCCCCATAACAAATACTCCTGGTGAGGATTGCTGTGGTTGCCTTCACCAAACAGTGCAGTCGCAGTCTTGCTGTCTTCAAACCGCTTGACGGCGGGTGTCCACGCGCCCACACCGTGGCCGTTCAACGGCTTGGCGTCCGTGGCCTGCAAGGAGCGGCGCCACGCATTCAAACGCCAACCCGACGAATCTGCAATGCTCACTTGCTGGTTTTTCGAATAATTCACGCTCTCGTTGACCATTTTGGCAACCCGTTCGTGCACCTGTGTCGAGACAATGGACAGTCCCAATAGCAGGGCCAGAGGGGTCACCACCATGGTGGCGAGGCGAAAACGTCTGGGCACGGCCCACATCAGTCCCAAGGACAGGGTGGTTAGGGCTACCAGATAGCCGGTTCGCCCTTCCAGTAACAGTAAAACATTGGTCAAAGCCAGCAGCGCAGCGGCGATGCCGAGCCAGCGGGGCCACAGCCCCTCGTCGCGCATATGCCAGAACACCGCCGCGGCGGCCGCAAACATGATGGACTGGTCCAGATAGGTGGAGAAAACCACGTACTGGGTCGCCACATCCCCAACCCATGGAATGGGCACACCCAGGAACATCAACCAGGAACTCAACAACAGAAAGCCCTGACCGCCTGCGTAAAACATCAAGGCTATACGCGCCTCGCGCACTGTTCGGATGAAGCTCACCATCAGCAGAATGCCCATCAGTTTGGCGTGTTTGACAAAGCTGTACAGGGCCGACTCCATGTCGGCTTCGGTCCATAGCAGGCTGAGTGAAAACACCAGGAGGATGCCCAGCACGGCGTAGGTGGTCCATAACCGTTGCAAAGCGGAATCGCTGCGCCGAACCCAATGGTTGCTTATCAAATAGACCAGCCCCAGCACGAACAGCAAAACCTTGGAGAGACTGATCCAGGCTATGGGCAGACTGACCGACAGTGCGGCCAGACACACAACGAACAGGCGAACATTCCACTTCGTGGTCGGGTCAACCATTGCTGGGAGGCTGTTTGGGCGCTTGCCATGCGGCACCCTTTTGTATTTCTATGGCTTTCGCGTAGCGGTAGAAGGTACCTTCAAAATTGCCCAACGCAATGACAAAACCGGCCCAACCGTCGAGGAAGCCCCGCTTAAAGACATAGTGCTTGACGAAAGACCATAGGCCATGGCCTAACGCGCTGCCCATGCTGATCTTCTTGTGCACGATCTTCTCTGCGCCCAGCGTTGAGTAGCGATTGGACTTGTGCATGACTTCTGCCATGTTCTTGAACGGAAATTGCCAGATCGGATTCTGCAAGTGACCAATGGGTTTGTCCGTTTTCAGCACATAACCTTCGTGCACCGGCTTCAGGTCGTATTCCATTGCGCCGTTGCGGAACAGCTGGGGCTGGCGGTAATTGGGGTACCAGCCCGAATGTTTGATCCAGCGGCCCATGAAGTAGTTGCGGCGCGGCATCCAATACACATCTGCGGCGTTGGGGTCTTGGGTGATCGAGCGGATCTCCTGCGCAGCTTCTGGTGTGCAGCGTTCGTCGGCATCCAGGCTAAAAATCCATTCATGGGTACAGGCGGCCAGCGCGCTGTTGCGCAGTGCACCAAAGCCCTTGAAATCAACCTGCACCACCTTGGCGCCCAAGCCAGTAGCTATCTCTTGCGTGCCATCGGTACTCCACGAGTCCACCAGCACCACCTCATCGGCCCATTGCACGCTCTCTATCGTGGCGGCAACTTTTTCGGCTTCGTTGAAGGCGATGATATAGACGGAAATTTTGCTCATCGGGGGTGGTAGTATTCGGCCACTTGGCGCGCTGCAGGCGGTTGCCAGCCGCGTAGTCTAGTTCAAAATGAATGCCTCCCAACTTGTTTCCGTGGTCATCACGACCTACAACCGCAGTGATGCCTTGCTGGCTGTTCTTGCCGGTTTAGCGCGCCAAACGGACAGTAATTTTGAGGTGGTGGTGGCGGACGACGGCTCCCGCGCGGAGCACCGGTCCAGCATTCTGCAGGCGCCAGTGGCGAAGACCTTGCGTCTGACCCACGTATGGCACCCCGACGTGGGTTTTACCGCTTCGCGTGTGCGCAACCGCGGCGTGGCCGCCTCACGCGGGGAATACATCGTCTTTCTTGACGGCGATTGTGTTCCCGAAGTGGATTTCATAAATCGCCACAAACTGCTGGCCCGGCCCGGCTTTTTCGTGAATGGCAGCCGCGTATTGTTGTCCCCCGAATTGACGAACCTCGTCTTGGCCGGTACGGAACTAATCAGTGGGCAATCGATCTGGTATTGGATGGGTCAAAACGTGCGTGGTCACGCTAGTAAACTAACGGGCTTGCTGCGGCTTCCTGATATGCCGTTGCGCAACAGCGAGGTGTTTTCCTGGAAAGGCATACGCAGCTGCAACTTTGGATGCTGGCGCACAGACTTCGAGCGGGTTAATGGATTTGATGAGTCGTTCGTTGGTTGGGGGCATGAGGATGCGGACTTTGTCTTGCGGTTGCACAACAGTGGAGTCGCGCGCAAGAACGGTTTTTGCGCGACGGAAGTGTTTCACTTGTGGCACAAAGAGGCGGCTCGCAACCAGGAGTCCCACAATGCTGCCATCGTGAAGGCCCGTGCCGCCACTACAGTGACCCAGCCAACACTGGGTTACTCTCAACAACGGATCAACGATGATGTGATCATCACAACACTGGGATAATGCAAAGATGTTGAAGCGTCACCTGTTAATTTTGGTTGCCAGTCTGGTTTGCGGCTCTGCCTTTGCGCAGTTTCGCGTCGAAGTGTCCGGGGTCGGCTTGACCCAGGTCCCCATTGCCATTGCCACCTTTCGCGGAGAAGAATCCGCACCGCAAAAAATAGCCGGCATCGTCCAGGCCGATCTGGAGCGCAGCGGACAGTTCCGTGCGGTGGACAGTAGTGGCGCTGCCATGGACGAAGGCTCTCGACCAGAAGTTTCGACCTGGCGCCAGAAGGGAGCTGACGCCCTTGTCACGGGCAGTATCACCCGCTTGGCCGATGGTCGCTTCGATGTACGCATGCGTTTGTGGGATGTGGTGCGTGGGCAGGACCTGGGTGGGCAGAGTTATGCCGTGGTTGCGGGTGACCTGCGCCTGGTAGCCCACCGTGTGGCTGATTTCGTCTACGAGAAGATGACCGGCGACAAGGGGATTTTCTCGACCCGTATCGCCTATGTAACCAAGGTTGGTCCGACCTACAACCTGTGGGTGGCCGATGCCGATGGTGAGAGTGCCCAAAGCGCCCTCAATAGTGCCGAGCCCCTCATCTCGCCATCGTGGGCACCCAATGGCCAGCAACTCGCCTATGTATCATTTGAGTCGCGAAAGCCTGTTATTTTTGTACACGATGTTGCGACCGGAAAACGTCGCTTGGTAGCCAATTTCAAGGGTTCCAACAGTGCGCCGGCTTGGTCACCAGACGGAAAAACCCTGGCTGCGACCTTGACCCGCGACGGTGGCTCACAGCTCTACCTGATGGACGCAACGGGCGGAGAACCCAGGCGCCTCGCCCAAAACAGCTCCATCGATACCGAACCCACGTTCACCACGAACGGTAAATTTATTTACTTCGTGAGTGACCGTGGCGGTGCTCCACAGATTTACCGTATGCCATCCACGGGTGGAAATGCGGAGCGTGTGACTTTTACTGGCACTTACAATATTTCACCTTCCTTGAGTCCCGACGGTAAGTGGCTGGCATATATTTCGCGAGTTAGTGGCGTGTTCAAATTACACGTCATGGACCTGGCGACGGGTGCAACCAATGCCATAACGGACACGACAGCCGACGAGAACCCCAGTTTTTCCCCCAATGGACGCCTCATCATCTATGCCACGCAGCAACAAGGCCGTGAAGCACTGATGACAACAACTGTGGACGGAAAGATCAAGGCCCGCTTAGCTGGTCAAAGTGGTGATATTCGGGAGCCCGATTGGGGCCCGATGCAAAAGTAATAGCAGCAATTCAAAAGGAGTATGGGATGAAACAATTGGTATTGGTGGCAGCAGTCGCTGTCTTCTTGAGTGCTTGTAGTTCGACGAAACTGGATAACGTTCCTGTTGAAGACAAATCTGGAACCAACGTTACGCAGCCCGGCGGATCGGGCGCCGGTACAGGTACAGGTTCTGCAGGCGAGCGCACCGTTACTCCCGTGGCTCTGGACAAGAGCAAGGTGCCCGATGTTGCCAACCGCGTGGTCTATTTTGATTACGACAGCTACGCCATCCGCCCAGAATTCCAGGCGCTGATTGAGAACAACGCCAAGCTGGTCCGGGCGGACAAATCGAAGAAGATTGCCGTCGAAGGTCACACCGACGAACGCGGTGGCCGTGAGTACAACCTGGCCTTGGGCCAAAAACGCGCCGAAGCGGTCCGCCGTGCCATGGGCCTGTTGGGCGTGCCTGAGAGCCAACTGGAAGCAGTCAGCTTTGGCAAGGAAAAGCCCGCAGCGATGGGTTCGACCGAAGATGCCCTGGCTAAGAACCGCCGCGCTGAAATATCCTACCGATGAAAACTCGCGCATGGTCCTCTGTCGTGCACTTGAGCCGCGTTGCGGCCGCGGCTGCTGTGATGGTGGCCTGCATGGGCACTGCCTCTGCCGGGCTGTTTGATGACGATGAGGCTCGCAGGGCCATCCTGGACCTGCGACAAAAAGTGCAGCTGACCGAGCAGAAGCTGGCCGAAGAGACGCGGCGTTCATCAGAAGAGTCAGCCCAGCTTCAGCGCAGCCTGATTGACCTGCAAAGCCAATTGGATGTGGTCCGCACCGAGCTCGCCAAGATGCGTGGTCAAAATGAGCAAATGACCCGTGACGTGGCCGAGTTGCAGCGCCAGCAGAAAGATGCTGTCCAAAATGTGGACGAGCGCCTGCGCAGGTTCGAGCCGTCGCGCCTGACGGTGGATGGTCGCGAATTCTTGGCTGATCCTGCCGAGAAGCGTGACTACGATGCCGCAATGGCCATCTTCCGCAAGGGCGAATTCGCTGCTGCGCAGGTGGTGTTTGTGGACTTCCTCAACCGTTATCCCAAGACTGGGTTCAGGCCTTCAGCGCTGTTCTGGTTGGGCAATGCCCAGTATGCGACCAAAGACTACAAAGACGCCTTGGCGAGTTTTCGTGCCCTGGTCGCCATGGGTGGTGACCACATGCGTGTGCCAGAGGCCATCTTGGCCATTGCCAACTGCCAGTTGGAGTTGAAGGATAACAAGGGCGCCCGTAAAACACTGGATGACCTGGTTGCCAACTACCCATCCTCGGAAGCCGCACAAGCCGCCAAGGATCGTTTGGCGCGTCTGCGCTAATCCAGCCAGCTGCAACGATGGCTCCTGTCGATGGCGATGAAGCCGACGTGGTTCGGCGCTTCTCAGGCATGGATCGCCTGTATGGCATGGAGCCTGCCCGTGCGATCCGTGAATCACACGTGGCGGTCGTTGGCATCGGCGGCGTCGGGTCGTGGGTAGTCGAAGCGCTTGCACGCAGCGGTGTCGGGCGTTTGACGCTGATCGACCTGGACCACGTAGCTGAATCCAATATCAATCGTCAGGTGCATGCGCTCAGCACTACGGTGGGCATGGCCAAGATCATCGCCATGCAAGAGCGCATCGCGCTGATTAATCCCGCTTGCACCGTTGTCTGCGTAGATGCCTTTGTAGAACCTGACAACTGGCCAGCGGTATTGCCGGACGGTGTGGATGCTGTCGTCGACGCCTGTGACCAAATCAAGGCCAAGACGGCCATGGCCGACTGGGCACGGCGCAGCAAAGCTGTGTTCGTTTCCGTGGGCGCTGCCGGTGGCAAACGCCATGCACACAAGGTCAACATTGCAGACTTGAGTGAAACTACACACGATCCGTTATTGGCGCAGCTGCGCTACCGCCTGCGTAAGGCGCACAACGCTCCCAAAGAGGGCAAACGTATCGGTGTCACCTGTGTCTTTAGTCGTGAGGCCGTCAAGGCTGCTGATGCATCCTGCCAGATAGAGCAGGGCGACAATTCACTCAACTGCCATGGCTACGGCTCGGCGGTTTCGGTGACTGCGACCTTCGGCATGTGCGCCGCGGGTTGGGTGCTCGATAAAATTTCTGAAACCCCGAAATCAGCCGATCAAAAAACGCTATAATTGAAAGCTTCGCGGGAAGCTACAAGTAACTTGTAATTTCCTGTCGGGACCTTAGCTCAGTTGGTAGAGCAGCGGACTTTTAATCCGTTTGTCGTGGGTTCGACCCCCGCAGGTCCCACCAACATTTTCAAGGGATCTTAGCTCAGCTGGTAGAGCAGCGGACTCTTAATCCGTAGGTCGAGAGTTCGAATCTCTCAGATCCCACCAGTTGAATCAAGGACTTAGTCGCAAGACTAAGTCCTTTTTTCTTGGGAACTAGCAGGACTTTGAGCCACTAGCCCCCTCCGAATCAAAGAAGCCTGCTATTTAATAGATAGCAGGCTTCTGTCTCTCAGGCCTCCACGCGGCTGGACAGTTCCAGCCATTTGTCTTCCAGCTGCGCCAGCTCGTCATTGACCAGCTTCAGGCTACGGCCGATCTCGGCGATCTCAGTCGGATGCGGATTCGTTGATAGCCGGCTTTCCAGCGAAGCGCCTTGGGTGTTGAGCATCTCCATGCGTGCTTCCACCTCCTGCAATTCCTTCTTGGCTTTGGGCGAAGTGTCGCCTTTGGCTTTAGGCTTGCTGGCAGCGGCGACAGCAGCAGCCTGCACCGCGGCTTTGGCAGGTGCCTTGGCAGCCTCCTTGGCCTCTTCGCGCTGGCGTTTGGCTTCATCCAGCAAGTAGCGCTGGTAGTCGTCCAGGTCGCCATCAAACGGTTCGACACCGCCGCGTGACACCATCCAGAACTCGTCACACACCGCACGCAACAGCGCGCGGTCGTGGCTGACCAGCATCACGGTGCCTTCAAACTCGTTGAGCGCCATGGACAGTGCTTCGCGGGTTGCCAGATCCAGGTGATTGGTTGGCTCATCCAACAGTAAGAGGTTAGGGCGCTGCCAGACGATCATGCACAACACCAGGCGCGCTTTCTCGCCGCCGCTCATGCTGCCCACGGCCTGCTTGACCATGTCGCCGCCAAAGTTGAAGGTGCCTAAAAAGCTGCGCAGATCCTGTTCCCGCGTTTGCTGGCCGCCGATCTTGCCGGCCACTGTCATTTCCTTGACCAGGCGGATCATGTGTTCCAGCGGGTTGTCGGCGGGGCGTAACACGTCCAGCTCTTGCTGGGCGAAGTAGCCAATATTCAGGCCCTTGCCTTCGGTGATCTCGCCGCCAATCGCCGCTAGATCACGCGCCACGGTTTTCACCAGTGTGGATTTACCCTGGCCGTTCGCACCCAAAATGCCGATGCGCTGACCCGCCAGCACCGACTTGCTGACGTTGCGCACAATGATGGTGTGCGGTGTGCCCTCGGGCGCTTCTTCTGGCGGTGGGTAGCCAAAGCTCACGCCGCTCATGGACAACATGGGGTTGGGCAGGTTGGCCGGTTCCTTGAATTCGAAGGTGAAATCGGCCTCGCTGAGCAGCGGCGCAATCTTCTCCATGCGGTCCAGTGCCTTGACGCGGCTCTGTGCCTGTTTGGCTTTGCTGGCCTTGGCCTTGAAGCGGGCAATAAATTTTTGCAGGTGGGCGATCTTGTCCTGCTGCTTGGAAAACGCGGTTTGCTGCAGCGCCATTTGTTCGGAGCGCAAGTCTTCAAACTTGGAGTAGTTGCCGCCGTAACGCACCAGTTTTCCAGCGTCGATGTGCAGCGTGACATTCGTCACCGCATCCAGGAACTCGCGGTCATGGCTGATGACAATCATGGTGCCTTCGTACTTTTTGAGCCAGGCTTCCAGCCAGACCAGGGCGTCCAAGTCCAAGTGGTTGGTCGGCTCGTCCAGCAATAGAAGATCGGAGGGGCACATCAGCGCGCGGGCCAGTTGCAGGCGCATTCGCCAGCCGCCGGAGAAGCTGTTGACCGGATTGGTGAGTTCGCTGGTCTTGAAGCCCAGGCCGAGGATCAGGGCTTGCGCGCGGGCTGGGGCGTCGTGGGCGCCGGCATCCTGCAACGCCATGTAGGCGTGGGCCATGCGGTCGTAGTCTTCGGTGGCCTCAGATGCGGTCACCTCTTCCTGCGCGGCCAGCAACTGGGTGTCGCCTTCGACCACAAAGTCGGTGGCGGATTGCTCGGTCTCTGGCATGTCCTGCGCGACCTGGCCCATGCGCCATTGGGTGGGGATGTAGTACTCGCCCGCGTCTTCATGCAAAGAGCCATTAAGCAATGCAAACAGTGAGGATTTGCCAGCGCCGTTGCGGCCCACCAGGCCGACCTTTTCGCCGGGGTTCAGGGTGACGGATGTGCTGTCCAGTACTACCTTGGCGCCGCGGCGCAGGGTGATATTTTTTAAAGTAATCATGGTTGGTCGTAGCTAACTATTTAATTCAACACGGAGTTTGGCGGTGGGCAGGAGGACGGCGTGCTGCGAAGCTCCGTGTCCCCCGGCCTTCGGCCTCCTCCTTTACCTATGCTTCGCAGCACACCGTCCTCCTGCCGTGGGGCGGTGTTGGTGCGCTTGCAGAAATGCGGCAGGATTTCTATATCAAGACAAAAACTGTTCGTAGCAACAGGCTTGGGGTATGGGGCGCAGTGAGGTCAAGGAGGAGGCCGGAACGGCCGGGGGACACGAACGGAGTCCCATACCCCAAGCCTGCTGCGGGCTCAGCAAACAAAGGCGCTAAAGCAACAAAGCCTCCTTGGCCACCAACAACACCTGGTCTTCCCCCGCGCTGGTTTCCAGCCACACCACTTCCAGTTGTGGAAATGCGGCTTCAAAGTGTTCGCGTTCGTTGCCGATCTCCAGCACCAGCACGCCGTCTTCCGTCATGTGTTGGGGAACATCTTTCAGCAGCGTACGGATGAAGTCCATGCCATCACTGCCGCCAGCCTGGTTGCCGCTCAGAGCCATCGCGGGTTCAGCCTTGTATTCGGCGGGCAGGTCGGCCATACTTTTCGCGTTCACGTACGGCGGGTTGCACAGGATCAGGTCGAAAGGTCCGCGGGCTGACAATTCTGGGGCGCCCAGGCCGTCGGACGTGAGCAGGGTGATGCGCTCTTGCAGGCCGTGTTTGTCCACATTGATACGGGCCACAGCCAGCGCGTCGGCTGACAGGTCCGAACCGGTGACCACCACGTCCGGGTAGGTCAGGGCGGCGATTACCGCCAGGCTGCCGTTGCCGGTGCACAGGTCCAGCACGGTGTGTGTTGATTCTTTGAGCCAGTAGTCGATGCTGCCATCCACGATCAGCTTGGCGATCAGCGAACGCGGCACGATAGCGCGTTCGTCCACATAAAAGGCCACGCCTTGCAGCCAAGCCTCTTGCGTCAGGTAGGCAGCGGGTTTGCGGGTGGTGATGCGTGCTTCCAAAATGCTAGCGGTATGTTCAGCACTGGCGGGGGCTACAGGCTGATTTGCCTTGGAGCCTTCGCCGTCCAGCGGGGTATCCAGTGGCAAGCCCAGGCTCCACAACACCAGCCACGCCGCCTCGTCTTTTGCGTTGGTCGTGCCATGGCCAAAGGAGACCTTGGCATCCTCCAGCTGCTGGGCGCTGGATTCAATCAGTTCCAAAAGTGTCATGCCCAGGCCTGACGGTCCAGGTTTTCCAGCACCCGGCGGTAGATGTTCTTCAACGGCTCGATGTCGGCCACTTCCACGTATTCGTTGATCTTGTGGATGGTGGCGTTGGGCGGGCCCATCTCAATGACCTGCGGGCAGATCTGGGCGATAAAACGCCCGTCACTGGTGCCACCGGTGGTGGACAGCTGGGTGTGGATGCCAGTTTCGGCCAGGATGGCCTCTTGCACGGCGCCGACCAGGGTGCCGGGTGTGGTCAGAAAGGGCAGGCCGCCCACGGTCCAGGTCAGGTCGTATTCCAGCTCGTATTTCTCCAGCACGCGCGTCAGGCGTGATTGCAGCGATTCCGGTGTGGACTCGGTGGAGAAGCGGAAGTTGAAATCAATAACCACATGCCCCGGAATCACATTGCTCGCGCCGGTGCCGCCGTGGATATTGCTGATCTGCCAGGTGGTGGGCGGGAAGAAGGCATTGCCCTTGTCCCACTCCACACCCACCAGCTCGGCCAGCGCGGGCGCGACTAGGTGGATGGGGTTTTTGGCCAGGTGCGGGTAGGCGATGTGGCCTTGGATGCCCTTGACGGTGAGTTTGCCGCTCATGGTGCCGCGCCGGCCGTTTTTTATCATGTCGCCGGTGCGCTCGACCGAGGTCGGTTCACCCACGATGCAGTAGTCAATGGTCTCGCCGCGCGCCGTCAGTGCCTTGCAGACGACCACCGTGCCGTCGTTGGCCGGGCCTTCTTCGTCGCTGGTCAGCATCAGGGCGATGTTGAGCTGCGGGTTGGGGTTGGCGGCGATGAATTCTTCAATGGCGACCACAAACGCGGCTAAGGACACCTTCATGTCGCTGGCGCCACGGCCAAACAGTTTGCCGTCGCGGTGCGTGGGCGTGAAGGGTGCGCTATGCCACTCGGTCAGAGGGCCGGTGGGCACGACATCAGTATGGCCAGCGAACACCAGGGTTTTGGTTGGTGTGTTATTTGCTATTGAATCAGTAGCGGAAGTGTTAGGTTTTACGGGGGCTACAGCCCGTTTTGCCCAAAGGTTTGTGACCAGGAAGTCGGCCGGGCCGCTGGTGATTGTTTCGCAGACAAAGCCCAGGGCGTTCAGGCGTTGGGCGATCAACTCTTGGCATCCGCTATCCAGTGGCGTAACCGAGGGCCGGGCGATCAATTGCTCGGCCAGGTGCAAAGTGGAACTCATCAATGCGTGACGTCCAGGGTAATTTCAGTGAACGAGGCATCTTCGTGTTCTTCGGGTGCGGCCGCCGGTGCTTGGGACTTGCTGAAGTCGTTTTGCATGCGCCACATCAAGTTGGTGGGCGAATCGGCATTGGCCAGGCCTTCCTTGCGGTCGACCACACCTTCGACAATCATGCGTGCGATGTCGTGTTCGAACGACTGCGAGCCGTCGGCCATGGATTGCTCCATCGCCTCCTTGACGCCCGAGAAGTCGCCTTTTTCAATCAATTCGGAAATCAGCTTGGTGTTGAGCAAAACCTCGATAGCGGGCACGCGGGAGCCGGCCGTGTTGCGCAGCAGGCGTTGCGACACCACAGCCTTCAGCGCGGCGGCCAGGTCGCCCAGCATGGTGGGGCGCACTTCTACCGGGTAGAAGCTCAAAATCCGGTTCAGCGCCTGGTAGCTGTTGTTGGCATGCATGGTGGCCAGGCACAAGTGGCCAGACTGGGCATAGGCAATGGCAGCCGACATGGTTTCGCGGTCGCGGATTTCGCCGATCAAAATCACATCGGGCGCCTGGCGCAGCGCGTTTTTCAAGGCGACCTGCAGCGATTTGGTGTCGGAGCCAATCTCACGCTGGTTGATGACGGATTTTTTGTTCTTGAACAAAAACTCCACCGGGTCTTCAATGGTCAGGATGTGGCCGGACACCAAGCCGTTGCGGTAGTCGATCATGGAGGCCAGCGTGGTGCTCTTGCCGGCGCCGGTGGCACCCACCATGAGTACCAGGCCGCGCTTTTCCATGATCAGGTCACCCAGGACGGGTGGCAAAAACAGATCGGCCAACGGCGGCACATCGACCGAGATGTAACGGATGACCGCAGCAATGCTGCCGCGCTGGCGCATGGCGCTAACCCGAAACCGCCCTACGCCGGCGATGGGGAAACCCATGTTCAGCTCGCCCTCGGCATCCAGCTCGGCCATACGGTCGGCCGGCAAGATCTCGGCCAGCAGGTTGCGTGTGGCGTCGTTTGGCAGTGACTGGTTGTTGATCGGAACACACTGGCCATTGATCTTGATCAACGCCGGGGAGTTGGCCGACAGGTAGACGTCCGAGGCCTTCTTCTCGCTCATCAGGCGCAGGATGCGCTCCATGGTGCCGGGTGGGTTGGGGTTCGTCGTTGCCATAGGTTCAACCTCGGTTGGTGATCAACAAGCTCAGTTGCTAACAGTTCAGTCGCGCAGCAAATCGTTCAGCGATGTCTTGGCGCGGGTCTGGGCGTCCACACGTTTGACGATGATGGCCGCATACAGGTTGTATTTTCCACCGTCTTTCGGCAGTGTGCCACTGATAACGACCGAACCGCTGGGGATGCGGCCGTATGTCACCTCGCCGGTGGCGCGGTCATAGATCGGGGTGCTCTGGCCAATGTACACACCCATGGACAACACCGAGTTTTCTTCGACGATGACACCTTCCACCACTTCGGAACGGGCGCCGATGAAGCAGTTGTCTTCAATAATGGTGGGGTTAGCCTGCATGGGCTCCAGCACGCCGCCAATGCCCACGCCGCCGGACAGGTGCACGTTTTTGCCGATCTGGGCGCAAGAGCCAACAGCGGCCCAGGTGTCAACCATGGTGCCGTCATCCACATAGGCGCCGATGTTCACAAAACTGGGCATCAGGATCGTGCCCTTGCCAATGTAGCTGCCGCGGCGGGCAACGGCAGGTGGCACCACGCGGGTGCCGCTGGTGCGCATTTCTTCGGCTGACAAACCAGAGAACTTGGTCTGCACCTTGTCATAAAAGCCCAGTTGGCCGGCCTGGATGATTTCGTTGTCTCGCAGACGGAAGCTCAACAACACGGCTTTCTTGATCCACTGGTGGACGGTCCACTGGCCCACAGCCTCCCTGGTGGCCACGCGCAATTGGCCGCGGTCCAGCTCATGGATCACGTGTTCCACGGCGTCGCGGACTTCAGCGGTCCAGGAGTTCACGGAGATGTTGGCGCGGTCTTCCCACGCGGCATCGATGGTTTGCTGGAGTTGTTGGCTCATGGAAGTCTTTCTAATGGATCAATAACTGGAGAGGCTGTCCCTTACGGTCTTAGCTTCGGGATTTAACAAATTGAACGATACGCTGAGCGGCTTCCACACACTCGGCGGTTTCGGCCACCAGAGCCATGCGGATACGGTTGGCGCCAGGGTTAAAGCCCTGCGCCTCGCGGGCCAGATAGCTGCCGGGCAAGACCGTTACATTGTAAAGAGCGAGCAGGTCTCGGGCGAACTCCGTGTCACTGCCCTTGACCTTGGCCCATAGGTAGAAGCCGGCGTCGGGCAGGGCCACGTCCAGCACCTCCGCCAGGATAGGCGTCACCTGGGCAAATTTGGCCCGGTATTGCTCGCGGTTGTCGCGCACATGCTCTTCGTCGTCCCAGGCGGCAATGCTGGCAGCCTGCACCACGGTGCTCATGGCGCTGCCGTGGTAGGTGCGGTACAGCAAAAACTGTTTGATCAGCGTGGCATCACCCGCTACAAAACCACTGCGCATGCCGGGCACATTGCTGCGTTTGGACAGGCTGGTAAATGCGATCAGATTCTTGAAATCAGCGCGGCCCAGCTTGGCCGCGGCTTCCAGGCCACCCAAAGGGGGTTCGTCGCGGAAGTAGATTTCGCTGTAACACTCGTCGGATGCAATGACAAAGCCGTAGCGATCGCTCAAGTCAAACAGCTTCTTCCACTCGTCCAGCGGCATCACCGCGCCGGTGGGGTTGCCAGGTGAACACACAAACAGCAACTGGGTGCGGGCCCACACCGATTCGGGCACGCTGTCCCAGTCCTGGGCGAAATTGCGGGCCGGGTCGGACGGCACGTAATACGGCTGTGCACCCGATAAAAAGGCCGCGCCTTCGTAGATTTGGTAGAACGGGTTGGGGCACACCACCAGGGCACTCTGCCCGTCAGGGTATTGCACGGAAGGGTTGATGACGGTTTGGGCAAAGGCAAACAGGGCCTCGCGTGAACCGTTCACCGGCAGGATCTGCGTGTTGGTGTCGAGCTCCAGCCAATACCGGCGCTGCATCCAGCGGCCAATGGACTGGCGCAAACCGGCGACTCCGCCGGTGGCTGGGTAGACCGATAACCCACCCTGCGGGTCCATGATGGCGTCGCAATAGGCCTGCTTGATCAGCTGCGGCGTTGCGTGGCGGGGTTCACCAATGCCCAGGCTGATGGGCGTGTAGGCGGGGTTGGGGGTGACCGAGGCAAACAACTGCTTCAGGCGTTCAAAAGGATAGGCCTGCAGGCGGGTCAAATTCGGATTCATGGGCCGCCATTATCCCCGAGCACTCGCAGGTTTTTTTGCATAGTACCCACACGGTATCATTGCAGGCCGTTGATCGGTGTGGATGCCCCACAAAAAATCTATGAAATCAACCGCTTAGCCAAAGTTTCTCAGTCCTGTGCGCCTCAATTCCATCAAGCTGTCCGGATTCAAATCCTTTGCGGAGCCCACCAACTTCCTGTTACCGGGCCAATTGGTGGGTGTGGTGGGGCCCAACGGCTGCGGCAAGTCCAACATCATGGACGCGGTGCGCTGGGTGCTGGGTGAAAGCAAGGCCAGTGAATTGCGTGGCGAGTCCATGCAGGACGTCATCTTCAACGGCACCACCACCCGCAAGCCGGCCAGCCGCTCAAGCGTAGAACTGATTTTTGACAACGCCGACCACCGCGCCGGCGGCCAGTGGGGCCAGTTTGCCGAGATCGCCGTCAAACGTGTGCTGACCCGCGACGGCACCAGCAGTTATTTCATCAACAACCAGCCCGTGCGCCGCCGTGACGTGCAAGACGTGTTTCTGGGCACCGGCCTGGGGCCCCGCGCCTACGCCATCATTGGCCAGGGCACGATCAGCCGCATCATCGAATCCAAACCCGAAGAGTTGCGCCTGTTCCTCGAGGAAGCCGCCGGGGTTTCCAAATACAAGGAACGCCGCCGCGAGACCGAGAACCGCCTGTCTGACACGCGCGAAAACCTGACCCGGGTCGAAGACATACTGCGTGAACTCAACACCAATCTTGAAAAGCTGGAAAAGCAGGCCGAGGTGGCGCAAAAGTACAACGCTCTACAGGCCGACGTCACGCTGAAGCAACACCAGCAGTGGTTTTTGAAGCGTGCCGAGGCGCTGGCGGACCAGTCCAAGGTGAAAGCCGATGCCGAGGGTGCGGTCAATGCACTAGAAAGTCGCATGGCGGACCTGCGCCGCATCGAATCCGATCTGGAGACGGTGCGCCAGGCCCACTACGCAGCCGGTGACCAGGTCAACCAGGCTCAGGGTCTGTTGTATGAAGCCAGCACCGATGTGGGACGGCTGGAAGCCGAGATCCGTTTTGTCGTCGAAGGGCGCCAGCGTGCCGAGCAGCGCCTGGCGACACTGCAAGAGCAAATCGGCCAGTGGGCGGCCCGCAAAGAAGACGCCGCGGCCGAGATAGAACGCCTGGCCGAACTGGCCTTGCTGGGTGATGAACAAACCGAACTATTGTCCGCCCAGGTGGAAGAACAAGCCCAGCAGTTGCCCGATCTGGAGGATGCATTAACCGCCGCGCAATCGGCCGCCAACGACCAGCGTGGCAGTGTCATGCAGGTGCAGCAACAGATTCAGGTGCTGGCAGCAGAACAACGCGGCATTGAAGAGCAATTCCGTCAGGTCACAACCCGGCGTGAACGTCTGGCCGTGGACCGCAACGCGCTGGCCCCGCCCGATGAGGCCAAGCTGCAAGAGTTGCAGGCCCAACTGGACGAAGCACAAGAAGCGGCAGCGGTAGCCGATGCGCGCCTGCAGGAGCTGCAAGACATGCTGCCCCAGCGCGACGAAGCCCGGCGCACCCAGCAGCAGACGGTTAATGACGAATCCGCCCGCCAGGCCGACCTGTCGGCACGGCTGGAAGCGTTGAAGACGCTGCAAGAAAAAGTCAAAACCGACGGCAAATTGCAGCCCTGGCTGGCCAAACACGGCCTGGACCATTTGCAGGGCTTGTGGACCCGTATCCATATAGAGCAGGGTTGGGAAAACGCGCTGGAAGGCGCGCTGCGTGAGCGGCTTGCCGCGCTGGAGGTTTCGCGCCTGGAGCTGGTGCGCTCGTTTGCCAATGACGCGCCACCGGCCAAGCTGGCATTTTTCAGCCCGCCCTTGGCGGCGGTTCCAGAAACAGCATCCAGCTTGCCCCGCCTGGCCGACTTGTTGCGCATCAATGACGCGGGCCAAAAAGGGGTGTTTAACGAATGGCTGCATGGTTGCTATACATCTAGCAGTTTCGAAGACGCGCTGGCCCAGCGCGACAAGCTGCAGCCCGGCGAAAGCATTTACCTCAAATCCGGCCACGTGGTCACCGCGCACAGCGTCAGCTTCTACGCGCAGGACTCCGAGCAGGCCGGTTTGCTGGCACGCGCCCAAGAGATTGAAAACCTCGAAAAAGAGTTACGCGCGCAAGTCATGATTGCCGAGGAAGCCCGTACCGCACTGGTGCGCGCCGAGGCAGCCTATGCTGAAGCAAGCCAGCGACTCGTCAGCGTGCGCCGCGAGGCCACGGAGGCGCAAACCCAGGCCCATGGCCTGCAGGTGGAAACCTTGCGTTTGTCGCAACTGGCCGAACAGGCCCGCACGCGCAGCGCACAAATCGACGCTGACATTGCCGAGGTGCAAGGCCAGCTCGATGATTTGCAAGAGCGCCGCGCCACCGCCGAAGGCCGTTTTGAATCGTTGGACATGCAGTTGGCCGACAGCCAGGAGCGCCATGCGCAACTGGACGAACGCGTCATTGAAGTACAGCGCAAGCTGACCCAGTGCCGCGAACAGCAGCGCAGCCTGGAACGCCAAGCGCAAGAGGCGCAATTTGCGCAGCGCAGCCTGCAGGCGCGTAATGCCGAACTGGCCCGCACCATCGATACGGCTACGCAGCAAACCGAGTCCGTGCACTCCGAAGCACAACGTGCCCGCGAAGAACTGGCCCGCCTCAGCGATGCGGCGGCCCAGGCCGGCTTGCAAAGCGCGCTGGCGTTGAAGCTGGAGCGCGAACAGGCCCTGGGCGCCAAACGCAGCGAATACGACGACCTGACCGCCAAGCTACGCGCCAGTGATGAACGGCGCCTGCAGCTGGAGCGCGAGCTGGACCCGCTGCGGTCACGCATCACCGAATTCCAGCTCAAGGAGCAGGCCGCGCGCCTGGGCTTTGAGCAGTACGAGCAGCAGTTGCTGGACGCACAGGCCGATCTGGAAGCGGTAGAACTCTCCATCAAAGAAGGCAATGTGCGCCTGACCGGCATGCAGAGCGAGATCGACCGACTGCACCGCGAGATTGCCGCACTGGGCGCAGTCAATCTGGCTGCGTTGGATGAGCTGGCCGTGGCCCGTGAACGCAAGCAGTTTCTGGATTCACAAAACGCCGATCTGGCCCAGGCCATGCAAACGCTGGAAGACGCCATCCGCAAGATCGACCTGGAAACCCGCGATTTGCTCAGCGCCACCTTCAACCAGGTGAATGAGCACTTTGGCCGCTTGTTTCCCAGCCTGTTTGGCGGCGGCACCGCCCGGCTGCAAATGACCGGTGACGAGATTCTGGACGCCGGTGTGCAGGTGATGGCCCAGCCGCCGGGCAAGAAAAACGCCACCATCCACCTGCTGTCGGGCGGTGAAAAAGCACTCACCGCCATCGCGCTGGTGTTTGCCATCTTCTTGCTCAACCCGGCGCCGTTTTGCCTGCTCGACGAGGTGGACGCGCCGCTGGACGACGCCAATACCGAGCGCTATGCCAGGCTGGTGCAAGAGATGAGCCACAAGGGCACGCAGTTTCTGTTCATCAGCCACAACAAGATCGCGATGGAAATGGCCGAACAATTGATTGGGGTGACGATGCAGGAGCAAGGCGTGTCGCGCATCGTGGCGGTGGACATGGAAGCCGCCCGCAGTCTGGTGGAAAACGTATGAGCCCCCACGCTCACTTTCGCTCGCTGCCCCCCGAGGGGGCGTTGGCCTCCTTTGGGGCGGCCCGGCAGGAGGCCGGATGATGGATTTCACCCTGGCCGAAGGCCTGGCCATCGTTGGTGGCGTGGTGCTGCTGGGCGTGCTGGCAAACGGCGTCTACCAGGCCCGCAAGGCCAGCCCGCGCCAGGCCGACGAGGTGGGCCCGGGCCAGCGAGTGGATCCGCAGATGGGCGGCAGCCCGCAGGCCGGCGCAGGGCAGGGCGGCGGCGCAGTCGGCAGCTTGGCCCACACCGACCCTGGCCCGGGCGGCCGCAGCCACGACCCAACCGATTTCGACCCCACCGCGCTGCCGCTGGACTTGCGCCCGGCCACGCCGCGCAAGACCGCCCGGCTCGACCCGCTGATCGACGCCATCGCCACGCTGGCGCTGGAGGCGCCCGTCACCGGCGAGCTGGCGCTGGTGCACCTGCCGCCGTCGCGCCGCGCCGG
>JAYSZJ010000116.1:0-58541 GCA_043738115.1 Rhodoferax sp. | reverse complement strand
ACCGCGAAACGGGGCCAATGTGCTCCCGATTTTGCGTAAATCCGCAGCCGTGGCCTTGTGCCCACGTATTGACACTACTTATTCACCGTAGCCTTAAGTGTATTTTACTGAACTGGTGCCACCAACAGTTCACATCGCAGCCCCTTCGAAGCCTCGATAGTCTTGCCAGATACAGTCAGACGCACGTTGTCTCCGACTTCATTGCGCTGCGCAGTTACATGTTGGTGGATAAGTGACCGTTTGTCTCCGACTTCATCGCGCTACGGAATGCAGGTTAAACATCAACTCTCCCTACACGATTCAGGGGCAAGGTCACCACTTGTCCAGGGCTCAACCCGCAGCATGCTCCGCTGCCATCGCGTAGCGGTTCTTCCCCGCCTTCTTGGCGCTATACATTGCCGCATCGGCAGCGGCCATCAGCGGCAAGCGTGAGTGGCCATTGACCGGGTAACGTGCGATGCCAATGCTTGCGCCGATCTGCACGTCGAGGTCACCACCGATGGAGATGGGCGCGCCGAGCAGCGCTACCAGGTCGTTGGCGATCTCCTCGATCGCCGTTGTATCCGCACCGCAATGGGTCACGATGACGATGAACTCATCACCACCCTGGCGGGCCACCAGGTCGGATGCGCGCCGAATACGCGCCAGCATGCGGCTGGCCACCTCTTTGAGCACCAGGTCCCCCGCCCCATGGCCATGCACATCGTTGACCGCCTTGAACCCATCCAGGTCGATCAGCATCACCGCCACCACTTCACCCTCTTCAGCGGCGTGGCGCAAGCTGCGGTCCAGAAAGATGTCCATGCCGTGGCGGTTGCACAGGCCGGTCAGTGTGTCGTGTTCGGCTTGGCGGCGTGCGCGCTCTTCCTCCGCCTTGCGTTCGGTCACGTCGTAGAGCACACCCTCAATCAGCTCGACCTGTTTGTTGGCGCCCAGTACCACCGACACGATGCAATGCGCCCAGCGCGCACTGCCATCGGGCGTGCGCAACTGGCAGTCGGCGGATGCAGAACGCTGGTTGGCGGACGCTTCGGTGATCAGCGCCCATACTGCATGGGGCTCGCTAAAAATCGTTTCAATGAAGCGCTGGTCCTGCGCCTGCTCCACGGCCTCTCGGCCCATGCCAACAATACGCGACAGCAGGGCCGGGTTGCTGTTGATGAGTTGCCCGTGTTGGTCGAGCACCATGATGCCAACATGGGTGGTCTCGAAAATGCGGCGGTAGTGCTCTTCCATTTTTTCGACCTTGGCCCGCAGCGCGCGCTCGTCGTCCAGGGTGCGCTCGGTGGTGGCCAGCAGGTTGTTGCTGCTGCGCACCAGAGATCCGATCTCATCGTTTGCATGGCCGGCGGGGACGTCCAGCCGCGCACCACTGCCGGGCACAGCCGCCTCTACCATGCGGGCCACCGCATTGAGCGGGCGCGCCACGACCCAATCGAAGATCACGATCAGCAGAACGGCTGAGATGGCAATCTGCAACACCAGTACCATGGCCTGCCAGCGTGCCGCGGCAATGGCGCGCGCGTTGATGTAATCCACGTCCTGCTCAATCACCAACCGGCCAATGGTCTCTTCGGCGATGACGGGTGATTTCAGCGAGTAGTGGGTGGTGGCAGCTTTGCTCGCATCACTGCCGGCAACACGTCGGCTGCTGAATACGCGGGCGCCGGTATCGGTTTCAATGCCGGCCGCGGCGACCATGGGGTTGGACAGCAGGCCGGTGACCACATCGCGGGCTATCTCTTCGTTCTTGACATACGCCGCTACCGCTGCGGACGATTGCACCGTGGCCGCCAACTGCTGTTGCAGGCTTGTGGCTTCAGCGTGTTGGCTTTCGAACTCCGTCCAGAACATCGCCGCCCCGGCAATCAGCGCAAACACCAGAGACCCCAGCGTGACGCGCAGGGCCAGCTTGAGTTTGAGGTGGGTTCGCAACGCGCTGGCGGTGGAGGACATGCTGATGGGCCGGCCGTGGATTAGTCGCGCAGCACCAGCACCGTCTTGACCTTGGCCTCCAGCGCGGGCACGGCGCTGACATAGCCAATGGCCTTAGGGTTGCGGCGCACAAAGTCCAGCACGGCGGCATCCCCTTCCAGACTGCGTGGCGGTTGCACCTGACCGGTGAACTGCAGGCGCGACCAATAGGCCGTGACCTGGCCTATGGACATGCCACTGACGTCCTTGAAAAAGCGCCCGCGCAACGGGTCGTCGCGGCCTTGATCGATGACGAGAGCGTACTCGCCGGTGTCGAAGGTGCGCACACGTCCCAGATAAAGCTCGGCGGTTTGGCGTGTGGTCAGGCTTTGGACCGGGTTGTCGGCATGCACGATGACGGCAATGTCGGCGTACGCGCGCCCGCCCACCAACATGGCTACCAGCAGCACAGCTGCCCCCAGGCCACGCCCGCAGCGGGACACCGATGGTGGTGTTGGTGCAGCGCGGCGCATACGCATCAAAACGTCCGGTCAAAGGAGATGCGCCACACTTTCGCATCACCCGAATAGACGGGGCCCGGTTCCCAGTAGGTGTCGTACTGGGTCTTAATGATGCTGCGGGGTGACAGCTCGTACTTCAGCGTCAGCGAGGTGTGGCGGTAGTCATAGTTGGGCAGCAGCGCCGTGTCGCTGCTGAGCTCCTGGTACTGCGAGTAGTTGGCAAAGGTGGTCCACTTGCCGCTGCGGTAGCCCACACCGATGGAGGCCGCAGGCACGCTGACCGTTACACCAGCCAGCGGACCGGACTTGTTGCGGCGGATGTTGGCCGCAATCTCGGACAACACGAACCAGTTGTTGTGTTCGTAGTTGGCGGCCAGACCATAGGCGTGCATGCTTTCGCTGGAGTCATTGCCCGGGTCGTCCTTGTCAGTGAACGTGGTGTCGGCCTGCATCGCCATGGCGCGCAGGGTCCATCTGTCGCGTGTCAGCTCTACATCGGCACCGAAGATGTTGTCCCAGTGCACATCGGTGTGGCGCTGCCCGTAGGCCAGCATGTAGCGGCTGCTGCGAACCTGTTCACTGCCGGCGAAGACGCTGGAGTTGACATACACATCCCCCCATACAGTTCGGTTGCGCAAGCTTATGCCGTTGTAGTTGGTGGCTTCCCAGCCATACAGTTCAGGCGGCAGGCCGACCCAGGGGTAGACACCGCCCACGTCCTGGAAGCCTGAGTAGAAATACAGCGGAATGCGTTTGCGCCCGACTTGCAGGTCCCAGGTGGGGCTGAGTATGTAGGTGGCGTAGGCCCACTGCAACTGCGCGTTGGCCTCAAGGGGGCGTGCGGTGACTTGTGCCGTCAGACTCAGTTTGTCGGTCAGCGTGGCGTTGGCTTGCAGGCCTATGCGGCTCTCGGCGGCCAGAGAGAACGCTGTGTTGTAGGTTCCGAAGTTGGTGTAATCAGCGATGTAGCAGGGGCACGCTACATCGGGGTTGTCAGGCATGGGGCCGTGCAGTGAGCCACTGAGCACGCGCCCGCCGACGATGGACAGAAACCCGCTGACCTGAAGGTCCGCAGCCGCATGGGCCGCAGGTAGCCCCAGCGCGGCGGCCACAGCACTCAGGGTGAGGATATTTCTATAGAGCATCGTAGGGCCTCCAACGTCTGCACTCTATCTGAGTCGTCTGTGTCAGGCAAACAGGCCATGCAGATACCAATGGGCTTGCCCGCTCAAGCGCTCGCAATACACCCACACCAGGCCGGCTACCGCGCTGCGGGCCACGTAGTAGTCGCGCAGTGCGCAGTGGGCGCCGCCGTCCAGCCAGCCCGCCTCCACGCGCTGCGGCCCCACCAGCAGGGTCAGGGGGCCCCCCTCGTACTGGGCAGCCCCCTGGTGCACCGTTAGACGCAGCGGGGTGGCCAGCAGCCAACTGGGGTAGAGGGCCATGCTGGGCAGATCGTTTAAGCCAAACTGGCCTGTAGCCCCCGCGGAATATGATTTATTTGCTACCAATTTAGGAGCTATCACCAAACCTCTGTTGGCACTGGCCGGTAGCGGGGCGGTGGCCGCATGCCAGTGCTGCATGCGCTCGGGCCGGTGGTCGGCGTACAGCGTGGCGTGGCGCACCTGCTGGGGCCCCAGGCGCGCGCTCAGGCGCTCCAGCAACTGGTGCAGGCTGTCGCCGTGGCGCACATCCTCAGGCAGCAGGCTGATGCTCTCCCCCGCCATCGGCTGGGTCTGCAGAGAGCGCAGGCGCAGGTGCAACACAGGTGCGGGCAGCGTGACCTGGGCCAGTTGCTCACCCAGCAGACGCGCCAGGTGCTGCATGTCCTGCGTGGGCTGCGCCGTGCGCAGCACCAGGCGGCCCTGTGCGCCGCCGGTGTGGTGGGCGTCTACATGCGCGGCATTGGAGCGCCGGGCGTCCAGCTCCCACAATAATTCGAGCGCCAGCACCCCGCGTTGGCGTGCGCGCAGCCACAGCTGCAACTGGGCCAGCAGTCGGCGTGCGCCGAACAACAGGGCCGATGCGTTCTCCACGCTGGACAAGAGCTCCAGCGGTGCATCAAACACATCGGGCAGGGTCAGCCACGGATACACCTCAGCCCGCTGGCCATAGGCACAGTCCAGCGCGTCCAGCACACCGGCGCCAAAGCGGCGCACCACGCCACCGCGCGGCAGGGCGCGAAGTTGCCCCCAGGTGGAGAGGCCCAGGCGGGCCAGCGTGGGCAGGTGGGCGCGTGCGGCGGCCAGGGTGTGCAGGGGCAAGGCATCGGCAGGCAGCGTGCGTGCAGCGTCGCTGCGGGAGGCGATGGCGCATTGCAATCTTCCGTATGCTATTAAAGATGTAGCGCCCTGTTCATATTCGACGGGGGCTAGAGGCCAATTTGGCTTAAGCACTTGGGTCAGCAAGGCATCACTGCCACCAAACAGGCGCTCGCTGGCGGATACCTCCATCAGCAACGCGGCCTCCACCCGCGCCACCAGGGGGGTGAACTGCAGCGCCCACCAGACCCAGGCAGCGTGTGGGTCTACCAAGGACTCAGTGCCGGGCGCTTCAGGCGAGGGCTGCAGTGCGATCCAGTGGTGCATAACTACTGGCTTTTAGCAAACACGCCAACCGTGCGGTGCGCGCGCTTAAGTGCACGGGCTGCTCCATGGGCGGGCCACGGCGTTTGAGGGCGCGCACCTCCAACGTGTCGGCCCCATCCTCGGATGGCGCCGCCCACAGGCGCAGCACGGCGGGCGAGGATTCGTGTTGCGCCTGTTCGGGGCGCAGCACAAACAGCAGCTTGTCGTATTCGGCCGCGGCCATCTGCAGGCGGCGCAGTTGCTCGGGCCGCGCTTGCACCAGCCAGGCCAGCACGGCGTCCACATCGGCACAGCGCAAAGCCTGCTCAGTGGCCCACAGGCGTTGTGCGCCGCCCTTTACCCCGGCTTTACCGCCTTCGGGTGCGGACACCCATAACAGGCGTTGCGGCACAAGGCCTTGGGCGCCCAGCGCGGGACCAAACGGCATGTACGGCGCACCCACCAGCACCACCGCACCCGTGCCACAGCGGGCCAGCGCAGGCAGCAGCAGGCGCCATTCGTTGTGCACGCCGGGGGGTTGCAGGATCTCGCTCAGGGCCCCCAGGGGCCAGCCGCCGCCGGGCAATTGGGCATCGAGCGCGGCGTCTCCCGTGGCCAGCACCCGCCCTGGTGCGCTGGCCAGCGCATCGGCCTGCCAGACGTCCGCGTGGACGCCTTTCCAGGAGGGCAATGGGACGGAGGCAAGCATGGGAGGCGCATTCTTTTAAACTGTATTTGTGTACAGTATACGCCTATGCCATCGTTTGTGGGTGCGGCCTGGCGGCCGTTTTTTATGCGGCGGGGGTAGGGCCCAACACCTCGACCAGCTCGACCATATCGGCCTTCAATGCGGCCGAAATATCGCGCTCCAGCACCGGCATGACCTGCTCAAACGGCGCCAGCAAACGGTTCAGGCCGTAGGCACGGTTGCGCCCGTTGACCTTGCCCAGGTAGAGGGCCATGTCGGCGATCTGCATGGCTTTTTCCCAGTTGCAGTCGGTCTCGGACAGGCCGGAGAACGGCAACGACAAAAATCCGCCGCTGACCGTGATGCCCATCATCTTGTCGCCCACCGCGATCGGCTCTTTGCCAATCACGTTGAGCACGCGCTGCGCCAGGTTTTTCAGATGGGCCGCATTGGCTTTGGGGGAGAACACCAAAAACTCTTCACCACCCCAGCGCATCACCATGTCGGTGTCGCGCACTGTGCTGCGCAAGCGCTTGGCGATCTCGATCAGCACCGCGTCGCCCCCGGCGTGGCCCAGCGTGTCGTTGATGTGCTTGAAGTGGTCTATGTCCAGGATCATCAGACCATCGGGGTTGTCGTCTTCGCGGCGCCCGCCATTGGTGTTGCCGGCGCGGTTGTTCATCAACTCAATGAAGGAACGCCGGTTGAACAGGCCGGTCAGCGGGTCACGCACGGCGTGAAACTCCAGCTGTTTATTGGCCTCGCGCAGCTTCTGGTTGGTCTTGCGTACACGCCGGTACAGCAAGAACACAAACACACCACCCATCACGGTCACGACGCCCCCCAGCAGCGTGACGATTTGCTGCAGGCGCTGGTTGCTGATGGTGGCGTCTTTCAGGCTGTTCTCGCGGGCCAGCAGCTCGATCTGCTTTTGCCTATTCACTGCATCAAACTGCTCCTGCATGGCAGCGACCGATTTCTCTCGGTCTGCCTGGAACAATTGTTCGCTGAGCTTTTGCTGTTCGCGGATGGTGGCCACGGCCTCCTTGTGCAAACCCAACTGCTCGTACATGCGACCCAGCTCTTCCAGTATGACTTCTTCGTCTGCCATGGCGCTGGCCTCGTGGGCCAGCTTGAGGGCGATGCGCACCTCTTTCACACCTTGGGCCACCTTGCCCTGGCCCATCAACGCAAAACCCACATTGCACTGTGCAGTGATCACCCCGCTGCGGTCATCGATCTCGCGGAATTTGGCCAGCGCCTGGCGCGCCAGTTGTTCGGCCTTGGGGTAGTCGTGGCTGCGCAAATAACCATCACCCATATTGTTCAGAATGGTGGCTTCCACAGGAACCAGGCCACTTTCGCGGCTGATCTTCAGGGCCTTTTCATTGGCTGCCGCATAGTCTGCTTGGCGCCCCAACTCCGCAAACTCACCGCCCTGGTTCAGGTAGAGCGTGGCCAACATCTTGCGTGAATCCAGCTCGGTGGCCAGCCCGATCGCCTCGTCAATCACGGCTAGAGCTTTCTCGTGGTTCTTCATCGCCGAATAAACGTTGCTCAGGCCGTTGAGCGAGCGCAGCCGTGCCTGCTTGGGATGGCGGGTTTGCTGGTCTGCGTATTGCAAGCTCTTGAGGTAACTCTCCAGGGCCGGCTCAAACTTTCCGGTAGACAATTGCGCACCGCCCAACACGCGGTAGTGCTGCCACAGCGCTACCGCATCGCCCGAGCGCAGCGCAAAGGGGCGGGCTTCTTCAAGTTTGAGCATGGCGCTGGCAGGCTGCGCGGTAAAAACCATGAGCGATGCGGCAAAACCCATGGCCATGGCCTGGCCCATGTCGTCGGGTTTGGCCTGGGCACGCGCCAAGGCCAGCAGCTTGCCGGTGGTCGCCTTGGAAGCCTCGGTTTGCCCGGAGTCCAGCTCCAGATCGATCCGTGTGATCAGGTATTCACGCTGCACCGCATACGGCGTGGTGGGGGGCAGCTGTTCGCCCAGGGTGCGGATCTGGGCTAGCGCCAGGGCGTTGTTGCGCTCGGACAGCACATACACCGCATCGATACGGTCCAGGGTCTCTTGCTGGGAAAAAGTGGAACCGTGCCAGACCAGCAGCGTGGCAAGAACACAAACAAAGGGCTTGAACAGCCTAGCCATGCGCAATGGTATGCCCGATTGCGGGCCAGCGGTGGCGAATGTAGACCCACGCCACCAGCCCCAGACACAGCATCAACAGGGACGATACCGCCAACGCCACCGTGGAATGCATGACCAGCGGGGATATCACGCCGGCCACAATGCCGTTGGCCGTAGAACCCACAAACATCTGCAGGCTCGACGCCATGCCCCGGCGATCCGGGTGCAGGTCCAGCACCAGCAAAGTGACCACCGGCACCATCAGCGCCCAGCCAAACGAGAAGATACCCAAGGGGAACAGGGCCCAGCTCACATGGGCCTTGAACAACAGGTTGGCGATAAGGTTCACCACCGCAATCACCAGCATGATGGAGAAGCCTATGCGCACCTGGCGTGATGGTGTGATCTTGCCCGCCACGCGCCCGCTGACCATGGCGCCGCCCATGATGCCGCCAATGGTGATCAGGAAACACCAGTAAAACTCTTGCGGCACCAGTTGCAAATGCTCCCCGAGAAACACCGGCGCGCTGAGGATGTACAAAAACATGCCATTGAAAGGTATGCCGCTGGCAAGGGCCAGCAAGAAGAAACGTGGGTCCGAGCCCAGTTGCCAATACCCGGCCATCAGGTTGCGGGGATTAAACCCCTGGCGCTGTGTGATGTGCAGGGTCTCGGGCAAAGCCCGGTAAATGGCAATCCACAAGACCACGCCGACACCCGTCAAAAACCAGAAGATGCCCGCCCAGTTGACGTGGGCCAGCATCCAGCCCCCCACCATGGGCGCAATGGCCGGTGCCACACCAAAGAAAATGGTGACCTGGCTCATGACTTTTTGCGCCTGTGAGGGCGGAAACATGTCGCGTATCACCGCCCGCGACACCACAATGCCGGCGCCGGTGGACAGGCCCTGCATGGCGCGGAAGAAGATCAGCTGGCCGATGCTGTTCGACAAGGCACAACCGGCCGAGGCCACGGTGAAAGCCGCAAGCCCCCACAGCACCACGGGCCTGCGGCCAAAACTGTCGGATATGGCGCCGTGGAACAGGCTCATGAAAGCAAATCCAAACAGGTAGGCTGACAGCGTCTGCTGCATCTGCACCGGTGTCGCGTCCAGCGAACGTGCAATGTCGGCAAAAGCCGGCAAATAGGTGTCGATGGAGAAAGGCCCCAACATGCCCAACAGGGCCAGCAGAACCGCAAAAGCCCACTGTGGGGCCAGCCAAAGTTTGTGTGCGTCGGGGTTCATGCGGCTATTGGAACATGCCTATCCACCACAGGCTCAGGCCTGCCACTTCAACCTTGCAAACAGGCGGCCGCCAAACAGGTTCACCAGCAGGCCTGCCATCAACAAGGCACCCCCGGCAAAGTGCACGGGCTTGAGCACCTCGCCAAACACCACCCAGCCCGTTGTCAAACCTACGAGTGGCACCAGCAGTGAGAACGGTGCGATACGGTTGGCCGGGTAGCGCGACAACAGTGCCGTCCACACGCCATACCCAAACAGGGTTGCTGCCCATGCCAGGTAGGCCACGGCGCCAAAGGCGGTCCAGCTGAAATGCGCCAGGGCTGAGGCCATGGCTTGCGGCCCTTCCAGCCACGCGGAGAGCAAGAGCAACGGTATCGGCGGCACCAGGCTGGCCCAGACGACAAAGGCCAGCTGGTTCATCGGGCCATAACGGCCCACGGCCCGGGTCACGATATTGCCGCAGGCCCACATGGCCGCCGCAGCAATGGTCAGCATAAAACCGGCCAGCGGCATGGACAGCCCATGGGCACTGCCAATCAGAATCAGGCCACCGGCCGCCAGCACCAGACCTGCCAACTGGTTGGCATGCCACGACTCTTTGAGCCAGAACGCAGCAAACACCATCGTGAAAAAGGCCTGCGACTGCAGCACCAGCGATGCCAGCCCGGTAGGCATGCCCACATGGATGGCGGTGAATAGCAGCGAGAACTGGCCCACCGAGATCGTCATACCGTACAGCAGGTACAAACGCAGCGGTACCTTGGGTGCGCGCAGAAACAGCAATGCCGGAAAGGCCGCGAGCATGAAGCGCAGGCCACCCAGCATCAGCGGCGGAACATCTGCCACACCCACCTTGATAACGGCGAAGTTCACTCCCCATACCAGGATGACCGTGAGTATGAGCAGCAGGTCTTTGGTGCGCAGGGCAGTGGCGCTCATGACTGCGGTGCCAGCGTGGACACATAGTCCGCTGGCACGGGGCGCTGGCGTGGACTGAGTTTGCGGGACTGCACAGTCCCCAGGCTGATAAAACACAGGGCATGTTCACCCTCTACGAGGCCAAACAACGCACGCAGCACCGCGGACTTCAAGGCTTTACCGCTGGTCAGTGCCGAGCCATAACCCAGCGCCGTGGCCACCAGCAGCATGTTTTGCACCGCGCAGCCCGTGGAGATGAGTCGTTCTGGCAGGTCGATGTCCGGATCACCGCAGTCGGCGCGAACCACCACCAGCATCAGGCAGGGGCTGCGGTGGGCTTTTTCCTGGGCCTGTACCAATTGCTCGGGCCCGGCCTGGGGGTCCCGCTCAAGAAGCGCGTTGCCAAAGGCCTGGGCCAAGGCCGCGCGGGCCTCGGCTGGCACCAGAACAAAGCGCCATGGCCGCACCTGGCCATGGTCAGGTGCAGAGGCCGCTGCCGTCAGTATTTGCTGGAGCTGTGCTGAGTCAGGGCCTGGGGCAGCCAGACGCTTGGGCAATATGGTCCGGCGCGAACACATCAGCGCACCGACCGTGTCGGCCAGGCCCTGGTCCAGGCTCACCCACAGCTTCCCACGTGGCCGCACTGCGTACAGTAGTCGCAGCCATCCTTACGGATCACGGCATGGGCTCCGCACTCGCCACACTTCTTGCCGGCCATGACGGGCAAGGGTGCAGTTTCCAGTGCACTTTCCTGCTGCGGCAGCAAGGTGTCCGATTCGTTCTGGATATCGGTGGAGCGGCGGTTGTAGTTGTTGGTCACCGTGCGGTTGCGCTGGGCCTGGATATTCTGGATCGCAAAGGCCACGGCTGCCACTTCGGAGTCGTGCCACATGGGCACCTGGGTGCCGTCTTCCTTTTGGTGTGTGCCCAGGCGCACAGGACCCCTGTCCCACGCCACTTTGCGCATATCGCTCAGTGCACGCTCCAGGAAACCGCCGCGTGCGGCCAGCGACAACAAACGCATGCTGGACGTGATCCACTGTTGTGATTCACCACTCTGACCCACCGGCATGAAAAATTCAATGGCGCGGTCCACCGTGCCACCATTCGGCAAGGGCACCGGCAAAAAGGACACCAGCAGATACAGCGTCTTGTGACCCTCTTGCGTCCAGTAGTCCACCTTTTCGGCGACGGCCGACAGCGCGCCCTTGGGGCGGCGTTCGATCACGGTGCGCATAGGGTCGACCACGGGGGCGGGCGGGGTAGGCGCGACGGGTGCGGCTGCGGTCTCGGTGGGCGTCACATGCAACACCGAACCCAGAATGGCATTCGGCCGGTACGTGGCCAAGCCTTTGAGGCGCGCGTTCCAGGCCTGCTGGTACAGGTTCTTGAAGTCGTCGTAGGGGTAGTCGGCCGGCACGTTCACCGTCTTGGAGATGGCGGTGTCGACAAATGGCTGCACCGCTTCCATCATTGCGATGTGGTCGGTAGCCGACATCTCCAGTGCGGACACAAAGTAGTCGGGCAACTGGTTCACATCACCACCCAGCTCGTGGTACAGGCGCCAGGCGTGGTCTTCTACCGAGTACTCGGTGAAACTGCCATCACCCTCGCGCTTTTTGCGCTTGTACATCCACGAGAACGGCGGCTCGATGCCGTTGGACGCGTTGTCGGCAAAGGCCAGGCTGACCGTACCGGTGGGCGCTATCGACAGCAGATGGCTGTTGCGAATGCCGTGCTTGCGGATGGACTGCTGCAACGCGGCGGGCAAGCGGCTGGCAAAGGTGCCGGCCTCCAGGTAACCGTCAGCGTCGAATTTGGGGAAAGCGCCTTTCTCTTGCGCCAGCGCCACGGAAGCGGTGTAGGCGGCGTCGCGCATGCTGGTGGCAATGCGGGTCGCCATCTCGCGGCCCTCGGCCTTGTCGTAACGCAGGCATAACATGGCCAGGGTATTGCCCATGCCGGTGAAGCCGACGCCGATGCGGCGCTTGTCTGAGGATTCGTCACGCTGCTGCTGCAGGGGCCAGAAGGTCACGTCCAGCACGTTATCCAGAGCCCGCACTTGGATCGCCACCGATTTCTCGAAGGCGTCGAAGTCAAAGGCCGGTACGCCGGCAAAACCAAACGGGTGGCGCACAAAACGCGTCAGGATGATGGGGCCCAGATCGCAGCAGCCGTAAGACGGCAGTGGCTGCTCACCGCAAGGGTTGGTCGCGGCAATGGTCTCGCAGTAACGCAGGTTGTTGTCTTTGTTGATATGGTCCAGGAACAAAATGCCGGGCTCGGCAAAATCGTAGGTGGAGCGCATGACTGTGTCCCACAGTTCACGCGCCTTCAGGGTCTGGTAGACCCACTTGCCATCCGCGCGCTGGAACGCACCTTTTTCCAGAAGACCGGCCCCGGGCTTGGCCTGGTGCACCAGTTCCCAAGGCTGGTCATTGATCAGTGCTTCCATAAACGTGTCGGTCATGCCCACTGACACATTGAAGTTGTTCCAACGGCCGGGCGTACGCTTGGCGGTGATGAACTCCATCACATCCGGATGGTCCACACGCAGCACGCCCATCTGTGCACCGCGGCGCGCACCAGCACTCTCCACTGTGGAGCAGGACTGGTCAAACACATTGATATAGCTGCAGGGGCCAGACGCCATGGACGCCGTGCCCTTGACGGCCGCACCACGCGGGCGAATTCGTGAGAAGTCATAACCCACACCGCCGCCGCGGCGCATGGTCTCAGCAGCCTCACGCAAGGCTTCGTAGATACCGGGGTAGCCGTCTTCGTCCACACCCTGGATGCAATCACCCACCGGTTGCACAAAACAGTTGATCAGTGTGGCCTGGATGTCGGTACCCGCTGCACTCATGATGCGACCCGCACCAATGGCACCGGCGTACAGGTTTTCCAAAAAGATAGCCTCGTACTTGGCGCGGTCCTCTTCTTTTTCGACCGAGGCCAGGGCGCGCGCCACGCGGGCAAACAGGTCTTCAATGCCCGTCTCGCCGGGTTTGAGGTATTTCTCGGCCAGCACGTCGTGGCTGATGGGCTGGATCACGATCTGGTTTTGGGTGGGGGTAATGGGGTCGCGTTTCATGCCGGTATCTCCTAAATATTGTTGCAACACGCCCTGCCTAACACTGCCGCAAGGGGCGTTGGGGCCGTCGGTAGGTACGGTGTAAGACCGCTGCCGGACGTTGCCGGGGTGCTGCTCGGCCGCCATCGTAGCAACATTGGTGTGCGGTTTTTCATGAAAAGCTGGTGGGCCAGGCCCAGCCACTTCCCCCTCCAAATCCCACATCACGAAATGAGGCGACAGCCCCCGAATGGCGTGCCGCAGCAGCTATCGCTTTGCTAGCGCGCGTGGTGTCACCCCATGATCTGGCGGCGGAAAAAATTTATTTATTTATTTCTGAGACGCGGGGAAGAGTCTGCCGCCCAAATGACCAACGCGATGCAGCCCGCCAAGCCGGCCCACTTAACCAACGATGCACCAGCCATAGCCAGCCCTATCAGGGGCTCCCACTCGGGCAAAAAGCTGTTGGGAAAGCAACTGACAAACACCAAAGTGAAAAAATTCTCAGCCAAATCGGCACCGACCATCACAAGTCCACTCAGGCCCAACCAATTGAGCGCAGCCGAGGGTCGATGCGCCGCACGTTGCAGCCTGGCTACCCGTGCGAAAGCCCAGGTAATGGCCCGTGAAACAAGGCAGCTGTACGCGGCAATCAAGCCAAGATCCGCAAGAAGTGCTCCTTTCATGTTGCCGAAAACCTGGGACGCGCCATCGGGAAAGGGGCCAGTAATCAGCCACGCCAGTTGCCATTTCGCGAATTGCAGGTTGGCATTAGTCGCTGTAAGGAAGCCCGTGCCAAGAGTCTCTAGACACTGCCAAAGGGACATGCCCGGTGAAAGGGTTGTGCTCAAAAGGCCACCGGCGGCTGACCAGAACAGCAGCACAAACAGAGCTGCTATCAATAAGCGGCTGACAGAGCGGCGGCCCACCCAGACCGTATCCGCAGGAAAGCTTAGATCCAGTTCTGCTACCGAGGGGTGTTCGTCCGGCCGCACTGGCAGGTTGCCTTTAAGTGGGTCCTGCACGGAGTGTTGGTCACGTTGGCTCAAACCCGCAAGTGCCCACAGCGGCGTGCAATAGGCCTCATTGTGGACCTGTGGCACGGCCATAAAGGACGCAACGCTCGCTGTCCGTTGAGAGCAAAGTAGTGCTTGCGCATCGACTTGGCCAGCTGGGGTTAGCAGGCTAGTCGGCAGGCGAAGCCCACACTTTACAGACTCCTCCAGCATCCATCGCAAAGACTCATTGGACAAACGCGCTGCCGACGTCTGGTAACCGCCACCCACGTCGCAGTGAGCGCCTGAGAACCACAATTGCGAAATGCTTTGCCCGTGTGACTCGTAATCGTAAGTGGGATCGATGTAATAGGGCCGCGGTTCAAATGCTCTACGGTGTTCATCCAGTGCAAGTGCTTGGCGCACATGATGGAACCGTTTTCCCACAATAGTCGGCGAAGCAGTGATGGTGCGGCTAAAAAAGGGCGCGCCAACTGAGGCAACCGTATCCCACACGCCAACAAACCAGATAGGCACTTCACGGGCATTACTGGCGCAGAACAGTTCGTTGATTTGCGCCCTGATCCTTTCATACTCAGCCCCCTCCTTTCGGTCAGAAAAATACACGTGCAGCAGCGTGGGTACCAGACCTTCCATTTCAGGACGCAGCAAGCCGAACTGCGTAACCAAGCCACCAATGCTGCGTGCGGTGAAGGCGCCGCGGGAGAATCCGAAAATGAAGATGTCGTCACCGGGCCGGTAGTGGCGCATGAGAAAGAGGTAGGCTTCGGCGATGTTTTCGTAAATGCCCTTGCCGAAGGCCAGTCCGTGCAAGCGTTCATAACGTCGGCTCAACCTGTCAGACCAAGTGGCCCCGGGTAGCTCGCCTGGATTCCCCACACCCGGGTCGTAGTACAGCAGCTGATCGTTGGCTTCAGGGGCCAGCAAATCACATAGCTTGGTTACATTGGTGTCGTTGCTGCCGCCGGTCAGGTTGTTGTTGGTACCGTCACAGCAGACGATCAGTTGTCTTGGCGTCATTTGTTATTTCCTCCCTCAGCATTCGCGCTTAGCGTCACCATGCTAGTGCATTCGACCATCATCGCTGAACTCCACTACCCCATTGCGCACTAGTGTTGCTGAAGGACTCAAGCCTTGTTGGCCCCTTCGGCTACCGAAAGTCAACCAAGTGACGAATTGCCTTCACGGTGCAGAGATGACACGGGACGATTTCAATCAATGGTTGCCGCCAGGAATGCTCGCCCCCTTGTCTATGCGCTATACAAACAATAGCAATTAGCATTGCGGCCTTTTGCTGATCGGGATCAACGGTCGGCACGAGGAGTGGGTTGTGCGGGTGTTCGTTTGTCTGCTTTGACTGTGGGGAGAGGACGCATTCGCAAAAACTGCTCTAAGAGTTTTCAGTGCGGGGTCAAGAGCCCTTGCCGCCAGACCGACGCAATGGTCAAGGGCGCATTCGATTAGTTCGCAATCGGTGCGGTATCTAGCCCAACCGCAGCGCCGTCAACTCATGGATCTGCGACTCTCCGGCCAGCCCAACCCGGCCCTGCGTGATCAGCCCGCGCACCAGCTCCATATCCGGCGCCAGGCTGCGGTCCACCATCATGGCTGGTGACACCGAACGCACCAGTTCCAGAATGCCTTCCAGCACGTTCGAACTCTGCAGCGGGCGCAAGAACTCAATGCCCTGGGCCGCAGACAACAACTCGATGGCGACGATGTACTCGGTGTTGCGCAGCATCTGCTGCAGGCGCCGGGCGGCAAAGGTGGCCATGGATACGTGGTCTTCCTGGTTGGCCGATGTGGGCAGGCTGTCCACACTGGCGGGGTGGGCCAGTGACTTGTTCTCGGAGGCCAGCGCTGCGGCGGTCACGTGCACAATCATGAAGCCGGAGTTCAGGCCCGGCTCGGGTGTCAGGAAGGCAGGCAGGCGTGACACCACGGTGTCTACCAGCATGGCAATGCGGCGCTCGGTGATGGCGCCAATTTCGGCGATAACGACTGCCAGCGCATCGGCGGCCAGGGCTACGGGTTCCGCGTGGAAGTTGCCGCCGGAAAGCAAGGTGCCAGATTCGGCGAACACCAGCGGGTTGTCGGTAACCGCATTGGCTTCACGCATCAGCACATCGGTGGCGTAGCGCATCTGGTCCAGGCAGGCGCCCATGACCTGGGGTTGGCAGCGCAGGCAGTACGGGTCTTGCACGCGGTCATCACCTTCTAGATGAGACTTGCGGATGGCGCTGCCGATGGCCAGCGCGCGGTAGGCCGCGGCGCAGGCGATCTGGCCGGGCTGGCCGCGCACGGCGTGGATGCGCGGGTCAAAGGGGCCGTCGCTACCGCGGGCTGCGTCCAACGTTACTGCGCCGGAAATCACGGCGGCTTCGAACAGGCGCTCGGTTGCGAATAGTGCGTCGATGGCCAAGCCGGTGGATACCTGTGTGCCATTGATCAGCGCCAGGCCTTCCTTGGCCGACAGGCGAATAGGCTCCAGCTTGGCTTGCGCCAACGCGTCAGCGGCAGGCATGCGTTTGCCTTCAAAGAACACTTCGCCTTCGCCGATCAGCGGCAGGCACAGGTGGGCCAAGGGCGCCAGGTCACCCGATGCACCGACCGAACCCTGGCAGGGGATGACGGGTGTGATGCCGAGGTTGTAAAACGCAAACAGGCGGTCTATGACCAGTTCACGGATGCCGGAATACCCGCGTGCCAAGCTGGCAGCCTTCATTAACAAAATCAACCGCACCACGGGTTCGGACATGGGTTCACCCACGCCCACGGCATGCGAACGCAATAGATTCAGTTGCAGGGTTTCCAGATCAGCTTGTGCGATGCGTTGGTTGGCTAGTTTGCCAAAGCCGGTGTTCACGCCATAAACGGCGTCACCACCTTGGGCGGCTTTGTGCACCAGATCGGCACTGGCGCGTATGCCGGGGCGTGCCGCAGGGTCCAAGGTCAGCGTCGTGGTGTTGGCGTGTAGTTCGCGCAGTTGCGCCAGGGTCAAAAGACCGGGTTGGATGTTCATGGTGGTGTTCTTTTTGGAAATTGGGGGTGGGTAGGGGCAATGTGCGCTCAGGCTGCGGGCTGTGTCAGCATGGGCAGGTTCAGCGCGTTGTCTTTGGCGCTTTGCAGTGCAATGTCATAACCCGCATCGGCATGGCGCATGACACCGGTGGCCGGGTCGTTGAACAACACGCGGCCGAGCTTGTCCGCAGCCTCTGAGGTGCCGTCGGCCACGATGACCACACCGCTGTGCTGCGAGTAACCCATGCCCACCCCACCGCCGTGGTGCAGGCTGACCCAGGTGGCGCCGCTGGCGGTGTTCAGCAGGGCGTTGAGCAGGGGCCAGTCGCTGACGGCATCACTGCCGTCCATCATGGATTCGGTTTCGCGGTTGGGGGACGCAACCGAGCCGCTGTCCAGGTGGTCGCGACCAATGACGATGGGCCCTTTGAGTTCACCACTCTTGACCATCTCGTTGAAGGCCAAGCCGGCCAGGTGGCGCTCACCCAGGCCAATCCAGCAAATGCGTGCGGGCAGGCCCTGGAAGGCGATGCGTTCGCCAGCCATGTCCAGCCAGCGGTGCAGGCCGGCGTTGTGGGGGAACAGCTCCTTCATCTTGGCATCGGTCTTGCGGATGTCTTCGGGGTCACCACTCAGTGCCACCCAGCGGAAAGGCCCCACGCCGCGGCAGAACAATGGGCGCACATAGGCAGGCACAAAGCCGGGGAAATCGAATGCGTTTTTGACACCCTGGTCGAACGCCACCTGGCGGATGTTGTTGCCGTAGTCCACCGTGGGAATGCCCATGGCCTGGAACAGCAGCATGGCCTTCACATGGTCTGCGCAGCTGCGCGCCGCAGCAGCTGTTAATTCGGCGTGTTGTGCAGGGTCTTTTTGCGCCACCTTCCACTGCTCCACCGACCAGCCTGCGGGCAGATAGCCGTTGATCAGGTCGTGGGCGGAGGTCTGGTCGGTCACCAGGTCGGGACGGATGGCGGTGCCCGCCTTGCAGCGCTCGGCCAGCGCCGGCAGTATGCGCGCCGCATTGCCCAGCAGTGCGATGGACACGGCCTTCTTCTCGGCAGTGTACTTGGCGATGCGGGCCAGCGCGTCATCGAGGTCGGTAGCCTGTTCGTCCACATAACGGGTCTTCAGGCGGAAATCGATGCTGCTCTGCTGGCATTCGATGGTGAGGGAGCAAGCGCCAGCAAACGTAGCCGCCAAGGGCTGGGCGCCGCCCATGCCACCCAGACCCGCGGTCAGCACCCAGCGGCCGCTCAGGTCACCGTTGTAGTGCTGGCGGCCGGCCTCGACAAAGGTCTCGTAGGTGCCTTGCACGATGCCTTGTGAGCCGATGTAGATCCAACTACCGGCCGTCATCTGGCCGTACATCATCAGGCCCTTGCGGTCCAGTTCGTTGAAGTGTTCCCAGTTGGCCCATTTTGGCACCAGGTTGGAGTTGGCGATCAGAACACGCGGTGCGCCTTCGTGGGTGCGGAAAACCCCCACCGGTTTGCCGGACTGCACCATCAGCGTTTCATTAGGTTGCAGCTTGCGCAGGCTGTCCAGAATGGCGTCAAACGCCGGCCAGTTGCGTGCCGCCTTGCCAATGCCGCCGTACACCACCAGCTCGTTCGGGTTCTCGGCCACCTCGGGGTCGAGGTTGTTTTGCAGCATGCGGTAGGCCGCTTCGATCTGCCAATTGGCACAGGTCAGCTCAGGCCCACGGGGTGCACGCAAGGGGCGGGCGGTACTGTTCGCATAACGGGTGGTGGCGAGATCAGACATAGCGGCTCCTCAAATAAATGGTGTGCGGAATTATTACTTGTCTATACAACTTGTGTCAACAGGGGTAAACTGTGGACAATCAACTTGCGACTGTGTTTCACGGCCACTTTGGAAAGCCCCCGATTGATGCAACCCGCCTACCTCCAGGTCAAGACCTTCATCCAGCAGCACATCAGCTCGGGCGAATGGCGCCCGGGTGACCCGGTGCCCAGCGAGGCGACGCTGATGCAGCAGTTCGGCATTAGCCGCATGACGGTCAACCGCGCCCTGCGCGAACTCACCGCCGAGGGTATGGTCACCCGCGTGCAAGGCTCCGGCACCTTTGTGGCCGAGCTGCACCGCATCGCCTCCAACCTGACGATCCGCGACATCCAGGAAGAAGTGGTGGAGCGCGGCCATGTGCATGCCGCCCGTGTGTTGCTCAGCCAGGTCGAAAAAGCCGACGCCGCGCTGGCCAAGACACTGGGCTTGCGCACCGGTTCACGGGTCTTCCACACGGTGCTGGTGCACCTGGAAAATGGCGTGCCCATCCAGTTGGAAGACCGTTATGTCAACCCGGCCGTGGCACCGCAGTATCTGAAGACTGACTTCCACCAGACCACGCCCACGCGCCACCTGCTCACCGAGGCCCCGCTGACCGAGGCCAGCTACGCGATCGAGGCCTGCCTGCCCACACCCGAGCAGGCCCAGCACCTGGAGATTTCAGCCCGCGAAGCCTGCTTGGCCATGGTGCGGCGCACCGTCAGCGGCGGGCATGTGGCCAGCGTGGTGCGCCTGGTGTACCCTGGGTCACGCTACAGTTTTGCAGGGAGATTTCAGGCATGAGCGCTGTTCGGCTTTCCGAAGGCGATCGCACCGCAGCCCGAGAGGGCGGAGGTTTTCTATGAGTTGGCGCACGATCCATCTGGCCGACGTGCCAGCCACCCCCTGGCGCAATGGCGGTGGGTTGACCCGCGAATTGGCGGCTTGGCCCAGCGAGGGGCCATGGCGCTGGCGTATGTCGGTGGCCGAAGTCACGGCCAGCGGGCCGTTCTCGCGCTTCGAAGGCATCACACGCTGGTTTGCGGTGTTGAAGGGCGACGGCGTTGCACTCACCGTGCGTACACCGTCCGACAGCGACGACGCGGGCCCTTGTGAACACCGCCTGACCGCGACCGATCCCGCACTGTGTTTTGATGGTGGCGCCACCACACACTGCGCCTTGCTGGGCGGGCCTACACAGGATTTCAACCTGATGGTGCACGACGATTGCCTGCCCGCCCGCATGGTGCGGGTGCAGGGGGACCTCACGGTGTTGGCGGGCGCTACTAAAACAATAGCGGTATATGCAGTGAATTCGGGGGCCAGCGTCCGATTTAATGCAGAGGATATTTTTCTGCCGGCCGGCACGCTGGTCTGGCGCACGCTGACCAAGGCGGCCTCCGTGCATATCCATGGCACACATGTCTTGTGGATGGAACTGTCAACATGACAGTGCAGATTTGGACGAATTGCAGCGCCGCCACGATGGTGCCGAATGCAGAGCAGGCCTATGGGCTGGTGGAAGATGCCGCGCTGGTTGTGGAGGACGAAACATTGGCCTGGGTAGGCCCCCATGCGGACTTGCCCCCCGAATGGCGTAAGCGCTGCACGGCTCAGCACGATGCCGGTGGTGCCCTGGTCACGCCCGGTTTGATCGACTGCCACACCCACCTGGTCTACGGCGGTGACCGTGCCAACGAGTTCGAGATGCGGCTCAACGGCGCCAGTTATGAAGACATTGCACGCGCCGGTGGTGGCATTGCGTCCACGGTGCAGGCCACGCGCACCGCCACCGCTGCGGAGCTGCAGGCCCGCAGTGAACGGCGTCTGAAAGGCCTGATGGCCGAGGGCGTGACAACCGTGGAAATCAAGTCCGGCTACGGCCTGGCGCTGGAGCACGAACGCAAAGCCTTAAGCGTTGCACGCGCACTGGCGCAAGACCATGCCGTGGATGTGCGCACCACCTTCCTGGGCGCACACGCCGTGCCGCATGAATTTGCCGGCCGCACCGATGACTATGTGGATGCCGTGCTGGAGATGCTGCCGGCGTTGCATGCCGAGGGCTTGGTCGATGCGGTCGATGGTTTTTGTGAACGCATCGCCTTCAGCACCGCGCAGATGGAGCGTGTGTTTACAGCAGCCCAGGCTTTGGGCCTGCCCGTCAAGTTACATGCCGAGCAGCTCAGCGACAGTGGGGGCACTCAATTGGCCGCACGGTATGGCGCCCTGAGTTGCGACCATCTGGAATGGCTGTCACCCGAGGGCGCGCAGGCCATGGCCGCTGCAGGAACGGTGGCGGTGTTGCTGCCCGGCGCTTTCTACTTTTTGCGCGAAACCAAATTGCCGCCCATAGCCTTGTTGCGCCAGCACGGTGTGCCCATGGCAGTCTCCACCGACAGCAACCCCGGCACCTCGCCTTGCACATCTTTGTTGCTGATGTTGAACATGGCCTGCACGCTGTTTCGGCTGACGCCCGAAGAGGCACTGGCAGGTGTCACGCGCAACGCCGCCGCTGCGTTGGGTCTGCAGGACCGCGGTGTGCTGGCGGCAGGCAAACGGGCAGACTTTGTGTTGTGGGACGTGCAACGTCCGGCCGAGCTGAGTTACGCCCTGGGCGGCAATCCACGCCTACAAACCATTTTCAAGGGACAAGAAGTGTCATGAGCGCGCCACCACCGGTCTACCAGCTGCAGCAGGGCTCCGTGCCCCTGCTGGTCAGCATGCCGCATATCGGCACCCATATTCCCACCGAGCTGCAGCCGCAGTACGCGCCTCGGGCGCTGCAGGTGGAAGATACCGATTGGCATTTGCACACTCTGTACAACTTTTTGGGCGAACTGGGCGCCAGTGTGTTGACGCCCACTACGTCGCGTTACGTGATCGACCTGAACCGCCCGCCGGACGACACACCCATGTACCCAGGTGCCGCGAATACCGAGCTGTGCCCCACGCACTTTTTCACCGGCGAGTCGCTGTACCTGCCGGGCCAGGAGCCCGCGCCCGCAGAGCGCTTGCGCCGCCGTGAGACCTACTGGCAGCCCTACCACCGCACACTGGCGGACGAGCTAGCGCGTCTCAAGGTCCAACATGGTTTTGCGCTGCTGTGGGATGCCCACAGCATCCGTACGGAGTTACCGTGGCTGTTTGAGGGCCGCCTGCCGGACCTGAGCATTGGCACGGCCAGCGGCGCCAGTGCCGACACCCGTATTGCCGACGCTGCCATGCAGGCCTGTGCCGACTTCCCCCACATCAGCACGGTGCTCAATGGCCGCTTCAAGGGTGGCTACATCACCCGCCACTATGGACAGCCCGCCAACAGCATCCACGCCATCCAGTTGGAAATGTGCCAGCACCTGTACATGCAGGAGGTAGCGCCCTATGCCTACGACCCTGAAGTGGCGGCACGCATACAACCGGTATTGAAGAAAATGGTCGCCGCCTCCCTGACTGCTTGCCGGGGTTGCTATGAAAAGTGAAGCGCTGCAGTTTTGGGCGTCTCAGGCCTGGGTGCAGGGTGCGTGGGTCTACGACGTGTTGCTAGAGGTTGATGCAGATGGTTGCTGGAGCGGCGTCACGCCGGGTGCCACGCCAGAACAGCGAGCCGGTGCCACCCGCCTGACCGGCCCGGTGCTGCCGGGCTTGGTCAACGCCCACAGCCATGCCTTCCAGCGCGCCATTGCCGGCCTGACCGAGCGGCGCAGCAGCGGTGCCGGTGCGGCCGATGATTTCTGGAGCTGGCGTGATCGCATGTACTCCGCTGCCAACCGCATCACGCCCGATCAGCTGGAGGCCATTGCCAGCCAGCTGTATGCCGAGTTATTGGCCGGTGGTTACACCCAGGTGTGTGAATTCCACTACCTGCACAACGCGCTGGACGGTGCGGCCTATGCCGACCCTGCCGAGATGGCGCTGGCTCTGGTGCGTGCGGCTCAGCACACCGGCATGGGTTTGACGCTGCTTCCCACGCTGTACATGCGCTCCGGGTTTATGGCCACGGGCCTGCGCGAAGACCAGCGCCGCTTTGCATCCACGCCCGACAGCATTGCGCGGGTCGTGGAGGCTGTGCAAGCACGGACCAAAGGCGATGCGTGTATCAACGTCGGTGTGGCCATCCATTCGCTGCGCGCAGTCAGTCCCCATGCGCTGATGGAGCTGGCAGCCTATGCGAAAAGCGGTGGCTTGCCGGTGCACATCCACATTGCCGAACAAACACAAGAGGTGGACGACTGCTTGGCCCACACCCACCAGCGCCCGATTGAATGGCTGCTCAACCATGTGGAGGTAGACGCGCGCTGGAATCTGGTGCACGCCACACACACCACGGCCAGCGAGCTGGCGGGCGTGCAATCGCGCGGCGCATCCATCGTCATCTGCCCGGCCACCGAGGCCAATCTGGGTGATGGCGTGTTTGATCTGCCCGGATATGCCGCAGTACGTGGAACCTGGTCCATAGGCTCAGATAGCCATGTCACCCGCCGCTGGAGTGAAGAGCTGCGCCTGCTGGAGTATGCGCAACGCCTCACCCAGCGCAAGCGCAATGTAGCGGCGCAAGCCTTGGGGCCTTTGAGCAGTGCGGCGGCCATGCTGGAAGCTGCAATGGCGGGCGCCCACAATGCCACCGGACTGGCGTTAGGAGGGATTGCCGTGGGTCAACGTGCCGACTTTGCCGTGCTGGACCCGGATTCGCCCGCCTTGCTGGGAGTACCTGCAGACCATATGTTGGATGCACTGGTGTTCTCCAGCCCGGATGCGCATTTCTCTGATGTTTACGTGGCCGGTCAGGCCACCGCCAGGCAACCGAATGCAGGTTTTGTCGCCGCGATGCGTACACTGTGGGGATGACAGCCGAACAACCCCGCAACCCCCTGCACGGTAAAACTCTGGAGGCCATCGTCACCGAGCTGGCCGAGCACTACGGCTGGGAAGGCCTGGGTGAGCGCATACCGGTGCGCTGCTTCACCTTTGAGCCCAGCGTCAACTCCAGCCTGAAGTTTCTGCGCAAGACACCCTGGGCGCGTGAGAAGGTCGAAGGCCTCTACCTCTTCATGCTGCGTGAAATCCGCCGCCAGACCCACGGATCCTGAGAAAGAGTTGTATGCGTGAATGGACCCAGGAACACACGGCGACGCTGGACTACCAAATCACCTATTTCTCGGAGCTAAACCCGTCCCGGCTGCCGCTGATGCTGGCCCGCCAGGGCTTGCAGGCTCAGGCCCGCGTGGTGCACGCTTGTGAACTGGGCTACGGCACAGGCCTGAGCACACTCATCCACGCTGCTGCATCCAATGTGCAGTGGTGGGGCACCGACTACAACCCGGCGCACGCGCAGTGGGCCAACACCCTGGCGGACCAGGCCGGCGTGCCGGTGCAGCTGCATGACCAGTCTTTTCTGGACTTTTGCCAGCGCGATGACCTGCCCGAGTTTGACTTCATCGCATTGCATGGCGTGTGGTCCTGGGTGTCGGATGCCAACCGCGGCATCATCATCGACTTTCTGCAGCGCAAGCTGCGATGGGGCGGCGTGGTCTACATCAGCTACAACGCGTTGCCCGGCCATGCGCAAATGGTGCCGGTGCGCAACCTGATGAAGTCCTACATGGACACCATGACGCCCGCAGGGCAGGACGATCTGCTGCGGGCACGCGCGGCCTACCAGTTTGTGCAGGGCATGTTGACCAGCAACCCACAATTGGCGGCCGTCCACCCGCTGGCCAAACGCACGATGGACGACTTGGCGCACCAGCAATCCAACAGCTACCTCAACCACGAATACCTGGTGCAGCACTGGACCCCGATGTCGTTTTGCGAGGTGTCCGATGCCCTGCAGGACGCGCGCCTCAAATTTGCCTGCTCGGCCATACCCACGCACTTTTTCGATGAACATTTTCTGGTGGCGTCGCAGCGCGAATTTCTGAAACAGATTACAGATGCCCCTACGTGTGAAACCGCGCGCGACATGTTGGTCAACCGCCAGTTCCGCCAGGACTACTGGGTCAAGGGTGGCCTGCAGATGCCGGCCACCGAGGCGCAACACAGCTTGCGTGTGACCCGCGTTGTGTTGGTTCGGCCACCGTCCCTGGTCAGCGTGGCCGTGGTGCAGGCGGTGTTCCTGACCGAGATACCGCAGGCCCTGTGTGCAGCCATCGTCGCGCAACTGTCAGACGGCGAAACCCATGGCGTTGCCGATGTCTTGGCGCATGGCGCGCAAACGGCTGAGGTGTCGGAGGACGACGTGCTACGCGCCCTGCTGAATCTGCTGGGCAATGGCAGTGTGGCTGTGGCGCAGGACCCTGCTGTTGCGCAGCAGGTGGCGCCACGCGTCTTGCAGTTGAACGCCGCCATTTGCGACAAGGCCTTGCACACGGCTGACATCACCCATCTGGCGTCGCCGGTGACGGGTGGAGGTATCCGCGTGGGGCAGCTGCACATGCAGTTTCTGGCGTTTCGGTTTGCGGGTTTGCAAACGCCGCAGGAATGGGCCCAGGCGCTGGCCCAGCGGTTGCATGGTGCGGGTGTCCACGTGGTGCGGGAAGGCGTGCCCATCACCAAGCTGCAGGACATGGTGGCTTATGTGGCCGAACTGGCCGAAGCCTTCGCGCGTGAAGACCTGCCGCTGCTGCGCAAGCTGCAATGTGTGCCGTGATGGGGGAGGGGGCGACCGCCGTTCGGCTTCGTGTCCAATAGCGCCATGCAACACGCCGACACCACCGACCAACGCCTGACCGATCTGGAGATCAAAGCCAGTTTCGCCGAAGACCTGCTGGACCAGCTCAACCAGGTCATCGTGCGCCAGCAGCAGGAGATTGACCTGCTTATGCGCGAGGTGCGCCAGTTGCGCCTGCAAATGCCCGAAGGCGCTGGCCCCGCGCTGAGCCGGGCCAGCGAAGAGTTACCGCCGCACTACTGATTTACATGCGGGCCACGGTATTTCCGGTGTTGCGCACCTTGTCTCCGACCTTAAAGCCTGGGTCTTGGATGAAGTCAAAGCTGGCTTTGCTCTCATTGGCGTAAATCACGGTGACGGTCCACACCTTGTGGGTCTTGATTTTTTCCTCAATCTTTTTTCCGGCATAGGCACCTCCCGCGGCACCGGCCAATGTGGCCAAGTCCTTGCCCACGCCACCGCCTACCTGGTTGCCCAGCACGGCGCCCAGTGCACCACCGGCCAGTACACCCACAGCGCTAGATTCCCCCGCCTTTTCGGTAACAGTGGTGGACAAAACTCGGCCGCATTCAGCACACATGGCAGCAGGTGCTGCCGGTGTTGCTGCAACGCGGGATGGCGTCGGTGTGGCGGCCGCCTTGGCTTTGGCGGTTGTCAGGGCCTGATCGTATTCGGCCTTGGCGTCCCGGCGGCATTGCAGGCGCGCGTTGGACGAGGTTTCGTCATTACAGAGTTTTTTGTCGCTGTCGTAGCGGGCCAGCGCCGCTTTGTTATCGGCAGCAAGCTGGGCCTTGGCTGGTGTTACGGCCCAGGCACTGGTGGCCTGCACTGCCAGTGCAAACGTAAACGCCAACGCGAAGATTTGTTTTTTTGCGGACATACATGCCTTTTTAAGTAGAGGGTGACGCGGCCTTGTGTGGGTGTGAAGACGGCGCGCGTTGGCACTAAATATACGGCGTAATGTGCGGGCTATAGGCTGGCCTTTACAGGCGCAAGGCCTTTGCAGCAGCGCCTGCCACTGTATATACTGTATAAAAAAGCAGTATCGTATGGAACCAAGCCCCGCATCCCCCGCCTATGCCGAGCTGCATTGCCTGAGCTGTTTCAGCTTCCAGCGCGGGGCATCCCAACCCGAAGAACTGGTGCAGCGGGCCGCGGTCCTGGGCTACCAGGCACTGGCCATCACCGACGAGTGTTCGGTGGCCGGGGTGGTGCGTGCACATGCGGAGGTTCGTAAACACGAACTGAATCTGAAACTGCTGCTGGGGGCGGAGTTTTCCGTGGCACTTGAGTCGGGTCAGCGCTTCACTGCGGTGGTGCTGGTGCACAAGCTGCAGGGCTGGGGCAATCTGTGCCAGTTCATCACCGGCGCGCGCCGGGCCGCGCCCAAGGGCCAATACCAGGTGGGCTGGCAGGGCGCTGCAAACCAGGCCCTGTGGGCGCAACTCACACAGTGTGAGATTCTGTTGCAGTTTCCGGATACTATAAATATGGAAGCGGCATATTCAATATCCGCGAGGGCTAGATGCCTATTTGGCGCAAGCCTCTGGCTGGGGGCAGCCTTCCACCTGGGGCCGGACGATGCGCTGCGGCGGGTGCGCCTGCAGCAGCTGTCCGCGCTGACCGGTGTGCCCATCGTGGCCATGGGCGGTGTGCGCATGCATGTGCGCTCGCGCAAACCTCTGCACGATGTGATGACCGCTGTGCGCCTAGGGCAGCCGGTGGCGCAGTGTGGTTTTGCGCTGCAGGCCAATGCCGAGCGGCATCTGCGTTCGCGGGTGCGGCTGGCGGCGCTGTACCCGGCCGAGTGGCTGGCCAACACGCTGGTGGTTGCCGACAAATGCAAGTTTGACCTGAAGGAAATCGCCTACCACTACCCCCTGGAGACTCTACTGCCCGGTGCCACGCCGGCGCAGACGCTGCGCCACTACTGCGACACCGGCGCGCGTGACCGCTACCCGCTGGGCGTGCCCGATGAAGTGCTGCGCCTGCTGGCGCGCGAGCTGGCCCTGATTGCCGAGCTGAAGTACGAGATGTATTTCCTGACCGTACACGACATCGTGCGGTTTGCGCGCAGCGTGGACATCCTGTGCCAGGGGCGGGGCTCGGCAGCCAATTCGGTTGTGTGTTATTGCCTGCATGTGACCGAGGTCAACCCCATAGGCGGCAACCTGATGTTCGAGCGATTTCTGAGCCGCGAGCGCAATGAGCCGCCCGACATCGACGTGGACTTCGAGCACCAGCGGCGCGAAGAAGTCATCCAATATATCTATGCCAAATATGGCCGGGAGCGCGCCGCCATTGCCGCCACCGTCATCAGCTACCGCCCGCGCAGCGCGCTGCGCGATGTGGGCCACGCGCTGGACATTCCCGAAGCGCTGATCACCGAGCTGGCCAAGGAGCATCCCGGTATGTACAACCGCGAGGTGCTGGTCGAGCGTTTGCAAGACGCCGTGGGCCGACTGGACCCGGACTGCGTGCCGCCGCCGCTGGAGCACCTGGAATTGTGGATGTCGCTGGCCACACAGCTGCAGAAGTTCCCGCGCCACCTGAGCCAGCATGTGGGTGGTTTTGTGCTGACCCAAGGGCTGCTTACCCGTCTGGTCCCGGTGGAAAACGCCGCCATGCCGGACCGATCCATCATCCAGTGGGACAAGGACGACCTGGACTCCGTAGGCCTGATGAAGGTGGACGTGCTGGCGCTGGGCATGCTCAGTGCATTGCGCCGATGCCTGGTGCTGACCACGCAGTGGCGCAAGCGGCCAAGCCCGATGCGCCTGCAAGATGTGCCGCGGGAAGACGAGGCGACCTACGACATGATTTGCAAGGCCGATACGGTGGGCGTGTTCCAGATCGAGAGCAGGGCGCAGATGAGCATGCTGCCGCGCTTGCGACCCCGGGAGTTCTATGACTTGGTGGTCCAGGTGGCCATCGTGCGGCCAGGTCCTATCCAGGGCGGCATGGTGCACCCGTATCTGAAGGCGCGCAAAAACCCGGAGGCCGCCAAGTCGCCCTACCCCAGGTTGCAGGAAGTGCTGGAGCGTACCCATGGCGTGCCGATTTTCCAGGAGCAGGTGATGCAGATTGCGGTGGTGGCCGCCGACTTCACGCCCGGGGAGGCCGATGGTCTGCGCCGTTCCATGGCCGCCTGGAAGCGCCACGGCAACGTGAGCAAATACCACGACCGGTTGGTGAATGGCATGCTGGCCAACGGCTATCCTCTGGATTTTGCCGAGGCCATCTTCCGGCAAATGGAAGGTTTTGGCGAATACGGTTTCCCCGAGAGCCACGCCGCCAGTTTTGCCATCCTGGTCTATTTCAGTTGCTGGTTTAAATGGCACGAGCCCGCCTGTTTTCTGGCCGCCTTGCTCAACAGCCAGCCGCTGGGTTTCTATGGTCCCTCGCAATTGGTACAGGACGCGCAGCGCCATGGTGTGGAAGTGCGCGCCGTGGATGTGTCGCACAGCGATTGGGATTGCACCTTGGAGGAACCCACGGCATCCGACCACACGGAGCAACCCGCCGTCCGCCTGGGCCTGCGCATGGTCAGTGGCCTGCGCAAAGAGGTGGGCGAACGCATCGCCGCCGGGCGTATGCAGCAGGCCTTCACCAGCACACAGGACTTGGCCCTGCGTTGCAGCTTGAACGAAGTCGACCTCAAGGCCCTGGCCAGTGCCGATGCCCTGCTGTCGTTGTCGGGCCACCGCCGCCAGCAGGTATGGGACGCCTCGGCGCTGAAGCCCGCGCCCGCTTTGCTGCAGGGCGTGCCCATTGACGAGGACCTATTGCAGTTACCCGCTGCCGACGAGGGCGAAGAAGTGGTGTTTGATTACGCTTCGGTGGGCCTGACTTTGCGCAGCCATCCGCTGGCATTGATGCGGGGTGAACTGGCCAAGAAAAAACTGATGACCGCCACGCAACTGGCCACCCTGCCACACGGCCGCCTGGTGCGTGCCTGCGGCCTGGTCACCATGCGACAGCGCCCCCAGACCGCCAAGGGCGTCATCTTCATCACGCTGGAGGACGAGACTGGCAGTGTCAATGTGATTGTGTGGAAGGCGGTACGCGAGCGCTTCCGGCAAGCGGTCTACCGTTCGCGCCTGCTGATGGTGTACGGCGAGTGGCAGCGCGACGAAGAGAGTGGTGGCAACGTTCGCCACGTGATTGCCAAAACGCTGGTGGACCTGACGCCCATGCTGGGGGACTTGGCCACTACGAGCCGGGATTTCCATTGAGCGGTGTATGCCTTGGTAGTAACCCGCATGCCGAAGAGCGCCCCAAGTCTCCAAAGCGACAGAAGGTAAGAATCCTGACCCAAAAGCCAGCTTTCATTACAAGCTGCTGACAGCAAAAACTGCTACTGTTGTCTCCACCACAACAGCAGACCGGAAGAAGGCCAAGGGGCCGGACACCTTTTACGAGATGGCAACCGAGACTACCAACACCGCGCGCACTTCCCACCCACCCGCACCCAGTGCCTGGCTGATGGCCATGGAGCTCAGGGCGCCGTGGGAATTTGGTGCCGTGATTCCGGCTTGGCCGATGTTGCAGCGTGCGCCTGCCGGGGATGGGCATGCTGTCATTGTTTTCCCGGGCCTGTCGGCCAGTGACACCTCCACCTTGCCCCTGCGTGGCTACCTGCAAGGCCTGGGTTATGACGTATCGGGCTGGAAACAAAGCCACAACTTCGGTCCCCGCGCCGGTGTCTTGCAGGAAGCGCGGCGCCAGGTGCGCGCTGCGTTTGATGAAAGCGGCAATAAGGTCAGCCTGATTGGCTGGAGCCTGGGCGGAATCTATGCCCGCGAACTGGCCAAGGAACTGCCGGAATGCGTGCGCACCGTCATCACACTGGGCACACCATTTGCAGGTTCACACAAGAGTACCAACGCCTGGCGTGTCTATGAACTCACCAGTGGGCGCAAGATAGAACACGAAACCGAACACTTTGACCTGCCGACGGCGCCGCCGGTGCCGACCACCTCCATCTACACACGCACCGATGGTGTGGTGGCTTGGCAGGCCAGTCTGCAAGCCCCAAGCAAACACAACACGCAGACCGAAAACATAGAGGTCTACGCCAGTCACATCGGCCTGGGCGTCAACCCCACGGCCTGGTGGGCGGTGGCAGACCGCTTGGCGCAGGCCGAAGGGCGCTGGTTGCCCTTTGAGCGCAAGGGCAAGTTGCCCGGTCTCTTGTTCCCCAATCCCGCTCGCTGACGCCAGGGGGTTTCAGATTGCCGCCCATGCTTGGGTCGCTGTCAGCAATGCACACCCCATCAGCATGGCACCCATCGCACGCGCCATCACGCTTTGCCGTGTCTGGAGAAAGCCGCGGGAGCGCAAGGCCAGTGCGGCCACAGTGCCATACACCGCGATCTGTGTCCCCACAGTAATCAGGCACAGGGCCAGCGTTTGCGCAAGCAGTGAACGCGTGTCGGCCCGCACAAAAGCCGGAAACAGCGCAAACATAAACGCATAGGCTTTGGGGTTTAGCAGACAGGTGGTGACTGCCTGGCGGTAGATGGTGCCGCCAGACAAGGGCGCAGTTTCAGCCCGCGTGGTCGCTGCCGCGTTGGCACTATGGAATATTCCCCACCCGACCCATAGCAGGTACAGCGTTCCCACGATCAACATGACCCGAAACAGCTGGGGGAACAACTCAATCAACACTGCCATACCCGTCGCTCCCACGACCACATGAATAACGCCACCTGTCGCAATACCGAACACCGAACTGAGCGCGCCAGTACGCCCGGCACCCAGGCTGCTGGCCATCACATAAGCCATGTCCATGCCGGGTAGCAGGATGACGGCCAAAACCGCCAGGAAATAAAGCCAGAGATCGGGTGCCATGGTGTTTTGCCTTTTGTACAGAGTAGGGAAGGGTTGCAGTCTAGATTCCATATAGGTCTTTTTATGTCCTATATCGGTCGTACCATTCGGTCATGGAAAAACCCCTGCAACGTGTACTGGCCGCGCTAGAGCTGTTGCAATCCCACGCGAGCCTGAGTGGTGCGCAATTGGCGGAGCTAATAGGCGTGGACCGCCGTACTGTGCGCCGCTACATCGTTGAACTGGAGGACTTTGGCGTGCCAATCCGCAGCACGCGCGGGCGCGACGGTCACTACGCACTGATGCCCGGCTACAAGCTGCCGCCGATGATGTTCAGCAACGACGAGACGCTGGCGCTGTCTGTTGGTTTACGCGTGGCGCGCGATTTGGGTTTAAGCGACATGACACCCGCCGTGGCCAGCGCGCAGGCCAAACTGGACCGTGTCATGCCCGCATCGCTGCGCCGCAAGATTGGCGACCTCAATGCCGTGGTTGCGCTGGACTTGGCCCCACCCCAGGCCCAAAGCGGCAGTGAATTTTTTGCCGCAGTGACCCAATGCGCCAGCGCCGGGCAAACCCTGCGTATGCACTACTGCGCGCTGGATGGCAGCGTGACCGAGCGCGAGGTCGACCCATACGGCATTGGTTACCTCAACGGCGCCTGGTATGTGGTGGGCCACTGCCACCTGCGCCGCGGCTTGCGATCTTTCCGACTGGACCGCGTGCAGGCGGTGCAGGCCTGCCCTAAATCTTTTGGTGTGCCAGTTGGCTTTAATGTGCTGGAGTACCTGCGCGAATCCATTGCCGCCGTAGAGCGCACACATGCTGTTGTGGTGCACTTCCCCCAGGCCGAGATGGCGGTGGTGCGTCGGCGCATTCCGTCCAGCATGGGCAAACTGACGCAGGAGCGTGGCCGCATCCGGCTGGACGCACAGGCCGATGAGCTGGGCTGGTTCGCACGCGAGCTGGCGCGTTTGGATATCGACTTTGACATCGTCAAACCCAAGGCTCTCAAATCGGCATTGCTGCAGCATGCCCAACACCTGCTGTCGCGGCTGGTGTGAGCGACACGCGTCCAATTGCTACGCCGCCTACTGGACGCCGAAGGCAACAGCATCGCAGCCGTGGTGTTGATTTTGGTCTTATCTAATCAAGACCAAAATTCTTTAAATTCGTGTCAGTTGAACTTTTACCACCAGAATCATATCGATCTGGTGTTAAATTGGTTTTAAAGATGGAGATGCGATGCGAAAATGGATATGTTTGGGCTCCGGTCGATGTGCCGTGCTGGGTCTTTTGCAGGCTGTCATCTGGGTGGCGGTAGCCCAGTCCGTTGCGCAGGCGGCGCCGGTACCTGATTTGCCTACGCGCCCTTGGGCGGTGGCCAGTGTGGACCCGGACCACGCCGACGATAGCGATCTCAAGGCCTTTGCGGACGCCATCGGCGACGCGCGGGTGGTCGCGCTTGATGAGCAGACCCACGGGGGCCGCGAAGAGTTTTTGCTGAAAACCCGGCTGCTCAAGTACCTGCACGAAAAGATGGGCTTTGAGGTCCTGCTGCTGGAGAGCGGTTTCTACGACGTGGGCCGTCTGGCCGCAGACCAGGACCAGGGGCACAAAATCGACGACACCGCCCCCGGCAACATCTTCTTCATGTACGCGAAAAGTGAGGAGGGGCGCGGCATGCTGCGTTATCTGGACCAGCAAAAGGCCGCTGGCACGCCCTTGCTGCTGGCGGGGATCGACAGCCAGCACACGGGGCAGCTGAGTGGGGATACGCTCCTGTCGGGTTTGGCCCAGTTTCTCCAGGGCCGTGGCTCCAAACTGGCCCAAGGACCCGACTGGCAAAACTATGTGGCCTTGGCCCAGCCCTTGTTCAGCCAGAAGCGTGACGCTCCGGCCGCCGATAGCCAGGCTGCCTTTTACCGCGTGTCCGAATCCCTGCAAAAGGAACTGTGCGTGGGCAAAGACCACGGGCGCTTTGGCCCCCAATGGTGGTGCCAGGCTGTCAAAAGCGTCCAAGCCCAGGCGACGACGTACTGGAGTGGTGGCAAGGACTACCAGCGTGACAACCAGATGGGTGCCAATGCCATTTGGCTGGCCGACAAGATGTTTGGTGGCAAGAAGACGGTGGTGTGGGCACACACGGTGCACGTGGCACGGGGCTTTCAGCGCGGCCCCGTCAACTTGCAGGCGGGAGAAGTCATGCACCGGCATTGGGGTGGAGCCTACAAGGTCGTGCACTTCAGCGCGGCCCGTGGTGAGGTACTGGATTTCGGGGACATGAAGACGCAGAAGCTCACGCAACCCCAGGCCAACAGCCTGGAGGCTGGCCTAGCCAAGGCTGGCTACAAACTGGCCGGCATGGCGGCTCCAAAACAGCCGGTAGACATGCCCCAGTTCACCTATGAATATGCTACCCATCCGCCGGAAGTTGGTGTGCAGGGCAAACTGGGGGTGAACTGGGACCTGCTGTTTTTCATCGACACGATGCATCCGGTTCGGATGAACCGCTAAGCCGCTTCAAACGGGCTTGAGCTGCAGCGCAGCCCGTTCACGCGCTGGCGAAAACTGCCAGCGCAACGCCAGCCAGGTCACCAAGCCCACACAGGCCAGGCTCAGCCACGGCAGCGCCGGCAACTTGTGGTCGCGGGCAAAGTCCAGCAGCGCGCCGCCACCGGTGTAGCCGAACAGGCCACCAATGGCCAGACCGATGCGGCCCATGCCCATGTAGCTGGCACGCGCCTGCGGTTTGGCAAAACGGGCCAGTAGGGCCTCGCGTGCAGGCTCGGAAATCAGCGAACCGATGAAGAAGATGGACAGGATCACAAAGGCAGCATGGATGTTGTGCACCCATGCCATGGCGGCCATGCTGATGGACATGATCAAGACACCCGCCAACACCCGGGTCTCCAGCCGCAGATGGCGCTCTCCCCAACGCGCCAGCGGGTAAAGCAGGGTCAGCGACAACACCGCATCCAGCGCGTACATCCAGCTCACGGCCTGTGCCGTGCCCGCCAGTTCTTTGATGGTCACGGGTATCAGCAGCATGATCTGCACACCCAGCGCGTAGTAGCCACTCAGCGTAAACACAAACACCAGAAAAGCCTTGTCGCTGAGCACGGTGCGCATGGCAACCAGTGGGTGCGCGCGCACGGATGCTACGCGGTAGGCCGGCAGCCACACGGCATTGGCCACGGCGGCCAGCACAAACACAGCGCAGCCTCCCATGGCAACCCAGAAGAAATCAAAACCCAGCAGCCAGGTGCCCAGCAGTGCGCCACCCATGGCCGCTGCGCTGTCCTGCATCATTAGCAGGCTGTAGAAGCGGCTGCGCTCACGGGCGTGGGTCAGCTTGATGATCATGGCGCTGCGGGGCGGGTCAAACAACATGCCGCCCAGGCCCGACAGCAGGCACGAGAACACCAGCACACCGGGGTGCTGGGCTACGGCCATCACCGCAAAACCCGCAGCCCGCAACAACATGCCGGCCACGATCAGCGGCTTGGCGCCAAAACGATCAGCCAGCGAACCACCCACCAATCCCAAGCCTTGTTGCACCAGTTGGCGCAGGCCCAGGGCCAAGCCTACTGCCGCCGCTGCCCAACCCATCTGGTCCACAAAATGCAGGCTGATCAGAGGGAAAACGCAGAAGAATCCGACCACCACCAGCAGGTTGTCGAGCATGATGAAGCGTCGGCCCAGCCGTCGTGCGCGTTGTGCAGCCATGGTGTCCTTATGTGTAAGGAGCCAATTTTCGGCGCGTGTTAGTTATTATGGAAGTCGCTAACTCCTAATACTTGATATAGATTTTTCTTATGTCTATTAGCGTCGAAGATTTGCAGCTGCTGGTGGACATTGTGGACTGCGGCAGCTTCAGCCAAGCTGCTGCGCGCCGGGGTTGGTCGCAACCCCAAGTTAGCCACCGCGTGGGATTGCTGGAGGCGGATATCGGCACGCCCTTGTTCCAACGCCACCGCCGCGGCGCCTTACCCACTGCAGCGTGTGATGCGTTTTTGCCCGCCGCCAAAGAAGCCCTTGCAGCACTGGAGCAGGGGCGCAAAGCCATCCAACACACACCACCGCTACCCTTGGTCACCTTGGCCTGTTTGCCGTCTCTGGCATCGGTGGTGTTTGGCCCGATCCTGGTGGCGTTGGCCCAGGCGCCAATGGAGATTCGCTGTCGCACCGACCACTCGCCCGCCATCATGGAAGAGCTGCTCACCGGCAAGTCGCATCTGGGTTTTGTGCTGAAGTGCCCACCCATGGCCGGCATCCAGATGGAGCGCATCTGGCGCTCACGCATCGTGGCCGTGGTGCATCGCAGCCACCGGCTGGCGCGTTCCAAACCGCAGTCGCTGGCCGCCATTGCCAACGAACAACTGGCGCCACAGTCCTGGGGCGATGGGTGTTACCAGCTGATCGACCAGCTGCGTGGCCTGCGCACCGTGCCCGGGCCCATCCACACCATACAACCGGCCAGCGCTGCACGCGAGATGGCGCTGGAGCACGGCTTTCTGACCTTCATGCCCGAGGTGGCCGTCAAACGTGAATTACGTGAGGGCAAGTTGGTCAAGCTGGATTTGCAGGACCTGCCGCTGTGGGAATGGGAGGTCATGGTGGCCTGGCGCAGCGGCAAACGTGTGGATGCTAGCAAGCAGCGTGTGTTGAACACGGTGCGGGCGATGGCCGCGAATTGGGGCTGAAGACGACGGCTTGTTCATTTCTGCTTCTTGGGCCAGCGTCGCCGAGCCAGGTTGCGACAACAGCTGCGCAGCGAGCAGGTTTGCTGGAAGGAGACAGGTAGAATCCGCCCAAAATTCAACTATCAGGGGGGGCTCTTTCCCACCGGATCGATGCTGGGCCATTACTTTGATGGCACTCACCCCACGAAATCATTGTTCATGAAAAGTTTGCTTCGCTCTTTGTTGCTAGCACTGGCGTTAACCACTGGCGCGTGGCTGTCGGTGCAGGCGAAAACTGTTGAGGAACCGTTTACGGCCCGAGAGCGCAAGGATTACCGTACGGCTTTTGCGGGGTATACAAAGCTGGCCACGAAGGGTGATGCCGAGGCGCAGTACAACCTGGGCCATATGTATGCCAACGGCCATGGCGTACCCCGGAACGAACAGAAAGCCGTGGAGTGGTATCGCAAGGCCGCCAATCAGGGTGATGCCGATGCGCAGTACAGCCTGGCTCGGATGTATGCGGACGGCCGTGGCCTACCAAAGGACGAAAAGCAAGCTGCGGTGTGGTACCGCAAAGCGGCCGAGCAGGGGGATGCCATGGCGCAGGTCAACCTGGGCCTGATGTATGCCAATGGACAAGGCCTGCCCAAGGACGAAAAGCAAGCGGTAGCGTGGTATCGCAAAGCCGCCGAGCAGGGGGATGCCATCGCGCAAAACAACCTGGGCTGGATGTATGGCAACGGCCTAGGCGTGCCCAAGGACGACAAGCTTGCCGAAGCGTGGTACCGCAAAGCCGCCGAACAGGCGGATGCCGATGGGCAGTACAACCTGGGCGTGATGTATCGCGACGGCCGAGGCGTGTCCAACGATGACAAGCAAGCCGTGGCGTGGTTCCGCAAAGCCGCAGAACATGGGAGTGCTGAGGCGCAGTACGGACTGGGCTGGATGTATGACGAGGGCCGAGGCGTTCCCAAAAGTGAGCAGCTGGCCGCAACGTGGTACAGCAAAGCCGCCGAGCAGGGGGATGCCGATGCGCAGTACACCCTAGCCCAGATGTATGCCGACGGCCGGGGCTTGCCCAAGGACGCAAAGCAGGCTGCAGCGTGGTACCGCAAAGCTGCCGAGCAAGGGCATGCAGACGCGCAGATCAAGGCGCGGTTGAGAAAGTAAGCTTTTTGGCTAACTCGGACAAATTGAAATCTGGATAGATTGCTTGTGATTCAACTGGGCCATAAACCTGCGCAAATTCCACCATCAACCCGAAAAGGCATTTCAATTGACTGGTAGTATTTAAAACTGGGCTGTAGCCCCCGAGAAATAGAGACTTCGCGCTATAAAAAGCGAAGCATTTAACCAATAATCGATCAGGGAGAGATAAGAAATGACGGAATTAACCTTGCCCATGCACATGGGTGCTAACCCTCCATTGGCGAAAGACGCCCAGCACAGGAGCGATTTTGCAGACACCCAGCCGGCGCCTGCCAATACGTTGGCGATAGCCTTCACCGGCTCCGGAAGTGAATACTTCCGCATCTGGATCGTCAACCTGTTGCTGACGCTGGTTACCTTGGGCATTTATTACCCCTGGGCCAAAGTGCGGCGCCTGCGCTACTTCCATGGCAACACACTGGTGGGTGGCAAACCGCTGGGCTTTCATGCCGACCCCAAGAAAATGCTCAAGGGTTACCTGTTGGTCGGCGTGCTGCTGGCCTTGTACTCCGTGGCTGGCAACTTCCACGCGGTGGCGGGGCTGGTGGCCTTTATTGCGGTGATGCTGATCTGGCCTGCCTTGCTGAAGTCGTCGATGCAGTTTCGCCTTGCCAACACCAGTTGGCGCGGCCTGCGTTTTCGTTTCACCGGTGACCTGCGGGGCGCCTATGCTGCGATGCTCCCGTTGTTTGTTCCGGCCTTGTGCATGCTTGCTGCAGGCACCTTTGTGCCCGATCAGGAGCAGCCACCGCTGTGGTATGTCTACGTAACGGGCAGTGTTATGGTGGCCCTGTTGTTGGTGTCGCCATGGCTGTTTCAGCGCCTGAAGGCCTACCAGCACAACAACTATGCGCTGGCTTCGCAGCACACGCGCTTCCAGGCGACGGTTGGTATGTTTTACAAGTTGTTTGCCGAGGTGCTGGTCGTCTACCTGGCGATTTCGGTGGTGCTGGGTGTGGTGGTCGCCGTTGCGATGTTTGTGGGCATAGCAGTGCTGGGTTTGTCCGGCAACCCCTTTGCGCAGGGTGAGAACACCAAATCGGTTTGGCTCATGGTGGCCGCGGTGATTGGGTTCATCGCGTTGACGTTGTTGTTCGTGTCATTGATCAAGCCCTATGTCGTAACCCGCCTGCAAAACCTGGTGTGGAACCAGACCCAGTCTGAAGACATCCGTATCCACAGCAGGCTGAAGGCGCGCGCGATGGTCTGGCTGTCGATCAAGAACTGGTTTTTGGTGGTCTTCACTTTGGGCTTGTACTGGCCATTTGCGGCCATCGCCCGCGCGCGGTTGCAACTGGAGGCCATGGGTATTGAGAGCCAGATCAGCCTGGATGCACTGGTCAGTCATGCACGCAGCCATGAAGGCGAAGCGGCTGGCGACGCCGCTGGGGACCTCTTCGGTCTCGACATCGGGTTTTGATGGCATCCATGCTCGCTGCGCCGGCCGTACTGCCCGGCCTGTATTTTGATGGCCAGCATGGCAAGGGCCATGCGGTGCAGTTGCACCTGGACGGCATCGAACTGCGCATCGTCGGTGATGGCATAGACCGCACGGTGGCGCTGCGCAGTCTGCAGTGGCCCGAGCGCACCCGCCATGGCATACGGATTGCACACCTGGACGGTGGGGGTTCGGTTCAGTCGGCGGACAGCGCCGCATGGGATGCCTGGAGCCACGCCGCCGGTCTGAGCGATTCGCTGATCGTGCGTTTGCAACAGAGCTGGCGTGGTGTGGTGCTGAGTATGTTGTTGCTGGTCACACTCATCGTTGCCCTGCAACAGTGGGGCGTACCTGTTGCAGCGCGCGCCGTTGTAGCGTTGATCCCCCGCACGGTAGACACTGCCATTGGTGACTACGCCCAGGCGGCGGTCGATGAGCAGTTGATGAAACCCAGCGCCTTGCCAGCACACCGCGCGCAACAGTTGCGTGATGCACTGACAAAGGCCGTGGCCGGCATGCCTGCAGACTCTGTACCGCAGTGGCAGCTGCTGCTGCGCGCCAGCAAGATGGGGCCTAACGCCCTGGCCTTGCCCAACGGCACCATCATCCTGACAGACGACATGGTGGAAATGGTTGACGGCAATGTGGACGTGTTGGTCGGCGTGCTGGCGCATGAGTTGGGCCATGTGCAGCACCGCCATGGCATGAGCATGCTGGTGCAGGTGACCGCGCTGGGCGCCATTGCCAGCACGGTGCTGGGCGACTTCAGCAGCCTGCTGGCCAGTGTGCCGGTGCTGATGGGCCAGGCCAGCTATTCCCGCCAGGCCGAGCAGGAAGCCGATGCTTTTGCCGTGGATGTGTTGCGCCATGCGAGCCTGTCGCCCACCGTCATGGTGACCATGTTTGACAAGCTGGGTGCGTGGCGTGAGCGCAAGGAGCAAGAGGTGCGCGACAAGTTAAAAACCGGCAATCAGGACGCGTCTAAAGCGCCAAGTGAACCAGTGCACAGCGAGCCCAAAGGCACAACGGATGCCAAGACGGATGGCGATGCCTTTTCATGGCTTGGCATTGCATTTGCTTCGCATCCTGCGGACGCGCAGCGGGTGCAGTTTTTCCAGGACGCAGCGCAAAACCCTACACCTAAGCCGGTACGGTGATACTGGGGGCCCCAGGCCGCGCCCCGGTGTGCCGCAAAGGAGTTCGTGTGCAAGACAGTTCATCGGCAAGCCCCAGCCCAGGCCTTTTTGCGCAGCTTCGTCCAGCGTGGTTCTCACGCCTGGGCCGTGCGCCCCCTCCAACCCTGAATCTCGCGCTGCAAGGCGGTGGCGCGCACGGTGCATTTACCTGGGGTGTGCTGGATGCTCTGTTGGACCATCCGAACCTGGCGTTTGAAGGCCTGAGCGGCAGCAGTGCCGGGGCCATGAATGCGGTGGCCTTTGCGCATGGCTGGATGCTGGGTGGGCGCGACGGTGCGCGCCAGGGCCTGGCAGATTTCTGGACCGAGGTTGGGCAGCAGATGCCGTGGCACAACATGACTCGGGGCGAGGGGGACGCCACCAGCCTGTCCCCGACGACGCGCATGGTGGCCAACTGGGCCGGGCACTTCTCGCCGTCACAGCTCAATCCGTTTGCGCTGAACCCACTGCGCGACATGCTGGAGCGCCAGATTGACTTTGAACGCCTGCGCCACAGCAGCCCCTTCAAACTGTTCATTGCCGCCACACAGGCCAATACCGGTAAGCTGCGCATCTTCCGCGAGACCGAACTGACGGTGGACATGCTGCTGGCCTCGGCCTGCCTGCCCAAGATACACCACCCGGTGTTGATCGACAGCGAGCCGTATTGGGACGGCGGTTACAGTGCCAACCCGGCGGTTTTTCCGTTGTTGTATGGCTGCCAAACATCTGACGTGTTGCTGGTGCTGCTGAGCCCGCTCCAACACGCCAGCACACCCCACAGCGTGCAGGAGATCGAAGCGCGCATCGCGGAGTTGACCTTCAGCACCCACTTCATGCGCGAGATGCACATGTTTGCGCAGGCAGCGGCCTATGCCCGCAGCAGTTGGATGACCTGGGGTCGCTGGGAGCGGCGCCTGCAGGCCATGCGTTTTCACATGGTTGATTCCAGCCAATTGCCGCTGCTGCAGCGCGGCGAAACCCGCTTGCTGGCACATGGTCCGTTTTTGGATCTGCTCAAAGCGCAGGGCCAACAACGCGCGCGCCAATGGCTGGATGCCAACGCCAGTTCTGTCGGGCGCACTTCAACCATAGACCTGATGCAGCTCTTTGGTTAAGGGGCCTGGCTAAGCTGGCCTAGCGGAACACCAGCACCGGTATCTTGGTGTGGGTCAGCACCTTGTGGGTCTCTCCACCCATGATCAACGCCTGTATGCCGCGGCGTCCGTGTGACGCCATGAAGATCACGTCACAGCCCTCGTCGAGCGCGGTTCGCACAATGGCTTCGTAGGGGTGTTCGCTGACGCTGTGCACGGTAGCGCATTCCACCCCCGCGGCGTGCGCCGTGTCATGCAGGACCTTGAGGTTGCGTGTCGCCATGGCCTTGGTGTCTGCGGTATACAGGTCCATGGAGTCGACCAGCATCGTGGCCTCCAGCGCAAAGAAGTGAAACGGCATGGTGACAGTTATGCCGGTGACCCTTGCATTGATTTCCTTCGCAAATTTCACGCCCTGTGTGATGGCCATGTTGGACAGTTCCGATCCGTCCGTTGGTATCAGTATGTGCTTGAACATGGTGCTCTCCTTCACCGTTTGCAGTGGTTCGCTGCGGTGTTGCAAGTATGGGTGGGAGGGGCGGCTTTTTCAAATCAGGCGCAAGCCCGGCCACTGCGGGCGTTGTGCTCTCCCAGATTTCTCCCACATTGCCTTGCACACTGCGGCCATACCCAACCCAAGGAGTTTGCAATGCCCAACACATCCCATTCCCATGACCCCAGTCTGGCCAAAGACCTGGACACCTGGATCGCAAAATTGTCTGACCGCCGCCAAGCCCTGCGCTGGCTGGGCGTGGGTGCTGTCGCGCCGCTGGCTCTCATGGCCTGCGGTGGTGGAGAAGACGTCACGGCAGCCAGCACGACCACTACCGGCACTACGACAACTACAACCAGCGGCGGCACCTGCTCGGTGGTACCGAACGAGACTGCTGGCCCCTACCCCGGTGACGGCTCCAATAGCAACGGCAGCGGCGTTGCAAACGCATTGCTGCTGTCAGGCATTGTGCGGCGCGATATCCGCTCCAGCATCGTCACCAGCAGCAACACCGCTGACGGTGTGTTGCTGACCGTGACGCTGACCCTGGTGAATACCAAAAACAGCTGCGCCCCGCTGGCGGGCTACGCTATCTACCTGTGGCACTGCGACCGTGTGGGTCTGTATTCGATGTACTCCACGGGGGTGACCAACGAAAACTATTTGCGCGGTGTGCAGGTCACCGACGCCAACGGCCAGGTCACGTTTACCACCATCTTCCCGGGTTGTTATGCCGGGCGCATGCCGCACATGCACTTTGAGGTTTATGCCAGTGTGGCTGCTGCCACAACCAACCCGGCCAGCGACCAGGTGCGCACCTCACAGATCGCCTTTCCCAATGCGGTGAGTGATGCGGTCTATGCCACCAGCGGTTACAGTGCCAGCATCCGCAACTTTGCCGCCATCAGTTTTGCCAGTGACAACGTCTTTAGTGATGGCTACAGCACGCAATTGGCTACGGTAACTGGGGATACCACCGCAGGCTATGTGGCCGCCCTACAGGTGGGTATCTCCGTTTGAGCCTGTCTTACCATTAGGGGCCATGCCACCTTCCCCAATTGCAGACGCTGCGCCCACACGCCGAACTTGGTTGCCGCAGCCCACGCTGGCGCGCAAGGTGTTCCTGGCCTTGGCCTGCCTGCTGATGGCCCTGCTGCTGGTCTTTGTGGGCCTGTCACGGCTGGGCCTGCAGCGCAGCTTGGGAGACTATGTAGCAGAGATCGAACTCTCGCGCATGGACTGGTTGGCCACCCGGTTGGAGCAGGCTTATGCCAAAGACGGCAGCTGGCAGTTTCTGGCGCAAGACCCACAGGCATGGTTCCGGCTGCAAATGCCGGGCGAACGCGCGCAGCCACCCGGCCCACCCCCTGGACCGCCCGGGCCACCACGCGACCACGGACCCGGCCCTGGCCCTGGCCCCGGTGGTGTGCAGGCACAGCTGGATCTGCTGCCGCTACGCCATGCGCCCCCACCACCGCCGGACGTTCCCAACGACCCCCGAGCCCGTGGAGATTCGGTCTATGCCCGCATGGCCTTGTTGGACCCGCAAACGCTGCAGCATCTGGCGGGCAACGCCATTGACGGCATCAGCGCTGCCAAGCGGCCCCTGTTGCACGGCCAAGCCATAGTTGCCTATCTGGCCATTGCGCCACTGCCCAGCACCCAGACCGATGCGGGCAGGGCCTTCATCGCGCAGCAGTCCACGTTTGTCGTGGTGTCCGGTCTAGTTGGCTTGGTCTTGGCACTGCTGATCTCCTGGCAGCTCACCCGGCGCTGGCTGGCCCCCATTCGCGCGTTGATGGATGGTGCCAAGTCTGTGGCCCACGGCCGCTTGGAAACGCGAGTGCCCGTGCAAGGAAACGATGAGCTGGCCACTCTGTCGCGCAGCTTCAACGCCATGGCCCAGCAACTCTACGACACCCAGGAACAACACCAGCGCTGGCTGGCCGATGTGGCGCACGAGTTGCGCACACCGCTTGCGGCCATGCGCGCCGAGATCGAGGCCGTGCAAGACGGAGTGCGCCCCTTCACCCCGCCCACCGCGGAACGCCTGCACCGCCAAGTGGTGCGCCTGGGACAACTGGTGGAAGACCTGCGTGCCAGCATGAGCGACAGCAACAACAACGGCCCATCGCCCACCGTGCAGTTGCGGGATGGCGTGCGCCCTTTGGATAGCGTGCTGGAGGCCTGCAAGCTGATGGAAAGCCGCTTTGCACAAGCCGGCCTGTCACTGGATCTTGCGCCGCTGACCCGACTGGCCCATGAACATCCCCACTGGACGATGCAGGCCGATCCTGCCCGCCTGCACCAGGTTTTTGTCAACCTTCTGGAAAACAGCTTGCAGTACACGCAGCAGGGTGGCTTGGTGCAGATCGACGCTGGCCTGCAACCCGCCCCACCGGCACAGCCAAAGTGGTTGCTGATCCGCTTTGACGACTCCGCTCCCGCGCCATCGGCCGCCGACCTGCCGCGCCTGTTTGAGCGCCTGTACCGGGGCGAGAGCTCACGGGACCGCAAACACGGTGGCTCTGGCCTGGGGCTGGCCATTTGCCAAGCGATGGTGCAGGCCCATGGCGGCAGCATCTCGGCCGAGTTGTCGCCGTTGGGCGGCCTGCGCATCAACGTGCTGTTGCCACTGTCATGAGCACACAGCCACCACAAACCATCCTGGTCGTGGAAGACGAGCCCGACATCGCATCGGTGCTGGTCGACTATTTGCGCCACGAGGGTTATGCACCGCAGCATGTGGACAACGGCAACGCGGCGCTTGACACCATACTGCGCCAGCCACCTGCCTTGGTGTTGCTGGATGTGATGTTGCCCGGCCGCGATGGCATGGGTGTGTTGCAGGCCGTGCGCCAGCATTCCCAAGTGCCCATCATCATGCTGACCGCGCGCGTAGAAGAGATCGACCGCCTGCTGGGCCTCGACCTGGGAGCGGACGACTACATCTGCAAGCCGTTCTCACCACGCGAAGTCATGGCCCGCGTGCACACTGTGTTGCGCCGCTCAACACAGCCCATGTCGGCCCATGCCGCGCCCCGCGCACTGCTGTTGGACCGCGGCAACCGCAGCGCCACTTTGCTTGGGCAGCCTTTGCAACTGACCGCCAAAGAGTTTGAGTTGCTGCGTACCTTGGCCGCATCACCCGGCCGCGTGTTCGCCCGCAGCCAGTTGCTAGACAGCGTCTATAGCGACGACCTGGACGCCAACGAGCGCGCGGTGGACAGCCACATCAAAAACTTGCGCCGCAAATGCGCCGCCATAGACCCGGACCACGAGTGGATACGGTCGGTGTATGGGGTGGGGTTTGTGCTGGAAGAACACGGTTAGCCAGGTGCAAGTAAGTAAAAAGTGCCTCTAGCCCCTGTGAAATATTACGATATAGCTACAAAAACAATAGCAATTCCCGGTAATTAGGGTGTGGTGACGCCATGCATCAACCACAGTGTGAGGCTGGCGGCTTCTTTGTCGCCTTCTCTTTTGGAGTTCACACCGCTGCGCAGAACCTCAACCGGCGTGTTGGGGTTGGCATACAGCGCCGCTCGCACGTCATCACTTTTGTGCTTTTCCAGGCGCGCCAGCAGTTTGGTGATGGCTGGATGGTCTGACCCCAATTGCGCGTTCCTGGCGACTGCCTCGGCTGGCGTATCCCAGTCCTCTTTTTGGGCATGGTCCAGAACCGCTACCAACACGTCGGGTGGTGTCTGGGCGTTCATTGCCGCCATCTGAACGAAGTCTGACCGCACACTCTTTGCCATTGCTGTCAGCATCTCAATCGGCTTGGCCAACAGCGTTTTGACGCGCTGCATGTCGTTGTACTCTGGGGAGCCCTTATCCCACGGGTCATCTGCCATCTGGTACTTCAAAAAGATGTCCAACGGCAGGTTGCGGTGCTCTTCCATGCGATAGGTCGTGGGGATAAAGCTCGCAATGGACGTGAACGCCTGTGGCGGCAGGTTGGGGTTTGCCATCAGCGAAAACGAGGCAAATGACTCACGCTTGTTCATCCCCATGGTGCGCTCCTCGGCGGTATCGGCTAGCGTCTTTGCCATGGCGATCAACACGCTCGGTGGCGTAGCAATGTTGCGGGCGACTTGTTCACGCACGGACTCCTGTGGGTCGCTCGCCAGCTTGGACAGTACGCCCGGATTGCGCGTCACCTGGGCTACCCGCATGCGCACCAGGTGCGACCTATCGCCCGAGAGTTTCTCCGCATGGCGCTCCAGCACATCAAGGGGAATGCGCTGCTTGAACAGCGCTTCCTCACGCACTTTGGGCGAGGGGTCGAGTAGGGCGCGGTATTTGCTGTCGTCTGGTGTGGCCTGGGCCATAGCGGTTAGGGACAGACACAGCAACATACTTGCAAGATAGAGTTGGCGACGAATGGTGTGTCCCGTGGAAAGTGGGTGCGGAGTGACTTGGGTATCGGGCATCGGATTTGGAGGGAAGGTGCTGCTTATGCAATAAAACATAGGGTAAACCGAATTGGTTAAGCTATGCATCTGGGTGTTGTGGCGGCGAATTCTATTCTGTGCCAGAACATCAGTGCTGGGGTGTGAGGGAGGGTTGTGCCTAAAAAGGTTTTAAATACCGCTCCAGCGCATACCAGCCTCTTGAATCTGGAGAGATCGTCACTGATGGCGCCTACTTACTTTGGTAAATCCCGTCAACCGGACAACACTGTGAACAGTCGCCTGGGTTAGCTCGGTTTCCATAGGCTTCACTTAAGTGGAAGGACTTCCCGCTAGCGCAGACGACTTGGACCCCGGACTACGCCACCCAACTTAGCTTTGCGCTGCATTGTCTATTTCCTTTCGTCGAGAGTGATGCTGACCAGAGTGAAAAATACTGGAGACCACAGTGATCTCGACGCAGTGACCATTACAGCCACGCGATTCGCGCCACCAATAGACACCTTGTAGCCGCTTGGCATAAGAGCCCATCTCGATCTTTGCTCCTTGACGTGAGAAGCCCCAAGTACGTCGCCCACGGCCGTTTTGACACCTTCATTGCTGTTGACAAACTCGGTGACGAGCTCTCCTTCTCTTTTTATCTTCCTTTCGATCGCGATGGGGGCCAAAAAATGCAGGCCAATGAGAGTGATTGAAACCAAGCCAACGGAATCATTCCACTGGGGAAAACTCAACATTGAGGCCGACCCTGCTCCAACAAAACCAGCGATGAAGCCGCCCATGAAAAACATTGAGAAAAAACCGAGAGCCCATAAAACCATTCCCTGGAAATTGGACCATGAGATGAATGACCCCAGCCACAGTTTCCAACTAACTAGCAAGCCGACAAAAAGGCCTGCAATCAATGCGTTCCCAGTGAACATTCCAATAAGCCCTGCAATCACAAAAAGCAGGACTTGTGACCAGTTTTCCATAGTGAATTCTCCCCGACGAGATATGCCGCGGTTCCGTCTGTCGTGACCATCTTTAGCCCTACGTCTTCTTGCTGCTATGCGGGCACGTGGTCCATGGTTCTGGCAATCCAAAAACCAATAACGCACCCAACAGTTTCGCCAGCAGAGTTTGGGGCGGCGGTCCCCGCCGATTTCTGGGCCTGTGACAGTATGAGGCGGGGGCCACCGCCCCAACTTCTACCGCCACAGACCACGGCTCGCGCGCAACGCATCAATCGCCCAATTGCCCCCACAAGTGATCAAACGCCCCCTGAAACTGCCGCACCAACGCAGAGTCATTCGTCGCCACCAAATTCTCTTCATTGTGCGAACAAGCACTACGCGTCCAGTTGTAGCTGCCGTTCAGCAACCACTGCCCATCAAAGATCGCAAACTTGTGGTGCATGTGCGCTTCGGTGCGGTCGACTGCGGTGGGCACACCGGCTGCGCGCAGCCGCGTCACATCGCTGCCCGAATCAGTCTCCTTGTCGTTGTCCGTGATAAAGCGCAAGGCCACGCCGCGTGTATGTGCGGCCAGCACTTCCTGGGCGATGCGGTCGTCGGAAAGAGTAAAGACGCAGAAGTCAACACTACGGCGGGCGCTGCGAAAGTGTTGGACGATGGTGTTCAGGCAAGCTTCGCCGGGGCTAAAGCAGGCGTTGGAGCGTGTGGCCTGGGCGGGTGCGCGGGCCACGTCCAGCGCACGCACCACGGCTTCCAGCCAGCGCAGCATGGACATGGGGTCTTGCGGTTGTTGCGCCGTCAGACGGTTGCGCGCCAGTGTGAAGGCGTGGTTGCGCAGTTGTCTAAAACCGTCTTCCGGTGGCTGGGCCTGGCGCAGGGTTTGGGCCAGGCTGTGTTTTTCGTCGTCGTCCAGGCGCAGGTCGGTCAGAGAGGCGTCCAACTGGCCCAACAGGTTTCCAATGTCTGCAGCGGCCACGGCGGGTGTAGTGGATGTTGCCATCACGCTATCCCTCCGTCTTTTTGCTGCTGCCACTAGGCGTGCTGCCAGAGGTGCTACGTGGGGCACGCTGTTCGCCCGACTTGGTTACCAGTTGTTCCAGCCGTTTGCTGATGCTGTGGTCCAGGTCCATACGCTTTTCTGTGGCGGCGATCAGCGGCATGATGACCTTGCGGTAGGTCACGGCCAGTTGCAGCACGGCTTCGGCCATTTGTTTGCCTTCGCTGTCACCGGTTGCTGCCTCGGGTTTCAGGTCATCCACCGCGCGGCTCACGTCCAGCAATGCATTGGCAATGCGGGTGGAGCCATCGGCGTCTTCACCACCAGCCTTGCGCTGGCGCAGAAAGTCGCCGCAGATGGATTGCCAGCGCGCAGTCTCTTCGGCCGTGGCGCTGCCCATCAGTTGCGCCAGCTTCAGCAGATTTTCTTGCGCGCCGGTGGTCAGCGTTTGTGCCTCACCGCGGTAGTGGTCGCGCAGCAGGGCGTTCAGTTCGTCGTCGTGCATCAGCGGCGTGATCTTGCCTGCCAGCTTGGTCATGTTGCGGTAGCTGCCCTGCAGCTTGAAGGGTGGCTCGGTGCGGTAGCTGTCGCGTTGCGCGGCCGATGCTATGTAAGCCCCGTTGACCTTCAGCAGCAGGTCGCGCGCACGGAACAGGCGCTTTAACAGCTCCGTCAGTTCATCCAGTTCGGCGCTGCTGTAGGCGTGTGCAAAGTCGCCGCTGGCAACCTCTTCACCCAGCGCCATACGCACCAGCAGTTGCACATCCTTCGGGTCGCGCGACGACAGCGGTGCCAGTGCCGGGTTGCTGGTCAGGCTGTTCTCGATGTAGGACAGCGCAAACAAGGCCTCGCGCCCGGCCAGCACGTCGCCCAGGTTGTAGATGTCGGCACGGTTGGCCAGCATGTCGGGGATCTTGAAGACTTCGCCCGACTCAGTGTAGGGGTTGCCGGCCATCGCAATCGCAAAACGTTTGCCACGCATGTCGTAGCTGCGGGCCTGGCCCTGCCACATGCCTTCGATGCGGCGCGTGCCGTCGGCCAGGCCGATAAACTTTTGCAGAAACTCTGCGCTGGTGTGTTGGATGTCGTCCAGGTACAGCATCACATTGCTGCCCATGGCCAGGCCCAGGTTGAGCTTTTCCAGCTCCTGGCGCGCGGCGCTGTTGGCGGCCGATGCCGGGTCCAGCGCGGTCACATCATGACCCAGCGCCGGGCAGTTGATGCGCACAAACACCAGGCCCAGGCGGTCGGCCACGTATTCCATCAGCGTGGTCTTGCCATACCCCGGTGGCGAGATCAGCAGCAGCAGGCCCATGCGGTCGGTGCGGCTGCCCACGCCGGTGGTGCCGATTTGTTTGGCCAGGTTGTCGCCAATCAGCGGCAGGTAGACCTCGTCGATCAGGCGGTTGCGCACAAATGTCGGCAAAGGCTTGGCCTGGAACTGGGCCAGGCTGAGCCGGGCCTTCTCCGTGCTCAGCAGGCTATGGTGCAGCTTTTGCAGCGCCTGGAAGCCGGGCACCACGCGGTCGCGGTGGAAAGTAAAGCGGCGCCAGAAGTCGTTCAGGTTCAACGCCATGCGGCCGTTGTCCACCCGCGTATGTTCGCCGCGCAGTCCGTCCAGCATGGTGTCCAACGATGCATTCACACGCCGGCGCTGCACCGGCACCGCCAACAGGCTGGCCGCATCGTCCACCCAGGCATGCGTCGCTGCGTCTTGTGTGCTGGCAAATGCCTTGACCCAACTGCGCGCTTGCTCCCAACGCTCGGCCGGTGCGGATGCTTCCAGGCTGCGTTGCCAGTCGGGCCATTGGCCACCACGCTCCAGCTCACGCTGCAAGGCTGCGGCCAGGTCTTCGCCCGCACCGCTGATGACCCATACCTCGGCGCCACTCTCGTTGGCCACTTCGCGCACCAGGTAAGCCGCGGCTTGTGTGCACAGGGATGCCATGCGTTCGGCTTCATCTGTTCCGTCAGTAGACGCCGGGAGTTCAAAGCCCACAGCTTTGGCAAACACGGCCAAGGCCTGGGCGGATTCCTGCTCAAGCAACACCAGGCTGTCGCGGGCTCCAAACAGTTGCTGCACTTGCAATGCAGAGCGCGCGCGGCGGTGCAGGGATTCGCGCTCAGTGCCAGAGCGGCCGTCATGCCAAAACAGCAGGGCCAATGCCCGTTCGGTCGGGCCCCAGGCCAGCAGACCGGCTGCGTCCTGCATGGCGGCCAGTGCGCTGAAGATGCGTGTGGCGTCCTCGTCGTGCACACCCTTTTCGTAGCCGTCTTGGTAACGCTCGGCGGCGAACTGCCGCACATGGTCCAGCAGCGCGGCGTGGCCGTCTGGGCCTAGCGCAATCAACTCGGAGATACGTGCCCAGGGCAGTGGTGTGGTGGCTTGCAGCGTGGCGTCCAGCAGGCAACCGGCCAAGTATTCGGCACGGCTGATGGCGGTGGTCTCGGACGGCAGGGCCTGTTGCCAATAGGGTTTGTAGGCGTCCAGCGCAGCGTCATGGACAGGCACCAAATAGTCGGTGCCGGTCAGGTGGTAGGCCAGGCCGTCGCCGTTGGGCACCAGGGTCAGCTCCAGCGGATGGCGGCTGATCGTGAAAACGTGTTGGCCCAGGCGCAGGTTGTTGCCGCCCTCGGTCACCAGTTCACGCTGGTCGCGCACGCCACGCAGGGCCTGGTCGCGGCTGGTCTTGAGCCGGGTCTCGATGTCGTCGGCCGCCACCTGCGCGCCCAGCGCACGCATGTCTTGAATTAGCTTGCGCAGCTTGGTGATCAGCATGTCGGCAGCAAAATAACTGTGCACCTCTTCCAGGCTGGCCAGTTGCGCCACGCGGCGCTGTGTGCCGTCCAGAATACGGCCGGCCGCTGCCACCAGGCTTTGCACGCGCTGCTGACGGGCCTGGGTCAGCGTTTGTTTGCGCGCGGTCAGGGCTTCGTAGACGGACTCGCGTTTGGTGGCGATGTCGGCCAAGAAGTTTTCTTGCTCGGCAAAACGGCCTTCCAGTTCTTCCAGTTGGGCCAGCAGGCGGGTTAAGGCCTCGTCGCATTTCTCGGGGCTGTCGGCAAAGTCCAGCGCGTTTTCCACCGCCTGGCCAAACAGCTTGAATTGCGCCAAAAATTCCGCCGCCGCCTCATGCGAGCCCAGCGCCTTGCGCCGGCTGCGGGCATCCGCGCGCAGGCGGTTGATGTCGGTGTACAGCGCGGAGATGCGCTCCAAAATGGTGGTGCGTTGCACTGCATCGCCACCGGGCAGGCCGCCCAGCTGTTCGGTCAACAAGTCCAGCCCGGCGGCCGTCTCGTCCAGGCCGTCCAGAATGATTTGCAGGCCTTGGCTGGTGGATGCTTGCACCAGATCTGCGCTCAGCTTGGTCAGGCTTTGGCGGTGGCTGGCAAAGGCCCCCTCATCGGCCAGGAAAACCATGGCCCGCTCGCCCACGCGCTGTTGCTCGGCCACCAGTTCGGTGTGCATGGCTTCGATGCGGGGCAGGTCGGTGTAGCGTAATTCCTTCAGTGTCTCCAGGTGGCCACGGCGCTCGCGCAACCGGCCCAGGGCGTGGATAAAGTCCTCGGGCTTGCGCCACAAAGTGCTGGCAATGTCGACCAACAGTGTCTTTTGCTTGGTCTGTGCCTCGTCCAACGCGCGTGCGGTTTCGCGGCGGATCTGCTCTACCTTTTCAAACTCGGCCAGCGTGGTGCGGGCTGCCTCACTGATGCGTTGCAGGTCCTGCAGCGCAGCGCCAGCCTCGGGGTCGGCCAGCCAGAAGTAGGCGTCTATCACGCGGGCGCACTGGCGTATCAGGTCGTCATACGCGGCGCGCGTGGGCGCCTGCTCTTGCACGGCGCGTGCAATGCCCATCAGGTCGGCCACGCCCCGCACCAAGTCTGCGTTGCCGATGCGGCCAAAGAAGCCGGTGCCCAACGTTGCGGCACCCGCGTGTTCGTCACTGGAAAACGGTGTTTGCCACAGCTGCATGGGGTGCACCCGGGTGGGCTCACCAGGCCCCACCTGGAACACCAGCACCTTGCCATCGGCATACAGCGCGTAGCCATTGGCCACGATGGGCGCGGCCAGGCTCTTGTCGATCAGGTTATAGGTGAACAGTGCATAGTGGCCGCTGACCGCTTGGTAGAACACATACAACACATCCTCGCCATTCGGCGAGCGCATCATGCGTTTGAAGCGCAGGCTGCTGCCGACGTCGGCCGGCATTTCAAAGTGCTTGAATTCGCCCGACTGCAGGTAGTAACCGCCTGGGAACACGATACCGTGGTCCTCGGGCAACTGCACACACGACAGGCCCAGCGCGTCGATGCGCGCCACCTGCTGCGTACGCTGGTTGAACACCAGGTAACGTGTGGTCTGCTCGCGGTAGGGGCGTATGCGCAGCAGTATCAACTGGCCCAGCTTGGCGTAGGCCACTTCGGCGTCGGTCAGCGATTGGTTTTTGTCCTCCACTGGCTCGCTGTAGATGCCCAGGCCGCTTTCGGTGTTGTTCTCGATCTTGACCGTCAGGTCGCCGCCCACGGTTTCCACAAACACGGTGTCCAGGATGCTGATGTGCGGGTGGCGGCCCTCTACGTGGTCTTCGCGCGTTGTGGGGGTCCACTCAAAGTCGTGGCTGGGTGGCAGCGCAATGTCGCGCTCGCCGCGGTTGTCCACATACTGGATGGAGCCGTCCGCGGCCAATTGCCAGCGGAACACACGCACGTCTTGCACCTGCTGCCCGATCTGGAACGAGGCCAGCAGCTTGCCCTGTGTTACGCGCAGTTGCAGCAGCTGGGCTTGTTTGTAGTAGGCGTAGAGCTCTTTGAAGTCGGACGCAAAACGTGTGTCTTCCAGAAAGCTACCTGCAAGCGGCAGGGCCTCCAGCTCGGGTTCACCATCGTGCGCGGCCAGCCGGTACAGGCCAAACACATCGCTGACGCTGGTCTCCTTGCGCAGACCGATGAAAACGTTGTAGCCGAACAGCAGTTGGTCACCAATACGCACAATGTCGCGCGCCACGCAGTTGTTTTCCGTGCGGGCACGGGTGCGCAGTACCAGCGATTGTTCGGACTTGCCGAACTCGGCCACGCGTGCCGCGTTCAGCGCCTGCGCCTTGTCGCGCAGCGCCTCGCCGTGTGCACTCAGGCGTTTCTTCAGCAGCTCGTAGCTGCCGCTGCCGGCTACCAGGTTTTCGGTCTGCTCAGTGGCTGCGGGGCTGGCGTCAGCGGATTCCATGGCGCCGCTTACCAGTCTGCGCGTAACAGCGCTAGCAATTCATCGCGTTCAGGTTGCGCATGTAACCACTGCCGAATACGTGCCAGCTCATCCATGGTGGCCGCCCCATGGCGCTGGCGCAACGCGGCTTCGCGGCCCTGGCGCAGCTCTTCGGCTTGCACTTGGCGTTGCCATGCGTCCGTCAAAATTTCATCCAGGCGTGTGCCCATGCCCGATGCCAACAGGGCCTGCCATTCGCCGCCTGCAAACCAGACAGCCTGGCACGGTGCGCATCGGTCCACCCGAAAGTCGGGCGTGCTGCCCACGCGGTAGCGCTGCATCAAACGGGTGCATGCTGGGCAATGGCGTGCGCTGTTGTCTTCGGCAGTAGCAATGGTTGCCGTGGCGGGCTGCGTAGGCGCCGTGCTGCGCCACGCGCGGTAGTCTTCCAGCATCAGCATGTGGCCGTCGCAACTTGTGCAGTGCAGCCCTGTGAGGCCGGGGGCGAGTTCAAAGGGTTTGAGTTCGGTATGTGCAGCACAGCTGCAGTGCAGAGTTTTGTTCATTGAGGGGCTTTCTGCATCAAACGGCTTTGTTGCAGCCTTTGCCATCCTTGCCAGTCTTGGACAGCAAGGAGGCAATCGCCAGGTCCTTCAGTTCGCTGGATGAATCGCCCAGCGCGCCCACCAGGCGGCCCACGTCGTCAACCATATTGCGGTCACCATTCAGGTGGTCCTTCAAAGCGATCTTCAGCGTGTCGCTCTTGGCGATGGCGCCGTCTATGCCCTTGCCGACCGCTAAGGCACTGACGAAGCTTTCAAAGTAGCTGCCGTCGCCGCCGACCATTTCGATCTTGGCATTGGCCAGAGCTTTGCCCAGCACCTCGGCCTGTTCTTTGGCAATCGCCATTTGCGCCTCGATGCCCTTCAGGGTTTCGGTGTGCAGCATTTCCAGGCGCATGCGGAATTCTTCATGGTCCCGCGTTTCGGGGCTCATGGCCTTCATGGCTTCGAACTTCTCGCGCAGGCCCTTGGCCTCGGCGGAGAAGCGGGCTTGCACGGTCTGCGCATCGGCATCGCCCACTTTGATCGTGGCTTCGGCACCGGCGGTGCGCACCTGCACCTCGGCAAGGCCTAGCTTCTCCTTGCCTTGTGCTTCGGCGTCAAACTTGGCCTTCATGCCATTGGCCTCGGCCAGCGAAGTAGCCTCTATGACCTGGGCTTCGGCCATGCCTTGCTTCTGCTTGGCGTCGGCGGTGACGGTCATCACCCGCGCGGCGGCCAGGCCGGGCGCAGCGCTGAGGGCCTCCATGCCTTCGGCTTCGCGTTTCTTGGATTCCGCGTTTTTCTCGGACACCTTAAGGTGGGCGTCAGCCAGGGTGATGTCTTCTGTGGCCTTGTGGCGTGCGCGGCGCTCCTGTGCTTCGGCAGCCTTCACTTCGGTGATCATCTTTTGCTCGGCCTCACCCTCGGCCAGGATGATGGTGGATTTTTTGTTGCGCTCGGCTTCAGACACCATACGCAACTCTTTGATGGCCTCTTCCTGTTCGGCCACGGTGCGGTCCACCACGATGCGCTCGCGTATCACGTCGGCAATGGCTTTCTTCTGCACTTCCAGCGCGCGTTCCTTGTCGATCTTTTGCAGGGCCACTTCTTTCTCGCGGTCCACCACTTCGAGGTCGCGGGCGCGGGTGACCTTTTCTTCTTCAATCGCCACGGCGCGTTTGCGGTTGTTTTCGGCGACTTCTTTCTCGCGCTGTGAGTTTTCGCTTTGCACGGCCACCAGTTGTTCACCTTGCAGGCGGGCCATTTCGGATTTTGTGCGTTCCTCGGCTTGCACTTTGGCGGTCTCGGACTCTTCGCGGGCACGCACCGAGGCAACTTCGCGGCCCTGGCGCGCCTGGGCATCGGCCGCCTGGCGGTCCAGCTCCAGCATGGTCTCTTGTGTCTCTACATTCTTCTTCTTGATCTGCATTTCTTCGTTGCGGCGCAGCTCGTTGGTGCGCACACTTTCCACTGCGGTCAGCTCCGTGATTTTCTTGATACCTTGTGCGTCCAGAATATTGCTGCCATCCAGCTTGGACAGAGGCGTTTGCTCCAGGTAGTCGATGGCGGCATCTTCCAGCACGTAACCCGACAGGTCGTCGCCAATCTGGCGGATGATTTCATCGCGGAAATGGTCGCGCGCCTGGTACAGGTCGACAAACTCCATGGACTTGCCAACCGTCTTCAGTGCCTCAGAGAACTTGGCGGAGAATAGGTCTTCCAACGCGTCCTGGTTGGAAGCGCGTTCACAACCCACGCCCTGTGCCACCTTCAACACGTCTTCGGCCGTCTTGTTGACACGCACGAAGAACTTGACCTTGATGTCGGCGCGAATGTTGTCTTTGCAGATCAGACCCTCACGGCCCGAACGGTCGATCTCAATCGTCTTGACCGAAATCTCCATCAACTCGGCCTTGTGGATCACGGGGTAGACCATGCAGCCCGTAAAGGTGACTGTGGGCTCCGCGCGCATGGTGTTGACGATCAGCGCGTGGCCCTGCTGGATCTTGCGGTAGAACTTTGCGAACATCGCAAAGAGCACGAAAACCAGGACGATAAGCGCGGCGGCCGAGATGAGGATTGGCTCCATAAGAACTCCCTAACGTGAGAAAAAGCGGTTGACTGTGTGATGAAGAAAGAGGGGCCTTGACGGTCAGGCAGCGTGGGGCGGCGCTGTCATCCGTCTGCCTCTATGCGGTAGCGTGCGGTCTTTTCTTCGTACGCGACGATGCGAGCGCTGATGCCGCGCGCCAGCGGATTGGGTGTGTGCGCCCAGACCCGGATGTTGATGTTGGCACCGCGTTGCGACACCTCGGCCCGGCCGCTCTTTTCATCCACAGTTTGTGTCAACACTTTGCAGTGCTGGCCCACCAACGAGGCATTGGTGATCGCGGAGTGGGTGACGAATAAACCCCGCAGCGGTTTGAGGATGCGCGCGGTGATGGGTACGGCCAAGGACACGCTGGCCAGCGCCAGCAGGGCACCACCCACGTAGGCGGGCACAGAGCCGGACAGCAGTGCCAGCAGCCACATGGCGCCCAAACAACTGAGCGTCCACGACAGCAATACCAGCAGGCTGAAGACGATGGACAGCGGCACGCCCTGCAGGCCAAATGCCACGATGATGCCGGCCAGGCTGCCCAAGTCAGGATCGGTCATGGCTGGGTCGACATCGAGATCGGCCTCGCCGGAATCAAAATCGACCAGACCCAGCAAAGCCAGCACCCAGTAGAACGCCACTACACCCAGCAAGGTGGTGAAGATCGCCGTGGGGAATGCGACTACGGCGTCCAGAAAGCTAACCATGACTCTCCCTTTTTTTAATACCCGGCATGGGGTCTTGGCGTGATATTAGCTGATGTGAAATGGGGCTTCGCGTGGAAGTCAATGAATCTTGCGGGGACTTCTGCGAGGGTGTTCGCCACTTACAATGCCTGACCCGAGGCCGCTGCGCAGCGGCCATTGGGGCATATAGCCATCGGGTTGCAGTGTTTTCGTTGCAACCGTTAACCCTAGGATCGCCGGACGATGAGAACTACAAAAATTGCTTTCTTGTGTGTGATGGCGTTGTCAGCGTCCGTGTCCCATGCGCAATTGAGAAAGTGCACCGGGGCCGACGGGAAGATCACGTATAGCGACGTGGGCTGCGCGACGCAGAAGAAAGAAGCCGGCGTTCGCGGCGGTACCGTGACCACCATGGATTCGTCCGGCTTGCGTCAGTACGCTGCACAGTCACAAATTCCAGCCGCTAAGCGTACTTCTTATGTGCAAACAGTGGGTAGTCGCGCCCAAAGTACCCAATCGAGCTATTGGAAGTGCGAAGTGCAGTGAGTCGATTTCGCGGATGCAAGAGGTGAAAAGTACCTGTAGCCCCCGCCAAATATGAAAGTACCGCTGCAAAAATGATAGCTTTTCACTACCCAAAACATCTTGCTTTCTTCCGGGCGGTAACTCAAACAGCCTGACTGCGGCAGGTGTGCAGGGCTTACCCAATCCGCGGCGGATTGAACTTTTCTTGCAAAAACTGCGAATGGTTCAGGAACGCTTGCGCGTCTTGCGTGGCCAGGTCTTCGCTGAGCTGCAGCACCTTGGCGTTGAGCTCGTCCAGTGTGGCGGTAAAAGTCTCTTGTGCGGTCTGGCCATTGGTCAGGCGCTTGGTCATCGCAAACTGTTGCGGGATGGACAGATAGGTCTTCAGCGCGTCGGGTAGATAGGTCAGCGCAATGTGGCGCGCGTGAAAGCTTTCTTCCAGCGACAACTGGCCCTTGCTGCGCTCCCACTGGTCCAACAGGCCATTCAACTGTTTGCACAACTCCAACACTTTGGCCTGCAGGCTTGCCGGCAGGCGGTTCTGCGGGTTGTGGTCCACCAACTGGCGCACCGCGTTCAGCGCGGTCAACATGCTGGTGCGGGCGTCGCCCTGGTCTTCAAACTCCAGTGCATCCCAGGGTGTGCCGGAAAAGTTGGGAAAGCCAAACCACATGCCGCCCACGCCAAACCCCGCTGCATAACCCAGCACGGCCAGCGCACCTGCACCCACCTGCGTCAGGCCCAGGCTGCTGAGCACCAGCGCCAGCGTGGACAGGCCGATGCCGCCCCAGTTGGCGGGGGATTGCAGAAAATTGCTGATCTTGTTCATGCGTTAGCGATCAAGGCTGTCTGATGGGTGTTTATTGATAAGCCCGAATATCCTTGAACACGCTGTACAACGAGGCCTTGCGCGCATCAAACACGCGCCCGCCCGTGGTAGCCACCAGTTCCTTCAACGCGGCCTCGTTAGCCTCGCCAAACAGCACCATAAAAACGGGAATGGCGCGCACATCCTCTGGCAGGTTGGCATAAGCGGCCTTGAACTGTGCCATGTCCCGGCCCTTGTTGACTTCACCGTCCGTGAAGGCCACCACGGAGTATTGGTAGCCGGGGTTTTTTTGGCGCTCTTCGTGCATATTGACAAGTGCCTGCAGCACGGCGTCATACAGCGCAGTGCCGCCGGTCATGTTCAGGCTGTCGGCAAAGTCACGCACCTGGCCCAGCACCTTTTGTTTGCCTTCGGAGTCAGCCTGGGTTGCCAAGCCCTTGCCGCTTGCGGCACCCTTGCCCACGCCGGGCAGCTGGAAAAACACCGGTGCATAAACCTGCTCGGAGAAAGGCAGCATCCAGACCTTCTCGCGGCTGGTTAGGCGGGCGATGCGCCCGGTCAGTGATGCGTCATCTCCGGCGATGTACTGCAGGGCTTCCACCAACTGTTGGCGCCGGCCACCCTGGTTCATGCTGCCGCTGACATCCAGTACAAAGGTGGAGGCAATCGGTGTGCGGAATTCGTTCAGGTAGGCGTTGATCAGGCCATCGGCCAGGGCGCGGTCGGTGGAGAAGGGCAGTTCGACCAGCATGCTGTCTTGCGGGAACAGGCTGGCCTGGGCTTTGGCCACTTCCGAGTTCACCGGGCGGCGCAG
>JAYSZJ010000115.1:0-12772 GCA_043738115.1 Rhodoferax sp. | reverse complement strand
ATGTTCCTTTCTCTGCAGGCCAACGTGTGATCTGAGTGAAACCTGCTTATGAACAAAGTCGCGTTGAACCATGATTTCACTCCCAATATTTATAAGTGGTTGATTTATAGCTGAATTGCCTACAGGTCCAATCGTGACCCAAAACAAAATGGCGACAAACCGTGCAAAACTGGACGCGCTCGACGAATGCCCGCTCCCGCCCCGATGCAGCGTCGATATCAGACACATAGCTGACTTCCACTCTGCTCCAAAGCAGTCGTAGCGTTCGATATGAGAGGCAAGACCATGGTTGCCGGGGCATTTCCTCTTGATTTAAGGGTTAGGGCGCACGTTCCATGTAGAAGCACTCAGAATTCGCTTTCGTGACGACGAAGCCAAGCCTCTCATAGAACCCCCTCACAGGATTGACCAGTAGAACTCGAAGGCGGACCGGGACCTTACTGCTTGAGGCCTCAGAGACAAGGCGGTTGATAAGAACCGCGCCTATGCCCTGCCGTTGAAACTGTGGCCACAGATAGATTTGATGAACTTGGAAATGCGTTGGCAGGCGGTCAACGTGAAGAACTCCCGCCTCAGCATTGCCCACGAGAATGATTTGGGCACTCGGCGAGCAACTCACTTCGACTGACTGCTGCTGGAATTTTTTTTCATCCCAGGTGCCCCACGTCTCGACAATGAACTGGCGCATCGTCGCGTTCAACAGTTCGTAAAACAACGGTGCATCGGAGCGTAACGCGGCGCGCAGGGTAACCTCCGATTGGTGCATGTGCGCCCTTCGTTGGAAGTCAGGCGCAGCCGCAGGCTGTCCGCCCTGGGCCGACCCGTTAGGCCCCACTAGTTGACCTCCGTGCGGCAAGCAACCCTATGCCTGCAACCCCCAGCAGCGACCCGCAGGTACGGTTGAAGAGCTGCTGTCGACGAGGCTCTGAGAACCACTTGCGCAGATGGCTTCCCATGTATGCGTAAGCTGCAATCGCAATCCATTCCAAACCCAGAAAAAGCGCACCAAGCACAGCAAACTGTGGCACTGCAGGCTTTGAAATATCTACGAACTGAGGAAGGAAGGCGGTGAATATGAGGATGGCCTTTGGATTGCCCGCAGCAACCAGAAATTCTTGGCGTGCAAGTGAAAAAATGCTTTGCCGTGAGCCAGCACGATTAGTATTTTCGTTGGCGGGAGCGGCCCGCCACAACTGGAAAGCAAGGTAGAAAAGATATGCGGCGCCGACGACCTTGACTGCGTAAAACAAAATCTCCGAAGTCTGAAGGACGGTGGCGAGACCTGCTGCAGCAATGGCGATCATGCCAACGAACGCGATGAGGCGACCGACTCCAGCGATGGACGCGGACCAGAAACCATAACGTGTTGCATTTGACACGGAAAGAAGGTTGTTAGGGCCTGGTGCCATATTCAGAGCGAAGCAAGCAGGGATAAAAAGAAGAAGAGTATCAATGGACATGGTGTGCTTCGTGTGCGGCCTAACGAATGATGTGTAGAAAAGTCATCAGGATCTTATCCAACCGGACGCAGTGCCGGGAAGTCTGCTTCCGCCCCACTGCAGCGACGATGCCAAAGCTTACATTACACGCAACACAACCGCCCGCTCCATAAACCGCCACGCCGCATGCAACACCGCTGGCACTTCCGCGCCCTGATAGGGCTCGCAGTCCACAAACCCGGCATCGGTGTAGATACGCTGTGCTGACTGCATGAACGGTGCCGAATCCAGGCACACGCGCTGGTAACCGAAGGCCTGTGCATCGTCCAACACACGTTGCAGGATAGTCTGCCCCAGGTGCAGGCCTCGAGCGCTTGGCCGCACGTAAATGCGTTTGACCTCGCACACGCCTGGTCCCAAAGGCCGCAGCCCGCCCATGCCGGCAAGTGCGCCATCCACATGGACTACATAAAACGCTCCGCGCGGCGGGGGCTCACCGCAGACTTTGTCGATGACGCTGGGCACATAGTCGGCAAGCTCCATGCCCAGCAAGGCAACAGAGGTCAGCCTGAACGACTGCTCGATCCCCGCGGCCACCCAGGCCATGTATTCGAGATTGAGGTCCAGCAGCGCATCGCGGTGCGTGGCGGGGTTTGCAAGCGTAAAGGTGATAGTGGGCTTGCTCATGTTTCGCTCACGTGCCCGCGTGTGATGGCCGCGGCCTGGTCCTGGAATATGGCCATGGCCGTGAGCATGCGCAGAAATCCCAGTTTGCGGTAGAAGCCTTCTTTGCCGGGCACGGAGTACAGAATGATTTTCTTGTGGCCCTCGGACAGTTTCATCAGCTTTTCGACCACGGCCTTTCCCAGGCCCGTGCCCTGGTGGCTGGGTGCCACGGCTACGTCGCAAATATAGGAACAGTCCGCGCCATCGGCCAGTGCGCGGCCCACGGCCACCAGCGTGCCGCCCTCGCGCACAAAGCAGCGAAATCGGCTGTTGGCAAAGACGATTGCCAGTTCGTTGGCCTGCTTGCGGCCGAGCGGGGCTGCGTGGTACAGCGCTTCGAGTTCTTGCCAATCGATGGTTGCGAGGTCATCGGACCAGGATAAAGACATGTGGGGTTCCTAGTGATGGCGGGTGGGTCAGATTTCGTACACCGTCGCGGCGTTGATCTCTACCGCGGCGGCTTCTGCCAGCGCCTTGGGGTCAACTCCCATGGCCTTGAGTGCGCGTATGGCCACGCCGTGCTGGGCCGCGGCAACCGCTACCAGCACATGGGCGCTCAACAAGGGCGCGCCGGCATTGGCTTTCTGCTGGTTGGCCAGCATTTGCATCATGGTCTGGGCGGATGCCTGTGCGTGGTAAGCGCCCGTGCCAGGCGGCACTGCGATCGCTGCGTCGCCCGCGCCGGCTGGCACATCCAATCCGACAGCCTTCAACGCATCGGCATGCTGCTGGGCAATGGCTGCACGAAACCCGCTGGGGTCAGCTTTGATCTGCTCAAACGCCTTGCGCGCCGTGCCGTCGGGTGACTCCAGCGCCGCCAGCACAAAGTGTTCTGCGCCCGGCTCCTTTTGGCCATCGGCGTTGGCATGTTTCTCAGCGGCCAGGCACAGAGTCTTGATGGTGCTCATGTCGCGAAAACGTTGCTTGATGGTTTCAAACATGTCGGAACTCCTAGGAAGTGGATGATGGGGATTTGGGGAAGGCGCCAGACAGCCGTTTGTGGGCGGCCTGCTTGGACACGCCAAGCGCCTCGGCAATCTGCGACCATGACCAGCCCTGGTCCAGCGCGGCCTGCACAGCGGCAAGCTCCAGCTTGTCTGCCATTGCCCGCAGGGCCACAACGGCGGCCAGGGCCTGCTCAGGATCGGCAGCGGACGGGAGTGACTTGGGATGGATCATGCGTCAATATTAGTTGACGATCATTTGCTTGTCAACAAGTGTTGACGAAAAGACCCCGCCCCTTCAAAGGCTGACCAATGTGTCCGCCACGTCCGCCATCACCGGCCGCTGCGTCGGGCTGGTATGCAGGCATGCACACGACAGTGCGTCCACCGCTGCCAGCGTGCCAGCCTGCGATGCGTCCGGCACCACGGTGTGGGCCACCAACTCTTCCAGCAGGTAGCCAAAGGCACGCACCTCCAGCGCCTGCAGCGCACGGCTCAGCATGGGCTGGTCCGTGGGCAACAAGGTGCCGGCACCAAAATCGCTCAGCAGGCCTTGGCCAGTGGCGGGGTCCCACAGGATGTTGTGCGCATAGAAGTCACCGTGTAGCACGCCGCGCTGGTGCAGGTGTGCCACCGCCGCGGCCATGTCCTGCGCCAAGCGCAGCATGACGGGAACGGGTATGCGCATGCCGCTCGCATAGACATCGCGCGTGCAACTGTCTAGGCTGGGTGGCCCGGCCAGGTTGGCGTAGTGCGGTGGAATCAGCGGCAACAGCAGACCGGATGTGCCCTGGGGATGGTCGGTCAGTTGGGCGCTGGGGGTGCACATGGTCGGGTGCTGGCCGGCGGCCAGGCAGGCGGCCAATTCGTGCTCCGGCAAGCCATCGCTGGTGACGGCACCTTTGAAGAGTTTCAGCGCCATGCCTTGAGGGCTGCCCTCTTGGTGCACGCGGTAGATGTGGCCGGATGCGCCCTCGCCCAGTAGTCCATCCACGCGCAACCGGGACCATGGCACGCAGGCCAAAGATGTGGGCGCTGCACGGTGCCAGCCCAGTGGATTGCCGGCCAATGCAAGCCATGCCAGACGTGGCAGATCGGTAAGCCAACCCGGCAGTTGTGTGAATTGGTTGGCGGACAGGCGCAGCAGCTCCAGGTTGTGGGCATCGGCCAAGCCCGCGGGTACATCGCGCAATTGGTTGCCGGCCAGCATCAGCTTCTGCATGGCGGGGCGCTCCCCGACTTCCCGCGGCAAGTGGGTGATGGCGTTGTCGGTCAAGGTCAGCCAGCGCAGCAGTGGCGGCAAAGCAGCGCCGGGCACGTGGGTGATGCTGCAGGCCTTGAAGCCCACCTGCTGCAGCGCCGCGCAGTCGCCCAGCACTTCGGGCAACTGAGTAAAAGGGTTGTTGGAGCAGAAGATGGCCTTGAGCTTGTGTAGGCGCGGCAGGTCGCGCGGCAGGCTGCCGAGGCGATTGTTGGAGAGGTTGAGCACCTCCAGCGTATCGGCCAGGTCAAACACCTCGGGCGGCAGCGTTTCCAAATTACAGGACAGGTCCAGACGACTGGTGCCAATCAGTGCGCCACTGCGCAGTTGTTCAAGGGTGTGCATGCGGGCCGATTATCCCGCCGGGTCATCGCACGGGCTCCACACTTGACCCTCACGCTATGTCAGGGTTGATACTGCGGGTCTGTCTACAAGGGAAATGTGTCGTGTTACTACTCAAAGTTGGCGAACTCGCAGCCCGCACTGGCCTGACCGTGCGCACCCTGCACCACTACGACACCATAGAGTTGCTCAAGCCCTCGGCGCGCTCGGACGCTGGCTACCGCCTCTACAACCAGGCCGACGTGGCGCGGCTGCACGCCATCCAGGCGCTGCGCCACATGGGGCTGTCGCTGGCCGATGTGGGTGACATGCTGGCGCGTGGTGGCGAGGGCCTGGGCGACACCATTGCCCGCCAGATCCGCGCGCTGGGCCACGAGATCACGCAGGCCACCGAGCTGCAGGCGCGGCTGCAACTGCTGCAGGAGCGCCTGGCCACCGGCAGCGCGCCCGACATGGCGGACTGGCTGAACACGCTGTCCTTGATGACGACTTATTCCAAATACTTCAGCGCCGCCGAGATCAAGCGCATTCTGGACAACCGCAAGGCCCAAGGCGCGATCTGGGAAAAGCTGATCGCCGATGTGCACGTGGCCATCAAACAGCAACTGGCCATAGACAGCAAGACCGTGCAATCGCTGGCCCTGCGCTGGATGAACCTGACGCTGGCCATGATGGACGACGACTTCAAACTCATCGAGCGTTGGGGCCAGATGTACAACACCGAACCCAAGGGGCAGTTCAAGAACGGCCCCGGCCCGGAGGTGCTGAACTTCATCAACGCCGCTATCGGCATACGCATGGAAGCCATGCTGCGCCACATGTCGCTGGCCGAACTGCAAACGCTGCGCACCGGGCCACAGGCCGACATCGACCAGTTGGCACACGATGCCCATGCGTTGCACGCCGCACAGGCGGACCTGGCAGGGCCAGCCGCGCGCAAGCTGGTGGCGCGCTGGGAGCAATTCATGCTGGTGGTATGTGGGCAAAAGCCCGCGCTGCTGCGCAAGCTGATCGTCGCCTACACGGCCGAGCCGCTGTTGCACGGCACCACCGTGTTTGACACGCTGACGCTGGACGTCATCAAACACGCCATGGATGCACAAGGCCATCACCTCTCCCAACCGCTCATCGCAAATAACTGAAATAACTGCTTGACCCTGACGCAACGTCAGGGCCGACCATTGCGGTTTTAGTAGATACCTCAACGCAATGCAAGGACAGACCATGGGCAAGCAACAACACCCACCCAACCCCGATCGCGCCGCACTGATGCGCGACAAAAACTTTGTCTGGCTGATGGCCGGCTCCATCATCTCCATGTTGGGTGACCAGTTCACAATGGTGGCCCTGCCCTGGCTGGTGCTGCGCATGACCGGCGACACCCTGGTGCTGGGCACGGTGCTGGCACTGATGAGCCTGCCGCGCGCCGCCTTCATTCTGATCGGTGGTGCCGTAGTCGATCGTTACTCGCCCAAGAAGGTGCTGATGGTCACTAAATACATCAACACCGTGTTGCTGGCCGCGCTGGCTGTGTTGGTGCTGGCGGGCGGGCTGACGCTGTGGGCCGTGTACGCACTGGCTTTTGCGATTGGCTTGGCTACGGCGTTCAGCATTCCCTCGGCCACGTCCATGCTGCCGCATGTGATGCAGCGTAGCCAGTTGCCCGCCGCCAATGGCGTGATGATGGGCCTGCGCCAGTTGTCCATGTTCCTTGGGCCGCTGTTGGCCGGTTTGCTGATCGTGCTGTTTGGCGACGGCCCGACTGGCAGCGCCACAGCCGGTGCGGTGACGGACGCAACTGGCCTAGGCGTCGCCTTTGGCCTGGACGCGCTGAGCTTTTTGGCGTCCGCATGGACGCTATCCAAGGTACGTATGCACAGCCAGGTGGCGACCAACCCTGCTGCCCCGGCACCCGCCAACCAGGCGGTGTTTGCTGCCGTGGGTGCGGGCCTGCGCCACCTGTGGAATGACCGCGATATGCGCTTGTGTTTCATCTACTGGGGGGTGGTGGCCGTGCTGATCACCGGCCCGGTGCAGATTGCTGTGCCGGTGCTGGCGACCACACTGAATCTGGGTGCCGCGGCGCTGGGCATTCTGCTGGGTGCACACGGCGCGGGTACCTTGGTCGGCATGGCCGTTTCGGGTGCGAAACCCGGCATGCGCCTGGGCACGTTGGGTATGACGATGCTGGTGATTGATGTGGTGGTGGGCGCACTGTTCATGCCCATGGGCCTGATCACAGCTACCTGGCAAGGTGCGGCGCTGCTGGGCACCATTGGCGTGCTGGGCGGCTTCATGCAGGTGTCCATCTTCACCTGGCTGCAGCAGCGCACGCCGCCTGCGCTGATGGGGCGGGTGATGGGCATGTTCATGTTCATCTTTTTGGGCCTGGCCCCGCTGTCGGGTGCGGTCACCGGTTGGTTGTTGCGCTCCATCACCCTGCCCCAGCTGTTCGTGGGTAGCGGCGGATTGCTGGTGTGCATTGCGTTGTTGGCGCTCGTGGCATCGCCCGTGCGGCAGGTGAAGGATGTGCCAGCCCCTCAAACGCTATAAAACCAGGAGCGTACTATCCATATCCTATGGGGGCTGGAGGCAAATTTTACGAAAACTGATGCTGCATGCCATACTGCTAACGAAATGGCGGCAAGTGCCGCATAATTCCTCCACACGTGTGGAGATTGATGTGAAAGACGCCATGCATTGCAGAGTGAACCAGAGAGAGCTTGCAGCATGCGCTGGTTAGCCCGCCTGTCACTCAAGGGCGCCATCGTGCTGGGCATGGCATTGGGGATCTTGCTACCCGTGCTCGCGGTAGGCCCGGTTTTGGCACTGGACAGCTACCAGCGCGAGATCGACGCCCGCATCACCACCCTGCTCAAGCAATACGGCACTATGCTGGCGCAGAGCATGTCCACGCCAATCTGGCATGTGGACCTGCCGGCGGCGGAGTCCTTCGTCAATTCTCTGATGACCAATCCCGACGTGATACGGGTGCGGGTGGAGGATGCGGCCCTGGGGCCGTTCATCGTGGTTGAAAAGCCCATTCCCGCCGGTGGCGAATTGGTGCGCGAGGAACGCCCCGTGTTACGCGAAGGCACCACCATTGGCCGGGTCACGATAGACATGACCACTACCTACGTCAAACAGCAGTTTTTGGGCAAACTGGTCACCGCGGCCGTGGCCCTGGTGATGCAGGTGCTGATTTCGTTTGGTCTGCTGTTCCTGCTGTTTGAGCACCGCCTGATGCGGCCTTTGCGCCAGCTGCTGGGCGATGCCAAGCGCCTGTCCAGCGGCGAGTTCACTGAGCCGGTGGCCGTGTTACGCAACGATGAAATGGGCGCCTTGGCCCAAGGGTTGGATTCCATGCGGGTAAACCTGAACGAGCAGATCTCGCATGTACGCGATCTGAACGCCACGCTGGAGCAGCGTGTCAACGAGCGCACCCAGTCGCTGAACGCTGCCAACCAAGAGCTGGTGAGCGCAATGGCCGCGCTTAAGACCGCCCATGACGAGATCCAGCGCTCGGAACGCCTGGCAGCACTGGGCGCACTAGTGGCCGGTGTAGCCCACGAGCTCAACACGCCCATAGGCAATTGTGTAACGGTGGCTAGCACGCTGCAAGACATCAGCCAGCAGTTCGCGCAGGCCAGTGCAACCGGTCTGACCCGCTCTGGCTTGGCCGCCTACATCGAGAGCACCCAGCAGGCCAGCGAGTTGCTGTCACGCAATCTGAACGTTGCTGTTGATTTGATACGCAGCTTTAAACAGGTCGCAGTGGACCGCACGCGGGCACAACGGCGTGAATTTCAACTGCACGAAATGGTGGCAGAGACCGTACTCATCTTGAGCCCGAGCTTTAAGCGCAGCCACCACCAGATCCAGGTAGACGTGCCCGCCGGCATCAGCATGACCAGCTACCCGGGCCAACTGGGGCAGATTCTCACCAACCTCATCAACAATGCGGTGTTGCACGGTTTTGAAGGAGAAAGGCCTGGTGTCATCCAAATCAGTGCACGCCTGTTGCCACCCGATTTGGTCGAGCTGGTGGTGGCGGACGACGGCGTCGGCATACCCGAGGTGAATTTGCGGCGCATTTTTGACCCCTTCTTCACCACACGCCTGGGTCAGGGCGGTAGCGGGCTGGGGCTCAATATTGTCTACAACCTGATGAAGGATGTGCTGGGCGGGACCGTCCAGGTCCAAAGCACGCTGGGTAGTGGCACCCGCTTCCTCCTGGTTTTGCCACGTGTAGCCAGCGAGCACGAAGACTCGGATGACGTCTAGGGGGACGCGGTAAAGAAGCACTTCCTTCTTTGACAGTAGAGTGTAAGAATGGGGACCGTAAGCACCCCTCTCGCGTAGCCCTTCGGCAGATTTCGACCCGCGGTTTTTTGGAGAAGAAAATGAAACTCATTTTGGGCATTTTGTTTTTTCTAGTCGGCCCGGCCGTATTCGCCGAAGAGAGCATTCCAATCAACGCGGGGGAATTCCCGCCCTATGTTTCGTCTCATCTTCCGAATAAAGGGCCGCATGCGGAAGCCATACGAAAAGTCTTCGCCAAAGCCAATATCGATGCCCAAATTGAAATCCAGCCTTGGATCCGAACCTATGAAGAGGTTAAAAAAGGCGTCAAGGTTGCCAGCTTTCCATGGCTGAAGACCGAGGGGCGGGTGGTTGACTTGTACTACCCCAAGGTTCCGATTGAAGTCATCAAAGATATTGTTGTGTACAACAAAGCCAAGTTCCCCAATGGTCTTGAAGTGAAGTCTTTGGAGGAGCTTGTCGCCAAGAAAGTTCGCATCGTTGGAATCGACTCGTATTGGTACTCTTCGAAACTCAAAGAACTCAATGCCAACTATGAAATGGTGGCGACACCGGCCATCGCTTACGGACTGGTAGCCCGAGGGCGCGCAGACGTTCACATCAATACGGACAAGGTCATGATGATTGAGTTGATGGAATTTCTCACGGAAGAACAACGCGCGCTGGTTGGCTACTCTAAAACGGCGATTTATGAGGCGCCAGTTTTCCTCGCGTTTTCCCGCAAAAGCCCTCGGCACAAAGAGTATGCCGACCTCTGGGACAAATTGGCTCCAGGCGTTCTAAAGGATGCCATAGTGCCCCCTAAAGCGTCTGCAGATCGATAATCCGATCCGATCCGATCCGATCCGAGGCTCAGGTGCCGCGGTGCTCTGGCAGAATGGTTTTCCATGGACCCACGCACCGTATTCATCATTTCCGTCATCATGATGCTGCTCAACGGTGGCATGTTGGGGCTGTTGCACGGCGGTATGTCGGCCGCGCTGCAACCCGCGGCCAAGGACTGGCGCATTGGCACCCTGCTGATCGCTGGTGGTTGTATTCTGGTGGCGATACAGGACATCGCCCCGCGCTGGCTGGTGCTGCCCTTGGGCAATGGCGGGCTGCTACTGGGCGTCGCACTGTACTGGCGTGCACTGCGTCGCTTTGACGGACGGGCCGAGACTGCGTGGATACTTGCACCCGCCGGTGTGGCGACACTAGGGGTGATCTGGTTTGCCGCGGTACAGCCCCACTTAACGGCGCGGGTGCTGCTGTCCAGTGCTGCGGGAGCAGTCACGCTGCTGGGTGCGGCCGGCAACTTTTACCGCGGCCGCCACCGTGGACGCGAAGTGAGCCGTTTCGCTATGGTCGGCCTCCTGCTGGCAACCGCCACATTCATGGTGTGGCGCGCTGCGTATTTCGCCGTCGACTCGCAGGAACCACATTCCATACTGCAGCCCGGCAACTGGTTCAACACCCTGATGCCGCTGTGTGCTGCGGTGTTGCCCGTGGTGGGAACTACGGTCTTTCTGGTGCTGTGCTCCGAGCGCTTGCGCGACGAATGGGAACGCGCGGCTACGATAGACTTTTTGACCAGCCTGCCCAACAGGCGCACCATCAGCAGCACCGGTATTACACGCTTCAATGCGGCACAACGCGCGGGCACCCCCTTCGCTGCTGCGGTGGTGGACATTGACCACTTCAAGCGAGTCAACGACCGCTTTGGCCACGATGTAGGCGACTTGGCCTTGCAGCATGTGGCGGCGGTGCTGGCCCACAACTGCCGTGGCCCGAACATGGTGGGCCGCCAGGGTGGTGAAGAGTTTGTAGCGCTGTTGGAGGCTGGCAGCATCGACGATGCCAGGGTGGCCGCCGAACGCATGCGCGCGGCCATAGAAGGCTTGCCGCTGCAGTTGAAAGACGCATCCCTTCCAACCCAGCTGCCCATCACCGTATCCATAGGCATTGGGCAGATTGCCGCCACCGACCGCAACTTTGAAGATGTGCTGCGCCGGGCCGACAAGGCCCTGTATGTGGCCAAGGAAAGTGGCCGCAACCGGGTGGAGCTTTGCTACGCCTAGGCTTGTGCTTGTGCTTGTGCTTGTGCTTGTGCTTGTGCTTGTGCTTGGGCTAGGCTATTCGGTAACCACCGCGCCGTTTTCCACCAGCAGCGCGCGCAGCAGGGAACGGTGGCAGCGTGCCTCATTCTGGCAGTAGCAGCCCATGGAAAAGTTGGCACCATGTGACAGCTTGGCCAGCAGCTCCAATGTGCGGGCCGCGTCTGCTTCCTTCATCTCGCTGCGGTAACGTTTGGCAAAGGCATTCCACTGCGCATCGGTCTCCACGGCCTGGCCCAGCTGCATAGTCTCGGCGCTGGGTGCCAGATTGGGGTACCAGATGTCGTACCAGTTCTGGGTAGCGAATTCCGCCTTGGGCACGCCGCGTGGCGGGCGCCGCACAGTGCCCATGCGCAGGCCTTCGTTTGGCGTGCGTTCGCTGCCCAATCGGACAATGCGTATTGCCATGTTCGCGTCTCCTCGTCGTTGTATCTCTTAGGTTTTGCCTGAACCCGTAGCTTAGCCCGGTGGCGACATGGCCTGGACCTGCGCGCGCACCCAGTCCACAAAAACCTGGCCCTTGGCCGACAGTGTGTCGCGCAGGTCGGTGACCAGGTAATAGGCATAAGCCGCAGGCAGACGTGGACCGGGCAGCACCAACAGACAGCCCGCCGCGATGTCGTCATGCGCCAGGACCGACCGCACCAGCGCAACGCCCTGCCCTGCCAACACGGCCTGCAGCAACAGACCCGCGTCGCTGAAGGCCATAGCGGGCTTGGGCACCGTGCCGCTGACACCCGCGGCACGAAACCAGTCGTGCCAGGCGCGCGTGGACTCGTCACGCAGCAAGGGGTGGCGCAGCAGATCCCGCGGCCGTGTGGGCAGCTTGCCATTGCGATAGGTCGGGCTGCACACAGCCAGCATCTCTTCACCCATCAGACGCTCGGCCTGCACGCCAGGCCATTGACCGGGGCCGTAGCGAAAGGCCAGGTCTATACCTGTGTTGTGCAGGTTTACGACGCTGAGGTTGGCGTCCAGCGTCAGTGCAATGTCGGGGTGTTCGGCCATGAATGCAGGCAAGCGGGGCAACAGCCACTTGGCTGCGAAGGATGGCAGTACGGAAATACGCAAGGGTTTGTGCTGCCCATCGGGCCGTGCGGCTTCTATCACCTGGGCTAGGCGTGATAGCGCATCGCCAAGCGCCGGTGCTAATCGCTGCCCAGCTGGCGTCAGCACCACACCCCGCCCCTGCCGCGCGACCAGCTCCACGCCCAGGGCTTGTTGCAGGAACTTGATCTGGTGACTGACTGCGCCATGCGTCACGTTCAGCTCGTCTGCAGCCAAACGCAGGCTGCCTTGTCGGGCTACGGATTCAAAGGCACGCAGGGCGGGCAAGGGAGGGATGCGTGTGCTCATGTCTTCAGGTGAAATCTTTTAACCAATACGCTTAACCGATTTCGATTGTTGATCTGGGCGCATTTACCCACAATTTGCGGCATATGCCAAAACTTTTTTCAGCAATTGATATATGAAGTGTATTCAACCATGAAGCCCATCGACACCGCCCTGGCCCTGCTGATCACCGCAATCTGGGGCCTGAACTTTTCCATCATCAAATTGGGCCTCGCCACGCTGGATCCGAACCTGATGGCCGCCATCCGTTTTGCACTTTGCGCGCTACCAGCCGTGTTCTTCGTGCCA
>JAYSZJ010000114.1:0-12904 GCA_043738115.1 Rhodoferax sp. | reverse complement strand
GCTGGCGTTGTCAGGCAACTGCAACGTGGTGACGGCAAAGCGCCGTATCTCCTGCGCTAGCAACAGGTGTTGCTTGAGTGCTGCTGGAGTGCTCTCTTCAGCCAGCCAGTCGTCAACCGGCCGGGCGGCCTGTAGCAGCTTGAGATGGCCAGATGCTGATCCCAGCAGGTAAGCCGTATCGGCACAGCCCGTGGTCAGCAGTGCAGCAAGCAGCAGAAACACGGCCCGAAACGGGGTGCTGCGGCATATGGCAGGTGGCGCGGAATAGTCCATAAGCCATTATCAATAGCAAGCCACAGGCAAATTGCCGATCTGCTCTCGCAGACCGGCAATCTTTTGTTATCCAACTGCAGGGTTGGATCTGAGCCGCTTTAGTTGCTGACCGAACCCGAAGCCGAGGCTGATCCGCTTCCCGCAACTGACGCATTGCCGTTGGATGCCTCGGCAGAACCCGAGGTGGACGCAGAGCCCTGGGCTGAGGCCTGGGGTTTGCGGTTAGCAGCAGCCGCACTACGGTTCACGGCTGCAGTACCGGTGCTGGCAGCCTGGGTCGCCGTGGTCTGGGTGGCCGCAATATCACGGCCCAGTTTTTGCTGACCATCCGCTACTGTCTGGGTGGATGTATTGATACCGGTGGCAGCGGTGCTGGTGGCTTGTGCGCCCAGCTCTGCAGCCTCACCGCGGCCAGCGTTTATCTGCGCATTCGCATTGGCCTCACTAGCCTGGCGGATTCGCACGACCTGGCCGGTGGCCTGGCCCCGGGCATCGCTAGCCCCTTCAACCACCATGTTGCCGGTGGCGCTGCCCCTGCGGGTCAGTCGCTCGGCCTGTTGATTGATGTCATCCCTGGGCACTGCCACCGCTTGGCCGGCAGTGGCTTGCCCGGTAAGCGCGGCACCGGCTTGGCCTGCCAGGGTACCGTTGTTATTCACGCGGCCAACGCCGATTGCGCCCAGTTGACCCGCTTGCTGGACGGTACCTGTTGCCGCCGCTGGGGGCATCGTGGCGGCGTTGATCTGGCCCGCGTTCATGGTTGCGGCGTTTACAGCCGCTGGGTTCGCCATGGGCGGGTTCATGGTGGGCATTGGTGTGGCAACTCCCAGTCGACCGGTCATACCGCCGACGAGACCGCCACTTGCGCCGGTGGCACCGGTAGCAACTCCGCCCCCACCCAGCAAACCGGCGTGGGCAGAGAGGGACAGAAACAGGGCCGACACAATGGTGGCGGCGAGCTTGTGATGCACAGAGGCTTGACGTTTGAACATGGTGAATGCTCCTTTTGACGATTGAAAGGGCCAGCCATTCCGGCCCCTACACCAAGTACAACGAAGCCGCTTCACCAATCCTTCCATCGCCATTTGTAAACAATTGCAACCGGTCTGCGTTGCACGACCTGCTTGCTCAGCGTTGTGTGCCAACCAGCCCGTAGCCAAACACCGGATCCCGCCCAGCATCACCCAGGTCCACGGCGCTGTTAACCAGACCGGCCAATGCCGCAGAGGCGGCCTGGGCGCCTGGCACCACCAGGTGTTGTGCGAGGATTGCGGCCACACGGGGCGCAGCAAACGAGGTACCACGCACTGACGTATAACCGCCCCCTGGTGCTGCCACGGCAACCCCGGCACCCAACGCAGCAAACATCACTTGGGGCCCCTGTGCGGCTTCGGGCAAAGTCTTATGCTGTTGTGACACCGCGGTCACGCCTACAACCCCTGCGTAGGCGGCGGGGTACAGCGGTGGCGCGGCCGGTCCGTCATTACCCACCGCGGCCACCAGCAAAAAACCCTTGCGCACCATGGCTTGCACAGCCCGCTCCAGCAATCGGTTGGGGGGGCCCACCAAGCTGATATTCACCACGGCCACCTTCTCTCGCACCATCCAGGCCAGCGCCAGCACAATGGCTTCGGCCGCACCATCGGCGGCCTGGCCACAATAGACATCTGCTGCATACAGCGTCGTGCCTCGCGCGCCGCCCTCAGAGCCCGTATCGCGGCCGACCAGCAGGGACGCCACACCCGTGCCATGGGCGCTGGGGTGCAGGGTGCCTTTGCAACCCCATGCATGTACGTTGGCGCCGCGCAGCGCAACATGCTGGCTGTCCACTCCGCCGTCGACCAGACCTACACGCCAGGGGAAGCCTGGTGCCTTGCCTAAGGCAGACGTGGTACCCACCGTTTCACCACTGCGGGTATAGACATGGTTGAAGTCAGCATCCACATCGGGCGCAAGTGCGCGCAACTGCAGCAGAGCCTGCGCGGTCGCCATGCCGGGCGGTGGACGCACCACCACTTCCCGCAGGCCCAGCTCTGGCAGCTTGTGTTCACGCAAGACCACAAAGCCAAGAGCCAGCGCAGACTTCAACGTATGGGGCTCTGGTGAAACCCACAACAGCTCTTGCCGGCGCATGGGCTCACCCAAGGGGTCGGCCTCCAGCACATCGGCATGGCGGCGCAGCAAGTCTTGTACCGTCTTCGCACGCAGCTGTTGCAGCGGCACCAGGCTGTGCACACTGTCAGCAACCACCAGCCCTGGCGGACTACCCAAGCCAGCCGATGCGGCTACCACGGGTGGCACGGACAATGTCGGGCTGGACTGCAACGTGGGCGCAATCTGCGGCAACCCAGATGGAAGACCGGGTAGCGCCGGCAATGCTTGCAAGGCCGGGCGTTGCACGCCGGGTAAAGCGGGCAGAACGGGTGTTGGTGGGGGCGGAGCAGGCTGCAGCTGCGGCAGCGGGGGCGGGGGCGGCTGCTGGGGTATGGCAAGCGGTGGCTGGGCCAGCTGGGCCCCAGCGGGAAAAACCACACACATACCAGCCGCGATGGCAATGGCAACCACCATTGGGCAGACTCGGCCAGGAGCCCGGTTTTTGAAGCGCTTCATGATCTGCATGCGATGATAACGAACGACCCATGGAAGAAAATCCCTTGCCCACACGTTGTACCTACAAGCGCCGCCGGGCCGTCCCAAGGCGCGAGGACCCCCATGGGGTGACTTTTTTTTAATGGCTGAATCCTCCTCCACCAACCTGCAGGAAGGCATTGCCGCCCTGCTGCCGCGTTTGCGGCGGTTTGGGCGCACGCTGGCCCGCAACAGGGAGGACGCCGACGACCTGGTGCAAATCGCAGTCGAGCGGGCCCTGACGCACACCGAACAGTGGCAAGAGGGCACACGACTGGACAGCTGGATGTTTCGAATCATGCAAAACGCCTGGATTGATGAAACCCGCGCCCGCGAACGGCGCAGCCAAACCTTTGTGGCAGAAGAGGCAGGCGAAAACGTGGGCGAAGCTACCAACGACGTGCAAATGGACGCTATAGCCGTGCGCAAGGCCGTGGCCCAGTTGGGCGACGACCAGCGCGCCGTGGTGGGCCTGGTGCTGGTCGAAGGTTTCTCTTACCAGGAGGCTGCGGAGGTCCTGGAGATTCCGGTGGGCACACTGACCAGTCGGCTGGCACGTGCACGCGAGACCCTGCAGGCCCTGCTGGGTGGCACAACTGACGGAGCACACCCATGACCCCTATCAGCAACATGCCGGCCGATGAAACCCTGATGGCCTTTGCCGACCGCCAGCTCGATGCCGTTCAGCACGCCGCGGTAGAAAACCTGCTGCAAACCAACCCCGGGCTACGCCAGCGCGTAGACCAAATGCAGCAACAGCGCAACCGGGTCGGCAATGCCTTTGCAGCGGTCCTGGACGAGCCGGTGCCCGATCGCCTGGCCCAATTGCTGCGGTCACCGCCCAAGGCATTGCCTACTGCCGTTGAGCCCACGCCGGTGGTTGTGCAACTGTCCGATGTGCGGGACCAACGTGCACGCAGCCGTCATATGCCGACCTGGGCACAACTTGGCGGTATGGCGGCCAGTGTTCTGCTGGGTGTACTGTTGGGCACGTACTTTCTGAGGACGGGGGCGGACCCCGCAATTGGTCTGGACCAGGGCCAGCTGGTTGCGGGCGGCGCCATCAACAAGGCCCTATCGACCCAACTGGCCAGCGAACCAACAATTGGTAGCAGCGTAGCCGTGCAACTAAGCTTTGTTGACAAGCGTGGAAACTATTGCCGCACGTTCAGCACCACAACCTTGGCGGGCCTGGCCTGCCACGAGGCGGGCCAATGGGTCGTGCAACAAATGAACACTGTCAATGCACAACCCAGCGGCGCGGTTCGCCAAGCCGCGACGGCATTGCCGCCTGCCCTACTGGACGCAGTCGACCAACGCATAGCCAGCGGAACACTGGATGCCGCTGCCGAGCGCCAAGCGCGTGGGCAAGGCTGGCGCAACCCACAGCGTTAATCCACCTCTGCGTGGTCCCCCGACCGGCGACGGTGGGTACGCCGAAGCAGCCCCACCAACACGGCAGCGGCACCGGATCCTACCAAGGAAGGCGAGCGCAGCAGCACACGGGTCAAGCGCGTCACAGTGCCACCACCGGCATGTAAGGCGTGCTCCACCAATGCCACCGCATCGGCGGGGTGCACTGGGCGCTGGTCGTTCATGTCCAAACCCTGCAACGGGGCCGGTCCCGTTTCATAGACCTTGTCTACCAGACGGACCAGCATTTGTTTTTGTGCTTGCGGCGGCGACGAGGCGAACACCTCTTCCACCACTTGCTCCAGGGGTATGGGTGCAGATACGGGTACAACCGTTTTTTTTCGACGTCTGTCTGGCTGATCCAAAGAGGGTCTCCTTATTCAAAGTGAGACCAGCATCGCTGTTTCAGCACTGTCAAGTGGTAAGCATGTGTATCGGAACGTTTCAGCGCAACACCATGGAAACATGGTGCTACAGAGATGATCCGATTAAATAGGCCCTTAGCCCCCACCAAATATAGCAAATTAGCTATACATTTGATAGCAAACTATCGATCAGGTAGAGGCCGGTGCAGATGGCTCCACATGCGAGACGATGCAATTGCGCCCCGCCCCCTTGGCAGCATAGAGTGACTTGTCTGCATTGCTGAGCAACTTGCCGGGCGTCATGCCGTCCTGCAACGAAGCCAGGCCCACACTCATGGTGACAGTGACCTGCTTGCCATCTTCCAGCTCCACACGCATGCCCTCTACGGCCTTGCGCAGGCGCTCCAGCAACACGTTGGCGCTGTCCTGGTTGATGTGCGGCAGTATCAGCGCAAACTCTTCACCACCGTAGCGGCACAGCGTGTCTGAGGCACGCAGCATGCCACGCAGTTGGGCGGAGATGTCGCGCAACACAGCGTCCCCCCCAACATGGCCAAAGGTGTCGTTGACGGTTTTGAAGTGGTCAATGTCAATCATGGCCAGGACCAAGGGCCAGCCATAACGGCGGGAGCTGAGAATTTCCTGGGTGATCTGCTCGTCAAAAAACTTGCGGTTGTAGAGCCCGGTCAGGCCGTCGCGCTGGCTGGTTTCCTCCAGGTCCAGGGCCTGGTCCATGGTGCGGTCCAGCAGCAGCTTGGCCTCGGCGATGGCTGTGACGTCCTGTATGGCGATGCAGGCGCCCTGCACGACCCCTTCGTGGTCATAGACCGGAAAAATCGAGGCGTCCTGGTGCATGAAATCGGCCTCCCCGGAATCCATGGACGAGACCTTGAAGCGAAACAGGTAGGGCCGTTGTTGCCACGAGCTGAAAGATGCTGTTTTCAGCACCAGGCAACTCTTGATTTTTTTCTCCAGCCAGTTGCGGTTGAGTTCGGGAAAGGCGTCAAACAGGTTTTTGCCCAGCACCGCTTCAGCCCGCATGCTGCTGTTGAGCTCCATAAAACGGTTCCACATCACCACCGTGAAACGGCGGTCTACAACCACCATGCCGACTGGCAACAGATCGTCGATGATCCGCGGAAAGTCAAACGGCAAACGTGTATCCAAAACCCGGTCCATGGCTAACCCATCAAATACGTTTGGCCAAGGCACGTTTCACCGCGGGCAGACAATCGGGCTTCACTTTGATCATCAATTCAAACGGTACCTCATGGGCTTCCAGGTGGAAAACAATATCGATCTGCAACGTCTGCCCGGTCCAGGCATGGGCATCACCAAACAGCCGCAGGTCGGCCTCGGCCGAAGGCATATCGAAAACAACCACGCGCGGTGGGCGCAGACCGGTGCGCAACTCCAGCAGCGTGGCAATCTCCAGCACACAGGTGCTGGCCAGCGCGTTGCCCAGCTCCAACAACAGTTCTTCGCGCTGTTTACGGCCATCCCCGTCTCGGTCATCAAAGCCCAGCACATCACGCAACGCGGCATAACTGGCCGGCCCATAGATGACGGCGATATTGCCTGCAAACTCTCCAAAAAACTCTTGCTCCATCACGCTGACGCGCTCGTAGGCCTTGACCAGGCGAGCCCGGGTGTCCTGTATGTCTGAGGCGCCCACGGATCGTATGTCGGGTACACGTAGATTGACGAACCCTGAAAAGGCCTCCGCCAGCGTGGCCCCGGCCTTGCCCATCGCGATGTTGACCGTCTCACCAAGAACGTCGCGTTCGTCTTCGTCAAACAAGGCATCAGACATGGAGCACCCCCATTTTGGTCAGCACAGCGCGCAAGGAGTCTATCTGTATAGGCTTGGAAATAAAACCTGCGGCGCCCAATGCGGCCACCCGTTCCTGGGCCTGCTTTTGGATGTCTGCGCTCACCACCACGATTGGCGTCTTGAAACCGCGGTGTTGCAGTTCGGCCAACACATCAAACCCGCTGACGCCGGGCATGGTCAAGTCCAGCAGCACCAGGTCCACAGGACGCTCTGCTAGCAGGCCCAAGGCCTCCTGGCCACCGCTGGCCTCCAGGTACAGCGCGCTGTCTCCCACCAGTTCGTGCAGCAGGGCCAGATTGACCTTGCGCGAACTCTTGGAATCGTCAACAACAAGCAGGGTTGCGGTCATGGTGTCCTTTCAGCGCGGGCGGTCTTTTGCGTCCATTCCAGCATAGCACTTTTGGTTTGCAAGGGGCAGGTTTTGTAGTGCCCTTTTACTCCGTGCGCAGGGCCTGCACCGGGTCCAGCCGAGCCGCACTGCGGGCTGGCAAAACACCGGCCAGCAGGCCAATCACAATGGCAATGCCTTCGGCCAGCAGCACAAAACTTAGCGGTGTGTGCACAGGTAATGCGGGCACCGCAAAATGGATGAGTTGGGCCAGGCCAAAACCCAGCGCTAGGCCCATCACACCACCAATGGCCGACAGCGTGACGGCCTCCCCCAGAAACAGGCCCAGTATGGTCTTGCGCGGTGCGCCCAGTGCCACCATCAGGCCGATCTCGCTGGTGCGCTCACTCACCGCAATCGTCATGATGGTGACAATCCCGACCCCGCCCACCAGCAGCGATATGCTGCCTAAAGCGCCCACCGCCATGGTCAAAATATCCAGTATGTTGGACAGTGTGCGCAGCATGTCCTCTTGGGTGGTGATGGTGAAGTCTTCACGGCCATGGCGGGCAGTGAGTGTGCTTTTGACAGCAGCCACAATACGCGCTGCCGGCACACCTTCTTCGTAGGCCAGGTCTATCTTCATCATGCCGTCGCGGTTATACAGCTCCAACGCGCGCGCGGTAGGGATGTAGGCCGCGTCGTCCAGGTCCACACCCAAAAACTGGCCCTTGGCCTGCAGCACACCGATCACACGAAACTGCAAATTGCCTACGCGCACACGTGCACCCAAGGGGTTGGTGCTGCCAAACAGTTCTTCCTTGAGCTTGGCGCCCAACACCACAAAGGCGCGAGCGTTCTCCAGCGCCTCATCCGGCAAAAACTGGCCTGTCTTGACCTTGATGCTGTAGACCTTGAGCATATCGGCCCCCACGCCGTTGACCGTGGTGCGGCGTATGCGGCCGTTGCCCCCTACTTCGGTATTGCCCCAGACCGTGGCCGTCATGCCGGTCACATGGGGCAGGTTGCGCAATGCACGTGCGTCGTCCAGCGTGAGCGGCCGCACCGAGGTGGGGATGCCGGTGGGGGCCGGGCCCGAGGTCTTGACCTTGCCCGGCGAGATGCTGGCGATGTTGGTGCCAAACTGAGTAAATTCAGCCAGCACAAAGCGGTGTATGCCCTCGCCAATGGAGGTCAGCAGAATCACCGACGCAATACCAACAGCAATACCCAGCAGCGTCAAAAAGCTGCGCAAGCGCTGCGCAGCAATGGCGCGCAGGGCGAGGCGTATGGCGTCGGTTAAATACATGGCTTATCGCTTAGACAAGGCCTGCACCGGATCAAGTTTCGCCGCGCGCCGTGCTGGCAAAACGCCAAACAATATGCCGGTGATCAGTGCCGTAGCAAGCCCCGCAAACACGGCCCAATCCGGCGGATAGGCCGGAAAGGTCGGGTACAGCTGGCGTATGAGCGCCGCAGCCAATTGCCCCAGCACATAACCGGCCACCGCACCGGTCAGCGACAACATGCTGGCCTCGGCCAGGAACAGCAGGCGTATGCGGCCACCGGTGGCGCCCAGGGCTTTGAGCAAACCGATCTCGGCGGTGCGCTGGCTGACCGACACCAGCATCACATTCATCACCAGAATGCCCGCTACCGCCAGGCTGATGGCGGCAATGCCGGCCACCCCCAACGTGAGCGCTCCCAGCAGACGGTCAAAGGTGGCCAGCACAGCATCCTGCGTGACCACCGTCACATCTTGCTCACCCTCATGGCGCAGCTGGATGATGTCGGTCACCTGCTTTTTGGCCGCCTCAATGGCTTCACGCCCTGTCGCCTCGACCAGGACGCGGAACAGGGTGTTGCTGTTGAACATGGCCTGGGCCAGCGACACCGGCACAAACACCAGTTCATCGGTGTTCATGCCCAGGCCCTGGCCACTGCTGCCCAGTACGCCCACCACCCGAAACCGCCGGTCGCCAATACGCACCAACTGACCCAACGCGGGCGCAGTGCCAAAAATCTCGTCGCGCACCTTGGCACCAATGACGGCCTCGCTGGCGCCCCGGCGCCAATCGCCTGGCGCCAGAAAACGCCCCTGGGCCAAGGACAGCTGGCGCACCTGCGCATACTGCGACACCGTGCCGGCCACCATGACCTCACGCAGCTTGCCGCCGGCGCTGATCTCCGACGTGCCCACGGCCAGCGGGGCCACGCGGCTCACTGCACTGGCACGCTGCAGGGCCTGGGCGTCGTCAATGGTCAGGTCGCGCGTGGTGTTGGTGATGGCATTGCCTGGGTTGAAGCCACCGGTTTGTGAACGCCCGGGCAACACGATGACCAGGTTGCTCCCCAGCGCAGAAAACTCATTCATCACATAGCGTCGCGCCCCGTCGCCCAGGGCGGTCAACACCACCACCGCCGCCACACCAATCGCCATGGCGAGCACCAGCAGCGACGCGCGCAAGGGGTTGCCGGTGGCGGCGTCCCGCGCGAAGCGGATCAGGTCGGCACTGCGCATGGCGTATAAGTTGCAATAGGCGGCGGATTGCGCTCATCGCGCTGTATGCCACCGTCCTCCATGCGCAACTGGCGGTGGGCACGCGCACCCAGCACGGCATCGTGGGTGACCATGATCAGGGTCACGCCCTGGGCGTTGAGCCCCTCCAGCAGGCGCATCACCTCTTCACCGGTGGCGCGGTCCAGGTTGCCAGTGGGTTCATCCGCCAGGATCATGGCCGGCTGCATGATGGTGGCGCGGGCAATCGCCACACGCTGGCGCTGACCGCCTGAGAGTTCATCGGGCCGGTGGTCGGCGCGGTTCTCCAGTCCGTAGTCCTTCAGCGCCTGCTTGACCCGCACGGCACGTTGTGCCGGTGCCAGGCCGGCCAGCACCATGGGCAGGGCAATGTTCTCCGCAGCGGTGAGCCGCGGCACCAGGTGGAAGCTCTGGAAAACAAAACCGATACGTTCGCTGCGCACACGGGCCTGTTCGTCGCTGGAGAGGGTGGTGACGTCGCGCCCTTCGAGCCGGTAGACGCCGCTGTTGGGGGGGTCCAGCAGGCCCAGCAAATTCAGCAGCGTGGACTTGCCAGAACCCGATGGACCCATCACCGCCACGTACTCACCGGCCCCAATCGACAGGTTCAGGTTGCGCAGTGCATGCACCTCGGAGTCACCCAGGTGGAAGACCCGCTCGATGCCGGTGAGCTCGATTTGCGCGGGCACCCCCTCGGGGGGCAACGAACGAATGTGAGCGTGGGGGCTCATTTCTTTGCTTTGTCGTCGACAACAAAGGTAGCGCCCGGTTTGACACCTTCGCGCTCCAGCGAGGTCACCACCTTGTCACCGGCGACCAAGCCCTCGAGCACCTCGGTGAACTCCCAGTTGGCCAGGCCAGTCTTGAGCTTGCGCTCCTGCAGCGTGCCGTCCGCAGCGGCCAAGAGCACACGCCCCCCTTCCTGCAGGGCCGAGGTGGGCACACGCACTACCTTCTCGCGCAGGGCCAGCACCACTTCCACATCGGCGCTGTAGCCCACCAGCAGGCGCGGTGCGGCCTTGTCTGCGGTGATGTCCAGCGTGGCTTCAATGTCTACCGTTCGGGCCTGCTTTTCCACGGCCGACACATAAGGCGCTACACGCTTGACCTTGCCGGGGAAGGACTGCTTGGGCAGCGCGTCAAAGCTGATACGCACCGTCTGGCCTGCGCTGATCTTGGGAGCATCCACCTCGTCCATGGGTGCACGTACATACAGGCAGGTGTCGTCGATCAAGTCTATGGCCGGCGGAGTCTGCACACCGGGTGGCGACGGCGTGGAGTACTCACCCACTTCGCCCACAATCTTGGCCACGGTGCCGGCAAAAGGGGCATACAGCACGGTGCGGTTTTGCTCCACGCGGGTGGCGTTGACCCGGGCCTGGGTTTGGGCCACATCGGCCTTGGCGGCATCACACCCGGCGCGGCGCGCCTGGGCCTCGGAGCGGGCCTGTTCGTCACGTGAACCTGAAATGAATCCTTGTTTGAACAGCGAGGTCTGGCGCTCGGCCTCGCGCTCCGCGTTGGCCGCCACGGTGCACGCCTCTACCACCCGTTTGCGCGCCGTCTCCACCTGGGCCATGGCCAGGCTGCTTTGGGCTTGCTGGTCGTCGTTCCACAGCTTCATCAGCAACTGGCCTTTTTTGACCTTGTCGCCTTCTTTCACCGCGAGCACCTCGATACGCCCGCCCATGGTGGCAGAGAGTTTGGTGCGCATGCAGGCTTCCACGGTGCCTGCGCGGGTATTGGCGATGCTGGACTCGACCCTGCCCTGGTCAATCTCGGTGACCACCACAGCCACCGGTTTTGGGCGTTTGGCCCACCAGATACCCGCGCCCAGCAGGCCCAGGACCAAAAGTGCAAGCAAAAGGCGACGGATCAGGGTGGAGGACATGCGGCAGTCTCGGGGCGTGGGGATGAGACCATTCTAGGGGCCGCCCCGGTGCGGTGGCTTGACCCAACGCAAGCCAGGTCTAGCACCCGGCCCCAAGCTGTCAGAGCAGCATCAGTTGGAAAACACTATCAAATAAATAGCAATACAACGAGTACCGACAGGGGCCAAAGGCCAAAAACACCAACAGCACTACATCAGACTGATGGTTTTATCCAGTTCGATAGCCGCATCCAGCCCATCCAGCAAGGCCTTGCGCACCTTGCGTTTGGTGTTCTTGTGGGCGGTCATGTTGAGCTTCTTCATCTGCTGCGCCACCTCCACCGCCGCGCTGAGCAATTGCTCGGGCGCCACCACCTGGTCCAGGAAGCCGGCAGCCAGCGCGCCCTGGGGTGTGAACATTTCGGCGTTGATGACGGAGCGCTGAAAGGCCGGTGTGGTCAACCGGTCCCGCGCAAGGGCGATGCCCACGTGGTGCATGGTCATGCCAATCTTGACTTCGTTCAGGCCAATGTTGAACGGGCCCTCAACCCCAATACGGTAGTCCGCCGACAGCAACACAAAGGCGCCCTTGGCGACCGCATGGCCGGGGCAAGCCACGATGATGGGTTGTGGATGGGCCAGCATGCGCCGCGCCAAAGTGGAGCCAGCGGCCACCAGGTCAATTGCAGCTTGGGGCCCGGCCGTCATGACCTTCAGGTCGTAACCACCGCTCAAGATACCGGGCTGGCCAGTGACGATGACGATGGCTCCCGCCGCCTCGGCCTGGTCCAGCCCGCTGTTGAACGCGGCTATTAGTTCGTGTGAAAAGGCGTTGACCTTGCCGTTGTTCAGGGTCAGGGTGGCAATGCCGTCTTCCAGGCTGTAGACAACTAATTCACTCATGGTGGGGCTCCGCAAAAGGACAAAAAGGCAGTCTAACCGCAGCGGCTGGCCTGCAGCCCCTCAATGTGTCACAGACAGCACGGCGACCAAAGCGGTGAGCATGCGTTGCTCGGGCATGCCTGCAATACGCACATGCGGCCACGCCCAGTCGGCCAGGGCCTGTTCGATACGCGCATGGACTGCGGCACGGGACTCGATGCCATCGCGCTGCACACCATCGGCAACCCAGGGAATGTCAGGCTCCAGCAGCAGCGTGATGGCATACCGCGCATGCAGGCCATGGGCCTGCGGGTAGAGCGAACCATCGGCAAACACGCACTCGCTGTAGACCGCGGTGAGCAGCGGCGCGGTGTCGCTAAACACCAGAGCCTGCTGCTGGCGGCGCGCGGTGGCCAGTGCCCGTGTTTCCTGGCGCACCTGCTCTTGCACGATCTGCAGCTGTTCGGTGCGCTCCGGCGTGCGGCCATGCTGGTGCGTGAAGCTGCGCAGGTATTCTGGCACCCACAATCCGCCCATCTGTTGTGCCAAGGCCTGGGCCAAGGTCGTCTTGCCAGTGCACTCCGCACCGATCAGGCAAATGAGACGGGGCTCCATGGGAGGAGGATCAGAACTCAACCGTCACGCGGGCCCGCACGGTGCGCGGTGTAGACGGGAACACATAGGTGCCGCCCCAGTACTGCGTGGGGGCTTCGCGCCAGTAGCTGCGGTCGGTCAGGTTTTCTACATTCAGTGCCCACTGCACGGACTTGCC
>JAYSZJ010000113.1:0-2888 GCA_043738115.1 Rhodoferax sp. | reverse complement strand
CTTTTTCGGGCTTGAACGCAAGCGTCTGTGAATGCCCCGTGGCAGGCCACAGCAGGGGTGCAGCGGCGACACCCGCGGCGGCCGATGTTTTCTTGAGGAACTTGCGACGGTCGAAATCAGACATGGAACTCTCCTTTTATGGATGAATCAAGCAACGAAAACCAGGCAACAAATTTCAATCAACAAATATCAGGCGCCGCGCCAGCGTTGTCAGATATCAGCCAGTCAGGCGCAAGCCGCTGGCAGCATCAAACAAATGGGCCCGCAGGGGGTCGGGTTTCAGGCGGATGGTTTCACCGGGCCGGAACGCATGGCGCTCACGGAATACGCTGGTGACTTCGACGCCAGCGATCTTGGTGAAGATCTGGGTGTCGGCCCCTGTGGGTTCGACCACCACCACCTCAGTCGCCACGCCCTCGTTAGCCCCAGCCAGGTCAAGGTGCTCGGGCCGCGTGCCGTAGATCACCTGCTGGCCGTCTTGGCCGCCCGCATGCACAGGAGCGGGCAAGGACAGGCCACTGCCGATGTCTACCGTCGCCACGCCGTCAACGCTCCTGAGCACGCCAGGCAAAAAGTTCATCGAGGGCGAGCCGATAAAGCCGGCCACAAACTGGTTGGCCGGATGGTCGTACAGCTCCAGCGGCGAGCCGGTCTGCTCGACGATGCCGTCGCGCATCACGACAATTTTGTCAGCCATGGTCATGGCCTCGATCTGGTCATGCGTCACATAGACAGACGTGGTCTTGAGGCGCTGGTGCAGCTCCTTGATTTCAGTGCGCATCTGCACCCGCAGCTTGGCGTCAAGGTTGGATAGCGGCTCATCGAACAGGAACACCTGCGGGTCACGCACGATGCACCGGCCCATGGCCACGCGCTGGCGCTGACCGCCAGACAATTGGCGCGGGAAGCGGTCAAGCAAATCGACCAGCCCTAGAATGTCTGCCGCCTTCGAAACCCGGTCATCGACCATGGCTGCGGATTGTTTAGCCAGCTTCAGACTAAAGGCCATGTTGTCGCGCACCGTCATGTGCGGGTAGAGCGCGTAGTTCTGGAACACCATGGCGATGTCCCGCTCTTTGGGCATCATCTTGTTGACGACTTTGCCACCGATGAGTATTTCGCCACCACCAATTTCCTCCAGACCGGCAATCATGCGCAGCAGCGTAGACTTGCCGCAGCCCGAGGGCCCAACCAATACGGTGAACTGTCCGTCTTCAATCTCAATGTTCACGCCACGAATGACGTGGGTGGCACCGAAATATTTTTCAACGTTTCTGATTTCAACTGCGGCCATAGTCTCCTTGGGAGAGATGTTTTCGAGTCCTCGAACCCTGTACGTTGTAGCATGGAAAAATTGGAATGTCATCAGCGTCAACCAGCGATGGGGTTGTTGAACTGGCTGAGCATGCCTCAATGCCTTTAATGCATGGACGTGCTGCGGCGCGAAAACTTGATGGCTTGCAGAGCAGCAGCTCCAAGACGCAGCGACACAGTGTGGCGGTGTGACAGGCGCCTGAAGAATCGCGCCAAAGTAAGTGCAGGGCAGGGTTCCGTGCAGGCTGAAGCAGCGCGCTGCATGAAACCCATGAGCTATCAAAATAATAGCTGTCCGCGCAAGTATCTATTGGGCTAAGAGCCCAAATAACTTCGAAAGTTACTGTGTGAGCTTAACTGTGCAGTTCAGACGACATCAGGACGCGCGTGCCGGAGTGCGCAGCCTGTACTGCCTCGACCAGCGACTTGGCAACATCGTCTGCTTCGACGGGTTGGTAGTTAGCGGGTACTAGGGGCTTAAACAGATTGATTGCAAACAGTGACATCTTTTCAGCGACCCGACCCGGTTGCTTCAAGGCGTCACGGTTCCCTGCCAGCAGGGAGGGTCGCGCTATCACGACGGCGTCAAAGCCGAGGGCGGCTAAGGCCAATTCCATCTCGCCCTTGACGCGGTTGTAGAACACTTTTGATTGGCTGTCGGCACCGATGGCGCTGACAACACCCAGGCGCGACGCACCGGCGGTGCGCGCGGCGCGGGCTACTCCCACCACAGCATCAAAATCGACCGCTCGAAAAGCTGACGCGCTGCCAGCGATTTTGATAGTGGTACCCAATGCAATGAAGACATCATCCACTGGGGGTAGCGTAATGTCGCTAAACGATTTCGTAGTGTGCAGCACCAGCTTTGGGTGTTGCTGGTCGGGCGCGCGGCGCCCGACGGCGTGAACCGCTTTGTAAGATTTATCAGCGAGTAAACGGGCCAGGACCGCCTGGCCGACGAGGCCCGTTGCTCCGGCCACCACCGCCACCCGCACCGCCGCCGGAGCGTCCACCACGGAAGTTCCCGCGGTTGCCGCCTGACGGTTGTCCAGAGGACGGGAAGCCGGAAGAGGCGTGGCTGGCGGGTTGTTGGTTGTCGAAGTCATTGCGCGGCTCGCCTCTTGATTCGGTGCGTGGACCGCGCGGGTCCTGGTGCTGTTGCTCGTCACGGTTACGTGCCGATTGTGAATCTTCGCGGTTACGCGGCGGTTGGGAGTCGTCACGATGGCGTGGGGCTTGCGCCTGACGCGGTTGGCCTGATGCTGGCCCGCCGTAGCCCGAATTTTGACGTGGCTGGCCGGGGTTTGGCGTGCGCGGACCGCGACCGAAGTTGCCGCTGCCATTACTGCCACCACCACCGCCGCCGCCGCCATTGCCACCACTGGCAGGGCCGCGACCACGGCCGCCGCCACCACCATTTCCACCGCCGCTCGCGCCACGTGCCGGCTGCGAGCCTTTGGTGTCACGGATACGTTGCATCATCTCCGTGCGGGCTGCTTTGGCGGCAGCCTGCATCACGTCACGGCTGGGTGGTTTGCCCAGACCGCCCCAGATCGTCTGGCGACCCATGGCCA
>JAYSZJ010000112.1:0-5687 GCA_043738115.1 Rhodoferax sp. | reverse complement strand
AAGGCCATGGTCGTGTGCTGTCGTATGGTTAACGTTTGAGCTTGGGGTCCAGCGCATCGCGCAGGCCATCGCCCAGCAGGTTAAAGGCCAATACGGTGATCAGAATGGCCAGCCCGGGGAAGGTAACAACCCACCAGGCGCGCAGTACGAACTCGCGTGCATCGGCCAGCATGGTGCCCCATTCGGGTGAGGGCGGTTGTGCGCCCAGGCCCAGAAAGCCCAGTGCGGCTGCATCCAGGATGGCGGTAGAGATGCCGAGCGAGGCTTGCACAATCAGCGGTGCCGTGCAGTTGGGCAGCACCTCGCTGAACATGATGCGCCAGTGACCAGCGCCGCCCATGCGCGCCGCCGTGACGTAGTCGCGCGAGGTCTCGGAGATGACCGCGGCACGGGTGATGCGCACATAGTGTGGCAGCACAACAATGGCCACGGCCAGCATGGCGTTCATCAGACCGGGGCCGAGGATGGCCACAATCACAATGGCCAGCAGTAGGCTGGGCAGGGTCAGGATGATGTCCATGGTGCGCATCACCGCGATCTCAAAGATGCCGCGGAAATAACCCGCCAGCAGGCCCAGCGTGGTCCCCACCACCACCGATAACGCAACAACCGCAATACCAATCGTCAGGGACAGGCGCGCACCATGGATCAGGCGCGACAGAATGTCACGGCCAATGGCGTCCGTGCCCAACCAGTGGGCTGATGAGCCACCGGTTTGCCATGCCGGTGGCACCAGGAACACCGTGTTGTCCGTCAGGTCAGGGGCGTAGGGCGCCACCAGTGGTGCAAAGGCGGCCAGCAGCAGCACGGCCACCACAATCAGCAAACCCGCAACAGCACCACGGTTGGCGCTGAAGTAGCTCCAGAACTCTTTGAAGGGGTGGAGTGGGGCACCCATAGCAGCGTGTGTCGTCGTCATTTTTGGTGGCGGATGCGGGGATTGATGATGCCGTAGGTCACGTCTACCAGCAGATTGACGGCCATGACCAATGCGCCCAGCAGTAGCATGCCGCCTTGCAATACGGGGTAGTCACGGCGGCTGATGGCTTCGATCAACCACTTGCCTACGCCGGGCCACGAGAAGATAGTTTCGGTCAGGATGGCACCGGTGAACAACACGCCCACCTGCAGACCGATCACCGTGATGACCGGGATCAGCGCATTGCGCAGCGCGTGTACCGCCACGATGCGAAAGGTGGGCAGACCCTTGGCACGTGCGGTGCGGATGTAGTCTTCGCCCAAGACTTCCAGCATGGCCGAGCGTGTCATGCGTGCGATCACGGCCAAGGGGTTGGTGCCCAGCACGATGGTCGGAAGAATCAGATGTTTTACGGCCGACCAGAACGCCGCCTTGTCATTGGCCAACCAGGTGTCGATCAACAAGAAGCCGGTGACGGGCTCGATGAAGTGCATCACAGATATGCGGCCCGACACCGGGGTCAGATCGAGCTGGACCGAGAAGAACAAAATCAGCAGCAGGCCCCACCAGAAGATGGGCATGGAGTAGCCGGTGAGTGATACGCCCATGACCCCGTGGTCCAGTATGGTGTTGCGCTTGATGGCGGCAATGATGCCGGCGGGTATGCCTATCAGCAGCGCAAACACAATCGCACACAGCGCCAGCTCAATGGTGGCCGGAAACAAGGCCGCAAACTCGGTGAGAACAGGTGTCTGGGTAATGACGGACTTGCCCAGATCACCTTGCAGCACCTTGGCAATGTAGATGCCGTACTGCGTGATGATGGGCCGGTCCAGCCCGTACTCTTTCAACAAAACAGCATGGCGCGCGGGGTCGATGCCACGCTCACCCGCCAGAGTTTCAATCGGGTCGCCAGGAACCAGGCGAATCAGAAAAAACGCCACCAGCGTCATGCCGAAAAATGTCGGGATGACCAGGCTCAAGCGCGTGAACAAGAAGCGCAGCATGGGTTGGTGTGGTGGGGGGTTGTATAGACAAATTGGGATGCACCGGGGCGGTGCATGGGGTGCCGCATTCTATCAACGCAAAAACCACGCCATGCAGTGGTTTTCCCTGTGTTATGCCGGGGTGTGGGGCATAAAAAAAGGCCGGGAGACCCGGCCTTTTCTAGCTTGGCGCAAGGGCCAATTATTTGAGGTGCTTGCCGATCAGGCCAGCCATCTCGAACATCGAGACTTGCATCTTGCCGAAGATTTCTTTCAGCTTGGCATCCGCATTGATCATGCGCTTGTTGACGGCGTCTTGCAGCTTGTTCTTCTTGATGTAAGCCCACAGCTTGCTCACCACTTCTGTACGTGGCAGCGGGTTTGCGCCCACGATAGCGGCCAGTGCAGCGCTAGGTGTCAAAGCCTTCATGAATGCAGCATTCACGGTGCGCTTTTTAGCAGGAGCCTTGGCGGCTACCTTCTTGGCTGGAGCTTTCTTGGCGGGAGCAGCCTTTTTAGCTGGAGCCTTAGCGGCTACTTTCTTTGCGGGAGCGGCTGCTTTTTTAGCAGGAGCTGCCTTCTTTGCCGGAGCGGCTGCCTTCTTCGCAGGTGCCGCTTTTTTTGCCGGAGCTTTCTTTGCAGTTGCCATGATCGATTGTCCTTCTTGAAGTTGATTAATCACCAGTGAAAAGCTGCCTCCTCGCTGGTACCCGGATGCTACTGGAGAAAAAGGGCCTTATCCAGCGGAAAAATCACTTTTTCATTGGGAAATGTTGTTTTTTCCATTGGAGAATGGGCCTATTTGGCAAAAAGGAGTGAAGAGTTATGGCGATTGCGTTTGCAACCTGCGATCTGTGTGACGTCCACAAGAGCGACACCACTGGTGATTTTCGGGTGCTGCCCCCTGTGTTTCGCGACTATGGTGCATTGAAAAAGTTCGCAGGGCCTGTCGTCACGGTCAAGTGTTTTGAAGACAACACGCTGGTCAAAGCTGCGGTCGATTCCCCGGGCTACGTGGACACACCACAGGGCCGCGTGGGCCAGGTGCTGGTGGTCGACGGCGGCGGGTCGTTGCGCAAGGCGCTGCTGGGTGGGAACCTGGGCGCGGCAGCGGCACGCAATGGTTGGGCTGGAGTGGTGATTGATGGCTGTGTGCGCGATACCGCTGAGTTGGTCAGCCAAGCCGTGGGCATACGCGCACTGGCCGCCATGCCCTTGCCAACCGAGAAACGTCAACAGGGGCAGGCAGACGTACCCGTGCAGGTGCAAGGCGTTTGGGTCAGCCCCGGTGACTGGTTGTATGCCGATGAAGACGGCATCGTGGTGGCGTCTAAGGCGCTGGTGTAGCGGATTGACCAGAGGGGAGGGTGGCGAGCAGCACGCCTAACAAGGCAATCCCGAACGCCAGCGTCTGCATGCCGCTCAGCGTCTCACCCAGCACCAACACGCCCACCATGGCGGCGGAGATGGGCAGCATCACTGTGAACACGCCGGCGCGGGCAGCCGGCACGGTTTGCAATCCGGTCATCCATAACCACACGGTCCACACGCTGGCGGCCACTGCGTAAAACACCAGCAGCAGCCACAGGGGTGGCGCAACCGTTGAAAAGTCAAAATGCCAGGCAGCGTACAAACCCATGGGGGTCACCAGCACAAAGCCCCACAGGTTGATCAGTGCCGCAATACGTTTGGGTGGCAGGCTGCCGGTCAGCTTCTTGCCGATGACGGCGTAGGCCGCTTCACACAGCACGGCCACAAACACTAAAATATTGCCCCACAGCACTTTGCTGCTGGCTAAATCGGCCTCTAGCCCCCGAGAAACATCACCATGTAGCTCATTTTTTGATAGCGCCAGTACGGCAATGCCCAGCACACCGCAGGTTATTGCCGCCCAGATGCGCAGGCCGATGCGCTCCTTCAGAAAGGCCCAGCTCATCAGAGCCACCACGGCGGGAATGGTCGCCATGATGACGCCGGCGGACACCGCGGTGGTCATGCTGACGCCATACAGCATGGCGATGGAGAATAAAAAATTCCCGACAAAGGATTCCAGGAACAGCAGGCGTTTGGTGGCTCCGCTCAGGGGCGCCTCTTGCGGCGAGCGCTTGAGCCAGTGCAGCATGGCCACGCCGCCGATGCCAAAGCGCAGCCAGGCCAGAAGGAATACGGATAGCGCCGCCACCAGAGGTTTGGACAACGCGACATAACTGCCGACCAAGGCCATGCTCAGCGCCAGGCTGCCATAGGCCAGCCAGCGCGGCGGGTGAGCACCCGATGGTGTGCCTGGCCCTTCGGACGCCGTCACGCGGCCACGCCTGGCAGCGTGTGGGGAGTATCGCTGTGTGTGTTCTTGATGAGTTGTGGTGCAAGCGATCCGACCAGCATGCCCAGCAGCGCGGCCAGCACACCGGCCAATTGGGCAGGAAACTCGGTTCCTGCTGGCGTTGCAATGAATAGGCCCCAGGTCAACAGCCCCAGCACGATTGAGAACATTGCGCCCTGTGTGGTCGCACGTTTCCAGTACAGGCCGAAGACCAGCGGGATAAAAGCACCAACCAGGGTGACCTGGTACGCGCCGGAAACCATTTCGTAAATCGGAGTGCCTTGTGCGTAGATGGCATAGGCGAGCACCAATGCGCTAAAAATCAGCACGGTGATACGCATGGTGCGCAGTTCTTCCTGGTCGCCCATACGGGGTTTGAACTGGCGCCAGATGTTTTCTACAAAGGTGACACTGGGTGCCAGTAAGGTGGCCGAGGCGGTGGACTTGATGGCCGACAACAAGGCACCAAAGAACAACACTTGCATCACAAATGGCATCTTTTCCATCACCAGCGTGGGCAGCACCTTTTGCGGATCGTCCTTGAGCAAGACCGCCGTCTGTTCCGGCATGATGATGAGTGCACTGGTGACCAAGAACATGGGTACGAACGCAAACAGGATGTAACAAACGCCGCCGATGACGGGGCCCTTGGTGGCGGCGCTGGAGGTGTTGGCCGACATCACGCGCTGGAAAACATCTTGCTGCGGGATGGAGCCCAGCATCATTGTGATGGCCGCGGCGAAGAAGAAAACAATGTCCTTGAACGCAGGTTCCGGCAGGAACTTGAACATGTCCTTGCTCATGGCCAGGGACACGACCTTGTCCGCGCCACCGGCCATGTTGCCGGCGAACACCGCGAGTATGGTCAGCCCGCCCACCAGAATAATCATCTGGATGAAGTCGGTGACTGCCACCGACCACATGCCACCAAACAGCGTGTAGGCCAGAATCGAGACCACACCAATGATCATGCCCATCGGAATGCTGATGGCACCGCCAGACAGCAGGTTGAACACCAGACCCAGAGCCGTTACTTGAGCCGACACCCAGCCCAGGTAACTCACCATGATGATCAGGGAACACACGATCTCCACCGTGCTGCCATACCGCTCACGGTAGTAATCGCTGATGGTCAGCAAATTCATCTTGTACAGCTTGGCCGCGAAGAACATACCCACCAGGATCAGGCAGGTGCCTGCGCCAAAGGGGTCTTCCACCACACCGTTGAGGCCGCTGTTGACGAACTTGGCTGGAATGCCCAGCACCGTTTCTGATCCAAACCAGGTGGCGAACGTCGTGGTGACGATCATGATCAGCGGCAGGTTGCGCCCTGCAATGGCGTAGTCCGCAGTGTTCTTGACGCGCCTGGCAGCGTAGAGACCAATGGCAATGGTGATCAGCAGGTAGACGATGACCAGGGTCAACAGCACGGCGCACTCCTTAAATTTGAAAAACTGGG
>JAYSZJ010000111.1:0-13106 GCA_043738115.1 Rhodoferax sp. | reverse complement strand
CGAGAAGGTCTACAACGCCAATTGCGCTGCCTGCCATCAGGCCAACGGCAAGGGCGCCGGGCCTATCGCGGCGCTCGACGGCGCCGCGGTTGTGCTCGACAGCGACAAGACCAAGCAGATACATATCGTGCTGAACGGCGAGAATAACGGCGCCATGCCCGCTTGGCGGCAATTGAGCGACACCGAAATCGCCGCGGTCATTACGTTCACCAAGAATCAGTGGTCGAACAAGACCGGGCAATTGGTGCAGCCGTCCGACGTGCTCGCGCAGCGCTAATAACGAGACCCCGGTCCCTCGGCCGCGCGTCACCCCGAGCATTGAATCAGGTTCAGGCAGGATTTCCCACCATGAGCGCAGTACTCGACCCGCACGGGCACCCGGTCCACGGCGACGACCTCGGCCACGACGAGCACCACGGCGCCCCGCACGGCTGGCGGCGCTGGGTGTACGCCACCAACCACAAGGACATCGGAACGCTTTACCTGCTGTTCAGCTTTGCGATGCTGATGGTGGGCGGCGTGCTGGCGCTCGGCATCCGCGCTGAACTGTTCCAGCCCGGGCTGCAGTTCGTGAACCCGGGCCTCTTCAACCAGTTCACCACCATGCACGGCCTGATCATGGTGTTCGGCGCCATCATGCCGGCCTTCGTGGGTTTTGCGAACTGGATGATCCCGCTGCAAATCGGCGCCGGTGACATGGCCTTTGCCCGCATGAACAACTTCAGCTTCTGGCTGATGGTGCCTGCCGGTGTGATGTTGGTTGGTTCCTTCTTCATGCCAGGCGGCGCACCCGCTGCCGGCTGGACGCTGTACGCACCGCTGACCCTGCAAATGGGCCCTTCCATGGACGCTGGTATTTTTGCCATGCACATCCTGGGTGCGTCTTCCATCATGGGTTCCATCAACATCATCGTCACCATCCTGAACATGCGCGCACCTGGCATGACACTGATGAAGATGCCAATGTTCTGCTGGACCTGGCTGATTACCGCTTACCTGCTGATCGCCGTGATGCCTGTGTTGGCCGGTGCCATCACCATGACGCTGACCGACCGCCACTTTGGCACCAGCTTCTTCAACCCCGCCGGCGGCGGTGACCCAGTGATGTACCAGCACATCTTCTGGTTCTTCGGCCACCCCGAGGTTTACATCATGATCTTGCCGGCCTTCGGCATCGTCAGCCAGGTGATCCCGGCGTTCTCGCGCAAGAAGCTGTTCGGTTACGCCTCCATGGTGTATGCCACATCCTCCATTGCCATCTTGTCCTTCATCGTGTGGGCACACCACATGTTCACCACTGGTATGCCGGTGACAGGCCAGCTGTTCTTCATGTACGCCACGATGCTGATTGCCGTGCCGACTGCCGTAAAGATCTTCAACTGGATCGCCACCATGTGGCAAGGCTCCATGACCTTTGAGACACCCATGCTGTTCGCAGTCGGTTTCCTCTTTGTGTTCACCATGGGTGGCTTTACCGGCCTGATCCCTGCCGTAGCACCTATCGACATCCAGCTGCAAGACACTTACTACATCGTGGCCCACTTCCACTATGTGCTGGTGGCGGGTTCGCTGTTCGCGATGTTCTCCGGCGTCTACTACTGGTTGCCCAAGTGGACTGGTGTGATGTACTCCGAGACCCGCGGCAAGATCCACTTCTGGTGGTCGCTGATCGCGTTCAACGTGACCTTCTTCCCGATGCACTTCCTGGGTCTGGCCGGTATGCCCCGTCGCTACGCCGACTATCCTATGCAGTTCGCCGACTTCAACATGGTCGCGTCCGTAGGTGGTTTCTTCTTCGGTTTTGCCCAGGTCTACTTCTTCCTGGCCATCATCATCCCAGCCATGCGTGGCAAGGGTGAAAAAGCGTCGCAAAAACCTTGGGAAGCTGCGGAAGGCCTGGAGTGGGAAGTTCCATCGCCCGCCCCATTCCACACGTTTGAGACACCTCCCAAGCTGGACGTTACCGCGACCAAGATTGTTGGCTAAACATGACCACGCCTGAGCAAAAGAAAGCCAACACACGGACCGGTCTTATCCTGGCGTCCATCGCGGTGTTGTTTTTTGTGGGCTTCATGGTCCGTATGGTTCTGCTGGGCGGTTAAAACATGTTGCTGCGGCGTGAAAATGTCTTGATGGTGCGCAAGCTGGCGGTGATTGCCGTCGCCATGTTCGCCTTCGGCTACGCGCTGGTGCCTTTGTACAAGGCCATCTGTGAGATGACGGGCATCAACATACTTGCCTTGGGTGAGCAGGCTACGCCTGGCGCCAAGGCAGCAATGCCAGCCAACACACAGGTCGATACAAGCCGCACGATTACGGTCGAGTTTGACGCCAACAGCCGCGGGCCGTGGGAGTTCAAGCCGGCGCAGCGTTCGCTGCAGGTGCATCCAGGCGAATTGACCACGGTGGTTTACGAATTCCAGAACATGCAGAACCGGCGCATGTCGGCACAGGCTATTCCAAGCTACGCACCGCAGCAGGCCACCGCACATTTCAATAAACTGGAATGTTTTTGCTTCAACCAGTACACGCTGGAGCCCGGTGAAAAGAAGTCATGGCCAGTGGTTTTTTATATTGACCCCAAGCTCTCCAAAGACGTGAAGACCATTACGTTGTCGTACACGTTTTTTGAGGTGGGTGGTAAGACGCCCGCAGCACCTGTGGCCGCTGCGCCGGCAGATGCTGGCGGCGGGAGTCAGTCGTGATGGCTAAGGTCGAGTTGGATACAAGCGTTTCGCCTTCCGTATGGCGCAGCGTCAAGCTGGTGGCGTGGTCGTTTTTGGGCATACGCAGCAAAAGCGCGTACCAGGAAGACCTGAGCAAGGTGAACCCCATGCATGTGCTGGCGGTGGCCCTGGTGGGCGTGCTGCTGCTGATCGTGGGCTTGATCAGCCTGGTGAATTGGGTCGTTGCAACGTAAATAACTGGCAGGGCAGGCGGTAGCCGTATGCGGCAGGTTCTGTCCTCAACTGATTGGAATAGGAGAAAGAAATGAGTTCATCAACACACGGCGCAACACCGTATTACTTTATCCCCGGTCCCTCGCGCCACCCTGCGATGGCGGCTTTGGGTCTGTTCTTCGTCATCCTGGGCGCAGGTCAATGGATCAATGGCGCGGACTGGGGCAAATATTCGCTGGCCGCCGGTTTGATCGGCTGGTTGTTTGTGTTGTACCAATGGTTCAGTGATGCAGTGGCTGAAAGCCAAGGCGGCCAATACGGGCACAAGATCGACATCTCGTTCCGCTGGAGCATGACATGGTTCATCTTCTCCGAAGTGATGTTTTTCGGCGCTTTCTTTACCGCCCTGTGGTGGGCGCGGGCGCATTCGGTTCCTGAATTGGGCAGCCTGAACAATGCCCTGCTGTGGCCCGACTTCAAGGCCGTGTGGCCCAGCCTCCAAGCCGGCGCCACTGCGTCGCCTGCAGGTATTGTGGAGCCGTTCATGACCATGGGCCCCTTCTGGCTGCCCACGATCAATACCGCGTTGCTGTTGACGTCCGGCGTGACCTTGACCATTGCCCACCATGCGCTGGTCGCCGGTAACCGCAGCAAGACGATTGCCTTCATGTGGATCACTGTGCTGCTGGGCGTGACCTTCCTGGGTGTGCAGGGCTATGAGTACTACCATGCCTACACCGCATACAACCTCAAGCTCAGTTCGGGCGTGTTTGGTTCTACGTTTTACATGCTGACTGGTTTCCACGGTTTTCACGTGTTTGTCGGCATGTTGATGCTGTTGTTCATCACTCTGCGGCTGCAAAAAGGACACTTCACGCCAGAGCGCCACTTCGGCTTTGAAGGCGCCGCCTGGTATTGGCACTTTGTGGACGTGGTGTGGTTGGGTCTGTACATCCTGGTGTACTGGCTCTGATCGCGCTGCCCACACGGCACGAAAAAAGGCACCGCTTGCGGTGCCTTTTTGGTTGCTGGGGCGCAAGGCCTCGGCGGGCTGTTGTCTTATTGCCCCGGCTGGATGCCAGTGGGGTGGATGTAGCCCAGCTTCCAGGCCGCCAGCACACACACAAATAACACGATGGACACCCCCACCCGCGCCGCCAGCGCACGCGCCATTTTTTTGGACGCGTTGGTCCCATTGCTGCCGCCCCGCAACATGAAGAATAGGGCCACGCCCAGGCTAGCAAGAATGGCCACAAAGGCAATGATTACAAGGTATGTCATGGGCAGGATTATCCCGTGAACGTCCGGCTGAAGTTTGTGCTGGTCACCGTAGCCACCGTGCTCGCGGTGGGTGCTACCACCAGCCTGGGCTTTTGGCAGTTATCGCGTGCTGCGCAAAAGCAGGCGCGCCAGACTGCCATGGAAGCCCAGGGCAACAAGCCTGCCTTGACGACCGCAAGCCAGCTGGCGGCCAGCGATCCCATGGCGCTGCTGCACCAGCGTGCACGCCTGCGCGGGAGCTGGGCTCCGACCAAGACCATGGTGTTTCTGGAAAACCGGCCCATGGCTGGCCGCGTCGGCTTCGTGGTGGTTATGCCTTTTATCCTGGAAGGCGGGCAGGGCGCGCTGGTTGTGCAGCGGGGTTGGGTGCCGCGGGGCATGGATGACCGCACGCGTGTGCCCCAGGTCGACACCGCCACCGGCACCGTGGAAATTGAAGGCCGTATGGCCCTGCCACCGTCCGATCTGTATGCCCTTGGCGCGCCAACAGCCGGCGCAATCCGGCAAAATCTGGCCCTGCCACAATTCAGTGCTGAAACCGGTTTGCAACTGCTGCCGCTCACGTTGCAACAGACCGGCACCAGCCCCGAAGGTTTGCTGCGCGATTGGCCGGTGGTGAACCTGGGGATTGAAAAGAACTACGGTTACGCCGCCCAGTGGTTTGGCATGGCCGCCTTGTTCAGCCTGCTGTACCTGTGGTTTCAGATTATTCGACGTTTTATCCGCCGTCCAAAGGACCTTACCCCCGATGTCTAGTGCACCCTCCAGCAACGACCAGCCCCTGGGCCTGACCGTGCATACCCTGCCTGAGCCCCTGAATGCCGAGGTTCAGGTTGCCAGCCGTACCCGCATGGGCCGCCTGAAGATGCTGGCGGTTCTGCTGGTCTGCGCCTCACCCGTGATTGCTTCGTATCTGACCTATTACGTGTTCAGGCCCGAAGGCCGCCGCAATTTTGGTGAACTGGTGCAGCCCCAACGGGAGTTGCCAAACTTGGCAGCCCATACATTGGACGGCAAGACCGTCAACCTGCAAGATCTCAAAGGCCAGTGGTTGCTGGTCAGTGTCTCATCGGGGGCCTGTGCCGAGGCGTGTGCACGCCACCTCTACCTGCAACGCCAACTGCGCGAAGGCCTGGGCAAGGAAAAGGAACGCCTGGACTGGGTCTGGCTGGTGAATGATGCTGCGCCGATTGCCGAAGCGCTGCTGCCCGCGTTAAAGGGCGCCAGCACCCTGCGCGTGCCCTCGGCAGAGCTGGCCAACTGGCTCGCGCCACAGGCCGGCCACGCGTTGGAAGAACACCTGTATCTGGTAGACCCATTGGGTAACTGGATGATGCGTTTTCCCGCTAATCTGGACGCGCAGGGCGCACCCAAAGTCAAGCGCGACCTGGACCGCCTGATGCGCGCCGCTGTGCACTGGGACAAGGCCGGGCGCTGATTGGCGCCTGCACGACTATGCAATCCGCCTTGTACGATCTTTCGCCCGCTCTGCGCCTGATGCTGATTGGCGCGCTGTTGGCGTCGGGGCCGCTGCTGATGGTGTACCTGCGTACCCGGCGCAGCAGCCCTTTAGGCCGGGCACACGCGTTGGCCCTGGTCACACTGTTCCTGACGTTTGACCTGGTGCTGTTTGGTGCCTTCACCCGGCTGACTGATAGCGGCCTTGGCTGCCCGGACTGGCCTGGTTGTTATGGCAGCGCCAGCCCCATCGGTGCGGGTGAGCACATAGCCACGGCCCAGCAGGCCATGCCCACCGGCCCGGTCACGCAGAACAAGGCCTGGATCGAAATGGTGCACCGCTACCTGGCCATGGGTGTGGGTGTTTTGACCCTGGTGCTGGCGGGCATGGCCTGGTCGCAGCGCAAGCCCCGCGATGGCAGCCCCGCCATCAGCCCCTGGTGGGCCACGGGCACGGCTGTATGGGTGTGCATACAAGGGGGCTTTGGTGCGCTGACGGTGACCATGAAACTGTTTCCCGCTATTGTTACTTTGCACCTATTGGGTGGCTATATCCTGCTCGGGCTGCTCACGGTGCAGGCAAGTTTGATAGGCCGACAACACCATCCTGCTCCTGTGGCTGCACCGCCCGCAGGCTTGCGCACCTGGACGGTTTTGGCCCTGCTGCTGTTGGCCCTGCAAGCCGCCTCGGGTGCCTGGGTCAGCACCAACTATGCCGTACTGGCCTGCACCGAGTTCCCCCAGTGCCAGGGCAGCTGGTGGCCACAGATGGACTTTGACCAAGCTTTTGAGCTCTGGCGCCCGCTGGGGTATCTGAAAGACGGCTCCCACATCAGTTTTCAGGCGCTGACTGCCATCCACTTCACGCACCGGCTGCTGGCTTTCGTGACCCTGACCTTGCTGTCGGTTCTGGCCTGGCGGGTGTACCGCAATCCCGCGTTGCGCCACCATGGCCGTGCACTGGGCGCTTTGCTGGCCTTGCAACTCGCAACCGGCCTGAGCAACGTCGTGCTGGACTGGCCTTTGGCCGCCGCCGTGCTGCACACCGGTGGCGGGGGTGCCCTGGCCGTGGTGCTGGTCCGACTGCTGGTAGCGACTCACCCTACATCTCCCCAAACGTCCGCTGCTCCCAGCGGAGCCACAACCCCATCCGGACAGCGCGCATGAACACCGACACCACCTCCTTGGCACCACCGTCGGTGTTTCGCCAGTTCTACGCGCTGACCAAGCCGCGTGTCATTCAGCTGATTGTGTTTTGTGCGCTGATTGGCATGGTACTGGCCGTACCGGGCGCGCCTACGTGGCCCCAGGTAGGTCTGGCTGCTATCGCCTGCTTGGGCATCTGGCTGGTCGCAGCAGCGGCCGCCGCGTTCAATTGCATTGTGGAGCAGGGCATTGACGCCAAGATGAAACGCACTGCATGGCGCCCCACTGCTCGCGGCGAGTTGAGCAATACACAGACCCTGCTGTTCTCGGCGGTGTTGTGTGTGGCTGGCTCGGTGCTGCTGTATGTCTGGGTCAATCCGCTGACCATGTGGCTGACCTTTGCCACCTTTGTGGGTTACGCCGTCATCTACACGGTGATCCTGAAACCGCTGACGCCACAGAACATCGTTATTGGTGGCGCGTCGGGCGCCATGCCACCGGTGTTGGGCTGGGCTGCCATGACCGGCGACGTAGGGCCCGAGGCCATGATCCTGTTCCTGATCATCTTCCTGTGGACGCCCCCCCACTTCTGGGCACTGGCGTTGTACCGCGTGGAGGACTACCGCAAGTCCGGCCTGCCCATGCTGCCCGTGACACACGGCAGCGAGTTCACTCGCCTGCAGATCCTGCTCTACACCTTTGTGCTGTTTGCCGCCTGCCTGTTGCCATTTGTGTATGGCATGAGCAGCTGGCTGTATCTGGCGGCGGCGGTGGTATTGGGTTTTGGTTTCTGCCTGTACGCCTGGTGGCTGTGGCGCGACTACTCGGACGCTCTGGCCCGCAAGACCTTCCGTTTTTCGCTGATACACCTGAGTGTGTTGTTTGCAGCGCTGCTGCTGGACCATTACATTTTGTGAGAGCAGACTACCATGATGAATACTATAAAAATAGTAGCAGGATATATAGCATTGGCGGGGGCTATGGCCACTTTTCCCGCATGCACCCCCCAGCAGCCGGCATTTTCATCGGTGGATGTCACCGGCGCGGAATACGCCAAGGGTTTTGAGCTGACCGACCACAACGGGCAGGTGCGCCGCCTGAGCGACTTTGCCGGCAAAGTGGTGGTGCTGTTTTTTGGCTACACGCAGTGCCCCGATGTCTGCCCTACCACCATGACCGAGCTGGCCGAGGTGAAGAAGGCCCTGGGCAAAGACGGTGAGCGTCTGCAGGGCTTGTTTGTGACGGTAGACCCGGAGCGCGATACGCCCGAGTTGCTCAAGGCCTATATGGCCAACTTCGACCCCAGCTTTGTGGCCCTGCGCACTACCCCGGACAAGCTGACTGCTTTGGCCAAAGATTACAAGATTTACTTCAAAAAGGTCGAAGGCAAGACCCCCACCAGTTACAGCATGGACCACTCGGCGGGAAGTTATGTGTACGACACGCAGGGCCGGCTGCGCCTGTTCACGCGGTATGGCAGCGGCCCCAAACCCCTGACCGAAGACATCCGCTTGCTGCTCAAATAAGCGCGCACAGTTGTAGGACAAGACTTACACCGCAACGCGGTTTACGCTGATACCGCAATATCGGGCGATTGGAGAACATGGGGCTCAATTCATTGAAGGAGAACCCCATGACGGCCACCTACAAAAACCTTTGCGAAACACAGCAGAACCAGTTGTTGGTCGCTCTGCCGCAAGAAGACATGGACCGTTGGCAGGGTCGCCTGGAGCTGGTGGAGTTGTCGCTGAACCAGGTCCTTTATGCAGCGGGGCGGACCCCCGAATACGTGTATTTTCCGACGACGTCTATTGTGTCGTTGATGTCCATGACGGTGGACGGTGCCACGGCCGAAGTAGCGCTGGTGGGCAATGACGGTGTGGTTGGCATTTCTTCGCTGTTGGGCGCAGACGCCGCCGCGACGGACGCTGTGGTGCAGAGCCCAGGGCGTGCATACCGCGTCAGTGCACGTTTTGTCAAAGCCGAGATCGAGCATTCCTGCGGCGTCATGAAGGTGGTGATGCGCTACGCGCAGGCCGTGTTGGGGCAAATGGCGCAAACCGCCATGTGCAACCGCTACCACTCTATTGACCAGCAGTTTTGCCGCCGCCTATTGCTGGGCATGGACCGCCTGCCATCCGACGAACTGGACATGACCCACGAACTGGCCGCCAACCTGCTGGGCGTGCGCCGCGAGGGCGTGACACTGGCCGCCCACAAGTTGCAGGAGGCGGGTCTGATCCGTTACCGCCGCGGCCACATTGTGGTGCTGGACCGTGAGCGCCTAGAGCAGAAAACCTGCGAATGTTATGCGGTTGCCAAGAAGGAGTACCACCGCCTGTTGCCTGTGGCAATGGCAGCCTGAACTGCTAGGCTGCGGTTTTCTGCGACTCGGGCAACCGGGCACGCACCAGCGTACCTTTGCCCGGGTTGGATACCAGCTCCAATGATCCCGCCTCGGCTTCCACGCGAAACCGCATGCCCAGCAGCCCATGGGCCTTGTTGCCGGTCTGGTGGACGTTGAACCCTAGGCCGTCGTCGCGCACGGTCACTTCAACATGGCCCCCTATCGCGGTAAGGCTGAACCACACGTTGGTGGCCTGCGCATACTTCGCAATATTGGTGGTGGCCTCCTGCACGAGGCGGTAAACCACCAGCTCGGCATTGGGCGTTAGCTGAACCGGTTGCAGCGTGCAGTGAACGGGGATGCCAGCGGTCTTGGAAAACTCCCGACCCAGAATCTCCAGCGTGGTGACGAGGCCCAGGTTGGCCAGGGTGGAGGGCCACAAGTCTTCGATGATGCGGCGCTTCATCGCGATGCCCGCATTGAGGGTCTCCGCCAAATGTTTCAAGCGCTCCAGCGCCTCGGGAGCCGTGGTACCCAAACGCGATTTGATGCGGGACACGTCCAGCTTGGCCGAGGTCAGCAAGGCGCCAAGTTCGTCATGCAAGTCGCGCGCAAGGCGGTGCCGTTCATCTTCGCGCGCAGTTTGCAAGTGGGCGTTCAATTCAACCAGTTGGGCGGTACGCCGTTCCACCTCGATTTGCAGGCGCGCGTGCTCCACCTGCAGGGCTTGCTGGTGCAAATCCCGCTGGGTTTTGAAGGCATGGTTGTGCCGCAAGTTCAGCAAGACGAGAAACAGGCTCAACGCCGTCAGCAGTGCGACACCCACACGGCTGAGTAGCAGGATATCGGAGACCTCGTGTTGGCTGCTTTGCAGGCGACGCGTCTCCACCGCCAGCAGTTCCGCGCCGGTCAGGCGGATGGCGTCCGTGTATTCCTGGCCAATGCCGCTGAGCATGAGTTCCTTACCGGTGTGGCGTTTGCCTTCCTTTTGCATCTGAATCGTAATGGCCAGTTCAGACAACTTGGTCTCGGTCAGTGCCCGCAGCTTCTTCAGCAACTCCGCAGATTGCGGCTCCTGGCTGTAAGCTGCATCCAGTTGAACCAGGGCGGCGGCTATGTCTTTCAATGCTGCGGTGTAGGGCACCAGGTATGCGTCCTGCCCTGTCAGCAAGTACCCTCGCTGTCCAGACTCTGCGTCCAGCACGCCTTTTGTCAGGTCGTACAGATGGAGCCGGTTCTCGGCTATGGCACTCAGGCGTTGCACCAAAGCCGACGCGCGCTGGTTGGAGTCTTCGGTAATCCAAACCATCGCAATCGATGCCAACACCAGCAACAAAATAGCCAGTGGGTTGCGCTTCAAGACAGTGGGCAGTGGGGTTTGCATAGGCTGGCCTAGAATACAGAATAACTGAGGACGTACATGCGTGTTGCACGATGATCCGGATTGCTATTGTTGACGACCACGCCATCGTGCGCGCGGGGTTGCGGCAGTTTTTTGCCGACCATGCAGACCTCTGTGTTGTGGCTGAGGCTGCCGATGGCCGTGAGGCGCTGGATCTGGTCCGCACGGGCGGTATTGACGTGATGATCATGGACCTCTCCATGGGCGAGCAGGGCGGCGTGGAAGCGCTGGTCGCGATCAAGGCCCGAGCCCCCGATTTGCCGGTGCTGATCCTGAGCGCCCTGCCCGAAACCCATTACGCCACCGCCTTGTTGCAGCAGGGGGCCAGCGGCTATTTGGGAAAGGACTGCGATCCCGAAGACATTGTTGACGCCATACGCACGGTGTCGCGGGGCCGCAAATACATCAGCACCTCGGTCGCCGAACAGCTGGCGGATGCTTTGGTGGGTGGTGCAGGTCTGGAGAAGCCGGCGCATCAAAAATTGTCGCAGCGGGAGCTGCAAGTGTTTTTGCGCTTGGCTGCCGGAGAAGCCGTGGGCAACATCGCTGAACACATGTCGCTCAGTATCAAGACGGTGAGCACGTACCGCGCGCGCATCATGGAGAAACTGGGCCTCGCGTCCAATAGTGACCTGACCTACTATGCGCTGAAGAATGGCTTGATCCAGTAGAGGTGCTCCCGATGTCGCTTGCAAAAAAACCCTGAAGGCCGAGGTCGTCAGGGTTTTTTTGTGGGTGCGCTGATCAGGCGTATTCGGCCAATGACAGCTTCATCTTTTTCATGGCTGCCACCTCAATCTGGCGAATGCGCTCAGCGCTGACACCATATTCGGCGGCCAACTCATGCAGCGTCATGCCGCCTGAGTTGTCGTCATTGACCTTGAGCCAGCGCTCCTCGACGATGCGCCGGCTGCGGGCGTCCAGGGCCTCAAGTGCCGCGGCAATGCCATCGGTGGCCAGCACGTCGCGCTGGTGCGCTTCGATCATGGCAATGGGTTCGTGGTTGGTGTCCGTCAGGTAGGCAATAGGACCAAAGGCGTCTTCACCGTCGTCGGACGGAGAAGGGTCCAGCAACACATCACCACCCGACATGCGGGTTTCCATCTCGATCACCTCTTCGGGCTTGACCTTGAGCTCGCGCGCCATCGCCTCGACCTGCTCGGGGTTCAGCGTGTCGCGGTGTGTGCCCAAATCGGCCGCGGCATCCTCGCTCTTGAAGCGTTGCTTCATGGAGCGCAGGTTGAAGAACAGCTTGCGCTGCGCCTTCGTAGTAGCCACCTTGACCATGCGCCAGTTTTTCAGGATGTATTCATGGATCTCGGCTTTGATCCAGTGCAGCGCATAGCTGACCAAACGCACACCTTGGTCTGGGTCGAAGCGTTTGACGGCCTTCATCAGGCCCACATTGCCTTCCTGGATCAGGTCGCCATGGGGCAGGCCGTAACCCAGATACTGGCGTGATACAGAAACCACCAAACGCAAGTGAGAGAGCACTAACTTACCCGCTGCCTCAAGGTCGTTGTCATTCTTGAACTTACGCGAGAAAGCCTGCTCTTCTTCCAGCGTCAGCATGGGCAGGCGATTGGCGGCCGAAATATAGGCGTCCAAGTTACCCAGCGATGGCACGACCGACCAGGGGTTGGCCAGTGCTACGGCTGCAGTTGAAGGTCCAATTTGGTATGACATACCCGAACTCCTTGTGTCTAGCTGTCAATATTAGCACTCTCTATGAGTGAGTGCTAATTGAGAAGTTCAATGTCCTCGATACATAAAAGTGGATTGCATTTGTCGATTCCCGGCGAGTTTTGAACTTTTCCCACCAAGTTTTGAACTCCTAGACCAATGAAATTTTTTCTAAACTATTGATTTCAATAGAGAAATTGCAGAATTGGGGGGGCAAATTAGCAGACCGGACAAAACCATGGAAATTACAGTTTTAAGTGGTTTGGGCCGCCAGTTAAAACTCAACTAACGAGGGGGTGCCTGTCAAACATCGAAGTTGGAGTTCTATTTTGCGGTGCTGGCGGCCTGACTGCGGAATGACACTGGACTTTCCCTTTTGTGCCATTGAATACTCACATATGCCACACCTGCTACTTCACCCTGAACCACGGCTCCTGTTGGGAAAGGCCTGACATACACGGCACTACCGTACCGGGCCAAACAAACAGACGTTACCGTCCGACTACTATCTGAAGGTCGGTTGAGCACGTGGGACACCTGAACGGATGCCAGGTCAGAACATTGGGCCATTGGGAATGCCGATTTCAGCGCAGCCAACTTGACGTGATGACCGTCATATGATGGTCATTCAATCTCGCGCGGTGGGGCCCAACAGGTTTCTCGATACCTGTCATGCAAACGGATATGAACCGCCCACTGCGGACCCGCCCGGTGGCTGGTGTGGGGGGGTTAAAGCCGTTGCCTTCCCGATAAGGCCTCATGGCGTGAGCCGGCTGACAGGCATGCGCTATGACCCTGCCCCTGTTTGACGTACCGCTTAGCTGCTCCATTATGCGGCCTTCAATAGCTGTGCCACGCTCCAGCGTTCTTCAAACGTCATGGGACTGAC
>JAYSZJ010000110.1:0-59775 GCA_043738115.1 Rhodoferax sp. | reverse complement strand
ATCTGGCAAGGGCAAACTTGACGAAAGTCAAGGACGCAAAGCTTCCGGGCTACATGACTTTTGAGTCATTTGCCAGCGGGGTTGCCATCGAAAGTGGTCAAAATTTTCGATGTTGCGTCGCCCTTTATTTGTTAACGCAAACTAAAGGCGGCTGTATGACCAAACACTCCAACCGAAATATTCCTGTCGAGCAGTGGCCCGAGTCGTTGGATATTTTGCGTCACCTCGCAACACTGAGCGAGCCCATCCCGATCAAGGATGTTGCGCATTACGTCAGCGCACCCGAAATTTCCACCCGTAATCGCCTGGCCAAACTGGAGGCCCAAGGTACGGTCCGCGCGCTGCGTGCTTCCGCTACCCTAGGCCCTGGCAAACAGGTGACCTGCACGCACTACGTCATCACCCAATATGGCAAAGACTGCGCAGGGGGCCGCTCGCAAAGCCAGAGCCAGGCTTTCAGCGTCTGCGCAAACAGCGTGTTTTCTTGGGCTGCGGCGGTGGGCTCCGGTCAATCTATGAAGCGTTGAGCCCTCGTTGTGCGCGAGTCCCTTGGGGGGACAGTCTACTTTTCGATGGCGAGCAATTCGACATCGAAATTTAGCGTCGAATTCGGCGGTACCAAGGCGCCAGCACTCCGTTCGCCATACGCAGTAACGGCGGGGCAGGTCAGCTTGGCTTTGCCACCGACCTTGATTTTTTGCAGTCCCTGCGTCCAGCAGCGGATCACTTGGCTCAGCGGAAACACCGCGGGCTCGTTACGTTTGTACGAGCTGTCAAACTCGGTCCCATCCAACAAAGTACCCCGGTAGTGCACCTTCACCCGGTCTGCCGCTGTGGGCATGGGGCCGGTGCCCAATGTGGTGTGTGTGATCACGACGCCGGAGGCCAGGGTTTCGGTCTCGGCTGCGGCGGCGGCCTGGGTGCCATAGGCGGCCAGCGAGAAGAGGATGGGGACTAACAGCAAACGTGGTGTCATGGTGGGTGGCATTCGTAGTGGGATGTTGTTGAGCGACGCTGCAATACAGATGCAGCGTGTTTGTGAGCGCACCTGGCTTTTTAAGTTCCTGCCGCCAGCAGTTCCAATGCAGCGCCCACCGTTGTGGTTTCTACCGCCAATGGCTCCAATTGGGCCGCTAGTGTTGTCAGGGCCGCAGTACCCTCCCGTTGCAACTGTGCAATCGCCTGGCCCGCATCCTTTGGTGACGCAAAGCCCAGGCTCTGCAGCAGCACGCGCCCTTGCGCATCCACAAACTTGAAACGAAACTGGCCATCAGCCTCACGGTATTGTTTGAAGCTGGGCAGTGCAGCCTTGGCCACTTTTGCAGTTGTGGCTTTTGTCTGGTCTCCGAGCTTGCGCAGACCCACGGCGTGGCGCAGGTTTGCCATGAAAGGCGTAGCGTGTTTACGCGCCTTGGCGGCTCCCGCCAGCAAAATCGCTTCGATCTTGGCGGGGTTGTTCATCAGGTCCTGGTAGGTCTCGCGCATGGGCGCGATCTCGCGGTCGATACGCTCCAGCAGTATCTGTTTGGCATCGCCCCAGGCAATGCCATCGGCATAGGACTTGCGCAAGGCCGCGGTTTCTTCTTCGGTCGCAAAGGCCTGGTAGATCTGGAACAGGGCCGAGCCTTCCGTGTCTTTGGCCTCACCGGGTGCGCGCGAGTCGGTGACGATGCCTGCAATCAGCTTTTTGAGTTGTTCACGCGTCGCAAATAGTGGGATGGTGTTGTCATAACTCTTGCTCATCTTGCGGCCGTCCAGGCCGGGCAGCGTGGCAACCGATTCTTCGATTTCGGCCTGGGGCGGCACAAAGTGCTCGCCATAACGGTGGTTGAAACTATTGGCCATGTCGCGTGCCATCTCAATGTGCTGGATCTGGTCCCGCCCCACCGGCACCTTGTGCGCGTTGAACATCAGAATGTCTGCGCCCATCAGCACCGGGTACATAAACAGCCCAGCTGTTACGTCCATGTCGGCGTCTTGTCCAGCGGCGGTGTTCTTGTCCACCGACGCTTTGTAGGCATGGGCGCGGTTGAGCACACCCTTGCCGGTGACGCAAGTCAAAAACCAGGTCAGCTCGGGGATCTCGGGAATGTCGGACTGGCGGTAAAACGTGACGCGTTCGGGGTCCAGACCTGCCGCCAACCAGCTGGCCGCAATTTCCAGCGTGGAGCGCTGGATGCGGGCCGGCTCGTCGATCTTGATGAGTGCGTGGTAGTCGGCTAAAAAATAAAAACTCTCCACACCCGCGGTCAGGCTGGCCCGCACGGATGGGCGAATGGAGCCGACGTAGTTGCCCAGGTGCGGTGTTCCGGAGGTGGTGATGCCGGTGAGGAAACGTGTGATGGCCATGTGAGATGTAGAAAAAAGTGGAAGCGGTGTTTTATGACACGAGCGCCGCAAAGGGAGACAGCAGAATGCCCAGCAATCCGTAGGTGAGGCTCATCACGGGCTGCATCCACAGCGTGCTGAGCACGCCCATGAGAACTAGCGCCATGACAACGAAAAACCCCCACGGTTCGATGCGTGACACCAGCTCCGCTTGGCGGTAGGGCAGCAGGCCCACCAAGATGCGCCCCCCGTCGAGCGGGGGCAACGGGAACAGATTGAACGCAAACATCACCACGTTGACCAGTACGCCGCCTTGGCACATCTTGAGGAAGAACGGCTCGGTCACTTCGGCACCGCGCAACAGGTATAGGGCAATGCCCCACAGGAGTGCCATGAACAGATTAGCGCCCGGCCCTGCCAGCGCGACCCAGATCATGTCGCGCTTGGGGTTGCGCAAGTTGCCAAAACGCACGGGAACGGGTTTGGCATAACCAAAAAGGAAGGCACCCGATGTGGCGAAGTACAACATCAGCGGCATCAGAATCGTGCCCACTGGGTCGATATGGCGCAGGGGGTTCAGCGAAATCCGGCCCAGTTGCCACGCCGTGTCGTCACCAAAATGCCGCGCCGCGTAACCGTGTGCAGCCTCATGCAGCGTGATGGCAAACAGTACTGGCAACGCGTACAGGGCGATGGTTTGAATCAGGTTTGCAAAATCCACGGGCTAATGTTTCCAGTTGGTTCTCAAAGGCCCAAGCGGGCCAGATCGCCACGGCCCTGGCGAATCAATTGGGGTTCGGCGTCGGTCAGGTCCACCACGGTGGTGGGCTCCAGTGTGCAGGCACCAGCGTCTATGACTCCGGCAATCACTTTCTCGAACCGTTCGCGGATCTCGTGGGCGTCGTTCATGGGCTGGATTTCGCCCGGCGCTATCAAAGTAGTAGCTAACAAGGCAGAACCGTAGAGGGCTAGCAGCTCTTGCAGCACTGTATGCTCCGGCACGCGCAGGCCTATGGTCTTGCGCGACGGGTGGCTGACCCGGCGCGGCACTTCCTTGCTGGCTTCCAGAATGAAGGTGTAGGGGCCGGGTGTTGCGGACTTGAGCAGGCGGTACTGGGCGTTGTCCACCCGTGCGTAACTTGCCAGCTCACTCAGGTCGCGGCACAACAGTGTCAGGTGGTGTTTGTCATCCACACCGCGGATGCGGCGCAGGTTGTCTACCGCGCCTTTGTCGTCCAGATGGCAGACCAGGGCATAGCTGGAATCGGTGGGTACGGCCAGAATGCCGCCCTTCTCTAGCAAGGCCACTGCCTGTTTCAGGAGTCGCGTTTGGGGGTTGTCCGGGTGGACTTCAAAGAACTGCGCCATACCAAACCCGCCCTATTGGATGCGCGATGCCAGCAAGTCCCACACCGGGGTCAGGTTGGCTGGCAAAAAGGGCAGGGTGCCGAGTTCGGTGTGGCTTTCATCCGGGCTGTGAAAATCGCTGCCGCGCGACGCGGCTAGGCCGAATTCGCGCGCTGTGTCGGCATAAATGCTGTATTCGGGCACCGAATGGCTGCCCGTCACCACTTCCACACCCTGGCCGCCCAAGCTCTTGAACTCGGAGAACAGCGCGAATTCTTCGTTGGGTGTGAACTTGTAACGTGCCGGGTGGGCAATGACCGCCAAGCCGCCCGCACCGTTGATCCAGGTCACTGCGTCCTTTAGCGAGGCCCAGCGGTGCGGCACAAAACCGGGCTTGCCTTCGATCAAAAATTTTCTGAACACTTCGTTGGTATCACGGCACACGCCGGATTCGATCAAAAACCGGGCGAAGTGGGTGCGCGAAATCAGCTCCGGGTTGCCCACAAATTTGAGGGCCCCTTCGTAAGCGCCCTTGATGCCGGCCTTAGCCAAGCCATCGGACATTTCCATGGCACGCACATCGCGGCCCCCCCGGGTGCGGCGCAGGCCCTCCACAAGGTCAGAGTTGTCGGCGTCAAAACCCAGGCCGACAATGTGGACTGTCTTTCCGATGAAGGTGATGGAAATCTCTGTTCCCGTCAGGTAGCGCATGCCGCATGCCTTGGCCGCGGCGGCCGCCCGGGTCTGGCCGCCAATCTCGTCGTGGTCGGTCAGCGCCCACAACTCCACGCCGTTGGCGCTGGCGCGTTCGGCCAGGGCCTCGGGCGCAAGTGTGCCGTCTGAGACCGTGGAATGGCAGTGGAGGTCGGCGTTTTGTATGGGAGTCACCGATACATTTTAGGCGCTGGTCGGCATGGGTCTGTGGAATTGCAGGGCAACTCCGCTCACCGGGTGGTCAAAGCCCAACGCACAGGCATGTAACAACAGCCGCGGAGCCATGGCCACGATCTCGGGCGGTGCATACAGTGCATCACCCAAAATGGGGTGACCGATGGCCTGTAAGTGCAGCCGCAATTGGTGGGTGCGGCCCGTCAGCGGCTCGAGTAACACGTGGCTGGTGTTGCGCGCGGCATCGACATGCAGGCGCTGCAGACGTGTGACACTGTCCTTGCCGGTCTCATGGTTTATGACACGCAGCGGCCGGTTCGGCCAGTCCACGGCAATCGGCAGGTCAATCTCGCGCCAACCGTCGCCCGTGGCATCGACCTCACCATGGACGATGGCCTCATAACGCTTGGCTACCGTGCGGTTGGCAAAGGCCTCACTCAGCGCGCGTTGCACAGCCGCACCGCGCGCCATGACAATAAGCCCCGAGGTTGACATGTCCAGTCTGTGCACCACCAGCGCATCGGCAAACTGAGTCTGTACCCGGGCGCTCAGGCAGTCCTGTTTGTCAGCGCCGCGGCCGGGCACCGACAGCAGGCCGGATGGCTTGTCCAACACGATGATGGCCGCATCGGCATGGACCACGCAGATGGCCGGCTCTGCGTATTGCAGCGCCTCAGCTGGCATCACCACCGGCAATGAGGCGTTGCACGGTTTCGCAAAACTCGCTGACATCGTTGGGCTTGTAAATGAGCGCGCTGGCCCCCTCGCGGATGGCGCTTTGCTCCAGCTCGGGCGTCACATAACCCGATGCCAGTGCAACTGGCAAATCGGGGCGTATCAGCTTGGCTTCGCGCAGCAGGTCTATGCCGCTGTAGCCCGGCATGTTGTAGTCAGTTACCAGAATGTCGTAGGCATGTGCGTCAGCGCGCAGGGCAACTTGTGCCTCTTGCGGGTCGGTAAAGGTGGTGACGGTAAACCCCTTGCGTTTGAGCACGCGAGCAATCAGAAACACCAAGGCCTGGTCATCGTCCACGTACATGACGTGTCGGCCCTTGCCGACGATGGGCTCGGGTGGTGCCACCTCTTCGGCGGGTGGTGGCACGGCGATCTCTTGCGTGGGTGGAAAGTACAGCGTAAACACGCTGCCCTCACCCGGCACACTTTGCACGTCGATGGCACCGTGGTGCGCCTGCATGATGCCGTGCACCACCGACAGGCCCAGTCCTGTGCCCTGGCCAACCTCACGGGTGGTGAAAAAGGGCTCAAAAATGCGTGCCAGCGTCTCAGGTGGCATGCCATTGCCTGTGTCGCGCACGGCCACCGTCACGTAGTTGCCAGGCGTTAAGCCCAGACGCCCGCTCAGGGGCGGGACAAGCCTGGAGCTGGCCAACTCTATGGTCAACGACCCCTTCTTGCTGCCGATGGCCAACAGGGCGTTGGTGCACAGGTTGAGCAGGGCCTGCTCCACCTGCGTGGTGTCGGCCAGCACGGCAGCAGTTTGGGGCGACATCTTCACCTGCAGGTTCACCAAGGGCGGCAGGGCCACACGTACCAGGCGGGCAGCCTCACGCACCACGTCGTCCATGGCGATGGGCAGGCGCTTGGGCACTTCGTTGCGGCTGAAGGTCAAAATCTGGCGCACCAGGTCGCGCGCCCGGCGTCCTGCCTTCTCAATCTCCTGCAGGCTGGTCAGCGCCGGAGAGGTAGGCGCGGTGTCCTGCTTGGCCAGATCCACATTGCCCAGGATGGCGCTCAGGATGTTGTTGAAATCGTGTGCAATGCCGCCTGCCATGGTGCCCATGGCCTGCATTTTTTGCGATTCGCGCAATTGGGTTTCCAGCGTGACGCGGCGCGCCTCCGCCACCTTGCTGGCGGTCAGGTCGCGCGCAAAAATGGTGGTTACTTCGCCGTGGGGGCCCTGCATGCCGCGGCGGGCAATCAGCTCGGATATGGGCCGGTCCGACGGTAGGCGCGGTGTCAGGCGTCGCTCCAGTGAGACACTGATCTCGACAAAAATTTCGCGCCCCAGCAGCGTGGTGGCGGCAAACTCGCCCAACGTGGCCTGTGTGGACACACTGCCGCCGGCCAGTGTTGCCTCAACCTGCGGTAAAAAACGTCCCAGCTTGCTGCCCAAGGCCTGGTCGGCCGGGCACTGGAACAGGGCTGTGGCCGCGGGGTTGAACACCGTGATGCGCCGCTCTTCGTCAATGCACAAAATGGCGTCCAGCGACGAGTTGATGATGGCCGCCATGCGGTTCTCGCTGAGCAGCAAATCCTCGTTGCGCTGCTGCAGCACAGCCGCGCTTTTTTGCAAAGCGTGGCGCTGGGCCAGCAGTGGGCCCTGGTCGATGATCGCGCAGATAAAGTGCGCCAGATCGCCCTGCGGGTTTTCGATGCGCGCCATGTGCAGGTCACCTGTGAAGGTGCCCTGCGAACCGGCCAGAAACACGACCTCGCTGACCTCACTGGTGCTGCTGGCCTTGGCGTTTAAGAAAGCTACTGCCACCGCGTCGGTGTGTTCGGGGCCCACAAAGGGCAGCAAAAAATGCAGCGGTGGATCACTCTCCACCGGCTGGAACAGGCGCAGCGCCATCGCGTTGCTGGCCATCACCAGGCCTTCTTCGTCCACCACCATCAGTGCCAGTGGCACGTTGGAGAACAGCGTGGCAAAACGCTCGGACGCGCCCTCGGCCTCCTGCTGGCTGTAGCGCAGTGCCTTGTTCTGCACCTCCAGCTCGGCCTGGTATTTGCGCAAATCCTCAATCATTTGAGACGGCGCATAACCATCGACGATCAGACCTTGCTCGGCGCGCAGCGCGGCGTCTGGGTGTTGGGCAGCCCTGCTGACGACACGGAATTTTTTGCGGCGGGAGGGGGTTGTCATGCGCCCAAAGTCCAGGGGTTGTTGCTCACGGTGCCGCCGTATAGGTGACGTGGTTGCCGGGAGCAAAACGCGCGGTTTGCAGGGGGCTGTTGGCGGTGATAAAGGCGCGCATCACGTCGGCATCCACAAAACCGGTGTCAACATAACTGGCATGGCCGGTCATCTTGGGGTAGCCGTCGCCGCCCACGGCCATGAAGTTGTTGATAACCATCCGGTAGGTCTTGTTGGCATCGATGGGCGCGCCCTTGATGCGCACTTGGCCCACTTTGCTCTCCGTGATCACCATGTCCACACCCGAGAAGTGCGGAAACCCGCCCGCACCGGGGTTCAAGCGGGCGGCGGCATTCAGGTAATCCAATACCTCAGTACCGGTCAGAGTGAGTGTGATCAGCGTGTTGCCAAAGGGTTGCACCTTGAGCAGGTCCTTGTAGGTCACGGTGCCAGCTTGCAGCGAGTCGCGTATGCCGCCCGAGTTGACGACGGCAAAGTCGGAGCGCGTTTTGTCCAAATTGGCGTGTCCTATCAGCAGGCCGAGGTTGGTCGCAGCCTTGCGCACAACCGCGCGGTCGCCCTCCAGCTTGGAATCGATGCTGCCCACCGGCACCAGCAGCTTGGCTTGGCCAAACTGTTGGTAGGGCTGCAGCAGGGCCAGCATCTCCGGGTGTTCGGCGATGGGGGTGGCGTAGTGCACCAGGCGGGTCTTGCCTTGGCCATCGGTCACCGGCTTCTTTAGGTTGATGGGGATCAGCGCATATTTCACCAGCGTGAAGCTGCCATTGCGGTACTGAAAATCAGCCCGGCCCACGTATTTGCCCCACTCATGGGCCTGCACGATCCACGTGCCGTTTTGGCGGTCGGGCTGGCAGGCTCTGCCCGGCACGTATTCGGTGTCCAGCACGTTTTCGGCGCGCATGCAAGCCGGGTTTTGTGTGTGGCCGCCCACCACCAAGTCGATACCCTTGACGGCGCGCGCCATCTCCACATCGCCTGGGGCCTGTATGCCGTGGCGGCCATTTTCGTAGTGGCCCATGTGGGTGGCGGCTATCACAACGTCGGCCTGCGCACGCAAGGTGGGCACCAGTTGGGCGGCTTCTTGTGTGGGGCTGCGAAACTCCACGTCTGGCATATTGGCCGGATTGCCCAATTTGTACGTGTCTTCCGTGGTCATTCCCATCACGGCCACCCGCACGCCACCCAGTTTAAAAATTTTGTAGGGCGCAAACATGCGCTCGCCACGCTGGTAGATGTTGGCCGACAGCATCGGAAATACAGCCAGCTTGCGCTGCATGGCTAACACGGCGGGCGGCTTGTCAAATTCGTGGTTGCCCACCGCCATCGCGTCGTAGCCCAGCAGGTTCATGCCCTTGAAGTCTGGCATGGCGTCCTGCAGGTCGGACTCCGGCATGCCGGTGTTGACATCACCGCCGTCCAGCAGCAGGCTGTGGCCACCAGCGGCTGCAACTTCGGCGCGTATGGCGTCGATGACGGTCTTGCGGGCCGCCATACCGTATTCGCCATCACTGTTTTGCCAGAAGCGGCCGTGGTGGTCGTTGGTGTGCAGTATGGTGATGGCTGTCGTCTTGTCCTGGGCCTGGCTGCTGGCGGGTTCCAGGTTGGCGCAGGCCGACAGCAGCAGTGCAAGACTGGCAGTAAGAAGCGGTTGCAGGGGTGCTAGGGTTCGCATGGCTGCATATTAGCGGGATTGGCTGCGCAGCCCGCTGACGTTTACAGCCGCAGGAACAGCTTGCGCTGGTACAGCCAGCGCAGCGCCAGCAATTGCAGCAACAACAGGGCCAGTGCTAACAGCAGCGGTTGCATGTCTACGGGGCTGGCCATGATCCAGCCGCCAAACAGACTCTTGACGGTGTAGCTCCACATGACCAGGCTGGTGCCCAGGTAGATCAGGATCGCATTTTGGCCAATCCAGTACAGGGGCTTGGACAGGAGGGTCCGGCGTTGGCCCAGCATCAGATCAAAAACCACCAACAGCAGCACGCTGATACCGCTGGTCAGCAAGGTGAACGAACCCGTCCACAGTGACTTGTTCAACGGGTAGAACGGGTGCAGCAAGCAAGCCAACAAAACCAGCCCACCGCCCATACCCAACAGCTTCAGCAAGCGGCGGGGGGGTGCCGAAGATTCGGTGCGCCAGATGACACCAACAAAGGCGCCCATCAGGCAGTTGCCAATGGCCCCGAGTTGTGAATACAGCCCCTCCGGGTCAAACGGTGCATTGCGGTAGGTGATGCCGGGCAACCAAGCCTGGTCAATCATGGCGTTCAGCGAGCCTGCTTCGGTCAATGGCCATAACATCTGCAGCGCCGAGTAGGCGATGAGTAAAACCGCGGTCAGCACCGCCACCGTCTGTGTGCGCAAGTGCCACAGCAGCATGGCCGTCACAAACCAGGCAATGCCTATGCGGCCCAACACACTGGCATAACGCACGGCAGCAGGGTCGGCTGGCATGCCCGTACCCCATCCGTGGTTGTAGACCACACCCAGCAGCATCAACAGCAGCAACCGCCGCACGGCACGTGTGTACTGCGGCATGCGCTGCGCCATCGGCAGCCCGGACAAGGAATGGCCCTGCAAGCCAAGGCTGACGCCGGAGATAAAAATAAACAGCGGAAAGATCAGGTCGTAAAACGTGAAGCCATGCCAGGGGCTGTGTTCAAACTGCTGCGCCATCAGCTTCCACACCGACCAGCCGGTCCAGGTGAACAGCGCGGCTGGCAACAACTCACCACCGATCAGCCAGAACATGTCAAAGCCTCGCAGGGCATCCAGTGCCGGCAAGCGGGTGGCGGGTGGCTTGGTGTTGGCAGAAGGCGGCGCGTCGGGATTGCTGGTCATGGAGAAAGGCCGCTCACAAGTTGAAGATGGGGATGGGGAAGTTTTTGCACCGGCTGGATTATTGACAAAAAGAGTGGCCACCGGCGTGTATGCGTGCACAAGCAGGCAAAATCGTTGCACCCTTGTAACTTCTTCTCACCCTATGCATTCCTTCCCTTGCTTCTCGATTTCGCGTTTTATTCGGTGCGCAGCATGGCTGCTTGCTGCGTCAACCACTGCGGCATTGGCGCAGACGCCAGCGCAACCCTACACGGTGGAGGTGTGGGCGCGTGTGCTGTTCGACGTCCAGGGCCGTGCAGCGGAATACGCACTGGTGGATGAAGCCCAGTACCCCACCAAGTTTGCAGAGAACGTCAAAGAGCGCGTGGCTCGCGCCAAGATTGACCCGCCGCGTGACGGTGACCAACCCGCCACGCTGCGCAGCGGTGTGCGGCTGGACTTTCTGGTAACTCCCGCGGCAGAAGGTGGATCGGTCAAGATCGTCGGTCTGTCCATGGGCCCCTTGCCCATCAAGCGGTATTACGCCAGCTACCCCAAGGACGTGGCCAAAACCGGTGGCTGGGAAGGTGAGGTGCAAGCAAGCTGCACGGTGGGCCCTGAAGGACGCTGCACCACGATAGACGTCAAGGCCCTCCCCGGTATCCCGGAGAGCGTGCGCCGCTTTGCGAAGGCTTCGCTGGAGGGCTGGACCTTTGAGCCCCAGCAGGTGAATGGCAAACCGATTGACGGCGAGTACACGCTGCGCCTGCGCCTGAACACGCTGGATGATGCGCCGGAAGACTTCAGGCGGGACAAGTTCCAGAAGATATTCAACAGCCGCTGAGGCTCCAGACGTCCCAGTACGGGGCGGCATTTGAAAAACTGGCCTGTAGCCACCGTCGGATCTACTTATGTTGCTACAACTTCTATAGCGTTTTACAGACTTGACATAAACGGCACCCGCCAGATGGCGGGGCGCTGGCGCTCAAACGCCTGGTCTACCGCGTCTTCGGCTGCGCGAAGTGCGGCCGAGCCGGCACCGTCCGAACGCAAGCGTATGTCCAGATAAGCCAGCACAGCTTTCCACTGCGGTTGTGCTCCGCCCAGGCGGGCGAACATGGCCTTGCTCTGCACCACCGATTGGGCTGCGGCGGCGGCATCAAACTCCACTTCGTACAGCGCGCGCTGCAGCCACAGCGTGGCACGTCGTGGACTGTCACCCTCCAGCGATTTTTCGTACAGCGCGAATCGGTCTTGCAGCAGTTGTACTGCCTGTTGGGGCTGGCCGCGCATGTAAGCCGTCAGGGCTGCGCTGCGTTGGACCTGGGCGGCACGCTCGGGGTCAGCGTTGTTGATGCGGGCCAGGTCGGCGCGGGACAGTTTTTGTGCCGACTCCGCCAGGTCCAGTAAGCCAGCACCTGCGGCAGCGTCGGACACCCGGCGGTACACCTCGGCACGTTCGGTGCCACCGCCGGGCATGGCCTTCGGCGCGGCGGCTAGCATGCGTTCCAGTAGCGCCTGCACCGATGTTTGGTCCACCATGCCGCGGCGCACCTGGATGCTGAGCAGACTGAGTTCGGTTTCTAATATTCTGGCCTCGGTGCCGGCCTTGGCTTTGAGCCGACCCAGCAAGGCCAGGTTGATAGCCTCGCAATCAGCAAAGCGCCCGGTCTCACAGGCGATGCTTTGCAGCCGATCGGTGAATTTGATAGCCAGCGCGCTGTCCTGGCCCAGCAGCGCATCCATTTCGGCAATGATCTTTTCCAGGCGAGCCTGCGTGCCTTCGTAGCGGCCCATACGTATGCGCATGGATTCCAGGTTGGCCCGCATGATCAGTGCGTTGCGCACATTCTGGCCGCCCAATTTGGCCAGCTCTGGCAGGTCGGACTCTATCGTGTTGAGTGTGTCCAGGCCCTCGCGCCACAGGCCCTGCTGGGTCAGCAGAATGGCGGTGTCGTTCACCAGGTCAATGCGTTTGGCCAGGGAGTTGGGGAACAGATGGATCATGATCTCGGCGCCCTCGAGCATGCGTGCTCTGGCTTCTTGCATGCGGCCCACACCTGCCAAGCTGCCGCTCAGGCCTTGCACCAGCTGGCCATATTCTTCGCTGCGAGCGCCGTAACGACGCGCAAACAACGGCAGCAGTTGTTCGTCGATGGCTAGCGCCTCTGGGTAGCGATTGAGGCGGCGCATCAACTGCGCGGCGTGCTTCTGTGCGTCCAGCGCAGCGTCGGAGTCGGCCGGACCGGTTTGCACCAGCAGCCCGTGAAGCTGCTGCAATTGGACCAGCGCAACGTCGGTGCGGTTCAGTGCGTCGTTGGTGTCCGCCAGCCGCCTGAGGAGCAGGGCATGGGTCTTGGGGTCGTCAGCAAATTGTTTACCCAGGTCCTTTTCCGACTGCTCCAGCAGCGTCAGCACCGATGGCCAACTGCCGCCATGGTTGTCGGGGCTGGCGCTCTGGATCAACTCGCCCAGGTAGTCGGCCACCTTGGTGGCGCGCTTGGCCTCCGCACTGGCCCGCTCGGCTTGCCATAACGCGGCCACCATGCCGGTGCTGACCGCCAGGAACGCCACTGATGCCAGTGCCGCCACCAGGCGGTTGCGCCGCAGCCACAGGCGCGTTTTGTAATGCCAGTTGCCGCGCCGCGCATCCACCGGCAGGCTGTGCATCCAGCGCTCCAGGTCAGCGGCAAAGGCACCTACGGTGGTGTAGCGGTCAGCCGGGTTCTTGCGCAGCGCCTTGGCGACGATTGCATCCAGATCGCCCTGGGCGTGCGCGGCATCCGTTGGCCGGCCAGCCGGCGAGGAGGGTGGGCCTTGCAGAGCCCGGGCAATGGACTTGGCCTCGGTGTGGACGATGGCATGCTCCAGCGCCGCGCGGTTGTCACCGGCAAAGGGCATGAGGCCAGTGACCAATTCAAAGGCCAAGACGCCTAGCGAGAAAACATCGGCCGCGACGCCGGTGGCCTCCCCGGTCACCTGCTCGGGTGCGCAATAGCCCAGCGTAAAGCCACGTCCGGTGATGTGGGTCAGCGCGGTTGCGGCGCCCGGGTCCACATCGTCCATCAGCTTGGCAATGCCAAAGTCCAGCAAGAAGGGCTCGCCGGATGCACCCACCATCACATTGGAGGGTTTGATGTCGCGGTGCACGATGAGCTGGCCGTGCGCGTATTCGGTGGCACGGCACACCTTGAGCAGCAAAGCGATGCGCTGTGCCAGCTGCGGCGCGTTGCGGCCCGCCCAGTCGGTGATCGGCAGGCCGTCGATGTACTCCATCACCAAGTAGGGCTCGGCCTGGTGTGTGCCGGCGTCCAGCAGGCGCGCAATGCCGGGGTGTGTCAGACGAGCCAGCAGGCGGCGCTCGCGCAGGAAGCGGTCCACCAGTTCGGTCTTGCCAAGGCCAGTGCGCAAAAATTTGATGGCGGCATGGCCTTCAAAATGCCCGTCGTGCCGGGCCGCCAGCCACACCGAACCCATGCCGCCTTCGCCAATCTTGCGTTCCAGTTGCCAGGGCCCCACCGTATCGCCGGTGGCCACGGATGGAGCTGCATCGGGTGCGGCCGCCGCATCCACTTGGGCTTCAAAGGCGCGGGCGCTGACGCCACCCAGACTGGGTGCTTGTTCTGGGTGTGTTGCCGATTGGTCCAGCTCGTCGAGCATGGCCTGCACGGCCGCCACGTGCTCCGGCGCGCGGGCTTGCAGTGCCAAAAACCATGCCGCCCGCTCTGCGGGTGGCAGATCGGCTACTTCATCAAACAGGGCGAAACGCCGCTTCAGATCGTTGGGGTGGGCGCTCATAGGAAAGTAAAGAGAGCTTTAGGGGCCAACCCAGTCTACTTCAGCCGGGTAATCTCGCAACTCTTGAACGTATACCGGCCCGCACCAAAAATCTGAACCGTTTGCACCATGGAATGGGTCGGCTGTTTGCTCGCCTGAATGCTCACCAGGATGTGGTTGACACCGCCTTGCACCAGCTGCGAAACCTCTTTGGCGCGGTGGTCTGCGGCCTCATGGGGTGTCGTCCAGGTGACGATTTTCTGGTCATTGGCCATTTCAACCAGCACGTCGACCATGTAGTAGCCCTCGGTCGGGGCGGTGAACTTACACGCCGGGTGCCCCGGCATTGCATTCACTTTTTTAACGGAGTTGTCGAAGTGCAACGCGCCCGCGTCAAAGTCGATGGTGTCCGGCCGTTCAACGACCAGGTTGGCCCAGGCATGGCGCGGCGTGAGAAGACTCAGCTTGACGCTGTCGCCTGCTTGCAGATTTGCGATGGCGGCGTTGGCCTTGTCGGGGCTTGCACCGGTTTGCTTGGCCTGCTCCATAAACTGGGCCTTGGCGACCAGTAACTTGGAGGCCTGGCTAGCGGCTTCGGACTTGGTGAGTACGCGTACCGAAGGGACATCGCCACCAGGGCTTGGTGTTTTGCTGGCCTGGCCGGTCAAGTCGGGTGCGGGTGTTGTACCCAGGGTAGACGTTACTGGGCCCATGCGGCTAGGCCCGGGGCCGCTGATTGGCGGGCGCAGTCCGGTGGACTGCCCCACCGCCGGAAACTGGGATTGCGCCAAAGCGCTGGCACTGCTGGTGAGGGCATACACCATGGCAATGGCTGACAGCAGGGCGTGAAGCGGATTCAGTGGTTTGGGTTTCATCATTTTCTCCATAGGACAGTGGGCAACGCGCGGCCAACGGCAGGAAACGCCAGCGGCTTTCAATAGTTAAGACGCAAACCATGCAGAGAATGCGTCAGATGCCATGCCTGCGAAAAATTTCTCGGCCGGAATGGCGTGATCGGCACATGCACTGCGTCTTATCAGTTAGAGCAAACTTGTCCAACCTGTATCCACACAAACCCTTTAGGGAGCACCATGCAAACCGCAACAAAAACCCGATACTCCTGCGCGCTGGCAATCATCGCCATCGGCCTGACGCTGCCGCTAGCCGCCCATGCAGACAAAACGCCACAGCGGCTGAGCGCCACGGTGGATGGCAAGCTGTTCGAAAGCGATGACGACGGCATCCTGTACTTGATACCGGTCAAGGGTGTGCTCAACCTGATCGCCAGCACCAAGGGTGCATCCGCCTACCCACCACCCCAGACGCCGGTGGACAAGTTGTCCATCAATTGCCGTAACTATGACGGTAAGCCGGTCAAGTTCACCTTTGCCAACTCCGGCAGCCGCAGCTGCGACATCAGCTTCACCAAGGGCGTCAGCCAGAAGCCCTTTGGCGACCCGGTAGCGGAGTACCGCATGGTGGAAGGCAAAAACCAGCTGGAGATCACATCCGTCAAGGGCAAGGTCATCGAAGGCACATTAAGCTTTGAACTTGTGGAGGTGAAATCCAAGGCCAAGATGACCATCACCGGCGGAACCTTTAAGGCCGAAGACCGCCAGTTGTAACTACTGGCTACGAGCCCTGGGCGGGGGCTCCGTTTCGTTGTGGCTTAAACTGCCGCGCAGTGCAAGAGCGCCTGTGCGCGCCCAACGAGGACACCAGTTTCTATGCCTACGGAATCTGTCGACGAGATCACCCCTCTGCTACACGCCCTGCGTGCTGGCGATCAAAACGCTGCAGCACGGCTCTACGCGCTGCTATACCCCGAGATCAAACGCCTGGCACATTCGCGCCTGTACGCTGTGGGCGGGGTCACCAGCCTTAACACCACCGGCCTGGTGCATGAAGGATTTCTGCGCATGGTGGAGCGCGTGGGCATGGCGGGTGAATCACGTGCCCAGTTTTTTGCCTATGTGGGCAAGGTACTCCGATCCGTGGTGCTGGACCACCTGCGCGCCAACCAGGCCGAGAAGCGTGGCGGCGACCTGGTGCAGGTGACGCTGTCGCAGGCCGAATCCATTGCGGTGGATGGCCGCGACAACTGGTTTTTGCTTGACTCTGCGCTGGAGCAGTTGCGCACGCTGGACCTGGGTCTTTATGAGCTGGTTGAGCTGCGCTACTTTGCCGGGCTGACCGTGGCTGATATTGCCAAGCTGCTTGGGGTATCCACCCGCACGGTGGACCGTGATTGGGTCAAGGCCAAAGCCTGGCTGGAGAGCCTGATCGAGAGCACCGCTTAAGTTATTTGGCGCAGTCACCGAGTCGTTTGGCTGTCAATGCAGTTTTGACCACGCTGCCACCCATCTCGTGCTGGGTGACCCGCATGTCCATAGTGAAGGTGTCATCGGTGACGGTGCCTTTGCCTTCACCCGTCATCTTCGGCTTTGAGCAGGTGTATTTGATGCTGATGTCGCCGCCGGAGCGTTTGACTTCCGGTGGCGTGCAGTCTTCCATGCCCTGCTGGTTGACATAGGCCTTTTGTGACGCGACGTCTTGCGCGGTTACGCATTGCTTGAAGCTGATGGGGATGGTCATGCCAAACACTTCGGTCTTGGTGGTGTATTCGTATTGGCCGGGCTTGAGGTTTTGGGCCTGGACCGCGGGTGCCGCCAGACAGGCGGCTGCTAGCAGGGCGGCGATGGTGGTGGTGCGTGTAGTGAGCATATTTTTTCCTTGCTAGTTTGGTAGTTATTTGAGACGGCTGATTTCGCAGGAATTAAAGTCGAATAGTTTGTCGCTGGTTATTCTTGAGAGTGCAACTTCACCTTTGCGAAAGTCTCCAACAATAGCCACAATACTTACGCCTTTGTTCAAAACAGCCTTTGCTTCATTTTTCCAATCCCACCCATTGGCTTTAAAGCCGGCAGTTACACTGGTTGTCCCTCCAACGTTCGCAGGGATTTTCAGCGTAAATGCGACCATGTAGAAGCCATCTTCGGGTACCGTAAAGTGGCAATATGCAGCTGGCCAGCCTAATAAATCGCCATATAGCTTTAAAGTACCTGCGTTGAATTGCACCTGATTTTTCTCAAAATCCACTCTGTCCGTCTTGGTCAAACTCAGTGTGGCATTGCCAATGGGTGACTTGGGGCTCAACAGTGACAGCGTCGCACTGTTGCCAATGTTCAGCGTCTTCTGCAACTGCGCAATCTTGTCCACAGTCTCCTTGTCTGCCTGTTCCTGGGCTTGCCTGGCCAGCTCTGCCAGAGCGGCGGAGGCTGTGGCGAGCTTTTGCCCCGCGTTTAGCGTGGCGCCCGGCACCACATGCGCTTTCAGTACATACTTTTTTGCCACCGCGGAGGTTGCGCCGACGCGCGCATGCGGCGTGGCTATGGCAGGGGCCAGGCCTGTTTGCCCCATCGGCGCTGCCAGGGGCGCAGCAACCGGAGACGCAAGCGATGATGAGGGTGTGTTGGCAGCGCCTAAGCCCGTTCTGGGCGCGAACCTTGGTGCGGATGCAGGTGCTTGCAAGGCGCTGGTCTGCGCCAAAGCTGCGGTGCTGCCAGCGCCAGCTGCTACCAACATTGCCGCTAGCGTGACAGCAGATAGCGCCGCACCTAAGTTGTATTCACGATTGCTTACCATGCTCTTCTCCAAAAAGATGTTTGATAGTTCGTTGATCGGGGCAATGCCAAAGTTGACATTCACCCGTTAAGACGCAGTGCGTACAGCAAACACGACAAGTTTCAAAAACTATCACTGACCTGCACGCACCGTTGACGGCCTCCGTTTAACGCCGTGGCTGCAGCGTGCAAGTGGCCTGACCGTGCGATGCTTGCTCGCAGCGTTGCTGCGCGATTGCGTCGTAGCACGCAAAACTGCCGGGGCTATTGGGCCGGGCGGTGCAGCCCGCTGGCACGGGCGGTGTCAGCCCCGTGTTGCCACCCGAACCGCCACCGAGATTGCCGGAGCCCGCCGATCCGCCCAACTGGCTGGATCCCAACGTGCCACCCGGACGTAAACCCAGTTGCCCTGTGGCAGGCGGCACCACAATGCGCGGGGGACGGATGACCGCCGGGGGCACCGAGTGCGTGGTGGCGGGAGTGGGCACCGCAGAGACGACCGGGGGAACAGTTACCACTGGCGCGACAAGCACTGGCGTAGTGCCGCCCGGGTTGACCGCAGGTCCAGGCAGTTTTCCGCCTGCTACCCCTACCGGTTGGGTGTTGCCGGCTGACAAGCTGCTTTTGGCAATGGCCTTCATTTTGTCGTCGCAGGCTGTGAGGATGGCGGCCTGGTCTTTTAGCTTTGATGGCGAAAGCTGGTTGAATTCACCACTCTGGTTGGCTGGGCTCGCGGCGAAGTCGCTGTACTGTCTCTTGCATGCTGCGGCCACTCGGATCAGCTCTTCGCGGCATTCTGCGGTGTGGCAAATCATGTCAGCCCGCGGCGGCGGTGGGGCCACGGTCACGCCGCCCAAGGTTGCGGACGGTGGTTCGTTCGATGCGACTACGGTGAAGCTCTCACTGTCAAAGTTGGTGCTGCTGGCGTTGACCAACAGTTTGCCTCGTTTTGCAATGCTGAAACCCGCAGGCGGCGTGATCTGGACCAGAAAGTGCAGCGTCTTTTGGGGCCCTTTCTGTGGTCCCATCGTGCCGTGGACCCAATCGGCCCTCAACGGGAGGATTCCAAACGTGGCGACAAAGGATTGAAGGCCTTGGGTTGGGTCGCCGATCTGGATACCGTCGGCGTTGTAACGCAGCAGTCCGCGCACCAGAATTACCCGGCCGTTGTAGGTTGCCCCCCCAACGGTGAGTTCCTGACGGCTCAGGTCGGCAGCACCGGGGCAAACCAGCTTGATGTCACTTTTCAACGAGTCCGCCAAGTAGGTGCAGGCGGTACTTGCGCCTTGCCGCACGGCACTGGGTAGGGTCTGGTCATCGCAACTGAGTGTGACCGTAGTTACGCCAGTGGGCTGGGAACTGGTGCTACCGGGAATGCGAATGCGGGGAGGCGTGATCGGCATGGTGCATTTGGCGGCCTTGATGGCAGGATAGGCCTTCTGCCAGGCCACGACGGTTGCCACGGTGGCGCTGGTGTTGTAGGCCTTGGAGATGAGCGCGTTCAGTACCATGTCACGCTTGGGAAGCTCGTCGGCCCTTCTGTTAGGTTTTGCATTCGTGAAACTCCGGCCTTTGGCGTTGCGGGTTTTATCTCCCAGTGATCCAGCGGCCCAGGCCACATCGCCGTTCGCGTTGCGTTTGGCATTGCCACGCGCGTCCAGGCCAAAGTCGCGGAACAGCCGGGTTGCCATAGCCCGTACGACTGCATCGTTCAGCCCTGCGGCCCGGGCTTGTCCGCTTTGGTCATTCACCAAATGCCGACCGTAATACTCTACTGCGTTGGGGGTCAGCAGGTCCCAGGTTCGGTTGTAGACAGCGCGCGTAAAGCCTGATCCTTCGAAGTCGCGCGTGCCATCGCGCATGCCGTCGCAGGTCAGCACAGCGGTGTCGTGGTACTGGTTGTGGCCGTCGAAATATTTCACGCAGCGGTCAAAGACCGGGCGCACGGTGGGTGTCCACACGTCGCGCGGGGGTGTTGCCGCCAGGCCGTGTGACACCGACTCGACATACGGTTCCCAGTGCAGCTTGTAGTAGTTGCCTACAGGCATGTGCTGCGGGTCGTTGACCACGTCGTTCCATCCGGTGGCTGCTGCGCCACCCACTGCCACGATGCCTTTGCCGACGGGGCCCAGCTCGTCCAGCACGGCGGAGCACTGCTTGACGACTTTCTTGCTGCTGTTGTAGATCTGCACCACGGTTTCGGGTCTCAGGCCGGCGTCGACAAGCGCACATCCGCAGTCGATGCCACCGGTGACCACCTCAGTGCCCGGGATGCTGGTCAGCAAGTCCACAGCGTTGTCTTCGGCCAGGTTGATCAGTCCGCCTTTGAGGGAGTCTAGTGGCGGGGGCAGACCGGGCGCTTGATCCAATGCAGACTTGACCTTATCCAACACCGGCTTGGCGACAAAACCAAAGATACGCTCGGTGCAGCTGTCGTAGGTTTTGAGTGATTGCTGCGCCGCAACTAACACCGTGGCGCCCATTGCTAGCTGGGGAATGGCAGGTGGTGGGGTGAGTAATTGCCCCACGCACAGCGGTTTGGTGGCAATGAACTCCAGCACCTTGACACCCTTTGTTGCGCCGTCCACCAGGGTCTCACCATTGGCCTCCAGGCATTTGTACGACTTGACTGCCGCACCGTAGAGGCTGGCGTGTGCGGGTGTTACCAGCAGGAGCGGGACTGCCGCACCCAATAGATATCGAAGGCGATGGCTGGTGGTGCGCGCGGTGGAGCGGTAATGCAGGGTCACGTCAATCTCCTGAAAAGGTGGGCTATGTTGGTCCTAGGCAGGCATCTCAAGCGCAAGCCCTTCACCACTAAGACGAGGACCGGCGCTTATTTACGCCATCTGTCGCGTAAAGAAATTTGTTGATGATGTCTGTCGCAATTCACGGTGCTACTGCGTCTTAACCACTGAGCAGGCTCATTTCAGGGGCTGCCCGCCACCCAATGACCAGGAACTTCTATGTTTGTCAAACCTGTACTCGCACGTTCCGTTGCCAAAGCCGTGACCACCCTAACACTTTGCTGTCTTGTAAGTACCGCGCTGCATGCCGAAGGCAAAGACCCGGAGTCGGATAGATCATCCACTACCCAAAAACTGGCAAGCCTGCCCCCGATAGCGCTTGCGGCGCGGCCCATGGTCACGGTCTACGAGGTCACGTCCAACGTGTCAGAGATGGAGGCCCGCGCCGCCACGGCCATGTTCACCACGGCCCTCATTAAAAGCAAACAATTCCGTGTGATGGAGCGCAGCAAGATTGCCAACGGTGTGGCGCGCGAGCGCGAGATGAACCAGACCGGTGTGTCCAGCGGCACCAGCGCCACCAAACAGATCAAGGGCGCTGATGTAATTTTTGAGGCCACCATCTCCGAGGCTACCGCCGCCAAGGCCAGCAGCTCGGGCGGCTTCTCTATCGGCGGCATGCAGCTTGGCGGGGGGGGCACCAAGGATGAAGTGGGCATGGATGTGCGCGTGCTGTCCGTGGGTACGGGCGAGGTGCTCGACGCGATCAATGTGCGCAAAGAAGTGGCTGGTAGCCAGAGCAGCGTCAGCGGCATCGGCAGCCTGCTGGGCACGCTGGCTGCCAACAGCGGCCAGGACCTGCGCGGCCTAAACCCGGATGCGACCTTCCAGTCGGCGCGCAAGGAAAGCATGGACCGCGCCATGCGTGCGCTGATGGAGCAGGCGATTTTTGAGCTGGCCCAACGCTCCAGTCAGTGGGTGGATGAGTAGCCTGCAGCCGGGCAATACTATGCGCTGCCGTATACCGTACCTGGCTTTTGTGGTCGCATTGGGCACTGTGCCTGCGGTGGCCACAGACCTCGATGCCCCGTTGCACCGTCCACCGTACGGCGGCGAACCTCTGCGCTTCCAGGCACCGCCCAGCCAGTTGTTGACGCCATGGCGCTGCGGTGGCATCGATGTTTATGGACGCCCGTTGGTTGAGAGGGGATGCTTCTATGACCCGCGCTTTGCACCGGATTTTTTGCTGGACCCGTTTGTCACCCCGCGGTTGATGCCGCCCCTGCGCCCGGTGCCGCACACTTACCAACCCGATGCAACCAGCCCGGGTGTGCCCTTCACCGGTGCGCCACCGACCCAATTGCCCAAGACCCATCCCGCTATCCTGTTTCCTATTTTTGAAAGGTAATCACCATGCGAATCCCCAATCCCCATTCGTTGTCGTCTGCTTGCAGTCTTGTCGGCGCCCTGCTACTGGCCGCGAGCGCACTGGCGCAAGCCGCTAACCCGGTGCCGGCCAAAGACCTGAAAGGCCTGACCGACCCTGACGGGCTTAAACGTTACACAGGCTCGCTGCTGCTGTACCGCGACGACGCAGCGTATGACGAATTGAAGTTTCCGCTGGGCAAGGTTACGTCCAAAGACGACCAGGCTGTGGCAGCGCGCAGCCTGGACCGCTCTGGCCAGCGCACCACGCTGCAGTACCTGACCCCAGCGGGTAAGTCGCCGCTAGAGGTGGTACGCAACTACCAGCAGGATTTAAAGGCGGCGGGCTACAAGCCGACCTTCGAATGCACAGGCGACGCTTGCGGTAGCTCCGATTGGATTCGGCAAGGCTTCTTTGTCGCTACTTTAGTACCCGGCTCGTATTGGAACAGCATTGGTGACAACACCCCGGCAGCGTGCGGTGGTGGCACGGCGGTTGGCGAATTCCGATACGCGCTGCTGGACAACACGGCCTCCGGTTCGACCGTTGCCGTGATGGCCTGGCGCCCGGGTGATTTGTCGGTGTACTGCGATGAGGCCGAGTATAGAAAACGCACCAGCGTTGTGGTCGTAAAGATGGACACCAAGGCGCGGGAGCAGGCCATGGAAACACTGTCGGCCAACGAGATGGGCAAGAGCCTGGACGCCAGCGGCAAAGTGGCCGTCTATGGAATTTTGTTTGACACTAACAAGGCCGACATCAAGCCCGAGAGCCGCGCGTCGCTGGAGCAGATCGGTACGCTGCTCAAACAGAAGACAAGTCTCAAGCTGCACGTGGTTGGCCACACCGACAACGTGGGTACGCTGCCTGCCAACATCGATTTGAGCAAGCGCCGCGCCGAGGCGGTGGTGGGCGCATTGGCAAGCAGCTACGGTATTGCGCGAGATCGCCTCACTGCCAACGGGGTAGCCAGCTTGGCACCGGTGGCCAGCAATGGCGATGAAGCGGGGAGGGCCAAGAATCGGCGCGTTGAGTTGGTTTTGCAGTAGAGCAGCCGCCCGATCGGTGGGGTTGGATTTGGAAGACTTGCGACCAAAATGAACGGTAGCCCCCGTGGAATATACCAAACACGCTACTAAAAGTATAGCTATCTATGGTTGCCTCATCGGCAGACCATGGACAGCAGCAACAACCCGAAGGCCACGACAAAGCAGTTCCTGGGTACGTTGAACCAAAACCGGTGGGCCAGGTAAACGTATACGGCCGGGACCAGCAGCAAACCGAGATTCAGCACGGCGGAGGATTGCAAATAGCCAGGATTTTCGAGTGACAGCGTGGTGTAGAACGCGCCAAAGAGGACAAGGCCCAGGCTGTGGCTGAGATGAAAACCCTTGATGCCGCTCCACAGATCTCCGGTTTTGGAAAGGCCGGGCTTGCTGCTCTTGAGCTGCGCCAGCAGGCCGGCGTCGCGGGGCTCAAACTGGGTGCTGAACAGCAACAGCGCGGCGTGCCCCACGCCGAGGATGACAAACACCGAACAGCCGATTATTAACAGCGTGTTGCTCATAGTGTCCATTCACAGGGTGGCGCTGCGCGTGGCAGTGTGCTGGTCATAGCGCAGGTTTTCGCAGCAGCGCCCACACCGCCGGCCCCGCCAACCAGAACCCGGAGGCCGGCATCAGCACAACGGCAACCACGCACAACAGCAAGAGGGACCAGCCCACACGGCACAGCATGGCGCGCTGGCCGCCGCGTTCCAAGGCGGTCGTCGCTTGGGCCAGCACGGCCAGCAAAAAACCAAACAGCATAAAGAACGCCACGGCCGCGCGCCTGGTGTCTTCTCCCACCGTGTTTAAAAAGCCCTGATTCGCCATCGCCAACAGATCAGCGTTGAACACCACCAGGCCAAACACGGTGTGGATGGCAGCCACCAGCATCAGCCAATGACCGATCCAGAGGCGGGGTGTGAGGGTTGAAGTTGTCATGCTGTTTCTGCCTTTCAGTGGATCCAGGGGTTGGTGGTGCGAACCCGCGCACCAAGGGTTTTGAGCATCTGCGTCAGGCCCAAGTAGGCGCGGTCGAAGTAGGGCATATCTGGCGGCACGGCCTGCAGAAACTGCACGGCCAGGCGCTGGTGCTCGGGTTTGCTGCCAGGGTAGGCCGGGTGCTGGGCGAAGTTATATACCGGCACCGTGAACGGCAGGCGTTGCCAGGCCTGCATGTCGGCCAGTGCTGGCAACAACTGCGTGCAGAAGTCGTGTGTGCTGAGCGCAGGGCTTATAAGTCCCATGGCCGTGTAGGCCTGCTGCAGGCTGGTGGTATCCAGCGGGCTGTGCAGCAAGGCGGACCACGCCGTGGATACCGCTGCGCAAAAGCCCGCATCCAGCACACGTGTGCAGCCAAAATCCAGCAGACCCAGTTGCCCATCCGGCATGAACAGGTAGTTGCCGGGGTGTGGGTCGGCATGAAGGCGTTGCAGCACAAAGGCGCAGTGCAGAAAAGTGTCGAATAACAACTGACCGTACTGGTCACGTTGTTCCTGGTTGGGCTGGGTCAACAGCCACTCATTGACGTGTTGGCCGGTCAAGTGCCGCATGGTCAGGATGCGCTTCGTTGTGCGGTCCATCACCGGCTGGGGGATGACCAAGCGGGGTAGTGTCAGGTGCTCTGCAAACCACTGCAAAGCCTGGGCCTCGTGCAGGTAGTCCAGCTCTTCGGCCAATTTCAGCTCGATGTCGGCCATCATGCGGTCAATGATGCTGGCCTTGGGCAGGGCCTCCGAATGGCTACCCAGTGTTTGCAACAGGCTGCGCAGCATACGCATGTCGCTACCAATCGACGCCGCCATGCCGGGATATTGCAGCTTGACGGCCACTGCATCGCCATTGGCCAGCGTAGCGGCGTGGACCTGGCCCAGGCTGGCGGCGGCAAAGGCCTGGGATTCGAAGTGCTGGAACAGTGTGTGTGGGTCCTGACCCAACTCCTGGCGCAAGACTTTGATCACCACGGCCCGGTTCAACGGTGTGACCTGGTAGTGGGCACGGGCCAATTCCTGGCGCATGCCTTCGGGCAAAAAGCCCAGCTCCATGCTCATCAGTTGAGATGCTTTCAGCGCCGTGCCCTTGAGCTGGTTCAGCGCCGCAAACAGGATGCGGCCCAGCTCGGCTTCATGTGCCGTGCGGGCCTGTGCCTGCCGCGCGTCGTCGCGGGTCAGCGACTGCGCCTTGTGGCCCAGGTGTGCCAGGCCCGCGCGCGCCACCGCCATGCCGGCGATGGCACCGCGCGACAGCCGCCCGGTGCGGGGCAGCTCAGACTTGGCGTCGCTCTTTTCAGGCATACGCCACTTGTGCCAGCATGCGTGGCACGATAAGGCTGTGCACCGGCCCGACAATGGCCATGTACAAGCGTCCCGGACGGTTGTGGATGTGCACCACCGTGCCCACCATGGACACCACACGCTTCAGATCACAGAGTACGGGTTTCATGGGCGTGTACCTCCCATGCCGCGGCGGGCCAGTTGCAATAGATCCAGCAGGCCCGTGCCGTCCTGCATCAGCCGTGCCATCTGGCTGCGCAGCATAAAGCCGCCCAGCTCCAGAACCTTGTCCACCAGACCGCTCTTCAGCGCCAGCACCAGCACGCCCAGGCTCAGGTCCACCATTTGGGTGGTGTTGGCAAACTCTTCCGATTCATCGCGTAGCCAGTAGGCCATCACGCCGTAGACGTAGTCGGCCAGCAAGCCGGCCAGGCTGGGTTTGAAGCCGCAGGGCACGATTTCTTTACTGGCCTCGGCTTGCTCCAGCATCTGGATAAAGGCGGTTTTGAGCAGTGGCTTGCCAGGCAATTGTTCGCCCAACAGCAGCATGGGCGCACGCGCCACCAGGCCGCGCGCCAGGGCTACAAATTCACGGTCGGCCAGCAGAATTTCCAGAAGGCTGTCGATCAGCAGCTGCATACGTTCGTGCAGCGAAAAATCCTTGTTCCACGGCGCTTTCTCGGTCCTGACCAAGGCGTCGGTGATGGCCTGCTCGAAATAGGCGGTGATCAGCTTTTCCTTGGTGGGGAAATATTTGTAGATCGTGGCGTCGCCGATGTCGGCCGCACGCGCGATCTGCTTCATGGTTGTGCCTTCGAACCCATGCTCGGTCATCAGGTCGACCGCCGTTTTGATGATGAGCCGGTGGTTCTTGGCTTGTTGGGCTTTGGTGGTGCGCATGGTGTTTTATTCGAATGTCGGAAATCGGTTTATGCGAATTGTGTTCACAAAAGCAACCAGACTTGGCTGAGGCCCAGCAGATGGACCGCTCCAAAACCGATGCAGACCAACGAGCTCCACACAAGGAAGGGTGTTGAGCGGGAGCGGGCGAAGACCAGCAGCGGAACAATGGCAAGGCCACGCGCCAGGTATATGGCCGTGATGGTGATGAGTGCCCACCGGAGCAGGGGCAGTGGTTCGATGACGCCCGCGCCAGACAGTGCGTAGGCAGACCACAGCGCCAGAACCGTCGCGATGCCCAAGGTAACGATGCTGGGGTACACGCGACCGGCAGCAGCAGCCGAAGCCATGCGTTCACCGGCGCCGAAAAAGCGATACCACGGCGCACCGCCCACAACAATGCCGACGTGGAGCAGCGCGGCGATGGCGCTCAGGCACGCGGCGATAACCAGAGGTGTATTGGGTTGGATAGCCATGGGTTTCGGCAGTTGCCTTGGATGCTTGACTTACGCGGCAGCGCTTTTGCGCCCAGAAAATGGCTTGGGCGAAGCGTGGGTGGCAGACCGCGCGTCCGCTCTCAAAGCAAAGTAGGTCCAGATTCCACCCAGCAGGTCTGCTACGCCGAACAGGATGATCATGGGGCTACCAAAGCCCAGGGCCGCGAACACTACGAAAGCCACAAACACGATGCACCGTGTATAGACGGAGGTCACAAAAAACGACTTGGCCTCGTGTGTGGCGGCATCCCACGCGTAGATGCCAATCATCACCGCGATGACGCCAATCACACGAATCCAGACTTCCGAGGTCTGTGGGATAAAAAGAAGAGACAACAAGACATTGGGAATGGTGGCTAGCAGAGCTCCGGCGATGAATAAATAGACGGCGAACACCTTGGCGCTGAATGCAGATTTGGACATGAATTTCCTCCGTTGAGCTACAGATTGAGACTGTGAAGTCGCTTGTTATGGCTGACCCAGCCACGCGCAAACGGCCATGGCCAGCAGGCCGATCCAGCCGGGGTGTTTGCCCAGCGTGCCGAAAAGCACCAGTGCCGAGGCGGCCAGTGCGGCAAACACAATGGCTTGTTCGATAAACACCGCCGAGCCTGTTTGCCCTGCGGGCAGTGACAAGTGCAACAACACGGCACCCAAACACCAGCCGAAAACGGTCACGATGTGCCAGGTAGCCCAGATGATGCGCACATGCCTTTCGCTCAGCACATTGCCGCCGTTGGTGGGGACCAAACCACGCAGGCGCAAGCGTCGGAAGATCAAAATTTCACCCAACACGGAGTGCACCAGTCCGACAACAAAGGCGAGGGCCGCTGCGGCCACAAAATACATGTTCATAGCGGCAGCCGTCCGTAGCCCACGGCGATCAGCACGGGGGCAACCACCAGCGGTGCCCAGAAGGGTGATTGCGGGAAAGCCGCCACCCCGAGTACAGCGGTTGCAAAGGCATAAATGCCCAGGATCTTGAGCAGCGCCAGGTCGCCCTTGGCCACGGCGTGTATACCCACGTGACCGGCCAGCATTAACAAGGGCCCGAAGACCAGAAACCAAAAGGCGGTGCGCCGCACCTCCGGCTCGGCAAACTGGCCAATAAGCCCAGCAGACACTGCATCCGCCACCGGCCCACCGAACTTCACCAAACCAAACACGATGTGGGCGATACCCAGAAAAAACATGAACCAGGATGCGGCGTTTGCCATGTTAGGCCTCCGTCGCCGACGGCCAGCCGACCCGTGCCGCACTGCGAAGATTGGACTGAACGACCAAGCGATGAAACGGTGCAATGAGAAAAATATAGAGACGACCTAAGCGGTTGTGGCAATGGACAACGGTCGACAGAATCAAGTGACGTTTAGCCCCCGGCGACGACTGACCGGAACACAGAACAGAGAGCCTGAAGTCCAGGTGCTTGTCGTCTTCGCCAAGAACAACTTCAGTTGGACTTGTGCTGTAGACCCTAAAGATGCCGAGTCGGCCTGTTCCGCTTTGCGCCTCCAGTGATGCGAGATGCTTGGCTGTCTTGAGGCCGAAACCGGCCACGGCCGCGTCTCGAACCGCCATGAGGCTGCCGATCCAGGGCGCCTGGTGAGCGAAGATAAACCTTGCCAACAATTCGGCATTGGTCGACGCCCCGGTGGGGAGCTCGATCGAGTAAGCGTCGGCGAGATTCATCGATGCGTAGGCTTTAGCAATCGCCGACTCCGCAGGAAGCGACACAGATGTTATGTGATGGTGTTGGGTTGACATGTATGCGGCCTTTGGATCGTGCTGCATTAGTGTGAACGCGCTTTACGCACACCCATGCCAACAGTCGCTGCGATGACCAAGAAAAGAGGCCATAGGTACATGCTGGTGACATTGCCAAAGCGTGTGATGCTGTAAGTTAGAAACAGCATGGATAAGGCAACGAGTTGCGCAATGATGTACGTGGCGAGAGTGCCATTGCTCGGTTTCATGAATAGATAGAGTAGAGCTACAACCATCAACCCATAGGCCGTGGTCACGGAATGCCAAGCAACTTCCGCAACCGCCCGAATGCCCGGAGCTAGTGCGCTCTCTTGAATCGGCGCATTCAATTGCGGGCCGCCAACGAATATTTGCATCCCCATCATGAACAAGCACAGCAATGCTGCACTTAGGTACCAGCCATTTAACTTCTGCATAGGATTTCCTTTTTTGGTCTTTGAATTGGGTGATTGAGAAACTTGCACGACGCAACTGCGTTTGCCATACCTGGCCCCTCGCTGCATCACCAATGTATTTCTGGCCCCATTATTTAAACAAACTAACTATTCAATAAAACCGAGTTTACAGCCGTTTAAAGAATAGTAAAGATGTTTAAAGGAAAAAAGTCAACCTGAACCCCTGCGCCACAGTGGAAGCTAGGAATCGCAGAATGGTGTATTGCCCGATGCGATACTGACTACACACGCGCAGTTAGCGTCATTAGGCCGAATGGACCATGTGTTCCGAGCCCATCCCCCCTTTACCATTTGGAGACTTTTTTGAACTTTCCTGTCACGCTTTCGCAAGTTGTTGCCCGCCACCGCAGCGCACTGTGGTGCCTGGCCGCTATCGCTGCGTATGGGGTATTTCCCGTGCACGCGGCGGGACCTGACGGTTCCGAAACAAAGAAACTTTCAGAGTCCTATGCTGCTATGTGTGTGAAAGCAGTCGGTATTCCCGCCGCCCATGGGGGGGAAGGCGATCTCAAAGGCAACGCAAAATTACCGGAATACTGCAAATGTTTTGCTGGGAAGTTTTTGGAACGCGCGATGAAGCCCAGCCCAGGCGCACCAGCCTCCATGGAGCAAACCATGGCAGAAGAGTATGCGATGCGACAGTCGTGCCGCACCCAATTTAACCTGCCGCCACCGCCCAAAGCCTGATTACACCGATGCACTTAAGCAATTTCGGCCTCTAGCCCCCGTGTTTTCTGCTTGCATAGCTATTGAAAACATAGCAATTTGGCAGTGTTCGCTACGGCCGGCTCAGAGGGCAGCCAGCGCGCGCGCGTAGGCTTCCAGGTAGGTGTCGAAGTCCTGTACATCGTTGTGCGCCGCGCCTGTTATGTGGACCAGCTTGGCATGGGGCGCCAGGGCCTTCAGGCTGTCGCTGTGTCGCGGCGCAATCAATGCGTCCTGGGTGCCATGTATCAGCAGCAGCGGGCTGCGGATCTGACCCAGTAACTGGTCGGTCCGCATGGGGTAACGCAGCAACATCTGCGGCACCCAGGGGTAATGGTCTGTGGCCAACGCGGCCATGCTGGTGTAGGGCGACACCAGCACCGTCAGGTCCGGCGCGTGATGGGCGCCGCCCATTTCTACTGTCAACCCGGCAGCCAGGCCCGAGCCCAGCGAACGCCCATACACCACGACCTTGCGGCCGGTGTACCGCGGCGCGACCGTGGCCCACACGGCACGCACATCGGCGCGCAGTTGCGCTTCGCTCTCGATCTGGCCCGTGCTCTTGCCATAACCCCGGTAGTCCACCATGAACAGGTCATAGTTGACGCGGCGGTAAAACTCGGGGTTAACAAACCAGTTCTCCAGGCTGCCGCCGTTGCCGTGCAAAAAGAACACCACGCCTTTGGGGTCGGGTAGCTTCAGGTGCATGGCTGAGAGGCGTGCGCCGGGTACTTCAATGGTCAGCTCATGGATATCGGGTGCGGTCGCCAGCCGGTAGTCGGCGGCCAACACGGTGGGTGCAAAGAGCAGTTTTTCCTGCCTGAGCCAGAGCCAGGCCAGGGCGGCAAGGTAGAGCGCAAAACACACGGCAGCAATGCTTGCAGCGCTGAACAGGAGGTTCATACCTAGAGAGCGTCGGTTGGTAGACATGGCGTCACGGCGGAGTGCACCAGTGTAAACACCTGGACTTTGCAGAAGGTCTTCTGACAAAAGGCGACACCAGCAAGGGCTTCAATCGCATTAGATAGTTCATATCGGGCTATCCAAGGCTTCATGGAGCCCAGGATGGATGTTGACACTGGGCGCTATCTGCTCAATACTGGTTTGAGCACAGTACTGCGCTGGCGGGAATTGAAAAATGACAGCTTATGCCGTCGCCCCGGATCAGCCAGCAACCGCTACGGTCGCAGGGCCGAAACCCGAGGTAAACGCAATGAAAACATTCAACGGTCAACCCAGTTTTCTCGCATGGTTCATGGCTCTGCTATTCAGTAGCCTGTTGGCCGCATGCGGCGGCGGGGGCGGTCAGGAGGCAAATCCGCCCAGTACACCGGCTACCACGGTGGTATCCATCGCGGTGACTCCGGGAACTGCCTCGATTCCGACCAACGGCGTGCAAGCGTTTATTGCCATCGCTACCTTTGGTGACGGTTCTACACGGGATGTGAGTGCCACTGCCAATTGGACGACCGCCACAGCCGGCATCGCCACGGTGGCGCCGACCAGCGGCGTAGTGACCGGTGTGAGCTCCGGTTCATCGGTGATCACCGCCAGTTTCGGCGGTAAAAGCAGTGCGGCGACCGTGTCGGTGACCACGGCCACTCTGGTGTCGCTCGCCATCACCCCAGGGTCTGCAGTTGTGCCCGTCAACGGCGTGCAAGCGTTCACGGCCATGGCCACGTATAGCGACGGCTCGGTACGCGACGTTACGCCGTACGTAACCTGGACATCGGGGACCACCACCGTCGGCACGGTCGGGCAGACGACCGGTGTCGTGACCGGTCTGGCCAGCGGCTCATCGCAGCTTAGCGTCAGCTTTGGCGGTAAGACCAGCAGCGTTGCTGTGACTGTCACGTCGGCCACGCTGGTGTCAGTGACGGTGACCCCCGCCGCAACTACTTTGCCGATTGCCTCGACTCAGGCGCTGACGGCCAAGGCTACTTATTCGGATGGAAACGTGGTGGACATCACCACCGCAGCCGTGTGGGGCTCCAATGCGCCGTTGATTGCCTCTGTGGCAGCTAACACGGGTGTGGCTACAGCGGTTTCGGCTGGCACTGCTGTCGTCACCGCCACGTCGGGTGGCAAGTCGGGTTCGGCTACGCTCACGGTTTCATCTGTGACGCTGACATCCATCGCAGTCACCCCGGCCAGCACGACCGTTCAACCTGGTGATAGCAAAATCTTCACTGCGACCGGCAGTTATTCGGATGGCAGCACCGCCAATCTGACGGCGACAGCTACCTGGACGTCGTCCATGCCGCAGGTTGCCACCGTGGTCTCCAACACCGGTGTGGCCTCGGCCGTGGCCGTTGGATCGACCCTCATCACTGCAAGCGCCAACGGTAAATCGGGCTCTGCGACGTTGACGGTCACGACTGCGGTGGGCCGCGCAGGCGTGGGCCTGGGCTCAAGCGGTAACTTCGTGGCTTTGGCCAAGACCGGAATCTCGACGACCGGTACAACGGCCATCGTCGGTGATATTGGTGTCAGCCCGGCTGCGGCAAGTTTCATCACCGGGTTTGGACTGATCGCCGATGCCACCAATACCTTTGCAACCTCGTCATTGGTGACCGGCAAAGTCTACGCTGCAAACTACGCTGCACCGTCGCCGACCTACATGACCACCGCTATTAGCGACATGCAGACAGCGTTTTCTGACGCGGCCGGGCGCACACTGCCGGATTTCACGGAACTCGGTGCAGGCGACATCAGCGGCTTGTCGCTGATCCCTGGTCTGTACAAATGGGGAACGGGCGTACTGGTGAGCGGCGCGGGTGTCACGCTCACGGGTGGAGCAAACGATGTCTGGATCTTTCAGATTGCGCAAGACCTTACCATCAGCAACAGCGCCATCATCACGCTGAGCGGGGGAGCCCAGGCCAAGAACGTCTTTTGGCAAGTGTCTGGCAAAGCGACGCTGGGGACTGCGGCCAATTTCAGCGGTATCCTGATGAGCCAAACGCTGATTTCGGTCGCTACCGGCGCGGTGGTGAATGGAAGACTGCTGGCACAAACCGCGGTCACACTGGATGCAGCCCGCGTGACCGCGCCATAACGCGCGCAACGACCAAGACCATGGTCTAAAGGCCGCCCGGTTTACACCGGGCGGCCTTTTTCACGTGCGGGGCAGGCAACAGGCTTTTGCCCGACCCGCAGAGATGCCTAACTGGCCCAGACCACGGGTTTACGCTGTGCCAACCAGCCCTCATATTGGTTGGCATAGGCGTCTTCTACACACATGCGTTTGACCTTGAGTGTGGGGGTCACAAAACCATTTTCGGGCGTCCATGCAGTGCTGATTGCCGCCAGGCAATCCAGCTTCTCGTGTGGCTCCAGCTTGGCGTTGACCAATGTCAGGTGCCGGCTGAGTGATTCAGTCAACGAGGCCCTCGCATCGGCTGAGGCACAGCGCTTGACCGCGTCCTGCGACAGCATGACCAGTCCCAGCGGTTGCGAGAAGTTGGCCCCGGTGACGGCACAGGCCTCGATATCGGGGTGCAGCACCAGCAGGTCTTCTATCGGCGCGGGCGCCACGTATTTGCCCTTGCTGGTTTTGAAGATGTCCTTGACCCGGCCGGTGATGGTCAGGTTGCCTTGCGCATCGATCTTGCCCTTGTCTCCCGTGCGCAGCCAGCCATCGCTGGTCATTGCGTCGGCGGTGGCCTGTGTATCTTTGTAGTAGCCCTGCATCAGCGCGTTGCTGCGCATCTGGATTTCTCCGGTGGCAGGGTCTATGCGGCTTTCAACACCGTCGTAGGCCAGGCCCACCGAACCGGTCTCGCGTGAGCCCGGCAGAGTGGCGTGTGACACGCCGCAGTTCTCAGTCATGCCATACACCTCGATCAGGTCCAGGCCCAGCTTGCGGTACCACTGCAACACATCGGCCGGCATGGGGGCCGCACCGCCTGCTGCCACGCGGCATTGGTCCAGGCCCAGGCCCTTGAGAATCTTGCGCCGCACCAGACCGCCAATCAGCGGAATGCCGAGCAGACGTTTGAGCTTCTCTGCCGGCATCTTGGCAAATACCCCTTGCTGGAACTTGACCCACAGCCGCGGCACCGAGAAGAACACCGTGGGGCGTGCGCGCTGCAAATCCTGCACAAAGGTGTCCAGCGACTCGGCAAAAAAGATATGGCCACCAAAACGCAGCGCGCCCTGTTCGATCAGCATGCGCTCCGCCACGTGGGCCAGTGGCAGGTAGGAGATGTAGCGTTCGTTGTCGCCCATCTGGACCCGGCGTGTGGCAGAGCTCAGCGCCCAGGCGATGGCGCGGAAGGTCTGCACCACACCCTTGGGTTTTCCGGTAGTGCCCGAGGTGTAGATGATGGTGCACAGCGCATCCATGGGTGGCGCCGGTGTGCCAGCCAGTGGTGCGTTGTGGGCCAGCAGGTCGGTCCACAGCAGGGACTTCAGCATAGGCGATAGCGGCATGGTGATTAAGGGCATATCGGCTGGTATGCCAGTCTGCAAGTTCTCCACCCCATCCATCTTGCCCACGAAGCAGGCACGCGCCTCACTATGCGCCAGGATGTAGGCCAGCGCCTCGCCATTGAAGGTGGGGTAGATGGGCACGGACACATATCCCGCCATCAGGATGGCCAGGTCCGCCAATATCCAGTGTGCGCTGTTCTTGCCGATGATGGCCACGCGGCTGCCTTCGGGCCAGCCCTGGGCCTTGAGCCAGGTGGCTATGCGCCGGGCCTGGTCGGCGGCCTGGGCCCAGGTGATGTCTTGCACCTGGCCCGCGCCCATGGGTTGGGTCAGGAAAATCTGGTCACCACGCTCCTGCTCCCATCGGTACAGGCATTGCAAAGGCAGGTCACTGGGCAAAACATTCACGGGTTCGGTCATTGAGGATCCTGATAGACGAGAACAGAAAAAGTGAGCAGTGCAAGTCCATTCTGTGGGGGCCACCGGGCACTGGCAATGGTGTTGACCCTAGGTGACGTGGCCCCCGGATGCCGTGTTTCCCCCAATAGCCACTGGATGCGCATGCACCCTCAAACCCCGGGCGGAGTTTGCAGCGACAATCCATCCCCTCATTTCTCAATATTGTTTTGCTTCAGGCTTACGTTTAGACACCATGTCCGCTACGACTACTTTCACGGTTCGACCCGCCACCCTGCGCGATGCCAAGACCATCACCGAACTCCACAACGCCAGCGTCTGCGAGGCCTTCAAATCCGCAACCCCCAATGCACCCGTGCCCGTGGCCGCGCTGGAGAAACCCCAGTCTTACTGGCGCGAAGCCATCGAATATGCCGAGCCTCAGGTGCAGGTGGCCATGGACGGTGACACCATCGTCGGTTTTGTCGGGTTCGACCGCTCGCGCGACAAAGGCACCCCGCAGACCATGGGTGAGATCTGGCACATCTATGTCGCCGCCAGCCACATCGGCCAGGGCGCAGGACTGGCCCTGTGGGACGCCGCGCGTGAAGGCTTGATGGAAGAGGGCTGCACCCACGCCACCGTGTGGATTGCCATCGCGAATGACCGCGCATTACGTTTCCACGAGTTGGCGGGCTTCAAGCGTGAACCCAGCAGCGCCAAGACCGTGCCCATTGGCACGGCGCGGGTGGAAGAGATTCGTTTGAAGCGCGCCTTGAGCTAATTCAGCCACTGTGCGGGGCACTTCGGTGCAATACTGGGCCAACAAATCCTGAAAGGTTTTTAATGGCTGCTCCTTCCCCAATGTCCCGCACCCCCTTCACGCTGCGTCTGCTGGCCATCAGCCTGTGCTGCTCGGCACTGGCTCTTGCCGGTACGACTGCTTTTGCACAGACATCCAAGGCCGGCGCCAAAACGTCCGCCAAGGCCGGCTTTGATGTGGACGCGTTTAACAACGCCAGCGATAGCCCGCTGCTGCGCATGGGCAGCAAGGGTGCGGCCGTGGTGCGTGCGCAGATCCTGCTGGACCGTGCCTGGTTTTCCTGCGGTGAGATTGACGGCCGTTACGCCGCGAACATGCAGCGCATGGTCAAGGCCTACCAGTCGGCGCGCGACCTTAAGGTCACGGGCACCGTCACCGCAGAAACCTGGAAAGCGTTGCGCGAAGACACCGCACCGCTGATGACGCGTTACACCGTCACCGATAAAGACGCAGCCGGCCCTTTCGAGAAAACCCCGGCCGACATGGGTGAGCGCGCCAAAATGAAAGCCCTGGTGTATGAGTCGGTAGAAGAGGCGTTGGCCGAAAAATTCCACACCAGCATCGCTTACCTGAAGCAGCTCAACGCCGGGCACAAGGTAGAGGCCGGCGCGGAAATCGTGGTACCCAACACACAGGGCACCGCCACACCGGTGAAGGCGGCGTCCATCCAGATCGACAAGTCCGAACGGGTGCTGTATGTGCTGGATGCTGGAAATCGCCCGGTGGCGGGTTTTCCCATCAGCATCGGCAACGAGAAAAATGACCCCTTGCCGATCGGCATGATGGCGATCAAGAACGAGGTGAAAAATCCGACGTTCACGTACGACCCCAAGCTGTTGAAGACTGCGCCCAAAGACGTCGAGAAGGTGGACATCGCCGCAGGCCCCAATAACCCCGTGGGCAGCATCTGGCTGGGCCTGACCAAACCGCACTGGGGCATCCACGGCACGCCTAACCCCTCCAATGTCGGCCACTCAGAAACCAATGGCTGTATCCACCTGACCAACTGGGACGCCGAGCGCCTGTCCACGTTGGCCAAGGCGGGGTTCAAGGTCGACGTCCAGCCGTGACACAGGCCAGGCATTCACGCCGCTGGCGCAAGCCGCTGGCCCTTGGCGCGGTGTTGGCCGCAGGCGCTGGTGTGGTGATCGGTGCCTGGTGTCGGCCCCAGGTTACCCCACAGACGCCACCGGCCACGGGTCTGCCTGTCGTTCAATCCATGGCGCGTGCACCTGCCGCCGTGGCGCAGCCCGCACAGAACACCGACGCGCCCCCCGTCGTTGCCCCCGCAGTGCCGGCGGATGGCTCTGATCTGTCGCGCTTGCGTGCCCGCAGCCTGGACATTCCGGTGAGTGGCGTTGGTGCCACACAGCTCAACGACAACTACACCCAAGCGCGCGCCGGTGGAGCGGAACACGAAGCGCTGGACATCATGGCTCCGCGTGGCACTCCGGTGCTAGCGGTCGAAGACGGCCGAATCGCCAAACTGTTTTTGAGCAAGCCCGGTGGCATCACGCTGTACCATTTTGACCCGTCGGGTGAATACGCCTACTACTACGCCCACCTCGACAGTTATGCCGACGGAATAGTTGAAGGCGGTAAGCTGCGCAAGGGCCAAGTCATTGGTTATGTCGGCAGCTCCGGCAACGCCTCGCCCGATGCGCCGCACCTGCACTTTGCGATTTTCAAGTTGGGCGCAGAGAAGCAATGGTGGCGGGGGACGCCCATCAACCCATTTCTGGTCTGGCGCGACTCCAAGCCTTAGCCAATCCCCTAATAGCGGGCATTGTCCTGAGCGCCCCGCTGGCAGACTGAGAGCTACCTCTACCGGACCGGGGTGTATTCCCCCGGGGCTGATCTAAAATACTAGGGTAAACCCTTGAATCGAGGGCCCGTCCTTGGTTTTTTGGAGTACAAGCCATGTCGAAATTTTTAGCCGGAGTTGCGCTCGCACTGTTCGCACCAGTAGTTGCCTTAGCGCAAGCCCAGAGTTTTTCAGGCGCCGGTTCGTCGGCTGCCGCACCCATCTACAAAAGTTGGGCTCGCGAGTACCAAAAATCCACCGGTGTAGCGCTCGTGTATGAGCCCGTAGGCTCATCGGCAGGGATCAAAAAGATGTCCATACGCGAGAGCGACTTTGGCGCATCCGACGTGGCCCCTCCAGAGGCTGAACTCGCCAAGCTGGGCCTGACTGCGTTCCCTATCGCCATCACCGGCATTGCACCGGTGGTCAATGTGCGCAAGGTGGGCGACGGCCAGTTGCGCCTGACGGGTGATGTCTTGGCGCGAATTTTTATGGGCCAAATCGTTCAGTGGAATGCACCCGAAATTGCAGAGCTGAACCCTGGGCTCACACTACCGGACACCCCCATCAAGGTGGTAGTTCGGGCCGATGGTTCTGGCACCACATTTAACTTCTCAGACTACCTCGCCAAGGTCAACCCGCAGTGGAAAGAGAAATTTGGTGTGAAGTCATCGTTCACCTGGCCCGAATCATTTGTTAGTGCCAAGGGCAGCGATGGGGTTGTCAAGGCGGTGAAGGAAACTGCAGGTGCCATTGGTTATGTGGACTTCGGTTATGTAAAAGACAACAAGCTCAATGCCGTGCAGCTGAAAAACACCAAGGGCGAATTTCTGAGTCCTTCCATCGCAAGTTTCCGCGCTGCCTTGCTAGCCAGTGACTGGTCGGTCAAAGGCCAATTTGCCAGTACGCTGACAGCTGTGGATGGCAAGAACTGCTGGCCCATCACGATGGGGACGTTCGCACTGGTGCCCACCGTGGCCGATAAGCCAGAGGCCACACTGAAAGCGTTGAAGTTTTTCGTGTGGGCTTTCACGAGCGGAGATGCGCTGGTGCAGGAAAGCAATTTTGTGCGCCTGCCAGACCGTGTTCAGGCAATGGCTTTCAAGGCCATCAGCGGCGTCAAGGACAAAAACGGATTGGCTATCGGTGCGGGCCTGATGAGCAAGCAGATTTAAATTTTCTTAACTACCGCGCTGCCAATCGAGTAGCCCGCGCCAAACGAGCAGATAACGCCCACCTCACCGGCCTTGAAATCCGCCTTGTGGCGGTGGAAAGCGATGATGGAGCCGGCCGATGCCGTGTTGGCAAATTCGTCCAGGATCACCGGTGCGTCGTCCAGCGTGGCCTCGCGGCCCAGCAACCTGCGGGTTATGAACTGGTTCATCGACAGGTTGGCCTGGTGCAACCAGTAGCGGCGCACGTCGGTGGGTGTCAGCCGGTGTGATTCCAGGTGGCTGGCCATATGGTCGGCGGCCATGGGGCAGACTTCCTTGAACACGCGGCGGCCTTCCTGGCGGAAGAGCTGGTCGCGGTCTTCAGGGTCACGGTCTTCGGCGCGGGACAAAAAGCCCGCGTTGTTGCGGATGGCGTTGGAAAACGTGGTCTGCAGGCGCGTGCCCAGAATCTCAAAAGCACCTTCGGGCGCCAGATCCAGCCGCTCCACCAGGATGGCGGTGCACACATCACCAAAGATGAAGTGGCAATCGCGGTCCATCCAGGCCAGATGGGCCGATGTGATCTCGGGGTTGACCACCAGAATGGCGCGGGCTGAGCCGGTGCGTACGGCGTTGTAGGCCATCTCCAGCGCAAACGTGGCCGATGAGCAGGCTACGTTCATGTCAAACGCATACCCGTTGATGCCCAGCGCGGTCTGGATCTCCACGCCCATGGCGGGGTAGGCGCGCTGCATGTTGGCGGCGGCGCAGTAGACGCCGTCTACATCGGCGGCGGTCTTCCCGGCGTTGTTGAGCGCGTCCTGACCGGCCTTGACGGCGATCTCAGCCATCATGGAAATTTCGGTGTCGGGGCGGGCCTTGAACTCGGGGCGCATGCGCCGCGGGTCCAGCACGCCGGACTTGTTCATCACATAACGGCGCTTGATGCCCGAGGCTTTTTCGATGAACTCGACGTTGGAATCGGTGATGGCGGTGCGGGTGCCGGCGGCGATCTCGTCTGCGTATTTTTCGTTTTCGAGTGCGGCGTAGGCGTTGAAGGCTGCCACCAACTCTTCATTGGTAATGACTTCGGGTGGCGTAAAGATGCCTGTGCTGCTGATGGCGACGCGATGCATAGTAAAAAACTTCTGTGAGAGGGAGAATTTGTATCGGTACTTCCGATGCCGCGGTGATTATGCGCCGGGTTTCTCTAAGGATGGTCCAGTCGCCGCCGTTACAAGCCAAGGGGAAACCCGGGCGTGAATGGCGCTAAGCTCGCAGAGTTCTGAAACCTTGCGGGACAGACCTTCAGCTCTGTCCTCAACTGACTAAGTAGGGAGACGCGCCATGACCACAGCAAAGTTTCGTGCCTGGGCCGCCACCAGTGCGGGTAGCCCGCTGGAGCGGCTGGACTACGACCCCGGCGAATTACACCCCGAAGACGTCGAGATCGCGGTCGAATATTGCGGCGTTTGCCACTCCGACCTGGCCATGGTCGACAGTGAATGGTTTCCCGCCACGTACCCGCTGGTGCCCGGCCACGAAATCATCGGCACCATCACTGCCGTGGGCGCCCAGGCCAAGGGCCGTACGGTGGGCCAGCGTGTAGGCATCGGCTGGCACAGCAAGAGCTGCTGCCACTGCAACTTCTGCACGGGTGGTGAGCAGAATCTTTGCCTCAAACGCCAGCCCACCATCGTCGGCCGCCACGGCGGTTTCGCCGACAAGGTGCGTGCGCACTGGGGCTGGGCCTTGCCGATACCCGACGGTGTGGACCCGGCCAGTGCGGGCCCGCTGATGTGTGGCGGTGGCACGGCCTTTTTGCCTTTTGTGATCCACGGCATCAAACCCACGGACAAGGTCGGCGTGGTCGGCATCGGCGGCCTTGGCCACCTGGCCGTCAAGTTTGCGCGGGCCTGGGGTTGTGAAGTGACGGCGTTTACTTCGTCGCCCTCCAAGCGCGAGGAGGCGCTGCTGCTGGGCGCACACAAGACGGTCAGCAGCGTGGATGTGAAAGAGCTGAAGGCCATGGCCGGCACGCTGGACTTTCTGCTCGTCACAGTCGGCGCCAGCCTGGAGTGGGACGCACTCATCAACACCCTGGCGCCCAAGGGCCGCCTGCACCTGGTGGGCGTGGTGACCGAGGCCATGAAGGTCAAGACCGGCGGCCTGCTGTCCTGGCAGCGCAGCATCTCGGCGTCCCCCACACCATCACCCGTGGTGTTGACCAAGATGATGGAGTTCTGCGCCCGCCATGGCATTGCGCCGCAGGTAGAGCATTTCCCGATGAGCAAGATGAACGATGCGCTGGACCACCTGCGCTCGGGCAAGGCGCGGTACCGGGTAGTGCTTGATGCGGATTTCGCCTAGACGTATTGGTGGAATCTTGCCGTAGCTCTCGAGGAATATGACGAATGTGCTATTGAATTTATAGTTTTCTGGTGGAGGGACGCGTTTTCAAAGCGCTGGCGCGGCGCCCACCCATAGGTGGTCGGCCAGGCTTGGCGTGAACTCTAGAATCACGCCATAGCCACCGTCCGTTGCACCATGTACTTTCCCTTCCGATTTTTCTGCGCCTTCCTGTTCAGTGTGGCTGTCGCCTGCGCCCACGCAGCCGAGCCCTTCACCCACTTCAATGTCGTGCTGCTGCAGCCCGGCGCGGTCATGGAAAAACGCGTGGCCAATATCGATGCCATGGCGGACTACATCAAGGCGGTGCAAGCCGCGTCGCGGGAGGCGGTGGTCGCTAGTGGCGCCACGCAGGCCGTGGGTGGCTTCATCGTGCTGGCCATCAAGCCGGGGCAGAAGTCCAAGGTGTGGCTGGACTTCGATACGCTGCTGGACTTGGAGATGCGCAAGCGGATCACCAACAGTGTGAAGGCCATCCCGCCGTTCGACGTCACCGAGGGCCCAGTGGTGTTCGCACTGAAAGTGGCAACCTGGGATGCAAAGGAATCGAAACGTGTGGCGCCTTCCCCGGTAGAGTGGAACAAAGCAACACGCAGCGGCAAGCCTGTTGAAATCGGCAAGCTGGTAGAAAAAGTCTGGAACGATTAGTACTATGCCCGCCACCGAACTTTTCGTTACCTCCCAGGGCAGCGTTGCTGGCAAGGAGCTGCTGGTTCCCACCGGCAAAGAGGGCCAGCAATACCCGCATGTGCAGGACTGGGTGACGGCCAGGCTCAAGGCCAAAAAGCCGGTGAAGGACATCAGCACGTTGGTGCTGGTGAAGGGCATCAAGCAGTGGGCCGTGTTTGAAGAGAAGGCGGGCGGCAAGGCCGTGCGCACGGTGTTCAAGATAACCTAGCCCGGCCAGGCATTGCCGCCTACGCCGGCGGCGCGTACACCACCACCCGGTTGCGTCCGGATGATTTGGCTTGGTAGAGGGCCTCGTCGGCCTTGTGGAAGAGATCCTTGCTGCCGGGTGAGCCGGGGTCCCATAGGCCTATGCCTATGCTCACGGTGATATGCCCCACGATGGGAAAAAGGGCTTGTTCTACCGCCACCCGCACCTTTTCGGCCACCGTGGTGGCCTCTTGTGCATGGTGGGTATCGGGCAATAGCACGACGAATTCCTCGCCACCGTAGCGGGCCACAAAATCGGTGCTGCGCATGTGTTCGGTCAGCAGCCCGGCCAACTGCTTCAGCACCGCATCACCTGTGCCGTGGCCGTGGGTGTCGTTGATGCGTTTGAAGTGGTCGGCATCCAGCACCAGCAGTGCGAAACTGCGCCCGCTGCGTTTGCTGGTGTGCACGCAGTCTTTCAGCTTCTCGTCAAAGCTGCGGCGGTTGTACAAACCAGTGAGCGCGTCGCGCGTGGCGAGTTGTTCGAGTTGGCGGTTGGCCGCCTCCAGTGCCGCGGTGCGCTGCTGTACCTGCTGCTCCAGCGTCTGGTTCAGCGTCTGCAGCTCGTGCTCGCGCTGCAGCAGAGACTGGGTCATGGATTGCATGGATTGGCTCAGCTGCACTACCTCACGCACACCGGTCGCCTGCGGGTACTGGGGTGCGGCTTCGCGCCGTTCAATCTGCCGGGCTGCGGTCGCCAGCTGTTCTATGGGCTGGCTGACGCTGCGCGCCAGCCGCAGGGCCACCAACGCGAACACCAGCGTGGCGAAAACCCCGAGCACCACCAGACGGTTACGCAGCGTGTATAGTGGCTGTAGTGCGGTTTCTAGGGGTTGGCGCACCACGATGCGCCAACCCAGGTCGTTTTGCGTACGGGCATCCACAGCCACTTGGCTGGTGAGGTAGTCACGTCCATCGCCCCAGGCCACGGTGGCATAGGCTTGTTGCGTCGGCATGCCTTCGGGCAGTTGGCTTAGGCCGACCAGGCTCTGCGGGTACAACACGGCGCCCCGCTTGTCCAGGATCAGGATCTCGGAACGGGATTCGCTGCCCATTCGGTCCGCGGCGGCCTGCACGGTCTCGGTCACCCAGCGCCAATGGCCGTGGGCACCGATCACTCCGACAACCAAGCCATCCTTGTTTTTGATGGGCGCGGCAAAGTCAATGAAGCGCAGGGGCTCACCCGAGGCCTGGCTGGGCAGCAGCTTGGCCAGCAGCACCGCCTCGTGCACGTCACCGGTGTACACGCCTTGCAGAGCGGCTGCAAACCAGGGGCGCTTGCCGACGGATAGACCCTGCAGCATGCCGCCGCTGGCCTGTACGACATTGCCATTGGCATCCGCCACGCCCAACCACGCAAATTCGCTTCGGGTCTTCTTGCGCAACTCCAGCGACCGCAGAATGTCCGGGTGGGCCAAGTCACCGCGCACAAAGTGCGGCTCCTGGCTCAGCAGTGCAATCTCCAGTTCGCGCTCCCGCAGATTGGCCGCCAGCAGATTAGCGGCGGTCAGCGCGGTCGCGTGCACCGATTGGCCCGCGGTGACGGCGATTTGTTGCGTGGCCAGGCGACCGATATAGAGCCCCACACTGAGCAGTGTCAACAGGGACAGGCCGCCAAACCACAGTGCTAGCCGCCCCCTGAAGCTGGTAAACGTCAACATGGGTCGTTTGTATCAGTATCCGTGGCCATTGCGCAAGCGCAGCAGGGTCAGTTGCAGCAGGCGGGCATCGGCGCTGGCGCGGTGGCGCTGCACACCGCGCTCGCTGCTGACCTGCGCCTTGACGGTGTGCCACTGGTCGGCCTGCGCATCATCGAGCAGGGCGCGCAGGTTTTCGAGTTTGAAGCTGGGGCTCATGTCGGCGGCGTCAAACAGTGCGCCTATCCAGCTGTAGTCATTGACCCAGCCGTCGGAGTACACGGTCTGGCCGGCCAACTGGGCATTGATGGTACGGGCCACATCCAGCACCGGTACACCGCGGGCCACGATCAGCGCACGCGAGATGTGGTGGGTGGCCTCGGCCTGTGTATCCCAGTGTGTCCAATGCGCCTCCGGTCGCACCAGGGTGCAAAAGGTGTGCCCATTGGGCAGCACAAAACCGATTTCGATCGGGTAACTGTTGCGCCCGAAACCGGAGGCCTCTACATCCAGAACGGTAGGGGCGGCAAGTTCAGGGGGGACGGGGCGCATGGCCCCATTGTGCCCCCGGTCTCACCTGCGACAATGGGTATTTCCCTGCTCAAACACAACACCATGCCAAGTAGCCTGCTTGCCCTTCTTGACGACATCGCCACCATCCTCGATGACGTCGCCATTTTGTCCAAAGTTGCCGCCAAAAAAACAGCGGGTGTGCTGGGTGATGACCTGGCACTCAATGCCCAGCAGGTGGCCGGCGTCAAGGCCGAGCGTGAGCTGCCCGTGGTATGGGCCGTGTTCAAAGGCTCGATGGTCAACAAGCTGATCCTGGTGCCCGCCGCGCTGCTGATCAGCCTCTTCATTCCGTGGGCAGTTACGCCGCTGCTGATGGTGGGTGGCGCCTACCTATGTTTTGAGGGTTTCGAGAAGCTTGCGCACAAGTTTCTGCACAGCCGCGCGGAAGACCAGGCCCATGAAGAAGAGTTGCTGAAGGCTTTGACTGACCCTGCTGTAGACATGGTGGATGTGGAGCGCGACAAGATCAAGGGTGCGGTACGTACCGACTTCGTGTTGTCCGCCGAAATCATTGCCATTACCCTGGGCACGGTGCAGACCCAGCCATGGGGCACGCAGCTGGCGGTGCTCAGCAGTATTGCGCTGTTGATGACCTTTGGTGTGTATGGCTTTGTGGCTGCCATCGTGAAGATGGACGATGCCGGTCTGTACCTGAGCAAATTGCCCGGTACCGGTGCTGCCCGGCGGGCGCAGCAGGCGTTTGGCCGTGGCCTACTGATTGCGGCGCCTTGGCTGATGAAAGTGTTGGCAGTTGTGGGCACGGCGGCCATGTTCCTGGTGGGTGGTGGCATTCTGGTGCACGGCATCGGGCCATTGCACCACGCGGTGCAAGCTGTGTTGGTACAGGTGGGAAGCATCGGGTTCACGGCCGGCCTGGTTCAGACACTGTTGCCGCTAGCCGTAGACGCCCTGACCGGTATCGTGGCTGGTGCCTTGGTGTTTCTAGGCCTGAACGGCGTCACCCGCGTTCGCAACGCATTGCGCTAAGGCGTCGGCGCTGCGGCGCGGCCGCGCCGCATTTCACATTTTGACCGGATCCACGTGTCTGCGCAGGGTGTGGGGCGGGGTGTTCAGCGCCACCACCACGGCCTGGCCATCGGGCAGTGACACGGCCAACAGGTCCTGGCCATCGTGGTTGAGTTGGTACACGGTGGATGTACCGACCGCACGTGAACCGGCCAGCGTGGCTTCCTTGAGTAGCGTGGCCAATTCCCCGTGGGAGACGGCGTGCCAGTTCAAGCGGCTCATGCCTTGTGTAACTGCTGTTCGCGCAGCCGTGCAGTGAAGGCGCTGACCGTCAGGGGTCGCGCATAGTAGTAGCCCTGCACCTGCGTGCAGCCCAGCGTGGACAGCAGCTCGGCCTGCTCCCTGTTCTCCACCCCTTCGGCCACGACGGTCATGCCCAGGCTGCGTGCCATCGCGATGATGGCGCCGGCAATGGCCGCGTCGTCGGGGTTGGTGTGGATGTCGTTGATGAAGCTGCGGTCGATCTTGAGCTCGTCAATCGGAAACCGGCGCAGGTACGACAGGCTGGAGTAACCCGTGCCAAAGTCATCCAGCGACAGCGACAGCCCCAGTTTTTTGAGTGCGCGCAGGCTGCCCAGTGTGCTGTCCACGTCATGCATCACCATGCTCTCGGTCAGCTCCACAGTAAAGTATGCGGGGTCTGCGCCGGTGCTGGCAAACACTGCTGCGGTGCGGTCGGCCAGCTCTTCCTGGCGGAACTGGCGGGCCGACATATTGATGGATATGTTCAGTGGCACCATGCCCTGATGGCGCCACAGCACCTGCTGCCTGCAGGCCTCGGCCAACACCCATTCGCCCAGTGGCAGTATCAGGCCAGTCTCTTCAGCCAGGCGTATGAACTCTATAGGGTGTATCAGGCCGATCTGTGGGTGCTGCCAGCGTATCAGCGCCTCGGCACCGACCACGGCCTTGGTAACCAGGTCAATCTTGGGTTGGTAGTGCAGCACAAACTCACCCCGCTCCAGGCCACGGCGCATGGCGCCTTCCATGTCCAGGCGGCTGATAGCGGTGGAGCCCATCTCGGGCACGAACTGGCGCACGCTATTGCGGCCATGCTCTTTGACGCGGTACATGGCCATATCGGCATAACGCAGCAGAATTTCGCCATGGTCGCCGTCGCGCGGGTACAGCGACACGCCAATGCTGGCCGTCACAAAAATATCGCGTCCTGCCACCTCGGTTGGGCGTGACAGCGCGGACAGGATTTTTTCGGCAATCCGGTCCACGTCGTCGGGCTGCGGCAGGTCGGTGAGGATGATCACAAACTCGTCACCCCCCAGCCGAGCCACGGTATCGGTCTCGCGCACGCAGGCGGTCAGGCGCTGCGCCACTTCTTTCAGCAGGGCATCACCCGCACCGTGCCCGGAGGCGTCGTTGATCAGTTTGAAGTGGTCCAGGTCCAGCAGCATCACGCCCATCACATGGCCGTTGCGCTTGGCCCAGGCCAGGGCCTGTTCGATGCGATCGTTGAGAAGGTTGCGATTGGCAAGGCCGGTCAAGCTGTCGTGGTTGGCCTGGTATTCCAGGGCATGCTGGTAACGCACACGTTCGCTGATGTCATTGATGACACTGACGAAGTGTGTGGTGGTGCCACCAGCCAGGTCGTGCACCGGGGCAATGTGCAGCTCGTTCCAGAACAGCGATCCGTCCTTGCGGTAGTTGCGCAGCGTGGCCGAGCCTTCGCGCCGCTCCCGCAGTGCTGCGCGTATGTGTTCCAGGTCGGGCTGGGCCAGGTCGTCGCGCACCAGGAATCTACCCTCCAGTCCAATAACCTCGTCGGCGCGGTAACCGGTGATGCGTTCAAACGCCGGGTTGACGTAGACAATGGAGTGGTCATCTGCATCACTGCGGGTAATCATGATGCCGTTGCTGCTGGATGCCAGGGCCTTCTCGTGCAGGTGCCGTGTCTGCGCATAGTCGGCCCGGCGCAATTTGCGATCGCTGACATCTTCCTTGAAGACGACCAGGTGGGTGTGTTGGCCATTGGCATCACGCAATGTGGAGGCCACCTGGCGCTCCCAGTACACGCTGCCGTCTTTTCGGGTGCTTTGTACGTCGCCATTCCAGCGGTCACCGATCTGTTGCGATGTGAGCAACTTGCGGTAAGTGATGTCGGTAGCCCCCTGCGGGTCCCAGGGATGGGGCTTGATGCCGACCACTTCGGCCGGTGAAAACCCCGACATGGTGAGAAAGCCCTGGTTGCAGTACACCACCTGTCCGGTCAGGTCCATCACGACGATGCCAAAGGGGCTTTGCTCTATCGCCTGTGCCAGCAGGGCGCTATTGCCGGGCGACTGCAGCCAGCGCTGGAGCCTGTTCAGCTCGGAATCCAACGATGGCGTCGTGTCAGGGGTCATTGCCAGTTCACTTTTTGTCTGCGGCGGGCAAAGTGCCCTGGGGCCGGATTCTAGACCCTGCAGCGGCTGGTGGCTCCTGTACAGTGGGGACACGCGCCCAACCGGGCATGCTGAGCCCCATCCTGTGACACCGGTATTTGCAATAAATGGCTGTAGCCCCCGTCGAAAATCATTTTCATGCTCCTAAATCAATAGCGTTTGGTCTGGCACTTGCCACCGTGGGTGCGGTGGCTTTCAGCGGCAAGGCCATCATCGTCAAACTGGCCTACCGACACGGTGTGGATGCGGTCACGCTGATCATGCTGCGCATGTTGTTTGCGCTGCCCTTTTTTCTGGCCATGAGCTGGTGGGCCAGCCGCAAGACGCCTGGCAACACACCAGTGGCGTTGACCCGCAAAGACTGGCTGGGCGTGGTGTGGTTGGGTGTGACGGGTTATTACCTGGCGAGCTTTCTGGACTTTGCCGGCCTGCAGTACATCACCGCTTCGCTGGAGCGGCTCATTCTTTACCTCAACCCCACGCTGGTGCTGCTGCTGGGCTGGGTGGTTGTGGGGCGGCGCATAGGGCGCGCGCAGGCTCTGGGTATGGCCATCAGTTATGGTGGCGTCTTGTTGGTGTTTGGCCATGAAGTCACGCTGCAGGGGGCCGACGTGGCGCTGGGCGCGGTGTTGGTTTTCCTGAGCGCGGTGAGTTATGCGCTGTATCTTTTTTACAGCGGCGAAATCGTGCAGCGCCTGGGCTCCCTGCGCTTGGTGGGTCTGGCCACCTCGGTGGCCTGCCTGCTGTGTATCGCCCAGTTTGTGCTGTTGCGACCGTTGGACTCGGCGTTCCAGGTGGCGCCGCAGGTGGTGTGGTTGTCGGTTCTGAACGCGACCCTGTGCACCGTGGTGCCCGTCATGTTGGTGATGATGGCGATTGAGCGAATTGGCTCGGGCCTGGCTGCACAAGTGGGCATGGTAGGCCCCATGTCCACCATGGTCATGGGTGTATTGCTGCTGGATGAGCCCTTTACCGCCTGGCTGGTGGCCGGCACGGGGCTGGTGATAACCGGTGTGTTTGTCTGCAGCCGGGCACGGGTGTAAGGCGACATTTGCTCATTCCCCCGGCAGTTTCCTATACTGGCTCCAGTTTTTGATTGGGAGTTTTCATGTCTGAACTAGCCGCTTTTTTTGAAACCGCGAGGCTGCCGATCATGTCTGAGGTCGCCCACTCGCTGGTGCGCACGCTGAACGACCCGGACGCCACCGCCGCCCAGATCGAGGCCATCATTTCCAAAGACCCTGCGCTGACAGCCAATCTGCTGCGAATGGCCAATAGCGCCCAGTTTGGCCTGAGTCGCCAGGTCTTGTCGCTGAACCATGCCATCACCATGCTGGGCATGTCGCGCATCCGTTCATTGGCGCTGTCTACCAGCATCAGCACCGCGTTCCCAACTGTGCCCGGGCTGGACCGCAAGGCTTTCTGGACCTACAGCATGGCCTGTGCGGGGTATGCGCAGTGGCTAGCCGGTGGCGCAGGGCTGGACCCGCAGCAGGCCTGGTTGTCCGGCATGATGCTGCGCCTGGGCGAATTGCTGATTGGCCAGCGTTCACCCGAAAGCCTGGCCGAGGTTGCGGCCGAAGCATCGCGCTCCCCCGTCCGCTGGGAGCTCGAACAACAGTTGCTGGGCTTTGACGAGGCACAGGTGACTGCGGTGCTGGCCCGCCACTGGAACTTCCCCGAGGCCATCGTGACCGGCCTGCAAAGTGCCAGCGCGCCGATGACGGCCGACGTGTTTGACAAGTTGTCCGGCGTAGTGCACCTGGCCGCGCTGCTGGCTGACGACTCCAGCCCCACACCCGATCTGGTGAGCGAACTGCCGGTGCCAGTTATCCAGGCCCTGGCGCTGGACCGCCACTGGATGGTGGCCTGCTTCCCCCGTGCCGACTCGTTTGTGGATGTGACCAGCTTGTAGGCGTGGCCCCCGCGCTCCGCCGCGCCGCGGGTCGCTGCCCCCCGAGGGGGTTAACCCGCCTTGGGGCGGCCCGGCGGCGGGTTGTCGCCCCTACGCTCCCCCGCACCGCGGGTTGCTGCCCCAGCTTCAGAACAATTGCGTCAGGTGGACTGAGTCATCGGTTTTCTCGATCTGCACCGTTGGCGGTCCGTTGCGTGCGAGGCGCAGCATGCGGGTGTTGCTGGGCAACACATCAGCTACGAAGCCGCGCAGCCCGCGCTTCTTGGCGTGCTGCACCATGCGGCTTTGCAGTGCCGTGCCAAGTCCGCATCCCTGCCAGTCGGGGTGCACCATGAAGGCGGTGTCAGCCAGGTTGGCCGTGGGGTCGATGAAGTAGCAGGATTGGCCCACGATCAGCGACTCTTCACGCGACCCGGCCGTGGCCACAAAGGCCACTTCGTTCTCGTAGTTCACATTACACAGGCGCTGCACTTCCACATTGGACAGGCCGCGCACATGGCGGAAAAATCGGGTGTACACATCCGCCTCGCTCAAGTGGTGGAACAGGTCGCGAATACCCTGCGCGTCGCTGGACAGCGCGGGGCGCAGCATCACCGTGCGGCCGTCTTTCAGCGTGATCGTGATTTCTTCTTCCACCGGGTAGGCGCGCAGGTTTTGCAGCGTCTGGTCGCCACTGAGGTAACCCAGCGCCTGAGCCTGTGCGAATAGCTCGGGGCGAAACTGCGGGTGCGCCAACTCGATCAGCGCCGTGGCGCGCTCGCGTATGGATTTGCCAAACAGGTAGGCGATGCCGAATTCGGTGACCACATAGTGCACATCGGTGCGGGCAATGGTGGCGGATTCGCCCAACAGCAAGGAGGGGCGTATGCGCGACTGGGTGCCGTCTTCGGAGGTGGAGGTCAGGCACACAATGGGCTTGCCACCGGGTGAGCGAGAGGCACCCCGCAGAAACTCGCCCTGGCTGCCAATGCCGCTGTAAAACTCGCCACCGTACTGGTCAATGCAGACCTGTCCGGTCAGGTCAACCGAGAAGGCCTGTGCGATGGCCACCATCTTGTACTGCGCGGCAATAGCCGCCGGGCTGCACACGGCGTCCATGGGTTCCATGGAGAACAGCGGGTTGCCATCTATCAGGTCGTACAGTGCACGTGAGCCCAGCGCCAGGCTGGCGACGATCTTGAAAGGTTTGCTGGTCTTGCGCGCGCCGGTCAGGTTGCCGTTTTGCAGCAGCGGGATGATGGCGTCCGAGATCAGGTCCGAGTGCACGCCCAGGTCCTTGCGGTCGGTCAGGTACTGCAAGGCCTCGTGTGCGACCTCTCCCAGGCCGATCTGCAGCGTGGAGCCGTCGTCGATGATGCCGGCGATGTAGCGCGCAATCCGCTGCACATCATCGGTCTGTACGGGTAGGCGCTGGAACTCTGTAACCGGTGTGTCGACCTGCACCAGGTGGTGTATACGGCTGATGTGCAGGGTCGAGTCACCCATGGAGCGCGGCATGGCCGGGTTGACCTCGGCAATCACGATCTGCGCGCGGGCCATGGCGGCGGGAATGATGTCTACCGACACTCCCAGGCTGACATAACCAAAGGCATCGGGTGTGGACACCTGCACCAGCGCCACATCCACCGGTATACGGCCCAGAGCCATCATCTCGGGCACACGTGCCACCGACATGGGGACATAGTCCACCAGACCCTGCTTGACGGCAGCCCGCATGTCCCGACCCACAAAGAAGCTGCGGTGCCTGAAGTGGGTGGTGCTGTGCCCGTCCGCATCGTGGTCGAAGGCGTTCACGGTGAAAAAGTGCAGCATCTCCATATCAGCCGGCGGGTTGCGCATCTGTTCCAGCGCCTGCACCAGGCCACGCGGCGCTGCGCAGCCTGTGCCCACAAACACGTGGTCGCCGTTGCGGATGTGGGATACGGCCAGCTCTGGGGTGGTGACCTTGGCCGCAAACGGCTTCAGGGAGGGGTGTAGTGTGGGTTTACGTGCCATGGCCTGCGTATCATCGGCTTTCTAGCCGCTGTTCGGCAACATTGTTTTGGGGAGAACCAGCATGGATTTGGGAATCACGGGTAAATGGGCGTTGGTCTGCGGCGCCAGCAAGGGGCTGGGCCTGGGTTGCGCGCAGGCGCTGGTGCAGGAGGGCGTCAACGTGCTGATTGTTGCCCGTGGCCCTGAGCAGCTGGCGGAATCTGCTTCTGATTTGATAGCGAACCATGTAGGTTCCACCGGGGCTAGCGTGCTTTTTTGTGCACAAGACATTACCACAGAGGCTGGGCGGGCGGCGGTTTTCGCGATGCGCTCGGATTTCGACATTGTGGTGACCAATGCCGGTGGCCCGCCACCCGGCGATTTTCGCGACTGGGACCGTGAGGCCTGGATCAAAGCGGTGGACGCGAATATGTTGACCCCCATTGCGCTCATCAAGGCCACGGTGGACGGCATGGCCCAGCGCGGCTTTGGCCGCATCGTCAACATCACGTCCAGTTCGGTGAAAGCGCCGATTGATGTGCTGGGGCTGTCCAACGGAGCACGCAGCGGCCTGACGGGTTTTGTAGCGGGTGTGGCGCGCAGTGGCTTGGCGGCGAAAGGGGTGACTATCAACAACCTGTTGCCCGGTGTATTTGACACCGACCGCATCAAGAACATGCTGGCTGCCAATTCACAAAAAACCGGTCTGTCGGTTGATGCGCTGGCCGATGCGCGCCGCCAGGGCATACCAGCGCGCCGTTTCGGCACGCCGCAAGAGTTTGGCGCCATCTGCGCCTTCCTGTGTAGCCAGCAGGCCGCTTACATCAACGGGCAAAACGTGCTGGCCGATGGCGGGGCGTATCCGGGGACCTACTAAAAAACTGGAATCACACTCCCGGTACTTGATCCGTGGGGTACTTCCAGAAGTCCCGCAGCAAATAGTTCATCGGCAGATTGAGCGATGTGTTTTTCGGAGGAATCGGTTTGAGGAACCAGCGGTCATAGATGGCATGGGCTTCCTTGGACACGATCAGGCGTTTCATCTCGTTGTCCAGGATGGTCTTGAACTCGGCATCACCCTTGGGCAGCATGATGGCCAGTGGTTCTACCGTCAAAAACTTGCCGATGACCTTGAGCTTTTCAGGTTGTGTGCGGCTGGCAATCAAGCCGTAGAGCAGCACATCGTCCATGATGAAGGCGTCGGATTCTGACTTTTCAACCATTTCCACAGCGCGTGCATGGTCGGGAGCCTCCTGGAGGTTCAGCCGCAACACCCGTTCGCGGTTGGCGCGCTCTATGGCTTTCAGCGGCGTGGTGCCCTTGGTTGACACCACACGCTGGTTTTCCAGGCCCACCAGGTCGGTGGCCGGGTTGTCCGAGCGCACCATGTATCGCGCACCGGTGATGTAGTGGGGTACGGTAAAGGCTACCTTGTTGCGCCGCTCGGCATTGTTGGTGGTGGAGCCGCATTCCATATCGATCTTGCCTTCTTCCACCAGGCTGATACGGTTGCTCGGGGTCACCATCAGGTATTCAACCGTGAGAGTTTTCATGTCCAGCTTCTTCTTCACCGCCTCTGCCAGCTTCTGGCACAAATCCACCGCGTAACCCACCGGGCGCTTGTCCGCATCCATATAGGAGAAGGGCACGGACGACTCGCGGTGGCCCAGTACGATCTTGCCGGTGGCGCGGATATGGTCCAGCGTGGTGCCGGCCGACGCAACGGACGACAGGCATATCAGCACGGTGCCCAGAGCCACGGGCGACTGGCGCCGCAGCGCAGAGAAGTAAGTTGGTTTGAGCATGGTGGTCTTCTTCGTGGTTGTCGGGTGTATCAGCTGCCGCGCCGTCCAACGCCGCGTAAGGCGAGTATCCGGTCGATGCCGGAGCTTGTCCAATCTAATCCGAACATAGATCGATGTCGAATGGGTATTGCGGTGTATTCCCTGCCACAGCCGGGATTGATCCGGGCAATAATGGGCCAATTGCAAAACCAGCGTCTGTGGCGCAGGTATACCGGAACCGATGCAGCCGAATATGCAAACACCGTGCCAGATTCGACGCTGGGTACTCTCCGCAGTGCTGAGCTGCTGTACACCTATGCTGTGCGTGGCACCCGCACCTGCAGTAGCGCAGACACCGGCATCAGCACCAGCCCCCTACAAGCTCCGGGTAGTGGGTGGGCTGGCTAGCGTGAGCCAGTTCACCCGCTGGGAAGAACCCTTCTGGACCCTGGAGCTGGCCCGACTCAGCGGGGGCAAGTTCAGTGCCGACATCGTCCCTTTTGACCGGGCAGGCGTCCCACCCGCAGAGATGCTGCATCTGCTGCAGCTCGGTGTGGTGCCGTTTGGTACGACCTTGCTGAGTTCATTGGCCAACCAGTACCTGCCCTACACGGCCCCCGATCTGGCCGGTTTGAATCCGGATATCGCCAGCCTGAAAACCAGCCTGGCGTCTTTTCGCCCATACCTGGAGAAAAACCTGCGCGAACAGCATGGCATCGAGGTGTTGGCCATGTACACCTATCCGGCCCAGGTGGTGTTTTGCACCAAGCCGCTCGCCGCGCTCAGCGAACTGTCGGGACGCCGGGTCCGTGTATCGTCCGTGGCGCAAGCGGATTTTGTTAGTGCGGTGGGCGCAATACCCGTGACATTGGCGTTTGCAGCGCTGGCTGCCGGTTTGCAGAATGGGAATGTGGAGTGCGCCATCACAGGCACCATGTCGGGCAATACGCTGGGCTTGCACACCATGACCAGCCATTTGTATCCGATGCCGCTGAATTGGGGTCTGGCCATTTTCGGCGCTAACCGGGCTGCATGGGAGGCCCTGCCGCCGGAGCTGCGTTCGCTGTTGCGGCGTGAGCTGCCCAAATTGGAAGCCTCGATCTGGGAGGAGTCGGAGCGCGACACCGCAGAAGGTGTCGCCTGCAATACCGGCCAGGATCATTGCAAGGTCGGGAAAAAGGGGGCCATGGTCCTGGTGCCCGTGTCCGCCCAGGACGAGCGCAAGCGCAAGGAGATTTTTACCAATAGTGTGCTGCCCCGCTGGTTGAAGCGCTGTGGCCCGAGGTGCAATGAGATTTGGAGCCAGACGGTAGGGCCAGCACGCAATATCCCCATCCCCGCTACACCATGATTTTGGCGACTCCGGCACGGCGCATTCAGTTCACCGTTTGGGGCTTGGTGTTGGCCTTTATGGCCGCGATAGTCGCTGTTGCCAGCTATCAAGTTTGGAATGCCCGCAAGGTCGCTCTGGCCGAAGGCGAGGCGCAGGCGACCCGTTTTCTGGCCGGTGCCGAGGCAGCGTTCAACCGCTCTCTTTTGAGCGTCGACGTTTTGCTTGCGGGCACCGACGAGTTTTTGGGCCTGTCCACCACCATCCCACAGTGGGTGGATGCCGAAGCGGCCAGTCGCTTGTTGCGCAATGCGGCCAGCCAGAACCTGATGGTGCGGTTCGTGGCGCTGGTAGATGAAAAGGGGCAGGTGTTTGCATCGTCTGAGCCGGTGGGAACGACAATGCCGCGTGAGCTGCCACCGGCATTTATTGAAAATGCCTTGGCCCAACCCATGTCTACCTTGGTCGCCAGCGTACCGGTGGACAGTGTGGCCAGCCTGGAGCGGGTGTTGTATTTTGGGCGTTACATCCGCATGGCGAACGGATCCAACCTGTTGGTGGTGGCTGAAGTACCGACGTCGATGTTGACAACCGTCCTAATGCAGGGAACCGACATTGCCGCGTTGGAGGTCACGCTGGAGCGCGGCGATGGTCAGCTGTTGTTGGCCGTGCCCAACCAGGACGCCCGCAAACCCGGCCTGCTCAGCCCCGGTTTGAACGCCACCCACGCAGCCGCCAGGCAGCCCATCGAGCGGGCGCGCCTGAGCAATGTGCCCGCGCTGGTCGTAACACGCCCGCTGCTGTACCGCGACCTCTGGATATCGGCCAGCATCCCTACACACGCAGCACTGCGGCAGTGGCGGTTCGACCGCAACGTGGTGGTTTTGGCCACGCTGGTGTTTAGCATGATGCTACTGATGGCGGGTGGCTTTGCGGTGGCCTATTTGCACCGCATTGCCAGTGCGCGGCACGCCATTGCGCAGTCCAAGAGCACGTTGGACCAGGCACTGGAGTCCATGGTGAGTGGTTTTGTGCTGCTGGATGCACAGCACCGGGTGGTGCGGTGGAACCGGCGTTTTGAAGAGATATATCCGTGGATGGCAGGCAGCATATCGGCCATGCTACCGTTCAGACAGGTATTGGAAGCAGCGGTCCAGCACCACCTGCCGGGTGCCGACAAGGCCGAACAGACGCAGTGGGTGGAGAACCGTTTGTATGCGCAGTTGACCAGTTCCATCCCGCACGAACAAGTGCTGTCCAGTGGGCAACATATCGAGATTACGGAGCGCCCGACACCCGAGGGCGGCTTGGTGATCACCTACCACGACGTGACTGCGATGCGCCGTGCCAATGCCGAGATCGAGACGTTGGCCTTCTACGACGCACTCACAGGCTTGCCCAACCGCCGCTTGCTGCTGGACCGCGTGACACAGGCTGTAGCAGCGTCCTCGCGGTCCGGCCTGCTGGGCGCCTTGCTGTTCCTTGACCTGGACCACTTCAAACTGGTTAACGACACCCTGGGGCATGAGGTGGGCGATGACTTGCTGCGGCAGGTGGCGCAGCGCCTGCGTTCCAGTGTGCGTGAACTGGACACCGTGGCCCGTTTGGGGGGGGATGAATTTGTCGTCATGCTCAAGGACCTGTCGGTGGACCCGCAGTACGCAGCGCAGGTGGCGCAGAACATTGGCGAGGAGATGTTGCTGACCCTGGACCAGCCTTACCAGTTGGGTGAACACACACACCGCAGTACCTGCAGCCTGGGTGCCACGCTGTTTGGTGCCGAGGTACACAGCGCGGCCGAACTGCTGAAACAGGCCGACATCGCCATGTACCAGGTCAAGGCCCGGCGCGGCAATGCGTTGTGTTTCTTTGATCCGCTGATGCAGGCCGCCATCAGTGACCGCGCGCAGCTGGAGGTCGACTTACGTTCGGCGCTTGAGCAGGGCGAGTTTGTGCTGCACTACCAGCCGCAGTTTGCGCAGGACGGGCGTGTGGTGGGGGCCGAGGCCCTGCTGCGCTGGAACCATCCCAAGCAAGGTCTGCTGGCGCCGGGCGCGTTCATCGTGGTCGCCGAAGAGAGCGAACTGATTGTGCCCATGGGTGACTGGGTGTTACGCACGGCCTGCCAGCAACTGGCGGCCTGGCAGGGCGACCCGCAATTTGGTGCGCTGCAACTGTCGGTGAATGTGAGCGCCTGCCAGTTCCGCCAGGGTGACTTTGTACAAAGCGTCACCGATGTGGTGACCGCCTCCGGCATTGCGCCGCACCTGCTCAAACTGGAGCTGACCGAATCCCTGATGCTGGATAAGGTGGACGATTGCATCGTGAAGATGGGTGAACTCAAGGCCTGCGGCATACGGTTCTCGCTGGACGACTTTGGCACCGGTTATTCGTCACTGGCCTATCTGACACGCCTGCCGCTGGACCAGCTCAAGATCGACCAGTCGTTTGTGCGCAACCTGGGTGTGCGCCACAGCGATGGTTTGATCGTGCAGACCATTGTGGGCATGGCGCGCAGCCTGGGCCTGGAAGTGATGGCCGAAGGTGTGGAAACTGCGGAACAAAGAGAACTGCTGGCGCAATACGGCTGTGGGCTGTACCAGGGTTATTTCTTCGCCCGACCGGCGCCGGTTGAGCAGTTGCAAATCTTAATTGCGGCGCGATGACAGCACGATGCCCGCCACAATCAGTACAAAGGCCAGCGCGTGAAACAGTTGCGGCGCCTCGCCCAGAAAGGCTGCTGATAGCAGCGCAGTAAACAGTGGTGTGAGGTTGATGAAGAAACCGGCCGCGGCCGGGCCCGCACGGGCCACACCACCACCCCAAGTCGCATAGGCGATGACGGCGGGGCCCACGGCAATAAACATCAACGCGGCGATGAGTGGCCAACCCCATTGCAGGCGAGCATCGGTGAGTGTCCACTCCGCACCGGCAAACAGCAGCGACCACCCCAGACCAAACACGACCTGGCCCAGCAGGAACGTCGCCCAATGCGCACGCAGCGGGGCCGACTCGGGCGTGGGGTGGGCCAGCATCCAGCTGTAGTAGGCCCAGCCTATGCTGGCCAGCAGCACATACAAATCACCCGCGACCAGGTGCAAGCCCAGCAGCAGCTCCCACTGCCCCCGGCATAACACCAGCACCACACCACCAATGGACAACACAGCACCCAGCATTTGTCGGGCGGACGCCGGTGTGCCGAAGAAGAAGCGCCCGATCAACAGCATCCACACCGGCGTGCTGGCACCCACCAGCGTGACGTTGATCGGTGTAGAGGTATTGAGCGCCAGGTACAGCAGGGCGTTGTAGCCACTGGTGCTGAGCAAGGCCAGGAACACGAAGCGGCGCCACTGCGGCCACAACAGGCTGTCCCTGCGCAGTACAGAGCCGGCCAGCGGCAGCAACAGCAGGAAAGCGAAGGTCCACCGCAGCAGATTCAGCGTCATCGGTGAAATCAGCGGGCTGACGACACGGCCCACCACCGCATTGCCCGCCCACAGTAGGGGGGGTATGGTCAGCAGCAAGGCAGCGGTGGGCGTCAGGCGGTAGCTCATGTTAGGAATGTACTAGGCCATGCCCTTGGGAAGGCTTGCACATTGCTTTCAGCCGCTGCCGGAAACGGTAAATCGTGGCACCATGCGCAGCGTTGCCCGTTCGGGCACATCCCTTCAACGCAGGAGAGAGTACCGTGAACCCAAACCAGTCCCGAGCCATTCAGATCGACCAACACGGAGGCCCTGAGCAGCTCAAGCTGGTGCAGGTCACGGTGGGTGAACCCGGCCCCGGCGAGATCCGCATCCGCCACAAGGCCGTGGGCCTGAACTTCATCGATGTCTACCAACGCAGCGGCCTCTACCCCATGGCCATGCCGCTGCAACTGGGCATGGAAGCCGCAGGCGTGGTGGAGGCGGTGGGCGAGGGCGTGACCCACCTGCAGGTGGGCGACCGCGCCGCCTATGCCTGCCAGCCCCCGGGAGCCTACTGCGACCTGCGCGTCATGCCGGCCAAGTGTGTGTGCAAGTTGCCGGATGGCATCTCGTTCGACACCGGCGCCGCGATGATGCTCAAGGGTCTGACCGCGCAGTACCTGTTGAAGAAGACCCTGCCCCAGGGTGGGCTGAACCCGGGAGATTTTGTGCTGTTCCATGCCGCTGCAGGTGGTGTCGGGCTGATCGCCTGCCAATGGGCCAAGGCCATGGGCTTGCGCTTGATTGGGACGGCAGGCTCTAAGGAAAAATGTGCTCTAGCCCTCGCCAATGGTGCAGAGTTCGCTATCAATTACGCAGCGGAAGATTTTGCGGCGCGGGTCAAGGAGATCACTGGTGGCAAGGGCGTCAAGGTGGTGTATGACTCAGTAGGCAAGGACACTTGGGACAAATCGTTGGACAGCCTAGCTCCGTTTGGTCTGATGGCCAGTTTTGGCAATGCCTCCGGCCCGGTGGCACCCATGGCGCCCGGCATACTGGGTCCCAAGGGGTCCATTTATCTGACGCGCCAGACCTTGTTCACCCACATCGCCACGCGCGAAAGCACCCAGGCCATGGCCGATGATTTGTTTGCGGTGGTGGGCAGTGGCCAAGTGAAAATCCATATTGCGCAGCGCTTTGCGCTGGAAGAGGTGCAACAGGCACACCGCGCGCTGGAGGCACGCCAGACCACGGGCTGCACCCTATTGACCTTGTGAAAACGGGGTTGTAGGAGGGTGAAGGGTAAAATTGCCCTCCTATGACGAAACTTCCTGCATTTTCCATGCGGGCTGGCGCGCTGATTGCTGCCAGCCTTTTTTTTGCACCCGTGGCTTGGGCCCAAGCGGCAAACCCCCAGACCGCCGCTGCGCAAAAGGCCTCCGACTCCCGCAAATGGTCGGTTTACTGGGGCTGGAACCGTTCTAACTACTCCAACTCCGATATCCATTTTTGGGGCAAGGACCATGACTTCACGCTGAAGAATGTGGCAGCCGATGACCTGCAGACCGACGCAACGATGGCCAATGTGTTTGCCATTTACCTGCGCCCCAGTGAGATCACGATTCCCCAGACCAATCTGCGTGTGGCCTACCAGTGGAACAGCGACACCGCGATTGCCTTCAATCTGGACCACATGAAATATGTGGTTGCCCAAGGCCAGTCCGTGCCCATCAACGGCCAGATCCTGGGCGCCCCCCAGTCGGGCAACCAGGTCATTGGTGACAACTGGCTGAACTACGAACACACCGACGGGCTGAACATCATCAGCCTGGAGATCGAGAAGCAACGCCCCGTGGACTGGTTTGGCGACAGCCGCACGGCCCGTGTGTTTGCGTTGGCCGGCATTGGCGTTTTGCTGCCCAAGACAAACGTCACGCTGCACATGGTCAACCAATCGCGCAACGACCAGTTCCACCTGTCCGGTTACAGCGTGGGCGTGGGCGGGGGGCTGGAGAAAGACTTCTGGAAAGATTTCTTCGTGCGCGGCGCCTACAAATTTGGTTACGTCAACATGCCCGACGTGTTGACCAGTGCACGTGGCGACAAGGCCTCGCAGAGCTTCACTTACAACGAGTTTCTGATCGCCGCCGGCTGGCGCTTCTAGCGCGGCCTGGGTGGGCAAAATGGCGAGGTAAAGACACCGTTGTGAATGTCAAGTGACCATCGGCTTCAAATGATCTGGGTTGAACGGTTTACCCGACCTCAGCACCCCATACGCGATGGCCAAC
>JAYSZJ010000109.1:0-62649 GCA_043738115.1 Rhodoferax sp. | reverse complement strand
GCAGTGGTTCTTTGGCATGAAGCTGCACATTGGGGTAGATAGTCAAAGCGGGCTGGCCCACAGCGCCGTAGTGACTGCAGCCAACGTGCACGACAAGCATCCACTTCCTGACCTGCTGCACGGTAATGAGCAGCGCGTCTACGGTGACTCCGCTTACTCCAGCCAGAAGGAACTGATCGCCAATAAGGCGCCCCAAGCCAAGGACTTCACCAACCAACGGACCCGTTACGCTGGGGTCAGTGACGAGGCAGTGCGGGCGAAGAACCGCAACAAGTCAAAAATTCGCTCACGTGTGGAGCATGTCTTTGGTGTAGTCAAACGGTTATGGGGCTTTGGCAAGGTGCGTTACCGTGGTTTGCAGAAGAACGCCACGCGGGCGTTCACCGCATTGGCACTGGCTAACATTTACCTCGGTCGTCAAAGGTTGATGGCACAGGTGCGTCCATGACGGGGGAAAGTGGGCCTATCGGACCGCGAAACGGGGCCAATGTGCTCCCGATTTTGCGTAAATCCGCAGCCGTGGCCTTGTGCCCACGTATTGACACTACTTATTCACCGTAGCCCTAGGTTTTCCGGCGCTTCTCATCATATTTAGCCCCGGCGTTGTGTCTACGGTCTCTGGTTCATTTATCCTACCTTGGTGGCTTCACTTAATGGTCGGCCACGACGGAGTGACATACTACTTTTTGCAGTACGCATTGGCCTGCGTCGCGCTGCTTGTTGTCTTTTGTGGCGGCATGCTCGCATATCGCGCCGCTACATCTACGAAGCCCCTTGGAAGCAAGCCATGGGCTTCGATAAGCCGTCGCTAACGACCTACGCGTGCGATGCCGTCTCAGGATTTGGGCGGAAGCCGACTTCCAGATAAGTCTCCTGTCTGAATACCGTGCGGCGAGCGAATTCGCGAACTGATAATCCATTTCCATGAAACTACCAACCATCGTCAACGGCGACTTGCTTGACCAAAACGTGGAAGTCATTGTCAATGCCTTGAATAGAAACATCATTCCTTGGTGGCTCCTCATTCCACAAGGGGTTTCCGGCGCCATAAAACGGCGAGCGGGCTACAGACCGTTCATCGAACTAGGTCGGCTGGGATCAATTCCGCTTGGTGGCGCGGTCCTTACTACTGCTGGCCGCCTCCCGTTCAAGAGCATTATTCATGTGGCAGGTATCAGTATGCTGTGGCGTTCCTCCAAACAATCTATCCAAGGTTCTGTTGCTTCCGCCATGGCTCTAGTTAACGAAAAAGATTTCAGGTCGGTTGCATTTCCAATCATTGGTGCGGGCACAGGTGGCTTTGGGGAAGATGGCGCACTCAAACTTATGCTGGAAGCTTTTGCAAAAATTGAATCTCGTGCTACCGTGACAATTGTGCGTTTTCGTCAATAGGTCAAGCGACCATTCGGTCGCGCGTCGGAGGACGACTATTTGAAGTTTCGGATGACCTCCGTGCACCGGAAGTCGCAGCAGCTTCGGGGCGAAAGCCGACTTTAGAGACGTTGGCTGAATAGCTCTAGTTGCCTGCGTATTTCCTCAATTATTCGTTAGGCCTCTCAAATGCCGTATCAGCCGCTTGGCAACGTTATCGCTACCCGCGAACTGGACTTCGTGCATGAATCGGGCGTGGTTGAACTCGCCGTAGTCAGCGTAGGCGAGCCCGTGCAGTCGGATGAATCTGGACCCTGGCTTTGCCCCTATCAAGTTCGCACGCCATCTTTCGAGAGAGCCTTTGCGATCGGTGGTGAAGACTCAATGCAGGCTCTTATCCTGTCGCTTCACATAATCTCTTCCGAGTTGATATCGCTGGAACGTCAACATGGGGGAGTGTTCAAGCAACACGGCGCACCCGACCTTGGATTTCCCAATGCAGAAAATATACCGAGTTAGACGGTTCCTCATATCCACTGGCTGCACTGCTGCTGAGGGGCGGAAGCCGACATTCAAGGCATGGTTTGACGGACTATAGTTGCCAACCTATGCCCTACATTATTCGTTAGACGTCATGAGCGCAGAATCTGCATACTCCACCGCTGATCGCAACGGCCTTGCCGTGGCAACAGGAACTCGCGTGCGCGTGGTTGATATTTCCTCATCAGTTCTGGATCGCCTTGAAACAGCCGAACGCGAACGAGTCCTGTCAATGGTTGGAGAAATCTTTGAGGTGTATGAAGTCGACGAGTGGGGAGGAGCTTGGGTGGAGAAGTGGTGGCATGGATCGGACGACCAAGCTTCTTCACACTCGCTTGGCCTCCGCCCTTTCGAAATGGAGGTTGCCAGTGACGTCTAACGGGTTGATCTATTGGACCGCCAACGGCGGCCAGCGCTTCTGTCATTCTTCGACAGTGGGCGCGCCGTTGTCGCCCAATCATCGTCATCGTTAGGTCTCGCAGTGTCACGTCAGCGCAAACGCCACTCGGAGAGGCAACCGGTCGAGGAGGCTGTCCGCCAGTCTATGTCCGAGTTTCTTGCTAGCTCGGGCGATGTAGACGTAGATCGCCACTCGTACGATTGGCGCCCCGACGATCTGTTGGTTTGGCTCCGTCTAACGAAGCCCGTTTCAGGCTCAGTGCTCTCGCTATTCCTAGATCAAGTTGCGGAGAGAATGCATGGTCTTCTCCCGGCTGGACAACTATTTGGTGATTGGCTGGTCGTTGTCGAATCCGCAGGAAAAACTCTTGCCAGGGTTGGGTGGGATGACAAGTGCGGTGACTACTACATTGAAGCAAGCGAGACCTAACTGGGCCGTCAAGCCGGACGCTTTGCGGCGTCCCGGTGCTGCGCGCCTCGCTGCCATGAGTCGCCGGTTAGGTCTACGTTAAGTGCAAAAATCAATCGGTTTAACGACCGCTTTCGGAAAACTTCTAGGTCGGCTATGTGTCTGTTGGAGCCGATAGAGGACAGTGTCCATTGACAAATCTGTGTGGACGGTCTGGAGCAAAATGTGCTGCCCGGTGTGGGGCGATAGCGGACATAGGTTACCTTTGCCCAATTTGCTCCAGCTTTCCACAGGGCCCAGAATCGTCCTGGTTCATCGCATCGTCACTTCTGCAAGAGTATAGAGATACGTTTGGTTAGGTGGTAAAGCTGCCCGCGGCGTGGCTGCAAGCCACATTCAGGAGGATTTGATGGCCAACTTATGGAGCAGAGTCCGATTTGTAGAGCACTTTTTGTGTCTCTGGACATTACGTTGGGCGTCTCAAAGTCATCACAATCGCAACCACCATTGAGGAGTCTCTAGGAATGGCAAAAGCCCCTGAATTCGACGTCTCTGCAGCCCACAAGTACTTCTCAGCCCATTGCTTCAACAAGGCATGGGACCTCATCGAAAAGACAGATCGAACGCCTGAAGAAGAACGACTGATGGTGGCTCTCAATCAGGCGAGCATCTATCACTGGCTCCAGCGCGACGATTGCAACCATCAAAGCCTGTCGGTTGGCTACTGGCAGGCATCCCGAATACAGACCCTTTTGGGAAACGCCGGTGAGGCGTTGCGCTTGGGCGAGGTATGCCTCTCCTACAGCGGCGAACTAAAGCCGTTCTATCTCGGGTATGCCCATGAGGCTCTTGCTCGCGCGCACGGACTGGCTGCAAGTCCGAGGGAGTCAGCGCGCCACCTGGGTTTGGCACTGGAACTCGCTGCTAAAGTTGGCGACAAAGGTGAGCGCGAACTGTTGGTGGCCGACATTGAGCAACTGAAGAGCCGCGCTTGATGCAGAAGGCGCCCAACCGGTCGGCCCGCCCGGACGCGTAGCAGCAGGTTTCCGCTACGGGGCGGAAGCAGTCGTTCACCAAGTCGGTCCAATTGCCTGTTTTTAGCGCGTTGGCACCTAGAATCTGGCAATCGCAATCTGCGGGGTTTGTCGGAATTTTTATACCTGTATAGATTTCAGGTAAAACCGCTGCAAGCAAGGCCCCAAGCCACTCTCAGGAGAAATTCATGTCCAGATTATCCCGCAGCGCCGAGATTAATCCGCAGGTTTTGCGGCATACGTTACGTTATTTTTCGTAAAAGCTGAGAACGCCTGATGACGGATGCTCCGAAGAAATCATGGGTAATCGCAAGCGACGTAGGTAGTCGCGACGGCATCGGCGTTGAACTCTTGTTGGATGACCAGATTGTTCTGGAGATTTTTCGCGACGATACGAAAAAATCACGAGAAGTGACCTTCTTCCAAAGGGAGGTTCCGTTGGTTCTCTTGGAAGAGTCCATTGCAAAATTCAAGAAAGAGATTCCGTGGGAATTTTTGGACTGACTGTATGGCTATAGTCAAACATAACAGGTTGATGGATTGGATCAACAACGGCGGCTCGCGAGTTTGCCATTCTTCAGTATTGAGTGCGCCGTTGTCGTCCACTCATCGCCAACGTTAGGCCCAGTATGTTCTCCGCCGCAGACCTTGAGCGCTTGAAGCGCGAACTGGCCAGCAACTACCACTTCGCAGGAAGCTATCCGGGCGCTAGCTTTCAGATCTATCCCCAGTACGCTTTTAGTCCACCAGATTCTGAGCAATACGCGCGCATCACAAGAGCACCAAAAGAACGCGGGGACAACGGTCTAAGGTTCTGGGCAGTCGCGGAAGTAGGAGAGAAGGGGCACACCGAGCGGCCAACGGGCCTCATCTCTCACTTCGAAAATGCTGAGTTCTTGCCATTGATGGAGTCGGAGTTCAACTCACTGGTGGCAAATCAGTGCGTGGATCTTGTTGTTCCGGCCGCGCTACCAATTCATCAGCCGGTTGGCTTCGTTTCAGCCCTTGCACTGCACACGCTCAAGACTGACCTCATTGTCTCGTTGATAGCTGAATACGATGACGAGTTCCTTCATTTCTACTGGGAGACAACGGCATGAGGAGCAGTGCACTCATATTGCCCGCAAGGCCCACCAGTCGCTCGAGGTCGGCAGGCCGCCGCTCGCGGCTCAGCTTCCACGTTAAGGCGCAGGAATCAACCGATTGAATGACGGCTTTCTGGAAATCTGCACGTCAGCTATGTGTCTGGAACCGCCATCCAGGTCCGGGCCAGGTGCAGACTTCTGTGAATGACTGGTATTGGGAAACCGCTCTGAGGCGATTCAGAACCACTGTTTCGGCGGAAAGAGTGCGAATAAAGTCGTCCAGTCGGCTACATTTCAAATTGCTTTCCCATTTCACGTTCGTTGGACCGACCAAATGAGCCGAGGCCTTACCAAATGCGCCGTTGAATCTGCTAAGTCTGCATTGATTCAATGCATCCCTGGCGCGACGTTCATGCCGGACCAACTCTTCAAGGCCGCCGAGGGTGCGGGCTTTGCCCCAAAGTTCGAGCGCATTGAGGGGGCTGATTCGTTGTCAAAGGAACAGCTGTTTGACGCGGTATTCGCGGGTCAAAGCGTCCCGGAGGCTACGGTCTTTGTAGTGACGGACGAACTTCTACCAGGCTCTGCATTCACGTACGAAGGTCAGTCCCTGCGCGATGCGGTGTTGAGTGAGGCGTTGTTCCTGTTCGATTGCGATCTCCTATTCGTCGGGCCTGCACTTGGCTTAGTCATCGTGTTTCATCACGAGGGGGGTTACTTCCATGTCCATTCGTTATGACCTGAAATAGAGCATGAAAAATTCATACTGCATGGACGCTTTAGGAGGACGATCTGAGGTTCCGCTCAGTCAAAAGTCCGAGGCCTTCTTCAAAATGCTGGACTTTACCGTTGGCAAGACACCTCGCTCGACCGGTGAATGTATTGAAAAGCTTGAGGCGTTCCTGAGCGGTGGCGACTACTTTATTGCACACAACATTGTTGGTCACAAGGGAAGAAAACGATTCTTTACAGCTGCAATGTATGTCTCAGAAGCTAAGTACGTTCTAGCATTCGCTCGATCGTCAACTGCGGCTGATGATTTGCGCGAACTAATAATCGCCCCGGCTTTCGTCGCAAGCCCTAGCAGGGTTCTTCTCATCAATGAAGATGCAGTTGCATTGGAGTACTACTAGACTGCGTCTGCATGGGGCCAGTTGCGGGCATCTAGGTTTGACCGCTATCTGGAAGGCAATCCTCTTGCACCGAAGCCTACAGATCACACAGTTCGCTTGAATGCCCGCCACCTCAGAGGTTCGCTGACCGAGCGAAGGTGAAATGAAGATTCCACTTTGAACAGGACTGTCTGAGGTTGTCAACAAATGCCCACCGACTCTTGTGCTGATAGCCTTGTTTCATGCAGAATGGGCTGCGATCCGGGTCTGGACGCGCATTGAAACACTCTCAGCTCCGAAGGAACCCTGTAATGGCGAATTCCCTGGATTTCACCCGCAAGCCAACCATCCTCGTCGTCGATGACACTATCGACAACCTGACCCTGATGGCGGCGCTGCTGAAAGACCTTTACCGGGTCAAAGTGGCCAACAGCGGGGAGAAAGCCATCAAAATCGTGCAGAGTGACGGACCACCTGATCTCATTTTGCTGGACATCATGATGCCGGGATTGTCGGGCTGGGATGTATGCACCCTGCTCAAGCAGGACCCCGCCTCGCGCAATATTCCCATCATCTTCCTGACTGCCATGACTGCAACCGCAGACGAAAAGCGTGGCCTGGAACTCGGCGCGGTAGACTTTATTACCAAGCCCGTCAACCCTCCCATTGTGCTGGCACGGGTGGCTACGCAATTGCATGTGAAGGCTGCGGCCGACTTTCTCCAGGACCAAAATCTGTACTTGGAGCAGGAGGTGGTCAGGCGCAGTAAAGAGTTGGCCGCCATACAGGACGTCACGATACTGGCCATGGCTTCCCTCGCCGAAACACGGGACAACGACACCGGCAACCATATCCGCCGCACCCAGTACTACGTGGAACTGCTAGCCAAGCACTTGAAGGACCATCCACGTTTCCGGGGGTTTCTGAACGACCACGTCATCAACATGCTGTTCAAGTCCGCACCCTTGCATGACATCGGCAAGGTCGGCATCCCGGATCGCATATTGCTCAAGCCCGGGCGTTTCGAGCCGCACGAGTTCGAAATCATGAAGACCCACTGCAAGCTCGGGCGCGATGCCATCCAGCACGCCGAGGACCAGTTGGGCCTGGAGGTGGAGTTCTTGAAATACGCCAAGGAGATTGCCTACGGCCATCAGGAAAAATGGGACGGCAGCGGCTACCCCGAAGGCCTGGCAGGTGATGACATTCCGATCTCTGCACGCTTGATGGCTGTTGCCGACGTGTACGACGCATTGATCAGCCGGCGTGTCTACAAGGAAGGCATGCCTCACACCAAGGCGATGTCCATCATCCAGGAAGGACGGGGCACGCACTTTGATCCGGATATCGCTGACGCCTTCATGGCCTTGGCCGACCAGTTCCAGGACGTGGCACAGCGCTATGCGGACAGCGACCAGGACTTGAAGGAAAAAGCCGAGAGTCTCAAGCGCATCACCGGGTGAATGGCCCCGTGCGCGCCGGCGCTACATTGCGGCCCAGTGCTGCAGAGAGTCACACAATGGGCACCCTCTCCGTGTTCTTCGCCCTGCATGCCCGCGCGGCCTGGGCCACGGTGTTCGCAGCCAGCCTGGCGGTGGCGGTGCTGGCGGGCTGGAGCGACTTGCAGTCGCGGGAGCAACTGGTCGCCGCGCAGTTGAGCACCGAAGCCCGGCGCAGCAGCATCGAGATCATGTCCACCACGCTCAACGGCAACCTGATGGGCTCGGTCACGCTGTTGGGCCTGATTGACGGCAACATCAAGCAGGATGCGACCAATGGCCTGCGCTCGCTCGACGCCAATGTGATGGGCACCCTGTCGACCGTGGGGGGCGCATTCGGGGCTGAAGGGGTTTTCGTCGTCGGGGAGGACGGAATTGTCAAGACCTCCTGGGACCGAATTGACAAGCCCTCGACCGGCCTGGACGTGCGCTTCAGACCGTACTACAAAAAGACCATGCAGGGGCAAACCAGTGTTTATGCTGCCATCAGCATGGCGCGTGGAGACCGTGCCCTGTATTTCGCGGCGCCCATTTTTTCGGAATACGCAAGGTCACGCAACGGGATTGGCGCCGTGGTGGCCAGAACCAACCTAGCACTGGTCGACGCCCTGCTGAAAGACCGCTATGACGTGGCCATGCTCCTGTCGCCCCAGGGCGTAGTCTTCGCCAGCAGCAACCCTGCCTGGCAGGGCATGGTGGAGGGTGAACCAGACGCCCAAAGGCTGGCAGCCATCCGCGAACTACGGCAGTTTGGCAAGATGTTTGATGAGCGAAAACCCCTGCCCATGCCGGTGGCCGCCCGAGACGGAACGCAATGGGTTGAAGGCCAGCGTTTTGCGGTGGCTTCCGCCAACGTGGACTGGAACGACCCCTCCGGACCCTGGAAGCTGGTGCTGATGAGCAGGCTTTCCAACACCGCACCCTGGGGCCCGTCGGCAAGGACGGCTGGTGTCGCAGGCGTGCTGACGCTAGTGCTGGGATGGATGTGGTTGCACCTGCTGCGGGGCCGCCACACCCAGGCCCAGGCCAACCTGCAGTTGCAGGCCTATGCCCAGCAGCAAGAAGCCAATGTGGCCTACCGGGCCAGGATGGCGGGTATCGCCGCACAGTTGCAGCATTGCGGCACGCTGGCCGAGTTGGCACAGGTCTTTCTGCGCGAAGTGCGCGATCTGCTGGGAGCGGTCCAGGGCGTGCTGTACGTGTCGGACCCTCTGTCTCCCCATATTCTGCGTCTGGTGGGTTCGGCGGCTTGCGCAGAGCCACCGGCTGCTACGCTGGAGCTGGGTGAAGGACTGCTAGGCCAGTGCGCGCTGGAACGCCGCACGCAAGTGATCGACACCCCGCCCGACGGTGTCTGGCACCTGCGCTCCGGCCTGGGCAACACGCAGGCCATGACCCTGCTGTTGGCCCCCCTGGTGGTGCAAGATGCCCTGGTCGGCGCCCTGGAGCTAGCCCTGCTGGGCCCTGCAGATGCCGTGCAGACCATGCAATTTGACGAACTGGTGGCGCTGCTGGCCACCAATGTGGAAATACAGCGGCGCAACCGGCAAGTGCAACAGCTCGCACCCGACGCCGCGGCCAGCCTTGGAGAGGCATCACCATGAACGCAATTCTGTCTGTACTGGAACGTCGGACCCTGGTCACTAAACTGGCCATGGGTCTTGCCAGCCTGCTGCTGCTGTCGGTGCTGATGGCTGTCTTCAGCCTGCGGACCCAATTGGCACTGAGTGCCCAACTGGAACAAACCTATGACGCCGACCTCCTGGGTGTATCCAACGCCAAAGACGTGCAGATCGAATACACCACCATGGGCCGCGCACTTCGCCAGGCCCTGATCGCACCCGACGCCGAACGACGGGAGCACGCGCTCAGGCAGTTGGTGGACGCAGAGGCGCGGATGCACAAGGAGCTCAAGCAATTGCGCCCGCGCATTTTCCGGGAGCAGGCCAAGCTGGAACTGGCCAGGTTTGATACTGATTTCGCCCATTACAAAAGCAATGTGGAAAAGGCCGTGACCCTGATGCGCGATGGCTACCTGCCAAAAGCCACGGCGCTGGCCAGTTCGGACGAGTTTGAGCGCGCCGGTGATACCACGGCAGCGGCCATTTCGGCTGTGGTCAAGATCAAGGAAGAGGGCGCGCGCGAGGGCACACAAGCCGCGCAGCAACTGGCACAGGACAACGCCCGCATCATCTACATCCTGATGCTGGGAGGGGTCGGCCTCGGCATTTGCATGGCCTGGCTGACCGTCCAATCCATACGCAGGCCATCCGAGCGCGTCCGGCGGGCTGTGGAACAACTGGCACAGGGCCAGCTGGACATCGCTGTTCCCCACGCGGATTTCTCCAATGAAATCGGGGGCTTGGCCCGCGCCGTGATGGTGCTGCAAACCGGCGCCCGCCAGATGGAGGAGCAGAACTGGCTGAAGTCGAACCTGGCCTTGCTGTCCAATGCCCTGCAGACGGCAACCACCTTTACCGAGCTGTCCCAGACCCTGTTCAGCACCGTGGCACCCCTGCTCCAGGTAGGCCATGGCGTGCTGTACATCCATGAGGAAGATGCCCACCGCCTGCGCCTGCTGGGCAGCTATGCCTACCGTGAGCGCAAGGCCCTGGCGCAGTATTTCGACATGGGACAGGGCCTGGTGGGCCAGTGCGCCATGGAGCGGGTGCCCATCATCCTGCGCCAACCCCCGCCGGACTACGTGCGCATTGGCTCCAGCCTGGGCGAGGCCAGTCCGCGCTCCATCATCGTTCTGCCCATTCTGCGCAATGAGCGCCTGCTGGGCATACTGGAACTGGCCACGCTGGCCGAATTCGGCACGCGGGACCAAGCCCTGCTCGACGCGCTGATGCCCACGCTGGCCATGAATCTGGAGATTCTGGAACGCAGCGTCAAGACCAATCGGCTGCTGGTGGAGACGCAACACCAGTCCCGAGCCATGCAGGAGCAGGCAGCCACACTCGAAGAACAAGCCGAAGAACTGGAAGCCCAGCAGGCCGCCCTGAAAGACACTGAGGCGTGGTACCGCAGCATCATCGAATCGGCGCCCGACGGCATGCTGGTCTGCGACGCCCGCGGCACCATCGCACTGGCTAATCCCAAGCTGGAGGCCATGTTTGGCTATGCCACCGGCACGCTGGCCGGCCACCCGATTGAAGTGCTGGTGCCCGAGGCCATACGCGGTGTCCATGTGGGTTACCGCAACGGCTTCCTGGAAAACGGCCAGGCCCGAAGCATGGGCGGTATGAACAGCGAACTCAAGGGCGTGCGCAAGGACGGCAGCAGCTTTTCGGTCGAGGTCAGCTTGTCCAAATTGCCGACGGTGGGCGGACGTGGCGTCAATGTCTGTGCCTCGGTGCGCGACATCACCGAGCGCAAGGAAGCCCAACGGCGTGTGCAGGAAAGTGAGCAGCGGCTGGACCTGGCCATGCGCGGCGGCAACCTGGGCCTGTGGGATTGGCAGGCCCGCACAGGCGACGTGGTGACCAACGCCATCTGGGCCGAGATGCTGGGCTACACGCAGCACGAGCTGGCCCAGGCCTACCCCAGCCACAGCGTCTGCTGGCGCAGCCTGGTGCACCCGGATGACTTGTCCGCCACAGAGGCCGCCATGGATGCCTTTCAGCGCAACCAGGCTCCGCTGTACCGGGCGGAATACCGCATGCGCAGCAAGTCGGGGGAGTGGCGCTGGATTCTCGATACCGGCTATCCCGTAGAGCGAGATGCAGAGGGCCTGCCGCAGCGGGTGGTTGGCATCCACCAGGACATCACCGAACGCCGCGATGCCGAACTGGCGATCCGCAACAGCCAACGTCAGATCCGCACCCTGGTCGACAGCATTGGTTCGGTCATCACGATGAAGGACCGCGAAGGGCGCTACCAGTTGCTGAACGGAACCTACGAAAAAGTCATCGGTGTCGCCGAGAGGGATGTGCTGGGCAAGACGGCCTATGAATTCATGCCCAAGGACGTGGCGGACAAGATTGCGGCAGTGGAAAAAGAGGTCATGGACAGCGGCAAGGCCATCACCTACGAAGAAACCCTTTCGGGCCGCGACCGTTCCACCGCGCGTGACTACATGACGACCAAGACACCGCTGCGCGACGAAAGCGGCGCCGTCTATGGCATCTGCGGCATTGCAACCGACATCACGGACCGCAAGCAAGCGGAGCAGGAAGTGCTGCGTGCCAAGGAAATAGCAGAAGAGGCCACCAAAGCCAAGAGCGACTTCCTGGCCAACATGAGCCACGAAATCCGCACGCCCATGAACGCCATCATCGGCATGAGCCACCTGGCGCTGCAAACCAACCTGGACAAGAAACAGCGCAACTACATTGAGAAGGTCCACCGCTCGGGCGAGAACCTGCTAGGCATCATCAACGACATCCTGGACTTCAGCAAGATAGAAGCCGGCAAGATGAGCATGGAGACCATAGACTTCCGGCTCGAGGACGTCATGGACAACCTGGCCAACCTGGTCGGCATGAAGGCTGAGGACAAAGGCCTGGAACTGCTCTTCAATGCGGCGCCCGATGTCCCCACCGCGCTTAAGGGAGACCCCTTGCGCCTGGGCCAGATCCTCATCAACCTGGGTAACAACGCCGTCAAGTTCACCGAGTCCGGTGAAATCGTCATCGGCATCGAAAAAGTCTCCGAGGACGCCTCCGGCATAGAACTGCACTTCTGGGTCAAGGACAGCGGCATCGGCATGACCCCCGAGCAAAGCGCCAAGATGTTCCAGTCCTTCAGCCAAGCCGACGCCTCCACCACCCGCAAATACGGCGGTACCGGTTTAGGGTTGGCCATATCGAAGAACCTGGTCGAAGCCATGGGCGGGCGCATCTGGGTGGAGAGTGAGGCCGGCAAGGGCTCCAGCTTCCACTTCCACGCCCGCTTTGGCGTGCAGGAGCAGCCCATGGCGCGGCGCATGTTCACCGCCGACGAGCTGCTGGGCGTGCGCGTGCTGGTGGTGGACGACAACGCCAGCGCCCGCGAAATCCTCTCCGCCATGGCCCGCAACTTCGGACTGGAAGTCGACGCGGCCTGGAACGGTGCCCAAGCCCTGCAAATGGTGGCGCAGGCCGACAAGCGAGCCCTGCCCTATGACCTGGTGCTGATGGACTGGAAGATGCCCGCCATGGACGGCGTGGAGACCGTGCGCCAGCTGCGCGAAGAGCACCTGAACCACGTACCCACCATCATCATGGTCACCGCCTATGGGCGTGAGGACGCACTGGGCAGTGCCCAGCAGCGCGGCGTCAAGCTGGACACCGTGCTGACCAAGCCCGTGACGGCGTCGACGCTGCTCGAGGCCATAGGCGAGACGCTGGGCAAGGGCCTGGTGGTGGAGACCCGCTCCAGCGAGAAGGCGGTGACCCACAACGCGGCCATGGCCCAGCTTGCCGGGGCCCGAGTGCTGCTGGTAGAAGACAACGAAATGAACCAGGAACTGGCGCTGGAGCTCTTGGCCAATGCCGGGGTCGAGGTGGTGCTGGCCAACCATGGGCAGCAGGCGCTGGACATCCTGGCGAAAGACAGCAACTTTGATGGCGTGCTGATGGACTGTCAAATGCCGGTGATGGATGGCTACGAAGCCACCCGGAGAATCCGCCAGAACCCGGCCTTCAAGGACCTGCCCATCCTTGCGATGACAGCCAACGCGATGGCGGGTGACCGTGAAAAAGTGCTGGAGGCGGGCATGTGGGACCACATTCCCAAGCCACTGAATGTGGGCGAGATGTTTGCAACCATTGCCAAGTGGATCAAGCCACGATCCGGGGAAGCCCCAAACACTCCGAAATTCATAGCAAACCAATCAATGAATACGGGGGCTACAGCCCAAAAATCCGTAAAGACATCCGGCGCAGCGGCCCATGCAGGCTTTGCAGCCCTGCCCGGCATCGACAGCGCGGCCGGACTGGCCACCACCATGGACAACCCCAAGCTCTACACCCGGCTGCTGGTCAAATTCCGCGACAGCCAGGCCGACTTTGCCGCCCTGTTTGCCGCAGCCAGCAGCGATGCGGACAGCACGGCTGCGGCACGCGCCGCGCACACCCTCAAGGGCACGGCGGGCAATATTGGCGCCAAAGGCGTGCAGGCTGCAGCGGCGGACCTGGAGCATGCCCTGATGGCCAACGCCGAACCCGCGGATATTGAGCTCCTGCTGGCCAAGACCCTGCAAGCGCTGGAGCCCGTGGTGGCCGGACTGCGCACGCTGGATGCACCGGTGGCCCCTTCGGCAGCCCCTGCCGCGGCTGACGTGGCGACCCTGGCTGCAGACGCGCCCCAAGTGTTGGCCGCACGCCAGCGCCTGGAGCAGTTGCTCCTGTCCAGCGATGCCGATGCGGCCGATGCCGTGGATACCCTGGCCGAACTGGTCCGGGGAACGCCGCTGGCGACCACGCTGCAGCGGGTGGCGAAAGCCGTAGCGGAATTTGATTTCGAAGCAGCCCTGGCTGCGTTGCAAACAGGAGAGCTTTGACAATGGCAGCGATCTATAACCAACCCCATGTTCCCACGCTCGACAAGGCCCTGTCCTTCCTGGTCGTCGACGACTTCGAAGCCATGCGCAGGGTCACGGTCAACCAGCTGCGGCAACTGGGTGCCGAGAAGATCATCACGGCCAAGGACGGCAAGGAGGCCCTGCGTGTGCTGCGCAGTCAGGCCGTTGATGTGGTCTTGTCGGACTGGAACATGCCGGTAATGTCCGGCCTGGAATTGCTCAACGCCATCCGCGAAGACCCCAAGCTCTATGCGCTGCCCTTCATCATGATCACCGCAGAAGCCGAGCGCCCCCGCATCGAAGAGGCTATTGCCTGCGGTGTCACCTCCATGGTTCTTAAACCCTATTCGCCGGGGCAGCTGATGATGCGGGTGGAGAAAGCCCTGACCTGGAAGCCGCGCAGCAGCCCGACCAAAGCGGGCGCTGCTGCTACCGCCGCCACGCGCTCCGCACCCTTGGCCGCCACGGCGGACCAGGCACCCAAGGAAGCGCCGCGCCCCACCATCCTGGTGGTGGACGACACGCCCGACAACCTGATGCTGTTGTCGGGCCTGCTCAAGGAAGAGTACCGCGTGCGCCTCGCGCAAAACGGCGCCAAAGCACTGGAAATCTGCACATCGGACGACCCGCCGGACCTGGTGCTGCTGGACGTCATGATGCCCGGCATGGATGGTTTCGAGGTCGCCAAGCAGATGCGCGAGCACCCGGCCTCCGAGGCCACGCCAGTGATTTTTGTGACCGCCATGACCTCCAGCGATGCGCGCATGAAAGGCCTGGACCTGGGCGCCGTGGACTTCATCAGCAAGCCCATCGACCCCGAGGCACTCAAGCACCGCGTGCGCAATTTCATGCGCTATGTGCAGATGCGCAAGGACCTGCAGGTGGAATACGACAGCATGGTCGAGATGGCGCAGCTCAAAGAAGACGTGGCCCACATCACGCGCCACGACATGAAGGGGCCGCTGGCCGGGGTGCTGGGCCTGCTGCAGGCACTGATCGACGACGACTCGGTAGGCCGCAAACAACTGGAGCAGCTCAAGCTGGTGGAAGAGACCGCCTTGCAGGTGCTCAACATGATCAACCTGTCGGCCGAGCTGTTCAAGATCGAGACCGGGCGCTTCCAGCTCAAGGCCGTGCCAGTCAAGGTGGCCGACATCCTGCGGCGCATCGCCGAAATCAACCGCACGACCTATTCGGGCAAGGACCTGACCATCTCGGTCGACGCCGATGTGCCCGTGGGCGAGGAGATGCCGCAGTCACTGGGCGATGCCATGCTGTGTTATTCGCTGTTCCAGAACCTGCTGAAGAACGCCTGTGAGGCCGCGCCCGATGCGACCAAGGTCTCCATCAAGCTGTACGATCAATCTCCGCTGCGCATCGTCATCGAAAACAAGGGTGCCGTGCCGCTGGACATGCGCCACCGCTTCTTTGACAAGTACGCCACCAGTGGCAAGGCGGGTGGCTCCGGTCTGGGCACCTATTCGGCCAAGTTGCTCACGCAGGCGCAAATCGGCAGTATTGAGCTTTCCGTTTCGGACGAAACCAACACAACGACGGTAACCGTTTTGCTGCCTAAGTTCCACGTGCTTCAATAGCAGGCTCGATTCGATTTTCAGGAAGCAGTTTTAACTGCCCGCGGATCTACGCTACCCAGGCCCGGGCTTCCGAGCGTGAAAAAATACTGGAAAACCAAGGACTGCTTTGAGGCGCCAGGGCCGCGCTGGTCTGCTTCCACTTTTGGTCGGAAACCCGGGCTGGTTGGGGCCAAGTGCAGCCACTCGCGCATACCTGGTATCGAGGACTGGAAAACTGAGTTCAGTGTCAATCTTCTGTTGCATCTTCGCAGCCATACCAGTCAGTCGTGTGCCCAGTCCGGTTTGCTGCTTTTCTGACCGTCAGCTTGCCGTAGTGCATTCTCCAGCTGGGCTCAAATAGCTGCGCGAAATAGTGATCCAGCCATTTCCCGTTCGACCCCAAGATGCCTGCGCATTCCGGCACTGTCCAGCTCTGCAGGCGTCCCTGAATGATCCCCTGTCCACTCTATTTTTTAGTGAAAGCAGCTCCGAAGATTCTGCGGGAACTGCCGTCTAGACGCATCTTTTTTAAAGTCTGGTCTAGTTGGGCAATCAATGCCTCCCGATTCCCCTGCGTTGAGAATGCAATATACGCACTCCCTTCTGAAATATCGGAGTACAGCAACTTGATTGAAGCGTCTTCGTCCATACGGCGCGCAGCATCTTGAACTACCAGACGCGGGCCTACAACGATGTCAACACGGTTGGCTAACAGTTTGCGCACATTGCGCTCTTGGTCCGTGGTTTCGTCGATTCTCAGTTGGTAGGTCTGAATAGCTTGCATGAAAGCATCGCCATGATAAGTACCCCGTTGCATGCCAATGCTGTAATTGGCTAGCTTGGCAAAGTCGCCGTCAAAATTTATGGTGGAGTCCGCGCGTACAAACAGCGCTCCTGGGTCTGACAGCAGTTTTTCAGTGGGGTAGTTGAAAAATTGCTTCCGCTCTTGCCGAAGGGCAAAGGGGAAAATAGCGTCCGCCTGGCCGTTTCTCACCATTTCGATGCCACGCGCAAATGGAACAAAGACAATTTTGATGTCCTGGTGCATACGGGAAAAAGCTTCCTTGACCAGCTCGACCGCTACGCCTTTGGCCTGGCCACCTTCTTCCATGGAATAGGGCGGAAAGTTGGAGGTGACCAGGGTTAGCGGTGCCGCCCATGCCCCATGCAGCGGCATACCTAGAGTTAGGGCAACCAACAGCGTGCAAACCGCAGTTTTCATCCAAGAGGCCTTGTGCAGGATCAGGGGCGCCAGAGTTTGCCACCAAGGTGAGGAAAACTCAAGCCTTCAGCAACAGTACAGCAATCTCTGTATGCAGAAACGAGACGCGCGCAGCAGGCCTGCTGTGAGCGCACGCGATGCTGCACAGCGACGAAGACAAACGCAGAATGAATCGGTGTCATTGGTTTTTTGTAGTGTGGCGCCGCTCCGATATTTACCAACGGGGAGGGCGGCGTTACAAACTCTGACACAGCAACGTCAACCTTCCCCAATAGTCACTAAGCGCGTGTCGCGATTCAGTTTCCTAGAACGTTGCGATTGTTGTCGGCGGGCAACCCTAGTGCAATGCCGTGAGGGGAGGCAACCGTAAATCAAACGCGGTGTGTCTGCAGTCTTCCCGCGGAAGTTAGTTCTGAGAGAGGCTACGCATGCGCGCCCGATTGGTTCGGGTCCAACTCAGAAGTTCCTCGGCCGGCATGGGCTTGGCGATTAGATAGCCCTGGGCAATGTCGCAGCCAAGGCTCTGCACCAGCCGCCAGTCCTCCACTGTTTCTATACCTTCCGCCACTGTACTCACGCCAAGCTTGCGCCCCATTTCCAGCGAACTGCTCAGAATGGCGCGGCGGTTGGAGCGTTCGCTGGCGCCGTTGACAAACAGCCGGTCGATCTTCAGTTCGGTAAACGGGCTGCGCGATAGTGTCTGCATCGACGAATAACCGATGCCGAAGTCATCCATGGACAAACCAAAGCCCTTGAGCCCAAGACGCGCCAGGTTCGCCAGAGCCTGCGGATTCATGACCATGGTCTCGGTAACCTCCCAGATCAGCGACGAAGGCTCAGCGGCATGGGTGCGCACCAGGGCCATCAAACGGTCCACGAAATCCTGTTGGGCCAGGTCATCGGCCGAAAGGTTTACCGACAGCGTCAACCCCGGCATGGCACGCCGCCAGTCCGCAAACACGCGCAGCGACGACTCCACCATGGCCAGCGTAAAGCGCGCCATCAGCGGTGTGCCTTCTATGGTGCCGATGAAGGCTGCCGGGCCCAGCAAGCCACGCTGCGGATGGCACCAGCGCGCCAATGCCTCCACCCCCTTCAGCAGGCCGGTGGCCATTGTCACCTTGGGCTGGAAGAAGGGCACAAACTGCCCGGCGTCCAGCGCCAATGCGATCTCTGCCAGATCCTGCCGGACAGCCGGCACGGCCTTCACCACGTCGCCCCCTCGACGGTGGCACGCCGTCTCCAGCATCCGGGCCAACCCAGTTGCCTTGAGGGGTTTGGGCAATGTGCCCAGCAGATTCATGCGGGCATTGCCAGCACCCAGGCTCTCCACGGTTTCCAGCAGGCGCGGGTCACCGGCACTGGTCACGATCAGGTTTTCGACGCGTCGGCCCTCGGCCAGCAAGGTGATTAGCTCGATGCCGTCCATGCCGGGCATGTCTACATCGGTCACCAAAAGGAAAATGTTATCGCTCTGCAAAGTATCCAGCACCCGCAGCGCGTCGCCGCCATCGCAGGCTTCCAGCACGGTGCCAAAACCCATGTCCTTCAGCAGGCCAAGCACGTGGTTGCGCTGGACCAGGCTGTCCTCCACAACGAGTGCGACCAATTGGCTCAGATCGTTCATGGGGATCTCTGCAGTTGCAGCAATATTTCGCGCTCGATCATGTGCAGGGGGACGATTTTGTCCACCGCACCGCGCTTGACGGCTTCCTTGGGCATGCCGTAGACCACACAGGTGGCCTCGTCCTGCGCCACGGTGCGTGCGCCAGCGTTGTGCATCTCCAGCAAGCCGGCCGCACCGTCATCACCCATGCCCGTCATGATGACCCCGAGTGCATTGGCACCGGCGCACTTGGCGGCCGAGCGGAACAGCACATCCACGGAAGGGCGGTGCCGGTTTACAACGGGGCCATCGATCACCTCCACAAAATACTGGGCGCCGGCCCGGCGTAGCAGCATGTGTTTGCCACCGGGCGCTATCAGCGCGCGGCCAGGCAGGACGCGGTCGTTGTTCACGGCTTCCTTGACATCGATCTGGCACACACTGTCAAGGCGAGCCGCAAAGGCGGCAGTGAACTTCTCGGGCATGTGCTGCACGATGACAATGCCGGGCGACACCCGCGGCAGTGCCACCAGTACTTCTTCTAGCGCCTGCGTGCCACCAGTGGATGTGCCAATGGCCACCACCTGCTCGGTGGTCTGGCTCATGGCGCGAGCTTCGACGGGCGGCAGGATGACGTCTGCGGTGTTTTTGCCCTTGACCTGCAGCGGCGCGGCACCGCTGCGCGACGGTGCCAGGCGCCTCACATTCGCCCCGGCGGCGGCCCGCACGGCAGCTATCAGCTCGGTGGCGCTGGACTGCAAGAAGTTCTTCAGATCCAGTTTAGGCTTGGCAATGGTCATCACTGCGCCAGCCGACAGGGCCTCAACCGAGGTGCGGGCGCCCTTTTCCGTCAGCGTGGAGCAGATCACCACCGGCGTAGGCCGCTCGGCCATGATCTTGCGCAGAAAGGTGATGCCATCCATGCGGGGCATCTCCACATCCAGCACAATCACATCGGGCCAGGTGGTCTTCATGCGCTCCATGGCAAGGATGGGGTCGGATGCGGGTTGCAACACCTCCATGTCCTTGTCGCCGCGCAACAAGCCCGACAATACCTGGCGCACGACCGCGGAGTCGTCCACGATCAAAACCTTGATGCTCATGCGACGTTCTCCACGTAGTTCACCCAGATGTCGCCAGTGCCGATATTGAACAGAATTTTGCGGTAGCCCTCGCCGTACAGGCTCTCCGAGACAATGGGTATGCCGTGCCCCAGCAGCAATTCACGGGCGGCCTCACCGTTGCGCCGCCCGATGTCAGGAATGCCCAGCCGTTTGGCCTGCGTGAACATGGCGCCGCCGCCAAATATCTTGGCCTTGCATTCTGCAGGTCGCACACCCAGCCTGCGCAGCTTGGTCAGCATCAATTGCAAGGCGTCGTCGCTGTAGCGGGCGTTGCGTATGCCGTCCGGGTTGGTGCCGCTGACCACAAAGTGCGACATGGCACCCACCAGCCGCTCGGGGTGCCAGAGCGTGATGGAGATGCAGGAGCCCAGTAGCGTGCTGATACGGCACTGTGCGCCGCCGACGTGGTAATCCCCGGGCATCAGAAATACGTTGGTGGCGGCGTTGGGCATGGGGTGCTCAAGGCTTGGTGTAAATGGAAGGCGCAACCGGTCTCAGCACGGTCTGGACGTCGTTCAGCGTCTCGGAATGGCCAATCAGCAGGTGCCCGCCGGGTTTCAGGTGGTGGGCCAGACGCTGCACCACGCCCTGCTTGGTCCGATTGTTGAAATAGATCATCACATTGCGTAAAAAGATCAGGTCAAACTGGCCCATATTGGGTAGTGGTCGGTCCAGGTTGACTTGCATGAACCTGACCCGCTCGCGCAGCTTGCGCTCGATGAGCAGCGTACCGGCCTGGGTACCCGTGCCCTTGAGGCAAAAGCGCTTCAGGTAGTCTTGCGGAATATGCGTGGCGCGGTCCACCGGGTAGTGGCCAAAGCTGGCCTGGCGCAACACGCGAGCGCTGATGTCGGACCCTATCAATTCCCAAGGGCGGCTCTCCATATGGTCGGCCAGCACCATGGCGATGCTGTAGACCTCTTCGCCGCTGGAACTGGCCGCGCTCCAGATGCGCAGCGGACGGTTCGCCCTTGCGGCCTCCATGACCAAACGGCGCAGCAGGTCGAAATGCTTGGGCTCGCGGAAGAAATAAGTCTCGTTGGTGGTCAGCAAGTCGATGGCGGTCTGCACCTCGGCCGGGTCGCCCTTGCTATGCAGCATGGCCAGGTAGTCGGTGTAGCTGTCCAGCTTGTGGTGCTGCAGACGCTTGGCCAGACGACCGGACACCAGAGCTTTTTTCGTGTCGCCCAGCGTAATACCGGCCGCGTCGTAGATAAAGCTCTGGTATTTGGCGAACTCGTGGTCTTTGATTTCAATCATGGCGACTCGCTGTACCGGACCGTTTCCATGGCTTAAGCAGCGCCGTGCTCGGCCACAAGCTCCGGCACCAGCCGCTCGTGCAGGTTGGCCAACTGGGTGACAGAAAGCACCTGCTGAATGTTGAGCAAGATCACAAACTTGCCCTGCACCTTGCCCATGCCCGCAATCAAGTCGGGGGCGATCTTCATGCCAAAGCTGGGCGCGGGTTCGATGTCGCCCGGCGCAATTTCCTGCACGGCGTTGACCGAATCCACAACCACACCAATGACATGCTGCTCACCGTCATGGACCAGTTCGACAATAACAATGCAGGTACGCTTGGTGACGTCACTGGAAGGCTTGCCAAAACGGGTGGCCAAGTCCATGACGGGCACCACGGCACCACGCAGGTTGATCACACCGCGTATTGCACCCGGCATCATGGGCACAGTGGTCAGGCCGCCATACTCGATGATTTCCTTGATGGACAAAATGCCAATGGCATAGATCTCACCAGCCAGCATAAAAGTCAGGTACTGGGTGGGCTCCTGTAGCAGATTGGTGGTAGCCGCCACCGCAACCAGACTTCTGCCGCCGGTTTGTACGAGTGAATTCATAGGTGCATTCCTGTGGCAAGCACTTCAGTATTTAACAAAGTGGGCTTCGTCAGGCTCCATGTCGGCAAAGCCGGAGCGCACGGGTTTGGCCTTATGGGACTTGTCTTCCTTGCGTACCGCCGGATTGCGGGCGGCAGAGGCCACGGGCCGGCGCACGCCCGCCAGGCCTCCTATATTCCCTTGGCTTACCCGGAAGAAAGAGATGGTGGATTGCAGCGATTCAGCCTGGCTGGTCATCTCTTCAGCAGTGGCAGCCAACTCTTCGGAACCGGCAGCGTTTTGCTGGGTGGTCTGGCTCAATTGGCCCACGGCAGCGTTGATCTGCGACACACCGGCGGACTGTTCTTCAGACGCGGCGGTAATCTCCTGCACCAGGTCTGATGTCTTCTTGATGTTGGGCACCATCTCGTCCAGCAGATTGCCGGCGCGTTCGGCCAGTTGCACACTGCTGTCGGCCACTTCACCAATTTCCTGTGCGGCCACCTGGCTGCGTTCAGCCAGCTTGCGGACCTCGGCCGCCACCACGGCAAAACCCTTGCCGTGTTCGCCAGCGCGGGCCGCTTCAATGGCGGCATTCAGGGCCAACAGATTGGTCTGGTAGGCAATATCGTCGATGATGACAATCTTCTTGGCGATCTGTTTCATGGCGGCTACCGTGGACTTGACGGCCTCGCCGCCTTCGGTTGCCTCACTGGCGGCCTTGCTAGCCATGGCGTCGGTGACCTTGGCGTTTTCGGTATTCTGTGCAATGGAAGCTGTCATTTGCTCAACCGAGGCGCTGGTCTCTTCTACACCCGCAGCCTGCTCGGTGCTGGCTTGCGACAAGGATTGCGCGGTGGCGCTGATCTGTTCAGCTGCACCTGTCAGACCGGCGGCACCCGACGACACCTCAGCTACCACTTGCGAGAGCTTATCCACCATGTTTTTCATCATGGCCAACAGGCTGGTCTGGTCATTGGGTTTGACCACGATATCAACCGTCAGGTCACCCGAAGCCACACGTTCCACGATCTCGGCGGCGTAGGCCGGGTCACCACCCAGTTGTTTCATGATGGCGCGAAGGATGAATACGCCAAGCAACACCAATACAAGCAGCGCTACAACCGAGGTTGTATACATCAACGACCGGGACCGCTCAGACAACGCCTCTGCCTGCTTGATCGCAGTTTCGCTGTAGCCAATATTGAGGTCCACCAGCTTGGTCAGACTCTCATCAGCGGCAAAAAAGAGTGGTCGGCTCTGTACTACTGCGTGGTGATAGGCTTCAAATGCCGCCTTGCGACCGGAACCTTCAGTCCGGACTATGTCCTGGGCAAGCTGCGTAATCTGCTCGTCGGCCTTCTTCCAAGTTTCCCAATCCTTGACGAACTGCTTCCAAACGACCACCTCCTCCGCTGTTTGGGGCAAGGGCTCGTACATCTTCCAGCCGCTCTCAGCACCAGCCCAGTACTTGGTCTTGCTCTTCAATTGCGTCACAACCTCTTTGTGTTCGTCCGGATAGGGCGCCATGGAATCAATCGCACGGCTGGTGGACCGGATGGCAGTTTGGGCTTCACTGAGAATCTTCAGGCCAAGCACGGAAGGAAGGCGATTTTTCCCGACTTCGTACAGACCCTCTGCGTCAGTTTTGAGCCCGGTGAAGGCAATGAACATGACACCCAGCAGGGCCGCAACGGCGACCGTGAGCAGAGTGATGATTTTTGCTTTGAGCGAAATATTGGAGAACATATAACTCCCTCGGTTAAATGGGGAAAAATTTCCCTGAATACGTGAATGGGTGCGCTAAAAAAGCTCGAAGAAAAAGGTGGTCTAGGTCAACATGCGTTGCTCCGCAGTACGGTTATCCATGTCCTTGAAGACCGACGGAACATCCAGAATGAGGGCCACCTCACCGCTGCCCAAAATGGTGGATCCGCTGATGCACTTGATCTGCTGGAACACCCGACTCAAGGGTTTGATGACGGTTTGAAATTCGCCCAGCAGGTTGTCCACCACCAGCCCGCATTTCTGCCCCGCATGCTTGAGCACCACAACGCTCTCGCGCCGCGGCTGCGGCGCCTCAATGCTGAAGAACTGGCGCAAGCGAACCAGGGGCAGAACCTTGCCGCGCAGGTCGCAGTAGTCGTGGCCCCCTTCGGCTGAAAACTCCACACACTCGTCGATCATGTCTAGCGGCACCACGAACACAGCCTTGCCCACACCGACCAAAAATCCGTCGATGATGGCCAGCGTCAGCGGCAGGCGCACGCTGATCGTGGTGCCCACTCCTTCCTCGCTGTGCACGCTGATGGTGCCGCGCAGCGAAGTGATGTTGCGTTTGACAACATCCATGCCAACGCCACGCCCTGAGAGATTCGTGATCTGGTCTGCAGTGGAAAATCCGGGTTCAAAAATCAGTTCAAAAATTTCCTTGTCGCTGAGGCGCTGCTCGGCATCGATCAGCCCTCGCTCCAGCGCCTTGGCCACGATGCGTTCTTTCTTGAGGCCGCCACCGTCATCCGACACTTCGATGACAATGCTGCCGGAATCGTGAAAGGCGTTGAGGCGTATGCTGCCCTTGACCGATTTACCCCGTTGCTGGCGCAGGTCGGCGGGCTCTATGCCATGGTCCATGGCATTGCGAACCAGGTGCATTAGTGGATCGCCAATTTTCTCGACAACGGTTTTATCCAGCTCGGTATCTTCACCACTGATCTGCAGGCCTATGTCCTTGCCGATCTCGCGGGACACGTCATAGACGACGCGCTGGAAGCGGGTGAAGGTGGCGCCGATCTTGACCATGCGCAGTTGCAGTGCGCTGTCGCGCACTTCCTGCACCAGGCTGGACAGGCGCGAAGTGCTTTCCTGCAGCTCGGGAATCTGAGAGCGGCGGGCCAGCAAATTGGAGGTGGCGCCCTCGATGATGAGTTCACCCACCAGGTTGATCAACTGGTCTAGCTTGTCGGCATCAATTCTGATGGAGCGGCTTTCGCTGGATTTGGCATCACCCGACTTCTGTTTGTCGGTGATCTGTTTTTGCTTGGCCAGCGCCGCCTCCACCAATGAAGGCTCTACCGCGTTTTGCTCCACCAGGATGTCACCCAGCTTGGGCAGACCCGCGTCGCTCTGGCCACAGGTCATTGCATCAGCCTGTGCATTTTGCTGGATGGCCAATGCATCGGCCAACTCGCGCCGGGTAATGCTGCCACACAGTACCAAGATGTCGCCCAGGCGCACATTGAGTTCAGGCAACTGCTGGATCAGGTCGGCATACTCCACCAGGCGGCTGTGCGGCGGAATGATGCGTATCACGCAGTCATCGCGCACGAACTCAAAAACCCCCTCGATAGCATCCTTGGTGGCATTGCTTGCAAAGGCGATCTCGAAGCCGAGGTAACAGGTCTCCGGGTCCATATCTGTGGCAACGGGCATGGCGTCATGCAGCGTGGCAATGCCAACGATACGCCCCAATTGGCCCAAATAGCGGATGAAGGACAGCGGGTCCATGCCGTTGCGCAGCACATCAGGACCAAAGCGCAGCGAGATGTGCCAGTTGCGGCGTGCGTCTCCAGCCTCTTCGTCGCGGGCTATGCGTTCGAGCTGAGCCTGGGGCTCTGGTGCAGGTGTCGCAACGGCCGTGCCGCAGGGCTTGAGATACCTGCGCAGCTGCGTGATCAGAGGCACCGATACCCGCTCCAGCGCTTCGTCGTTTTCGGTCTGGCCCGCGTCGACCATCTGGACCATGGTGGTCAGGTGATCGCAGCAGGACAGCAACAGGACGACAAGGCTGTCGTCTATCTGGACCTGGCCATCGCGCACGCCGTCCAGCACACTCTCGGCCACATGGGTAAAAGCCACGATGTGGTCAAAGCCAAAGAGGCCTGCCGAGCCCTTGATGGTGTGGGCGGCGCGAAAGATGGCGTTGACAGCTTCTTCGCGGTCGGGGTTTTTCTCAATGGAAAGCAGTGCGTTTTCCATCTCCGTCAGGAGCTCGTGGCACTCGGCGATAAAGGTCTGTAAGGCGGCATCCAGATTCATGGTTTCTTCCTTAAACGGCGCCTTCGCCCATAACCAGTTGGTCGCCAAAAAAAGCCGCGACATCGAGGGTCTCGAAAACGTCCAGCACAGCCGGACTGTGCCCAAGCAAACGCATTTCGCGGTGTTGGGCAAGGGCTGCCTGTTTGGCCATGATGAGCACTTGTAATCCGGCCACATCCATCTCGGTCACGCCGGCCAGGTCCAGCGCCAGCGTTCCTGGCTCTTGTGCCAGGGCCAGAAGTAGCATCTCCTTGAGTTCTGCCGCCCGGTATATGGTCATTTCGCCTGTGATGTGGATCATGATGTTGGTCTTTGCTGCGTGGGGGTAGTGCCTTCAGGGCAGAACCAGTTTTTGAACCGCGTTGAGCATGACCTCGGGTCGGAATGGTTTGACCACCCAGGCCTTGGCACCGGCGGCCTGGCCTTCGGCTTTTTTGGATTCCTGTGATTCCGTAGTCAGCATGATCACGGGCGTGAAACGGTAGGCCGGCAGTTGCTTGAGCGCCTTGACAAAACTGATGCCATCCATATTGGGCATGTTGACGTCGCTGATGACCAAGTGCACCTTTTGGCCGGTCAGCTTGGACAAGGCATCGCGCCCGTCGCAGCCCTCAAGCACGTCGTAACCCGCGCCCCTGAGCGCGATGCCGACGACTTGTCGCAGCGAGGCAGAGTCGTCTACCACCATGATGGTTTTGGCCATGTTGTGTATCCCCTAAAAAAAAGTGATTTCATCCACGGGCGCGGTCGTGGTCGCCGACGACCTGCCTGTGTGTACCGCACGCTCCTCGGCCATCACGTAGGTGCTTTCCAGATCCGCCAGCAGGCCGGCCGCATCCAGCGGAGGCAGTGCCTGCGCGCGCAGGTATTCGTGCTGCACATGGGACAGCATCTCGGGCAGGCGGTCGATGCTGTGCTGGACGTGGGTCAGTATCTGACTGATGCGGTCCTGGAACTGCAGATGCACCAGTGCCTCGCTAACCTCGCCCTGCAGATAGTCCCGCCCGCTCTTGAGGTGGTTGCCCGACTCAAGCAGCGCGTCGGTTGCCTGGCGAAACTGGCCGAGCACGGTGCCGATAGCTTCCTCGGATGCGTCAACGGACTGGCCCTCACGCGCCAATGACTCTTCGGCAGCGCCGCAGGCATTGCGTATGGTTTCGCTGATCAGCGCCACTTTTTTGGAGATGCGCCGACCGGTCTCTGCAGACAGGTTGGACAGATTGCGCACCTCATGGGCGACTACTGCGAAGCTGCGGCCCTGCTCCCCTGCCCTGGCCGCCTCAATGGCGGCGTTCAGGGCCAGCAAATTGGTTTGCGAAGCGATACGTGCCACGTCCGCCGCCATGTCCTGAAGCTCGACGATGAATTCCTCCAGCGCCTTGACCTTGCCCAGCATGTTGGCATTGCTGCCCATGGCGGTTTTGAGGGATTGCACAACCCCGCCCAGTTCCCGTTCGCTGGCGGCGAAGACGGCCACCAGACCTGTGGCGCCGCTGGCCATGGAGTCCGATGCCAAGTCAGATAAACGTGCCGTCTGGTTCAGCTGGTCCACGATGCCGGAAAACCGCTGGGCCAACGCCGATATGGCGGACTCCATCTGACCTCGGGAGGCTTCTATATGGCCGCTCCAGACGGGCAGGAGGTTTTCGCCTAGAGCGTGCAGGCTGAGCACATGGTCGGTGGAGGCAGCCCGTATGGCAAATAGGTGTTTGCGCGTTTGCAGGCTGAGCACCAGCCCGGCGCCCAGCAGCACCAAGGCGACCACATAGGCAGCCCAGTTCTCCGGCGCAAAACACAACAGTGCGGTTGCGCAGGCGGCTGCCAATGCGAATGATGAAAAGCCATCCCAGCGGCCAAGGGCGAGTGTGCTCAAAGGCAAAGTGCTTGCTGTGGCCATAGTGCCTCTTGTGGGTGGCGGGGATCGATTCCCTGGGTTTCTGAACGATTACATCGATATTATCGATTTCCAGGTATCGTGTCAATCGTTTATATCGAATTAATTCAATTGATCGAATTTTCTCTGCGTGGTACCGATAACCGCCATTCGAAGTCATAATCGATCAAATCGACTAAATAGATGAATCCCAATGGAAGAGATGAATGACGACAAGCCGTACTTGACGCCCGCAGAGGTGGCAAAGCGGATGATGGTTTCGCCGATCACTGTGCGCGGCTGGTCACAAAAAGGCCTGCTGGAGGCCGAGGTGACCCCTGGGGGGCACCGCCGTTATCACCGCGACGTTGTGGAGCGTTTTGCCCGAACCTGGAACCCTGCGGGCAACAAGGGACCCGTCCGCATACTTATAGTGGACGACGACCGAGCCCTGGTGGGCTTTCTGTGTGAGCTGCTGGGAGATTTGGACAACCAAACGGTGCTGGAGACGGCGCACGACGGTTTTGATGCGGGACAAAAAGTCCACACTTTCAAGCCCGATGTGGTCTTGCTCGATTTGATGATGCCCGGTATTAGCGGGGTAGAGGTGTGCCGCCGCATCAAGGCCATGCCGGGCAATGCGAATATGCGCATCCTGGGCATGAGCGGCTATTTGACACCCGAGAATGAAGAGAAACTGCTGGCTGCCGGGGCTGAACGCTGTTTCGCCAAACCCTTGAACACGAACCTGCTGATGGCAGCGATCGGCATCCGCGGTTAAACAGTGAAAGACGCCAGTGAGACGCCTTAGCACCTCCAATCGCTTGATACTTTTGGTGGCCGTAATGTCGGTGCTGCTATTGTTGGTGGGCATCTTCGGCCTGATCGGCATCTACCGCACCAACGATACGCTGAAAACGGTCTATGCCGATCGCACAGTGCCCATGTGGCAGTTGTCAGAGATCCAGCGGCTGACACAGCGTACGTGGTTCATCATTTCCATCGGCAAGGATGTGCAGACTAAAGAGTTCTCTACCACCTACGTGGCTGACGCCGAGGCCAATCTGACAGCCGTCAACACCTTGTTTTCAGAGTATTTGCAGACCTATCTCACTGCAGAAGAGAAAGTCCTAGCCGAGCGCTTCCGTGTCATCCTCGCAAAATTTGAGGCCGAGGGCCTTCGCCCCGCGCTGGCAGCTCTAAAGGCAGGTGACCACAAGGAAGTGCAACGCATCCAAATGGAGATGCTGATCCCTTCCTCCAACACGCTACGCATCAATCTGCAGGCTCTGACCAGGCTGCAACTCGACATCGCGAGCAGGGAATATGACGACGCCATGGAGCGTTTCAACAACATACGCACAGCTTCCATGGTCTCCATGCTGGTTGGGATCGTATTTGCAGTGTCGTTTGGTGGTTTTCTGGTACGCAGCATCATCCAATCCAGGATTGAGTTTGAACAATCGCTGCTGGCCAAGCGCGACCTGGAGCGGCAGCTTCAGCAATCCCAAAAAGTGCAGGCATTGGGGCAACTTACCGGTGGCATCGCACACGACTTCAACAACATCCTGTCCGCCATCCTGGGTTACGCCAACCTCGCACTGAGCCGGCACGTGCCCGACAAGGAATCCAAGTTGGCGAAATATTTGCGCGAGGTTGTATCCTCCAGCGAACGTGCCCGTGACCTGATCGCCAAAATGTTGACCTTTACCCGCACCCAGCCGAGCGAGGATGTACAACTTATATCCCCTGCGTTGGTCGTGCGCGAAGTGGAATCGATGATGAGCCATTCGATTTCATCCAGCATCGTGTTGCGCAGCCACATTGAGGACGATGCCAGCATCCTGATGGACGCTGGCGAGCTGAACCAAATGCTGGTCAACCTGATCATCAACGCACGTGATGCCCTGCAAGGTCAAGGGCGTATAGACATCGTAGTCCACAAAGTGCAGGTAAACAACCAGATCAGCCTGACCAGCCAACGCCGGTTTTCGGGGGAGTTTTTGGCAGTGGATGTGTCTGATACTGGCACCGGCATTGCCCCGGAACATCTCCCCCGTCTGTTTGACCCTTTTTTCACCACAAAGGACGTAGGCAAAGGCACGGGCCTAGGATTGTCCATGGTACAGGGCATCATGATGCGAGCAGGTGGGCACATTTTGGTCCAATCGACGGCTGGGCAAGGTAGCAGCTTTAGGTTGTTGTTTCCCATAGTCACCGCGGAAACGCGAGAGGGAATCATCTCGCCAAATGACATCACCTTACCGAAAGGTCAAGGTCAGTTAGTATGGCTAGTAGACGACGAGCCAGCTTTGACAGGTTACCTTGATGAATTGCTGCGAGGTTGGGGGTACCGCACGCGTTCGTTCAATAGTCCAGAGCAGGCTTGGCTTGCTTTCAAGTCGGGAACTGAAGAAATCGATCTTTTGGTCACTGATTGGACGATGCCAGGCCTTTCCGGTGGTGACTTGGTGGCACTTATGCATGGTGTTAACCCAAGAATCCCCGTCATTTTCTGCACGGGTTTCAGCGCAGGCTTTGACGAAGCGCTAATCCCAAAGCTTGAGCAGGTCAGGCTATTGGTGAAGCCCTTATCCATCGCTGCTTTTACATCGGCGCTGACAGAACTGTTAGCGTGAAACTGCGCATTGCAACAGCACTTTCGGGGACTCAAAGCGCTCCTTTTCAAGACTAGACCGATGCTTACTCGGGTAACCGGCAGCACCGAAAGCGCCTAGTGCTCGGCATCCCTACGACCTCCAGCGTTTTGCGAGGGTTGCTGTGATTGGAAGCAGCGCTTATTTGCCTAGCTTCTTATACCTAACTGCTCTCACCGCGTCTCAAATACAGAAAGCACAGTTTGGAACCAACTCCCACAATGTCTGCTTTGGGGCGCCTAGTTCGCACTACTCTACGCCCGCTTTGGGTCGAAACCTGCCCGCGATGCGAGCGGGACAACGCGAACCGGCGCGCCCGCCGTGCGCGAAGGTCCCCGCAAGAAATGCCACGGGCACTCGCATCTTTTTCAAACCACCCCGTTCCGGGGTAATCTGGAAACATTGCAAATCCCAGTGGATGCTTGCCTGTTGACGCGGCCAAAAGCTGCTCTCTTCCCGATATATTCCAGTGTCGAGTTTTATGGAATCTGCCTGTGCGACTGTTCGCTCCAACTGCCCACCTTCTCTTGCCCGAACCTAGCGCCGCCACCTTGCAATTGGTAGCCGCTGCATGAGCCGTATCCCTCTGACCGCAGACGCGGTGGCGGCCTTGTCGCCGGACGACGCATCGACCAAGGCCGCGCGCGGCCTGGTGGCACCGGCCAAGTGGCCGATGTTGGGGGCCAGCGACACGGCGGTGTGGGGCGAGTGCCAGGGTAGTGGCAGCAAGCCCTACCAAACGCAAGTGGACGTGTCGGGTGCGGGGCCTACGTTTCGCTGTAGTTGCCCCAGCCGCAAGTTCCCGTGCAAGCATGGCCTGGCCTTGCTGTTGTTGCAGGCGCAAACCCCGCAGAGTTTTACCGCCACTGCGCCTGCCTGGGTCAGTGAATGGCTGGCATCGCGCCAGGAGCGGGCCGAGAAAAAAGAAGCCAAGGCCGCAGCCCCGCCGGCGGTTGCCGACCCCGCCGCAAGCGCCAAGCGCGAGGCCCAACGTGTGCAACGCATGGCCGCCGGTGCGCAAGAGCTGGCGCTGTGGCTGGACGACACCAGCCGCAAGGGTTTAGCGGCAGTGTCCGACAGTGATGGGCCTGCGTGGGCCACGGTGGCAGCGCGTATGGTCGATGCACAAGCCCCTGGGCTGGGCCAGCGCGTGACGCAGGCTTTTGCGGTGGTGGGGCAGGGGCGTGATTGGCCCGCGCGGCTGCTGGGCCGTTTGGGCAATTTGCAGTTGCTGGTGGACGCCGTGGCGCAGCGCGAGCGCCTGACACCCGGTCTGCAGGCCGATCTGCGCCAGGCATTGGGCTGGCCCATTGAGCGTGACGAGGTGTTGGCCAGCGGCGAGCGCGTCAGCGACCACTGGCAGGTGCTGGCCCAGGTGCTGGTGGAGCGCGAGGCGCGCCTCACCGAGCGCCGCGTCTGGTTGCAGGGCGCACGCAGCCAACGCCGCGCGCTGTTGGTGGATTTTTCATTTGCCGGTAAAGCGTTTGATCAGGGCTGGAGCGTGGGTGTGCCGCGCAGCGGCATGCTGGCCTTCTACCCCAGTGCCGATCCGCTGCGTGCGCTGCTGGCCGAGAGCAGCCCTATGCCCGACACCGCACCGCTGCCCCAGGCGCCACCCAGTGCTGCCGAATGGAGCGCACTGGCCACACGCATGGCCGCCAACCCCTGGGCGCAAAGCTGGCCGCTGTGGCTGGATGCCGTGCAGTTGCAATACACGGCGGATGCCGAAAACCCGTGGTGGTTATGGGCCGACGCGCGTGCCATACCTTTGGCCATCAGCGAGGCCGATGCCTGGCAACTGATGGCCATGGCCGCAGGTGGGTCAGTTTCAATTTTTGGTGAGTGGACTGGGGAACTGTTGCGGCCTTTGACCGCGTGGTCTGACGCAGACCGTTGGGCCGCAACTGGTGTGGTGGGGGATAGCATATGAACGACTGGAACACGTTGTTACAGGCGGCGTTGGTTGGCTCCGAACGCCCGTGGACGCTGCCCGCCCTTGCGCAAAAAGGCGCAACGGACCCCGTGGCGAACATGCTGCGCGATGCCCATGCGCAAACCGCACCCGACACACCCGGCCTGCTGCTGCGCCTGGCCGGCGCCAAGGCCGTGTGCCAGCGTGCGGGCTGGACGGCACCCGCCACGCCACTTGCGCCCATCGCCCCAGCAGCCCCGGAGTCGCGCACGCTGGCCAATGCGGCCTGGTGCCAGTTGTTATCCCAGGCCTTGAACTTAGGGCCGCAACGATTGCAACACCAGGTCTTGTTTGCCATGGACGCAGCAGGCTTTCGCGCATCGCCTGTATTGCTGCCAGCCATGCTGCACGCCGGTCGCCAAAGCGTGGCCCTGCGCACCCACTTGTTACCCGTGCTGGGCGAGCGTGGCCGTTGGCTGGCTGAGCAGAACGCGGAATGGGCCTACGCCTGTGGCGCGCAAGAGCAGGCCGACACGCAAACGCATTGGGCGCACGGCAGCCTGGAGCAACGCTGCGCCGTGTTGCGCACCGAGCGCGCCAGCGCACCCACAGCAGCCCGTGAACGCTTGCAGGCGGATTGGGAAAACCTGGCCGCCAAAGACCGCGCAGCGCTGATCGCCACGCTGCACGTGGGCCTGTGTGCCGATGACGAAGCCTTCTTGACCCTGCAACTCAAAGACCGCGCGATAGACGTGCGCCGCACCGCTGCCGATTTGTTGGCGGCCTTGCCTAGCAGCGCCTACAGCCAGCGCATGGTGGCGCGTATGCAGGCCCTGGTGTTGAGTGAGCAGGCTGAGCCAGGCTTGGTCGGGCGTTTGCTGGGCCGCGTCTTGTCTAGCGCCGAGCCCCGTTGGACCGTGCAGGCACCCAACCAAGCCGAGGCCGATTGGAAGGCCGACCAGTTGGAGCCCGAGCGCCCGAAGTACGAACCCTTGGGCGAGCGCGCCTGGTGGCTGTTCCAGCTGACCAGCCGCACGCCATTGGCTTGGTGGACCCAGCACACCGGCCTCACCCCCGCAGCTGTGCTGGCGTTGGCCAAGGCCGGTGATTGGAATGACGCGCTCTTACGCGGCTGGCACCACGCGATGCTGTGGCAGCCGGATGCCGCCTGGGCACAAGCCTTGTTGGACAGTGCACCGGCCGCGCGTTGGGATGGCCGCTCGTCCCTGCTGGCGCTGTTGGCGCCGCAGCAGCGCGAGCAATACCACCTGGCGCAGTTGGCCGCGTCGACCAACCTGCATGACGTGGCCGTCTCGTGCCTGGACGGTTGTGCGCCGCACGCCCACTTGGGCCAGGCCGTGTCCGAGCGGCTGGCGCAACTGCTGCGCCAACACATAGACCAGGGCGCGCTGATCAACGACTACAGCCTGCGCAACCAACTGCCCGACCTGGCCTGTGCGCTGCACCCGCAGGCGCTGCCCCAACTGGTGAATCTGCCACGCAGCGCGGAAGAAACCACGTCCTTGTCCGAAGCCTTGACCCTGCTGGAGCAGGTCCTGCACAGCCGCCAGCAACTTATTCAACTGACCCAAGAAGAACCTACACCATGAGCCAAGTCCTACGCCAACACGCCGAACAACAATTTGCCGAAGAGCTGACCAATCTGCAGCAGGTCGACAAGCGCCAGCGCCCGACCAACTGGAAGCTGTCGCCCTGGGCGGTGGTGACGTATTTGATGGGTGGCAAGCTCGACAACGGCTTTGAGGTCACGCCCAAATACATCGGCAACCAGCGCCTGATGGAGATAGCGGTGTCCACGCTCGCCACCGACCGCGCGCTGTTGTTGTATGGCGTGCCGGGCACCGCCAAGTCGTGGGTGTCCGAACATCTGGCCGCCGCCGTCAGTGGGGACTCCACGATGCTGATCCAGGGCACGGCCGGCACCAGCGAAGAGCAGTTGCGCTACGGTTGGAACTATGCCGCGCTGCTGGCCAACGGCCCGTCCGACAAGGCCCTGGTGCCCAGCCCGCTGGTCAACGCCATGCGCCTGGGCAAGATCGCCCGCATCGAAGAGTTGACCCGCATCCCCGCCGATGTGCAAGACGCGCTGATCACCGTGCTGTCCGAAAAAACCATGCCCATCCCCGAGCTGGGCAGCGAGGTGCAGGCCACGCGCGGCTTCTCGGTGATAGCCACCGCCAACAACCGCGACAAGGGTGTCAACGAGTTGTCCAGCGCGCTCAAGCGCCGCTTCAACACCGTGGTGCTGCCGGTTCCCGATACCGAAGATGAAGAGGTGCGCATCGTCGCCAAACGTGTGGCCGAACTGGGCCGCGCGCTGGAGCTGCCCGCCGAGCCACCGGCGCTGAAAGAAATCCGCCGCGTGGTGCAAATCTTCCGCGAGCTGCGCAATGGACTGACGTCCGACGGCAAGACCCGCATCAAGTCACCCACGTCCACACTCTCCACCGCCGAAGCCATCTCGGTCATCAACAGCGGCATGGCACTGGCCGGGCATTTTGGCGATGGTGTGCTGCATGCACACGACATTGCGTCGGGCCTGCTGGGCGCCATCGTCAAAGACCCGGTGCAAGACCAGGTGGTGTGGAAGGAATACCTGGAGACCGTGGTGAAAGAGCGTAGCGATTGGAAAGAGCTGTACCGCGCCTGCCGCGAGCAATTGTGAGCGCCCCGCACTGCGTTGTGTGATGGCAGACTCCACCGTTCACTACTTCGGCATACGCCACCACGGCCCCGGTTGCGCGCGCAGCTTGCACGCCGCGCTGGCCACCTTGCAGCCCGATTGCCTGCTGATAGAAGGCCCGCCCGATGCCGACGCCTTGTTGCCCTATGTGACCCATGCCGGTCTGTGCCCGCCGGTGGCGCTGCTGGTGCACAGCCCGGACGACACCCACGCCTCGGCCTTCTACCCCTTTGCAGAATTCTCACCCGAGTGGCAGGCGCTGCAACACGGCGTGTTGCGCGGCATTCCCACCCGCTTTATCGACCTGCCGCAGGCAATACGCTTGGCGCAAGACAAGATACACCGCGAGAAAGATGCTGCTACTGAAAAGATAGCTAATGAAGTAGATGCGACGGGGGCTATCGCCGAAAATGGCTTAGAGCCTTCCGGTGAAGCTGTGTACCCACAACACCACGACCCGATGGACGCGCTGGCCCACGCGGTCGGTTTTGCCGATGGCGAGAGCTGGTGGAACCATATTGTTGAAGAGCGTGGCGACAGCGAAGACCTGTTCGCTGCCATCCATGAAGCCATGGCCGCGTTGCGCGAAGAGTGGCCGGACGATGCCCGTGGCCCACGCGCGGCCGAGCGCGAAATGCAGCGCGAAGCCCACATGCGCCAGTGCATACGCGAGGCCGTGGGCCAGGGCCATGCACGCATCGCCGTGGTCTGCGGCGCCTGGCATGTGCCTGCGTTGCAAGCCAAACACACGGCCAAGGCCGATGCGGCGCTGCTCAAGGGCCTGCCCAAGATCAAGGTCAGCGCCACCTGGGTGCCCTGGACCTACCGCCACCTGACCTGGGCCAGCGGTTATGGCGCGGGCGTGGATTCGCCCGGCTGGTACGACTACCTGTGGCAACGCGGCCAGGGCGGGCGTGATGTCGGGGCTTCGCGTGCCGTAGTCTCGCGCGCCAGCGGCTGGCTGGCCCGCGTGGCCCGACTGCTGCGCGCGCACCAGTTGGATTGCTCGTCGGCCCATGTCATTGAAGCCTCGCGCCTGTCCGACACGCTGGCCGCGTTGCGCGGCCGTGCCGAGCCGGGGTTGGAAGAGTTGAATGAAGCGGTACGCACCGTGATCTGCATGGGTGCATCCGCACCGCTGGAGCTGATCCACCGCGCGCTGACGGTCAGCGACCGCATGGGCCAGGTGCCACCCGAAGTGCCCGCCGTGCCGCTGCAACGCGACATCGAGCAAGCGCAAAAAAGCCTGCGCCTGAAACCCGAGGCGCTGGAGCGCACGCTGGATTTGGACCTGCGCAATGCCAACGACCTGGCCCGCAGCCACCTGCTGCACCGCCTGCGGCTGCTGGGCATACGCTGGGGCGAACCCGCCCGCAGCGACCGCGCCAACCGCGGTACCTTCCGCGAAACCTGGCGCCTGCAATGGCAGCCCGAATTTGCGCTGCGCATCATCGAAGCCACACGTTTTGGCCCCACGGTGGAGCTGGCGGCCAATGCCTGTGTGGCCGAGCAATGCGCCAGCCTGACCCGCTTGGACGCCCTAGCCGAGCTGGTGGACACCGTGCTGTTGGCCGACCTGGGTACGGCGGTGCAGGCCGTCAGCCACGCTTTGCAGACCCAGGCTGCCATCACCGGCGACGCGGTGCAGCTCATCAGCGCCGTGCCGCCGCTGGCCCGCGTGTTCCGCTACGGCTGCGTGCGCCAGATGGACGGCGATCTGCTGGCAAAAATCTTGGACGGCCTGATCACCCGTGGTGCCATCGGTCTGCCGCTGGCCTGCCACAGCCTGGACGACAGCGCCGCCGAGACCCTGCGCGACACCCTGCTGCCCGCACACGATGCGGTTGGTCTGCGTGACAGCGCCGAGCCATCACAAGCCTGGCAACAGGCGCTGCACCAAATCGCCGTGGGTGATGCCTGCCACGCGCTGCTGCGCGGCCTGTGCTGCCGTCTGCTGCTGGACGCTGGTCACATTGACCAGGCCCAAGCCGCCGTGCAGTTGTCGCGCAATCTGTCAGCCGGGGCCTTGCCCTTGGAAGCCGCGCAGTGGCTGGACGGTTTCCTGAACCGCAACGCCATGGTGCTGCTGCACGATGCCGCCGTGTGGAGCCTGGTGGACGCCTGGCTGGCCGAGCTGGTGGACGCGCATTTTCTGCAAGTGGTGCCGCTGCTGCGCCGCAGCTTTGCCAACTTTTCGCAATCGGAGCGGCGTGAGTTGGGGGCCCGTGCGGCACATGGCGTCAAGGTTGCGCCGGTGATTGCGGTCAGTGAAGGTGATGCGGTGCGTGCTGCGCTGCCGGTACCTACTTTGCGCCTGTTGTTAGGACTGCCTGTATGAGCACATCTTCTGATTCAGACCTCACACCTGCCGCACCGGTAGAGCACACCGACCGCCTGCAACGCTGGCGCCTGGTGCTGGGCGGCGAGGCCGATGCCAGCTGCGGTGCCGCCGGTGGCACCCTGCGCGAGATGGACCAGGCGCTGGCCGCTCTGTACGAACCCGAAGGAGCCAATGGCCTGGGCAAACGCAAGGGCGGGCGCGGCAACTCGTCACCCAGCGTGGCGCGCTGGTTGGGTGACATCCGCAAATACTTCCCCATCTCGGTGGTGCAAATCATGCAGCACGACGCCATGCAGCGCCTCAACCTGCGCGAGATGCTGCTGCAACCCGAAATGCTGGAGACCGCCCATGCCGACGTGCACCTGGTGGCAAACTTGGTCGCGCTGTCAGGTGTGATCCCCGATGCCACCAAGGACACCGCCCGCCAGGTGGTGCGCAAAGTGGTCGACCAACTGTTGGAGCGCCTGCAAGAGCCCATGCGCAGCGCGGTCAGCGGGGCGCTGAACCGCAGCCAGCGCAACCGCCGCCCACGCCATGCCGAGATCGACTGGAACCGCACCATACGCGCCAACCTGCAGCACTGGCAGCCCAGCCTTCGCACCATCGTTCCGCAGACTTTGGTGGGCTACGGCCGCAAGGCGCGCCGGCCGCAGCGCGAGGTGATTCTGTGCATAGACCAAAGCGGCTCCATGGCGGCCTCGGTCGTCTACTCCAGCATCTTTGGCGCCGTGATGGCCAGCCTGCCGGCAGTGGCGACCAAGCTGGTGGTGTTTGACACCGTGGTGGTCGACATGACCGAAAAGTTGGACGACCCGGTGGACTTGCTGTTTGGCGTGCAACTGGGCGGTGGCACCGACATCAATGGCGCGGTGGGTTATTGCCAAAGCATCATCCAGGAGCCACGCAATACGATTTTGGTGTTGATCTCCGATCTGTATGAAGGCGGTGTCGAGGCCGGCCTGCTGCGCCGTGCGCAAGAGCTGGTGGAAGCCGGCGTGCAGTTCATCACGTTGCTGGCCCTGAGCGACGAAGGCGCTCCTTCGTATGACCGCGAGCTGGCCGCTAAACTGGCCGCTTTAGGCGTGCCCAGTTTTGCCTGCACGCCCGATGCCTTTCCCGGCCTGATGGCAGCCGCTATACGGCGGGACGACGTGGGGGCGTGGGCTGCGGGGCAAGGAATCAAGACGAGTCGGGCGGTCGGATAGAGATGGAGGCGCTGCTAGCGGTTAGGCCCAATTAACCCAGAAGGAAAACACCATGCCAGGGAATCACTTCAAAATCACCACGCCCATCAAACCGGTCATCGGCAAAGTTGATCCGAAAATATTCAAGCTTGCGGTGCCGGATGTGAACAAGTGGCTGCTGGGCCGCGCAGCCGTCAGCGATTGCATCGTTTGGCAGCGGCCCGCATCGGCAAACACTCCGTCAGTAGCTGTGAAGTGGGTGGATTGGACTGCAGAAGAGAAGAGCCAACTCAAAGATGCCTTCGCCAAGGCATGGAATGGCAAGTTGTCGATCGACCCCACGCCGTATCCCAACCTGATCAACCCGCCCACCCACGACCATCCCAGCACATGGTTGGACCACGGCATTGCACGTCAGCACTACATGGAAACGATTGCGTGCTGTCTGATGGCCGAATTGTGGCCGGTCAAACTGGGCTGGTCGCTGACGGCGCTGAACGGTCAACAGAAAAAACATCTATTGGATAGCCGGTCCCTGTTCGAGTGGTCGGCATCTTTTGCCTCGCAAGAGCCAGGTTCTGCGGTTAACCCACCCGGCTACGTGCTCAAGCAATGGGTGCTACCCGCGCGGCCAGGCTATATGCGTAAGCTGTTGCTCGATCAGGGTATTTTGGACCGCACCAGTCAGACCAAGACGATTGTTAATATGGTCAAGTGGTGCGGCACGTTGTTCCATTTTGCGGGCGCTTCCAATACCTTCGAGTTTGACAACCACTGGCATTACCGTGGTTACAGCCCGATTTCACGGATCGTGGAAGGGACCCTGCGTACGCCTTCACCCGCGCACAGTCAGACCGACCCCAAGGCCCAGCGTTGGACCGCAGGTTGCTTTGGTACCACGGGCGTGATGAGCCATTTGCTGCGCCTGGTCAATATCCCGGTGGAAACTACTGTTATCTGCGGCCACACACTGCCGAAGTTTTCGTCGATCAACTGCTGGCTGTCGCACGGAGACGACCCCTATTTTTTGAAGAACCATCCGCAGATCAAGGCGGAGCAACTGCTGGTAAACCAAGCCACCTTCGACGCCTGGTTTGGCCCCCAGGCGCCTGACGCCTGCGCCAACGTGGGGCGCCGTGTGACAGACCTGCTGGCTGGATAGAGAAGTATGGTTATTGGGGCTGTAGCCCCCGTGAAATATAGATAGTCTGCTATCAAATCAGGAATTTTTTACGGAGAAGCAAGTTTCTACTGCCTGCGCCCACCGCCGCGCCATGGCCGGCGTGTTGTAGCAGGTGGTGGCGTGCTGCGTGCTGCACACGGCGCGTTCCATCAGCTGGATATCGGCCTCGTGCTGGCGGGCCACGTGGGGGTCTTCAAAAAAGATGACCTTGTCGCAGCGTTGGTCCAACACCAACTCGGCAATCTGCGCGTCGCCGCCCAACGGGCCACTCAGGTAGCACGTCACCCAGGGCTGCCCCGCAGGCCAGCCGCGCGACCAGGCCATGGCATTCAGGAGGCTGCCCGTGGTGCCGGTGGCCACGCGGCCAGCAAAGCGCGACAGGGTGTCGAAATGTTCGGCGGCAAAGGCCACCATGGTGTCCTTGAGTGCATCGTGGGCGATGAGCGCGGCCACCTGCTTCTCCAGCGCAAACAGGGTGGCGACGCCAGGCACGCTGGGCGTGGCCAGACCGGCATTGGCCAGTTCCACCGCAACCCACTCCATCGCTCCAGCCAGTGTGGACACAAATGGTTTGCCATGGATCACACACTGGCGTTTGAGGGCCAGGGCTTCGGGGTAGATGGAGGTGGGGTCCACTGGGTCCATCAGGAAGAACACGCCTTCCAGCGCGTCCTGAGGTTGCAGGCCACCGGCCATGCGTGACACCAAGCGCATCAGCCCACCATCACGTCCATTGCCCACGGCGGTGAGCAGGCCTTCCAGCAGCGTGGACTTGGCCAGCACGTCATAGGCGCCGCCGGTGGCGTGTAATCCAAGGCCCAGGGCCTGCAAGCTGGGCTCGCAGGTTTGGGCCCAGCGCAGCAAGCTGCTGTTAGGCCCATGGCGGTGCAAACGGTGTGCTACGAGTCCGAAGTTCATGGAGGGGTTACAGTTCAACGAAAAAGAAGAGGGCGCGCTGCGCGCGGCGTAGCACGCTACTGTAATCGCCCGATGTAGGTCAGCTTTTCGGGGTTACGAACCAGGTACAGCGCGTTGATGCACCCGCTGGCATCTATGCGCAAAGCGGTGGTCTGGATCACCTGGCCTTGCCTGTCGTACAGCACCACGGCGGGCAGACCATTGATGTGGGTGAAACGCAGCGCGTAGTCCCCTGCCTTGTAGGTCCTGGCAAAGCCGATCAGCACCTTGGCGATCAGTGCGCCACCGTGCAGGGGCTGGGCCACGGCAGTGACCATGCCCCCACCATCGGACAACATGACGGCGTCATCGGTCAACAACCGGGCCAACCCATCTGCATCACCGCTGGCTAGGGTTTGAACGAATGCCCCCAGCAGTTGCTCGGCCTGCTCATGGTGCACGTCCACACGAACCTGTTCCGTGCGGACGTGGGCCCGTGCCCGCGCGGCAAGCTGGCGACAGGCAGCCGCGCTGCGGCCCAGACGCAGTGCCACTTCGTCAAAACTTTGGTCAAACACGTCGTGCAATAAAAAGGCGGCACGCTCCAGTGCGGACAAACGCTCCAGCGCCAGCATGAAGGCCACCGACACGTTTTGTGCGTATTCGATGTGGGCCTGCGGGCCTGGGTCAAACGCACCGGTCGCATCCTCCAATGGCTCCGGCAACCAGCAGCCCACGTACTGCTCGCGCCGCGCGCGCGCCGACTGCATGCGGTCCAGGCACAAATGGGTGGCGATACGGGACAGGTAGGCCCGTGCAAATTCAATCGTACCCAGATCAATGTCTTTCTGGCGCAACCACGTGTCCTGCACCACGTCTTCGGCCTCCGCACGCGAGCCCAGCATGCGGTAGGCCAGCGCCAGCAGGTGGGGGCGGTGGGTCTCGAACTGTGAGGGTACCGGGTTGGTCATTGCGAAATTAAGGGCGTTTTGCAGCAGGGTTGGCACTAGCGCTAGTTTGCACCTGTTGCACCACCTCCTGCACCGCGGCCAGCACCAGGTCGGGGCGCTCCAACTGCAGGTAGTGGCCTGTGTCGGGCGCGACTACGTGCCGGGCACCTGTCTGCCGTACCAGGGCGTGCTGGCCTGTTATCCAGTGCTGGCGCAGGATCTCCTGTTCCCAGCCCGGCGGGAACTCGCTCAGGGCGTGGGTGCTGAGCACGACGGTGGGTACCCGGGGCAGCGGCGGCAATTGGCGGGCGGTTTCCAGCGCAGGGTCCACGTCCAGGTATTCCTGGCGCAAGGAGCGGTAGTTCTTGCTCTGCATAGCCATGCCCTTGGCCGCCGCCTGCTCGGCTGCGGGCAGCTTGTCCAGCACCACAGAAGCCGGCATGCCGGCCAGGCGGGTCAGCCCCAGCGGTGCCAGCAGGGCGGCCGAGCCGGTCAGAAGGTTCATGTGGCGGTTGTAGCGCACATGGGTTTGCGGGTCCATGGTGGCGGCCATGTCCTGGTGCAGGGCGTCTACCAACACCAGGCCAGCCACTTCGTCCCGGTGGGTCTGCGCCAGCAATTGGGCCAAGAGCCCGCCCAGGGAGTGGCCGACGATGACCATGGGGCCCCGGACGCCCGCATTGCGCAGCAGGGTGCGCAGGTCTTCCACCGCGGCCAGGCCGGTGCGGGGCTGTGGAGCCTCGTCGGACCAGGCATAACCCGCACGGTCATAACTACACACCTGGGTTTGGCGCGCCAGCGCGGGTTGCACCGCGGCCCAGTCCTGCGACCAGCCGCTCAGGCCCGACTCCAGCAACACCAGGGGCTGGCCGCTGCCCTGGCAGTGCAGGTGCAGCCGGTGTGTGCCCACGCTGACCATCTGGCCGGGCGCAGGGTGCTGGCTGCGCTCTTGCTCCGTCAGCAGGGATTGGGTCAGGGCTCCGGCGCCTAACAGGAGCAGCAGGCCCAGACTGGTGCCAGCTATCAGATTGCGGCGCGGATGGGAGGGGAGGTGGTTGTGTTTGGTCATACCCCTTAAACGAAACAGCCACTGGGTTTGTGACATGCAAGATGGCGCAGAAGCATCCAGCCGTAATTTTTGGGCCAGACGCACCACGGTATTCAAGTTGCGTGTGGTGGCCGGCAGGGCGAACGGCCTACGCGTCAAACACCGTATCCAGGTTTTCAAAACCCTTCACTTCGATCGGATTGCCCGACGGGTCCAGAAAAAACATCGTGGCCTGTTCACCCGGCTGGCCAGCAAAACGAATGCCGGGCGGCATGACAAACGCAATTTGGTGTGCACTCAGCTTGTCGGCCAGTGCCTGCCATTCGGCCATTTGCAGGATCACGCCCAGGTGTGGTATGGGCACCAGGTGCGCGCCCACCTTGCCAGTGTTGCTGGTGGCAAAGGGTGTGCCCAGGTGCAGCGATATCTGGTGGCCAAAAAAATCGAAGTCGACCCAGGTGTCGGTGCTGCGCCCCTCGCGACAGCCTAGCACCGTGCCGTAGAAGTGGCGCGATGTTTCCAGGTCGTGTACGTGGAAAGCCAGGTGAAAGATGGATGACATGGCGGTCCCTTAAATGTGTGCAGTCTTGGCCATTGTGATGTGTTCTGCAACTCCGCAAGATTTGTCATGCCATTGTTTTTAGACTGCATGCCATGTTCAACCCTGAGAGAAACTTCACCATGACAAGCCCACAATTTCCACAACACTTTGATACCCTGGCTGACGCCATCACCGTGGTCGGCATCGAGCTACGCACCGACAACACCGTGGCCGCCCAGACCATCCCACCGCACTGGCAGCGCTTTGGCCAAGAGAACGTGTTGGCCACCATTGGCGGCAAGCGTGGGGAAGACGTGTTTGCGGTCTACACCCACTTTGCGCACGCGGGGTCCAACAATACCGGCCTGTACTCGCTGGTCATTGGCGCGGCCGTGGCGCCCGATGCGCCTGTGCCCGCAGGCATGGTGCGCGTTGTGGTGCCAGCCTCACAACGCGCGGTGTTCGGCGTGGAGAAGGGGCGTTTTGACCTGGTGGGTGCCGCATGGCAAGCCATCTGGCAGCGCGGTGATTTGGCCAAGACCTTTATTGCTGAATACGAGCAGTACCACGCCAACGGCGACATCTCGGTCTCCATCGGTCTCAGCGCCAGCGCGCCGCAGTGAACTACGCGCGCAGACCCTGGTAACAGGAATATCTATGGCCAAGATTGACCTGAAGAAGGAAATGAAGCCCTTGTACCAAGCATCCGCAAAAGCCGTGGTGCAGGTGGAGGTTCCCGCATTGCAATACCTGATGGTGGACGGCCAGGGGGATCCGAATACGTCGCCGCTGTATGGGCAGGCGGTCGAAGCGCTGTTTTCGGTGTCCTACGCAGCCAAGTTCCTGCTCAAGAAGGGCCCGCAAGCGCTGGACTATGCGGTCATGCCGCTAGAAGGGCTGTGGTGGGCGGATGACCTGTCGGCTTTTACGGCGAACGACCGATCGCAGTGGATGTGGACGATGATGATCTTGCAACCGTCCTTCGTATCGGATGCAACCCTGGCGGCGGCAGTTGCATCCGTTCAAATGAAAAAGAAACAGTTACCTGCGGTTGATGCCCTGCGACTTGAAACTTTTACCGAGGGTACATGCGCACAGACTTTGCACGTTGGCCCCTTCACGGAAGAGGGGCCTACTATTGAGCGGGTGCACGCCTTTATCGATGCACAATCGGCGCGCCGGGGTAAACACCACGAAATTTACCTGAGTGACATTCGGCGTGCCGACCCCAAGAGGTGGAAAACGATCATTCGCCAGCCGATGGAGTAACGGGTGCTGCATTCCTTCACACTGCACTTGCTGATTTGACCTATGAATAAAAGCCATGGCTGGACCGATTACCAGGAGCGCCTGAGCCGCGTCACCGCCTACATCCACGACCATTTGGCCGAGGATCTGGATCTGAACAAATTGGCGGAGGTGGCGCATCTGTCGCCCTTCCACTGGCACCGCGTCTACCAGGCGCTGTATGGCGAAAGTATTGCCAACACGGTACGGCGCCTGCGGTTGACGCGCGGCACGGGTTACCTGGCCAACACCACGCTGCCGGTGGAGCAGGTGGCGCGCAAATGCGGCTACCCCAACGCACAGTCTTTCACCCGCGCCTTCTCCACACTGTATGGCATGAGCCCCACGCGTTACCGGGCCGAGGGTGCGCATGTGGCGTTTCGCCAGGCGCTGGCCGAGGGTGATGCAGGCCCGGGGGTCTACACGGTAGACGTGCGTTTTGTGCCCCCCGTGCAACTGGCCGGCATTGGGCACCGCGGCCCGTATATGCAGATCGGCAAAGCCTTTGAGGTGGCCTACACCCGCCTGGCCGCCCAAGGCCTGGCGCGGCCCGACATGCGCTGGATGGCGGTGTATTACGACGACCCGTTCGCGGTGCCAGAGGCGCAGTTGCACTCCCGCGCGGGCCTGAGCCTGCTGCCCGATGCGGGTGTGCCCCAGGCACCGCTGGAGCCGTTCACATTGGGTGGTACGTGGTGCGCCGTGTTGCGCCACCAGGGGCCGTACGCCACGATGCGTTCGGCCTATCAGTGGTTGTATGGGCATTGGCTGGTGCAGTCGGGCTATGAGGCGGCTGACAGCCCGGTGTTTGAGGACTACCTGAACAACCCGCGCGACACACCGCCCGATCAGTTGTTGTCTGACATCTATTTGCCGTTGGTAGATGGCGCATCGGGTGCTCCGGGCAGCGCGGTGTGAAGTTGCTGCGAATCTGTGGGTGTCCAGGTGGATGGAAGGCAGAACGTGCCATCCACCACCTCGGAAAACGTGCGCTCCTCGCGCAGGATGAATCGCTTGGTTTGCGCCAGCGCGAAGTTGTCGCGGCCCTCGGCATCGGTGCGTAGCCGGGCCCGGTAGCTTTCGTAAGCGGCTAGGCTGTCAAAGGCGATCAAACCCCAGGCAATGTCGTTCGTGCCTTCGTGGGGTAGAAAGTAGCCCAACAAGTGGCCGCCGCAGCGCGGGATGATGCGGCCCCAGTTTTTTGCATATTCCTTGAAGGCCTCGCGTTGGAAGGGATCGATCTGGTAGCGGATAAAGCAGGTGATGGGCATAAAATTTCCTGGTTGGTATGGCCTGAATGCTAGGCCGTTAGACCCCTTCAACGCTTCGTTGCGGAACGAACCATCCCCACCTCGGCCTCGTCTACGATGCAGGCATGGCAACACCCACCCCAACCCTGAAAGACGGCCCCCACATCTCTCGCATTGCAGCCCTGATTGGTGACCACGCCCGTGCCGAAGTGCTGACGGCATTGCTGGCCGACCGCGCCATGACCGCAACCGAACTGGCCGACGTTGCCGGTGTTGGCAAGGCGACGATCAGCGCCCACCTGGCCAAGCTGCTGGATGCCAACCTGATCGCCGTAGAGCCCCAAGGGCGGCACCGCTACTTCCGCCTGGCCAACCACGACGTGGCGCATTTGCTGGAGAGCCTGATGGGTGTGGCCTTTCGCAGTGGTGCGGTGCGCCTGCGCGGCAGCCCACGCGAACCGGCACTGCGCAAGGCCCGGGTGTGTTACGACCACCTGGCCGGTGAAATGGGTGTATTGGCTTTTGACGGCCTGAAGCAGAGCGGGGCCTTCACCGATGCGCCGCAGCGCGAACTGGAGTTGACCCAGACCGGGCACACGTGGTTTACAAGCTTGGGCGGGGACGCAGCCGCGCTGGCCACGCAACGCAGATGTTTTTGCCGCCCGTGCCTGGACTGGGGCGAGCGCCGCCACCACTTGGCCGGCGCGCTGGGTGCGGCGCTGCTGGGCCGCGTGTTTGAGCTGGGCTGGGCCCGGCGCGCCAAGGATTCACGCGTTGTCCAGTTCACCGAGCCGGGTGAATACGCGTTCCGCCAACTGTTCAAAACGCTATCTACTGAAGGGCCTATGTTTGAAAGCGCACAGAAGATCGTGCGATAGAAGCCGATAGTTCAGGCTTCCACACATAGACCCAGCGCCGGGCAAATAGGCACAGTGCTGCCAAGAGACCCATGGTAATCACGACTGTCGATATTTTGAACGCCAGTATTCTGATTGTTGACGATCAGGAGACGAACGTCGACTTGTTGGAGGAACTCTTGCGTGGCGCCGGCTTTCAATGCATTGCCACAACGACGGAACCCCAAACCGTTTGCGCACTACACCAGCGCAACCAATACGATCTGATATTGCTTGATCTGCAGATGCCTGGCATGGATGGCTTTAAGGTCATGGAGTCCATGCGGGAGACGGAACCCGCTGGCTACACGCCCATCCTGGTGATCACGGGGCATCAAAACGAAAAGCTGCGTGCGCTCGCCTCGGGCGCAAAGGACTTTATCGTCAAGCCGTTTGACTTGGTCGAACTCACCATGCGCATCCGCAATATGCTGGAGGTGCGCTTGCTTTACAAACGACTCGATCAGCAAAACCAGGCGCTGAAGTCCCTGGCGTTGCATGATGAGTTGACGGGGCTACCCAATAGGCGTCTGTTGATGGACCGGCTCGCCTTGGCCATTGCCCATGCGCGCAGGAGTCAGCACACCATGGCAGTGATGTTCATCGACTTGGACGGCTTTAAACAGATCAACGATACCTTTGGCCATGATGGGGGGGATGACCTGTTGTGCCAAGTGGCCAGTCGTTTGGTGGCTACCGTACGCCAAGCCGATACGGTGGCGCGATTGGGTGGCGATGAATTCATGATCGCGCTGCCGGAATTGAGCCACGCGGACGATGCTGCCGAGTTGGGGGCAACGGTGATACAGGCCGTATCCAAACCCTACCGCATTCAGGACCAGTACGTACGTTTGACTGCCAGCGTTGGCCTCAGTCTCTATCCCATCCATGGCGAAGACGTGGAGACCCTGATAAAGAGTGCCGATCTTGCCTTGTATGAGGCCAAGCATTCTGGAAAAAACGACTATCGCATGTCAGGCTCTGCCGAGTTATAACGCGGCACGTGCTGGAATAGCCAACCCCCGCACCACCGCGGGCCGCGCCACAAACGTGGTCAGCACACGCAGCACGTGCGGGAAGTTGTTGATGCCCACCAGCTCACCGGCGCCGTAAAACTCTATCAGGTTGCGCACCCAGGGAAAGACGGCAATGTCGGCAATCGTGTAGTCGTCACCCATCATCCAGGCCCGACTTGCCAGACGTTGGTCCAGCACACCCAGCAGGCGTTTGCTCTCGTCGGTATACCGCTCGCGGGGGCGCTTGTCTTCAAATTCCTTACCGGCAAACTTGTAGAAGAACCCCAACTGGCCAAACATGGGCCCGACACCGCCCATCTGCCACATCAGCCACTGGATGGTCTCGCAGCGGCGGGCCGGGTCACTGGGCAAAAACTGCCCGGTTTTTTCAGCCAGGTAAATCAGGATGGCGCCGGATTCGAACAGTGCCAGTGGCTGGCCGCCCGGGCCGTTGGGGTCGAGGATGGCGGGGATCTTGTTGTTGGGGTTCAGTGACAGGAACTCGGGCGACATCTGGTCGTTGGTCTCAAAGCTGACCAGGTGCGACTCGTAGGGCAGGCCGGTTTCCTCTAGCAGTATGGACACCTTGACACCATTGGGCGTGGGTAACGAGTACAACTGCAGGCGTTCGGGGTGCTGGGCGGGCCATTTGGCCTGGATGGGGTGGCTGGCGAGGCTGGACATGGGTTTCCTGGGGTGAGGGGTTGGGAGCAATGATTCTGGCTGCAAGGCAAAAGGCCCGTGTACGCAAGGCTTTTGCGCCGACGTCATATGAGAAATTGGCCGGTAGCCCCCTAGAAACATGGATACATTGCTATCAAATGAGGAGTACTTCACGGGCGACGCCAGACGGCACAATGGCAGGCCTTGCCAATTCCCTTCTTTCTTTCCATGACCCACGCCCCGTCTCCCTTACTCTTTCAGGCTTCGGTGCCGGTGTTTCTGCGCTACCTGGACCAACTGGCGCGTCTGCTAGCTCTGGCCCAGCAGCATGCGGCGCGGGTCGGCATGCCCGAGCAAACGGTGCTGGATGCCGCCCTGTCGCCCGACATGTTGCCTTTTGCCACCCAGGTGGAAATTGCCTGCAACTTCAGCCTGCGGGCGACGTTCCCGCTGGCGGGGTTGGCTATACCGCCTTACCGCGAGTACGAACGCTCATTCCACGGTTTGCAGCAACGCATCATGCGTGCGCAGCAGGTGTTGACGGCCTTGGATCCCGCGAACTTTGGCAGTGGCACTGCGTTCACCATCCAGGCCGAAGCCGGTCAGGCCACCCATGCCATGCCCGCCAGCGAATACCTTTTGCATTACGCACTGCCCAATTTCTTCTTCCACACCACCACGGCGTATGCCATCTTGCGGAATGTGGGGGTGCCCGTGGGCAAGGCGGACTTTGACGGCTACCACGTCTACAAATAGATACCCAACCACCCGGCGTTACGGCGGTTTGGGCACAAAACCAATCCGGAGCCCAGCGTCAGTTACGGTGATGCTGCCGGGCTGCAGGCCCATCACATCGGCCAGGGCCAGGTCTTGCGGGCGCAATTGGTGCAGCACCACCTCCAGCAAAGACTGCTGGGCCAGGGCCGGGCCATAGGTGTTGAGCATGTCCACCACGCCGGGCTGCAGCGTGGGGAATTGCAGGCGCTTGAAGCGCAACTGGTGGGCGCGGATGCTGCGGTCACTGGCCTCATAACGCAGCGCAAAACTGATCTCAAATGTGCCGGTGTGGCTGCGGTTCAGCGCGGGGCCGGCGGCGGTGGCGACCATCTCGGCGCTGACGCGGTTTTGCTCCGGCAACAAACGCAGTTGTGGCACCTGCAGCTCCAGGGTCAAGACACCGGGCACGGGGTAGCGCAGCGGAAACCGCGCGGCCGCCGAGCGCTGCAACTGCGCGGCCGACACGGTGTAGCGGGGGCCTGGGGTCTGGGCTTCGCTCTCGGTCTCGTCTTGTGCGTCGGGTTGCGCGGCCTGGGCCAAGCCCAGCAAACCAGCGCACAGCGCCGCGGTGACCCAAAGTCTACGGGGCTGGGCGCATTTGTTGTAGAGCACGGCCACGGTCTCAGGCGGCCGTGGCCATGCGCAGTCGGCGCGCCGCGTCTTCGGCCCGTGCGTCGTCAATCTCGCGCAGCACGGCCTGCATGTCCACGTCGGCATGGGCGCGCTCAAAACGGCCGGTCAGCACTGTTTCATTGCTGAGCAGGCCGGCCTGGTACAGGCTCCAGATCTCGGGCCCGTAATCGGTGACCCGCAGCTCGGGTGCAAACTGGCCAAAGAAGTCGCGCAGGTTGTTCACGTCGCGCAGCAGCATGCGTTGGGCGTGGTTGTTGCCCGCGGCGTCCACGGCCTGGGGCAGATCGATGATGACGGGTACATCCACGCCGTCGCCGTCGCCATCTCCGTCGGCCTGCGTATGCGCCAGCAGGATGTTGAACTCGGACAAGTCGCCATGCACCACGCCCGCGCACAACATGCGCACCACTTCCGCGATCAGCGTGGCATGGTGTGTGCGCGCCTGCTCAGCCGTGAAGGCCACATCGTTCAGGCGCGGGGCCGCGTCGCCATGGGCGTCGGTCACCAGCTCCATCAGTAACACACCGTCGTGGAAGTTATACGGCTGCGGCACCCGTACGCCCGCAGCGGCGAGGCGGTATAACGCGTCCACCTCCGCGCTCTGCCAGGCGGCCTCTTGCTCCTGGCGGCCGAATCGGCTGCCCTTGGCCATGGCCCGGGCCGAGCGTGAATTCTTGACCTTGCGGTTTTCGGTGTAATCCACCGCCTGGCGAAAACTGCGGTGGGTGGCCTCTTTGTAGATCTTGGCGCAGCGGGTGTCGTCGCCGCAGCGGACGACAAACACCATGGCCTCTTTGCCACTCATCAGCTGGCGCACAACGCTGTCGATCAGGCCTTCTTCAACAAGGGATTGCAGTCGGGGGGGAGCTTTCATGGGCAGTGCAATGCGTCGGGTAAAGAAGAGGCTTGTATTGTCCCCTACTCAGGCAACGTGGGTATGTGCGACTGCAGACGCTACCGTGGGGCGCAGTTACAAGCCCCCAGTACACTTAAAAATCAACTGCCTTCCTTACCACCCCTCACCCATGCCCCAACACATAGGAATTGTCGGCTGCTCCGCCGAAGGCGCAGCGCTGTGCTACCGCACCATTTGTACCGAAGGCGCGCAGTTGCTGGGGCCGCACGCCCACCCCGAGGTGTCCATGCACACGCCGTCACTGGCCGACTATGTGCACTGCCTCAACGCGGGTGATCTGCAAGGGGTAGGTGACCTGATGTTGGCATCGGCCCACAAGCTGGCGGCCGCCGGCGCAGACTTTCTGGTCTGCCCGGACAACACCATCCACCAGGCGTTTGACTATGTGGCGGCGCGCTCCCCGCTGCCGTGGCTGCATATCGCCGAAGTCGTGGCTGCGCAGGCCGCGGCGCAGGGCTACCACCGCCTGGGGCTCACGGGCACGCGGTGGCTGGTGGACAGCGCGGTCTATCCCGACGAGCTAACTGCGCTTGGCCTCGCCTTTGCGCGGCCCACGGAGCAGGAGCGCGGTGAGATCAACCGCATCATCATGGACGAGCTGGTGTGTGGCGTGATCCGGCCCGAGGCCGTTGCCTATTTCCAGCAAGTGATAACGCGCCTGAAGGACGAGGAGGGCTGCGACGCCGTGATTCTGGGCTGCACCGAGATACCGCTCATCATCAGTGATGCCAACTCCGCGCTGCCCACGCTGGACTCCACCCGGCTGCTGGCGCGCGCCGCGTTGCAACGTGCGGTGGCGGTCTAGCAGCAAGGTGCATATATAAAACTGGCCGCTAGCCCCCGCGGATATTGATGTAACCACTATCAAAAGCAGAGCAAACCGTGATTCCACAGAACCTCTTCGAAGAGCTGCCGCAACCTGAAGCCGTACAGGAGCAGCTCGCCCTGGGCGCCGTGCTGTTGCGTGGAGCTGCGCAGAGCATGGACGCGGAGTTGTTACACGCCATAGAGGCAGTACTCGCCCAGGCACCCCTGCGCCACATGCAAACCCCTGGCGGCTACACCATGTCGGTGGGCACTACCAGTTGTGGATCACTGGGCTGGGTGTCGGATACGCGGGGTTACCGCTATGCCGCGCAAGACCCGCTCTCCGGCCAGCCGTGGCCCGCGATGCCGGCCTGCTTCGTAGACCTGGCATGCGGCGCGGCTGCCCAGGCCGGTTACGACAACTTTGCTCCCGAGTCCTGCCTGATCAATACCTATCTGCCCGGCGCCAAACTGTCGCTGCACCAGGACAAGGATGAGAAAGATTTGTCCGCACCCATCGTGTCGGTGTCGCTGGGCCTGCCGGCCGTGTTCCTGTTCGGCGGGGCCAAACGCAGCGACAAACCCCAGCGTTACCGTCTGCTGCACGGTGATGTGGTGGTGTGGGGTGGCCCGTCGCGCCTGGCCTACCACGGGGTGTTGCCACTGGCCGACGGAGACCATACGTTGTTGGGGCGCAGGCGCATCAACCTGACGTTTCGGCGCGTGGAGGTCAAACCGGCGTAACCGTAGGTGCAGTCACCTCTCGTCCTTTGAGTGGGGCATCATGAGGGCGTTTAAAACTATTGCAATTTCGAAGAGACCGGAGTGGCGTCAAGGAGGGAAATGTAGGTCTGTTTCAGACACATAGCTGACTTCTGCACTGCTCCAAAGCAGTCGCGACGTTTGACATGACGGGTGACTAAAAGGAGCACCCTTTTGGGCATCCCCTCGGTGGAAGGGTTATGCGCCTTCGTTGGAGTGCAGAGATGCAAGTATTTCGGCGAAGGAGGGCATTGACTCATGGATTAATCCGGTCGTCGGCGTTGGCTCCCAAGAAGCCTTTGATCCGACGAACAAGTGCATGGCGATATCGAACGTACCGGATTCTTCCAGCAATCCTGCTGGAACCCAAACATACGATGTGCTTTGGATACGGTTCGGAACAGGCGATCCGCAGTGGCTGCAGAAGTCGGATCGAAATCCTGTGGGCTTTACATACGAACTGATCAGCGCCTCTCCTGAGAGCCACCGCAACTGTTTACCCTTGACCACGAATGCTGCGTTGGCCGCAGCGCCACTCTGCTTGCGACAGAGCGAGCAATGGCATTGATAGAGCCTCTGAGGTGGACCTTGCACCTCAAACTCAATACTGCCACAGAGGCACGTTCCTCTCATGATGAGCTCCTAAGGCGTCTAACGAATATTGGATGTCATACCTCGGAACTATAGTCCGTCAGCCTAACCAACCGGAGGGCCGCTTCCGCCCCGAAGTGGCTCCTAGATGCACGTGTCCGCGTTGACCGCGACGAACAACGTTTTAGGGTCTTCTGGCAATGAGTGGTACATACCGTTGGTGAATGACGGCGTACAAAGCAAACCCCGAAATGAAAGCTATGCCGGCTAGCCAAAACGACGGCAGTTTTGGGGCCAACAAGAATGCTCCAACAAATGGGATCACGGCCAATACTGCCCACCAGGGGACCGATATTTTCACGTTACAGGAAGGGCAACGTGTGTAAGAGAGAGGGCCGATTCGAAGTTTGCGAAACGCGGGTATCGAGAGCGCACCGCAAGAGGGACAAGAATACTTCTTGACCGAATGCACCGGCGGTTGGCGCTTCAATAATTCGTTTGCCCTCGTTTCCGCTTCTTGTTTCGAAATCAATTCCCCCTCCTTATTTATGCAGGCTTAAAGTTTGACAAGCACCACCCTCGAAACCGAGTTTACCGCCCCATTGGAAGAGAGTTCTGCCAGAACCCCCTTGTAACTCTCTACAACGCAATCTATCTAGTCACTTACCCCCGCGCGTGCGTAATCCCGCCGTCGACCACCAGCGTAGAACCCACCACATAGTCCCCCGCGCGCGATGCCAGGTAGATCGCGGCACCGGCCATGTCTTCCGTTGTGCCTATGCGGCCTGCGGGAATGTGTGAAGACACTTCCGCCGCGTGGTCGCGTGCATCTTTGTTCATGTCCGACGCAAAGGCGCCGGGTGCAACCGCCGTCACGGCAATGTTGTCCTTGATCAGCTGCAATGCCATGCGGCGTGTCATGTGAATGAGCCCGGCCTTGCTGGCCGCATACGAATAAGTTTCCATGGGGTTGACGGAGACGCCGTCAATGGACGCGATGTTGATGACCTTGGCCACCTGGCTCTTGCCGGCCTTGCGCAAATGGCCATGCAGGGCTTGGGTCAGGAAGAACGGTGTCTTCAGGTTCAGGTCGACCACCTTGTCCCACCCGCTTTCGGGAAACTCGGCAAACGGTGCGCCCCAGGCGGCGCCCGCGTTGTTGACCAGGATGTCGAGCTGGTCTTCATGTGCTGCATAGGCGGCTACGAGCGCGCGGGCGCCTTCTACGGTGGACACGTCCGCTGGCAGCGATACACAGGTTCCGAATGCCGACAGCTCGGCGGCGGTCTGGTCACAGGCTGCGGCCTTGCGTGCGCTGATGTAGACCTTGGCGCCCTGCTTCAAAAAGCCTTCGGCAATCATGCGGCCAATACCGCGCGAGCCACCGGTGATCAGGGCTGTGCGGCCTTTGAGGGAAAAGAGTTCGTTCATGGCAATGCTCCAAAAAAAGGCAAGCTTAGGAGCAAAACCCCGCCGTCTCGGTCACCAAGGTGATTGCCGCTACGATGGCTGCTTCCATCCACCTTGCCGCCGAGATTTAGCATGCACAACCGCCTTTCCCGCGCCGAGGTTCCAGTCGAACAGACCTGGTGCCTTGATGATTTGTTTGTTTCCGATGCCGATTGGGAGGCCGAATACACCGCCGTGGATGCCGCGTGTGACGGCGTGGGCCAATACCGGGGCCGCGCGGGTGAAGGCGCGGCCACGCTGCTGGAATGCCTGGACACGGTCGAGGCGTTGCAGCAGCGTTTTGTGCGCATCATCACCTTTGCGCACCTGCGCAACGCGCAGGACGGCACCAATCCGCAATACCAGAGCGCCATGGCACGGGTGGCCGCGCTGGAGGCCCGGCTCAGCGCCAGCATCAGTTTTGTGGATTCCGACATCCTGCAATTGCCGGATGGCCGGCTGGAGCAGTATCTGGCCCAGGAGCCGGGTCTGGCTGTGCACCGCGTACACCTGCAGGATCTGCTGGATCTCAAGCCCCACCACCTGGGCGCGGACACCGAACGTGTGTTGGCCGCGCTGGGCCAGGTGCTGGGCGCGCCTTATATGGTGTACAGCCGCTCCAAGAGCAACGACATCCAGTTCGCACCGTTCACCGATGCAGCGGGTACTACGTATGCCAACTCCGTCAACGGTTTTGAGTCCAATTTCGAGGCCCACAGCGACACCAGTGTGCGCCGCGGTGCCTGGCAGTCTTTCAGTGCCGGGCTCAAGGCCTACAACCACACCTATGCGGCCACCTTTGCCACCGAGGTCAATAAAAACGTGGCCATGGCCCGCCTGCGCAACTACGCCAGCACTGAGGACTACTTGCTGCATCCGCACAAGATCCCGCGCACCGTGTACACCAATATCGTGCAGATCATCCAGGCCGAGCTGGCGCCACACATGCAGCGCTATGCCCGCCTGCGCCGGCGCGTGCTGGGGCTGGACAAGCTGCTGTACTGCGACATCAAGGCGCCGCTGGACCCTGCGTTCAACCCACGTATCAGCTACGACGAAGGCTGCGCGTTGATCCTGGACTCGCTGGCCGTGATGGGCCCCGCGTACTGCGACTTTGCGCACAAGGCGATGACACAGCGTTGGGTGGACCGCAGCGACAACATTGGCAAATCGTCCGGCGCCTTTTGCGCCTCTCCCTACGGTGTGCACCCCTACATCTCGATCACATGGTCCGACACCATGCGCAATGTGTTCACACTGGCGCATGAGCTGGGCCATGGCGGCCATTTTGGCCTGGCCATGCAGCACCAGCGGTTTGTGAACACCCGCCCCGGCATGCCTTTTGTCGAGGCCCCAAGCATCATGAACGAGATGCTGCTGGCACAGCACATACTGGGCAAAAACAGTGACCTGCGCATGCGCCGCTCCGTCATCATGCAGGTGCTGGGCACCTTCCACCACAACTTCGTCACCCATCTGCTGGAGGCCGAGTTGCAGCGCCAGATCTACGCACTGGCAGAGTCCGGCCAGTCCATCACCGCAGCCGTGTTGAACCAGCGCAAGGGCGACATCCTGAGCGCGTTTTGGGGCGACACGGTAGAGATAGATGACGGTGCCCGCATGACCTGGATGCGCCAACCCCACTACTACATGGGCCTATACCCCTACACCTATTCGGTGGGCCTGGTGGCGTCTACGGCGATGGCGAATCTGATCCAGAAAGAAGGTGATCCTGCCGTGCATCGCTGGTTGAATGTGCTGAAGGCCGGCGGCACGATGAAGCCACTGGAGCTGATGCAGGCCGCGGGCATTGACATGTCCACACCGACACCCATTCACCAGGCCGTGGCCTATGTGGGCCAACTGGTGGATGAGCTGGAGCGTGCGTTCGAGAGCTAGTGGTCCATTTCAGCGCCGGGCCGCCCCAAGCTGAAACGCGGCCCCTCGGGGGGGCAGCGACCCGCGAAACGGTGGAGCGTGGGGGCAATGTTTCAGGCCAATGACCCATAGGCCTGGGCCACCGCAGATGCCAGCCGGGCGTTGTTGAGCACCAGTTGGATGTTGGCGGCCAGGCTGTCGCCGCCCGTCAACTCGCAGACGCGTGCCAGCAAAAACGGTGTCGATTCCTTGCCACCAATGCGCTGCGCATGTGCCTCTTGCAGCGCTTGCTCCACCGCTGCATCGATGGCAGCGCGGGGCATCGCAAAGGCTTCCGGGATCGGGTTGGCCACCACCATGCCGCCGCGCAGGCCCATGGCCCACTTGGCATGCATGACCCCGGCGATAGCCTGCGGTGTGTCGAGCTGGTAGTCCACCTTGAACGCGCTGTCGCGGGTAAAAAAGGCGGGCAAGCACGGGGTCTGGTAACCCACCACCGGTACGCCATGTGTCTCCAGGTATTCGAGTGTGAGGCGCAGGTCGAGGATGGACTTGGCACCGGCACAGACCACGGCCACCGGTGTCTGCGCCAGCTCCTGCAGGTCGGCCGACACATCAAAGCTGGTTTCAGCACCGCGGTGCACGCCGCCTATGCCACCCGTGGCAAACACGCGTATGCCGGCCATCGCGGCTATCACCATCGTGGATGCCACGGTGGTCGCGCCCGTGGCACCCGCCGCCACGATAAAGGGAAAATCACGCCGGCTGACCTTGGTCACACTGCGGCCCGTTGTGCCCAGCACTTCGATCTCGGCTGGTGTCAGGCCTGCCTTGAGTCGCCCGCCAATAATGGCGATGGTGGCCGGCACCGCGCCGTGTTTGCGCACTTCGGCCTCCACTTCCAGAGCCGTTGCCACGTTCTGGGGGTAGGGCATGCCGTGCGAGATGATGGTGGACTCCAGAGCCACCACTGGCTGGTTGTGCGCCAAGGCATGGGCTACCTCGGGGTGGATGTCGAGATAAGAATTCGTGTTTGTCATAGTGGGTTGGCATTGTGCATGCACTGGGCGACCGCCGCCACCGACAGCCCCGGATGGTTGGCATGCTCTGTTGTCAAGGTCAGCGCCGCACACCCCAGTGCAAACGGTATGGCTGCGCGCAGGCCCAGCCCGGCGACAAAGGCGTGCACTAGGCCGGCCATCAACGCGTCGCCCGCGCCGGTGGCGTTGATTACGGTGCAGGGCAGCGCGGCATGCCAGCCTTGGCCTGCGTTGCGCGCACTCCAGTAGACGCCGCGCTCGCCCAGGCTCAGCACCACCTGCTCCACGCCCAGCGCGTGCAAGCACTGCGCGGCCCGTTCGATATCAGCGTCAGTCTGGATCGCAAACTCACACAGCGCCTGGGCTTCCAAACGATTGACTTTGAGCAAGTGCACGTGGGCCAGCCACGGTCGAATGCGCTGGCACTTGAAGGCCGACACCGCATCCACAAAAACCGGCGTAGCGCCGCGGTTGGCAAACAACCACTCCAGCGCCGGTGCGCCCACGTTGCAGTCCACAACCAGAGCCGTGGCCTGATGCGCCAACGGCGCGTGGGGTGCCAGGCTTTCCGGCGTGATGTTTTCCAGAATGCCCATGTCATTCACGGCAACGGCCATATCCCCATCAGGGCCGTGCAGCGAAATGTAGGTCGAAGTGGCTTCATCCGCCAGCACCCAACTGCTGCTGACGTCCACGCCTGCGTGGCGCGTCGTGTCCAGCAGGCTGCGCCCGTACAGGTCGTCCCCCACGGCCGTTAGCAGGCGGGTGGTGTTGCCCAGCCGTGCCAGGTTTTCTGCGACATTGCGGGCCACGCCACCGGGTGCGCAGCGGATGCGCCCCGGGTTGGAGTCAGACAACACCAGTGGCTGCGTGGTGCTACCCGAGATGTCCATATTGGCGCCACCGAGCACCAGCACAAAAGGGCTGTTGTTATGGGTGCCGTCACGGGCGGGATCTGAAGGGGGGCTGCTGTTCATGGGGGAATGGTAAAGCAGCGTGGTATGCTCAAAGCCATGTTGTGCCCCTCCAAGCTCCACCCCATTCACTCCGTGCAAGCGGTGTGTGGCGGTGCGCCCGTGATGGCCCACAACATGATTACCACCATTATGAACACGGCCGCCTGAGCGTCGTTCAGGTGGCCGTTCCGGCTGCCTACTGGTGTCTCTCCCCCCGATAGAACATTCCCAGCACAGGCAGCTGGGTTAGCAACTGTTCGTCGGAGAGAGTTTTATGTACCAAGATCACCAAGCCAGCTTTGCTGTCAATAGCCATTCCTATGCTTCGCCCGTGCAAGCCATCTCGCCTTTGCGTATTGGCATGTTGGGTCTGGGCACGGTGGGCATGGGTACCTATACGGTGCTGCGACGCAACGCGGAGCTGATTGCGGGCAGAACCGGCCGACCAATTGAGATTGTGATGGTGGCCGTGCGCAACCTCGCACGTGCTGCCCGCCTGGTGGACGATGCTGATGTGGAGCTGGTCGATGACCCCTTCCTCGTTGTCAACCACCCGGGCATTGATGTTGTGGTCGAAGTCATCGGCGGTACCACCGTCGCACGTGAGCTGGTGCTGCAGGCGATTGCCAACGGCAAACACGTGGTCACCGCCAACAAGGCCCTGCTGGCCGTGCACGGTAGTGAAATCTTCGCCGCCGCACAGGCGCAAGGTGTTGTGGTTGCCTATGAGGGCGCGGTGGCCGTCAGCATCCCCATCATCAAGGCGCTGCGCGAGGGCTTGACTGCCAACCGCATCGAGTGGGTTGCCGGCATCATCAACGGCACGACCAACTACATCCTGTCGGAAATGCGTGACAAGGGCGCCAGCTTTGCCGCAGCGCTGGCCGATGCACAAGCCAAAGGATATGCCGAGGCCGACCCGGCGTTTGACGTGGAAGGGGTGGACGCCGCACACAAACTGACGCTGCTGGCGTCCAACGCCTTTGGTGTGCCCATCCAGTTCGACAAGCTGCATGTGGAAGGCATCACACAACTGGACGCGATGGATGTGGCCTTTGCCGAACGCCTGGGTTATCGCGTCAAGTTGTTGGGCATTGCCAAACGCAATCCGCAAGGCTTGGAGTTGCGTGTGCATCCAACCCTGGTGGCGGCCGACCATCTGCTGGCCCAGGTCAACGGATCCATGAACGCGGTCATGGTCAAGAGCGACGCCGCTGGCGTGACCATGTACTACGGCGCAGGTGCAGGGTCCGAGCAGACGGCATCGGCCGTCATTGCCGACCTGGTGGACCTGGCCCGCTCCAGCGGTGTGGAGCCTGCGCGCCGTGTGCCCAGCCTGGCCTTCCAGCACAGCGCCATCGTTGCACTGCCGGTGGCTGCGATAGAAGATGTGGAGACTGCCTACTACCTGCGGCTGGACGTAGCCAAGCTGTCGCGTACGCTGCCCCAGGTGCTGGCCCAACTGGCCGCGGCTGGGGTGCGCGTTCGGCAAGTGGATGTGCTGGACCATCCGCATGACGCCGAACTGAGCGCCGTGGTGGTGCAGACCGAGTCCACACAACAGCGCCTGCTGCGGGTGGCCACGACCGCGCTGGAGCAAATGCCGACCGTGATGGGTTTTGCCAAGACCATTCGCATGGAGCGCCTGGACTGAGGGTGTGGGCCTAGGGGGTCTCTAGGTCCGCGTAAAGTATGGGCTGGCAACTACACACTCAACACTATGTTTCGCACCCAATACCTAGACTACGCCGAACTCACCGCCCAGCTCTCGACCTGGGCCACGTCTTACCCCGAGTACGTTTCTGTGTCCAGCCTGGGCAAGAGCGCCGAGGGGCGCGACATTCCCCTGCTGACCATAGGACGCAACCCGGAGGAGGTGCGCCCTGCGGTGTGGATTGACGGCAATATGCACGCCGTCGAAGTCTGCGGCTCTAGCGTCGCGCTGGCCATGGCGGAAGACGTGATTGCCATCTACGGTGGCAAAGACGAGGCTGGCGGCAAGCCCCTGCCCGCGCATATGGCGGAGGCGATTCGCAACACGCTGTTTTACGTGGTGCCGCGTATGTCACCCGACGGTGCTGAGGCCATTTTGAAGACCGGGCGTTATGTGCGCTCCAGCCCGGTCAATGAGCGGGCCAACCAGTCACACCCGCATTGGGTGGCCTCCGATGTCGATGGCGACGGTTTGATGGCCACTATGCGCCAGCTAGACCCGCATGGCGAAGTTGTGGAGCTGCGCGGTGATGACGGTGTGCCGTTGAATCCACCGGTGATGGTGCCGCGTTTGCCAGAAGATGCTGGACCCTTCTACAAGCTCTATCCCGAAGGACATATCTCCAATTTTGATGGGCAGCACATCCCAGACCCCTATTTCTTGGGCGACAACCAGTACGACTTCAATCGCAATTTTTCACACCACTGGAAGCCGGAGCCCGAGCAAGCCGGTGCTGGCCACTACCCCGGCAGCGCGCCCGAGACCCGCGCGGTGATGGACTTTGCCATTAGCCACCCCCACATCTTCGCCTGGCTAAACCTGCATACCTTTGGGGGCGTTGTGATTCGGCCCATGGGTGACAAGCCTGATAACAAGATGGACCAGACCGACTTGGCCATGTACAAACAGGTTGAGTCCTGGATGACCGAACACACCGGTTACCCCACGGTCAGCGGCTTCCACGAATTTCTGTACGAGCCCGACAAACCCCTGCACGGTGACCTGATGGACTGGGCCTACCACCAGCGTGGCTGCCTGGCGTACGTGGTGGAGCTGTGGGACCTGTTCACGCAATTGGGCATTGAACGCAAAAAGCCGTTTGTGGACCACTACACGCACCTGCAACGCAAAGACTTTGTGGCGCTGTGGAAGATGGACCGCGACATCAACCAGGGCCGCATCTTCAAACCCTGGCGCGCTGTTAACCACCCCCAACTTGGAGCTGTCGAGGTGGGTGGTTACGACGGACGTGTGGGTGTCAGCAACCCACCACTTGAAAAACTGGCTGAAACCTGTGCGAAGCAAAGTGCGGCCTTTCTGCGGGTTGCGGCCCTGGTGCCACGCATCCATGTGGAGCATGTCAAAACCGAGAAGCTGGGCGATACCCATCTGCGTGTGGAAGTCCGCGTGCGCAACAGCGGTTACCTGGGAAGTTATGGCATGACCTCGGCCAAGGACCTGCCGATTTCGGAAAGCCTACGCTTGGGTGTGGAGGGCGATAACTACTCCGTGGTTTCACCCGCCGAGTCGGTGCAGGACATCGGCCAACTCGATGGCTGGGGTCAGGGCTTGCACCACGGCATCAGTATCTTTATGCCATGGACACGGGGCAATGTCAGCGAGAAAACCGTCACCTTGGTAGTCAAGGGTTCGGGTGAGCTGCGCATCAAGGTTGGTAGCTGCCGCGTGGGCTGGCAATCGCTGGTGGTTACGACCGATTGATCGCAGGAATTTGGGCGACGAAGGCATAAGCCGCTTGCGCCAGGGCTGGCCAGTCTCCCTGGCCCGCTGCAACCTGGCACCATTCGCGCATGCCTTTGCCGGTGTTTTTGGGATCAAACCGGGTTCCTGTTCTGCTCTTAACCATCGTGTCCACGGTGGCAGCGGGAAGTTTCACGACCAGATGGCCGTGCGCCAGCATCGCAAAGATGCTGCCGTTGATTTTGAGAACCGTATTGCCCTTGGCCCAACCCGCACTGCTGCTGACCCCAGGCACGTCGGCAAACGCATCCACGATCGCCTGAAAATCGCTTGGCAAACCGGGTGGGGTCACGTTGCAACCAGTCCTGCGGCACGGATGGCATGGGTGTCGTGAATCTGGCGCAGCCGGGTGATCTTGCCGTCCTGTACCGTGAAGTGCTCTGCCACCCGTATCGTGCCCATGCCTCGCACCTCCATGTCGTACAGCTGCATGGCCTGGCTCTCGGATGCCAACTCCGCCAGCAAGTCGACACGGTCCACCAGGTTCCCAAATTGGGTTAAGGCCTGGACAAAGGTAGCTGCATCGGGGTAGTGGTTGACGGGTACCTCCACTGCCAGCGCTGGCAATAGCTGCTGCGCCGCCGTGTCGTAGTCCCGGCTCGTCCAGCCGCGGAAGTAGGCCTGCACGACGGCTAGTGTGTCATCGGTGTTCATGGGAGCATCTCCATCAGTTTCAACAGGTTTGCAAGGGATTGGGTCCAGCCCACGGTGAAGCGTTGGCCGTCCAGTGTCTCGGGGTCCACCGCGTGGGTAAGTCGCAATTCAGTGGTGTGAGCGCCCGCGTCGCGCAAGTCGATGTGGACCACGCTGTCCTGCACACCTACGTTGGCCGAACGCCAAGTGAAGACCAGGCGGTGTGGCGCGGCTATGGCTATGTACTCGCCTTCGATCTGCGCAAACACCTTCCCGTCACGCACCATGTCGACGCGGTATCGGCCGCCGACCTCCAGCGTGTTGGTGGCCGTGGCTGTGCCGCTGTTGCTGTCGCAACAGATCAACCACCGGGCAATCAGTTCGGGTTGGCTGCAGGCCGCAAATACCCGTTCTATCGGCGCACGCAGCACCCGGGTCAGGGTCACGGTGGCTTGTTGTGCCATTTCAGGTTTCGCTGGGCGAGGGTGTTGGCGGAGCGTCCTCGACCAGAACGGCTTCCAGCGCGTCCAGTCGTGCATCCCAGAAGGCGTACATCTCGTCGATGGACGCCCGCGCAGGTTTCAAGGCCTCGGGTTTCAGCCTGCACCATTGCAGACGGCCTTCGCGCGACAGTGAAACCAGCCCGGCCTTGGCCAGCACGCCGACATGTTTGGACACTGCCGCCAGGCTCATGTCGAAGTAAGCCGACAACTGGGTCACCGTGCAGGGCTGCAGCGCCGTGCGCCTGAGGATGTCGCGGCGCGGACCGCTGCTGAGCGCGCGAAAGACCAGATCCACCGACAGAGATTCATTGTTAACCATGTGGTTGATAATAGGTCGGGGATGTGCGACTGTCAACCATATGGTTGAATATTTGGCCTTCCTGGCAGTAGCTCTAAGGAAAATCGGGCTGTAGCCACCGTGGAATCTATACAGCTCGCTACTGTTTTTGTAGTGAAACCGGGTCGGAAAGT
>JAYSZJ010000108.1:0-13388 GCA_043738115.1 Rhodoferax sp. | reverse complement strand
CACCCCTGTCAATTTTGGATCGGCACTCTCGACTTCAGACTGTCAATTTTCGGTCGGCGGCAACAGTCAGTCCGGCCGGGCAGTTGCACTTCGTGGATTTCCCAGTCCTGCACAAGTATTTCAGGGGCTTCGGCGTGGCTGGCCAATGGCCAGACGCCCCCAGTCACTTGGTCTTCTTGGTTTTGCACATTGCCTCCAGCTTTGTTTTGAGCAGGGCGAGCACCTCAGGGTCGCTGATGCCCTCATATTGGTGGGTAAGAACGTGATGACGGGCACTGCTACCCCAGCCCTCCATGTCATCGTCCAACGCGAGCCAATCGCGCGGCTGACGCCGTGCAACGTCTGCCGTAACTTGCTGCCCCCGATGGAGCTCCAGGAACTCCGTTACATGCATGTGGCGGCTATGAAAGGTTCCGCCTATGACGCGGTCTTGGATTGACTCAGGGAGGCGGGCCGCGGCGGTGGCCACTCCGTATCGGACGGACCAGGATGTAGAGAGAACAATCAGCAGGTCCGGGTATGGCAGCAGTAGCTCTGCTAGCAAATCGGCATGCTGGAAAAGCCGATAGCGCTCGGGCGCCTGCAGGAACGGTCCAGACTTATTTGATATGCGAACATTTTCGTGATGCAGCACGCCGTCATAGTCAAGGTACAGCACCAATCGCCCGCGGCCGCGGGAAGTCTCTGTTGCTCGCAAAGCGTTATACATGCCGCGCCGCCTCCGGGCACTCCATGCGAAACAAAAGTTCCGCTGTACGGTCCTCTAGGTCTTGGCAGTAGACGGTGTCTGGAGACACCTGCCAGACCAGCCCTGCATCGCATACGCCGCGCTGGGTTTTTCTGTCAAAGTACTCGATGCGACCAGACATAACGCGCTCCGGGACAGTCAGGCAGCCTTCAAAAAACACGGCATCTCCAATGCCAATCGCCCGCCATCCCTGGAGTACGTAAGTGGGGAGTGCGGTAACGGGAGCTTCTTTCACTTGTTCTGTTCCATTAAGAATCTTCTGAACGCAAATTGATTGACTGTGTGTTGCTCGATATCCGCGAAGTGGCAAAAAAACGTATGCCCCAACCGAAGCTAGAGGCTCGAAACTGACCACTTCAGGGAATGAAAATAAGAGCAATGCTCTAATTGTGCGTACTATAGTACGACTTTAGCAGACGCTCAAGCTAAAGAATGGGGGGCTAACTAATCCCCATGTATGACGATAGAAAGCGCCTTCGCTAATCTCTTAATTGAGCTGCGAGCTGCAAATCAATTTACTCAAGCCGACCTCGCTTTAAGAGCGGGCATTGCGCGCAGTTTCATAAGTTTGATGGAGCGTGGACAGCGAAACCCCACCATTGAGACCATTTTTAGAATTGCGCAGGCTTTCGACTTGCACCCCGAAGAGTTGGTAAAGCGCCTTCGGCTACATGCGAACGAGAAGGCCGAGGTTGTCGTGATTGGCAACCAGGAACGGGACAATCCAAGAGTGGCACGGGAGCCAGAAGCGCGGACTTTGCTGGCCATCAATGTCCAGCAAATGAGGAAGAAAGCTGGACTTACTCAGAAGGAATTGGCCGACTTGGCTGGAATTCATTCGACCACCGTTAGCCAAATTGAGCGTTGCATCCACAACGCGCCCGACATCATCCAGAAGCTTGCCGGCGCTTTTTCGGTCCCAGTTGCGCGCATGTTTGAAGCGCGGAGCCCAAAGAAACTGGAATCGCGTGGCCCTCGCTGAACAAAGCCCACTCTTTGGAGCCGAATAGGTGCAACTCAAAGTTTGTCGAAGGCTGGGTCCGTCCCGAATGTTGACGGTGGTATGACTAGAATGCCTCGAAATCAGCCGATGACTTATCCACAAGTGCTCGGCCCTCCCCCTGCACCCCCTCCTGATTTATACAAAAATTCGAAATGTCCAATACAGAATCCACGTCAAAACTAGCAACAGCAACGTATTGGACAAAATATGGTGGTCAAAATTTTCTGGGCGTGCCCTTCAATATCGCCAGTTATGCGCTGCTGACCCATATGGTGGCGCAGCAGTGTGACCTGGATGTAGGCGACTTCATCTGGACCGGTGGCGACTGCCATATCTACAGCAACCACCATGAACAGGTGGAGCTGCAATTGAGCCGCACGCACTTTCCCTACCCAACCTTGAACATCAAACGCAAGCCGGACAGCATCTTCGACTACCAGTTTGAGGACTTTGAAGTGCAGGACTACCAGAGCCATGCCGCCATCAAGGCGCCCGTCGCCGTTTAGGAAAGACTGAACCCCATGCAACTGCACCTGATATTGGCCAAAGCCCGCAACGGCGTCATCGGAAAAGACAATGCCATGCCCTGGCACTTGCCGGAAGACATGGCACATTTCAAACGTGTCACGCTGGGCTGCCCGGTCATCATGGGGCGCAAGACGTGGGATTCGATCCCCGCCCGCTTTCGGCCCTTGCCTGGGCGTATGAATGTAGTTGTTACCCGCCAGATAGGTTGGAGCGAAATCGGCGCTCAGCCCTCGTCAAGCCTAGAGAATGCGCTATCACTTTGTGAGCAGTTCGATGACGTATGGGTAATGGGCGGCGCGCAGATCTATGCCCAAGCCCTATCCTTTGCCGACACAGCCGTGGTCACCGAAATCGACGCTGATTTTGAAGGTGACGCGTTTGCTCCACAATTCGGCCCACAGTGGCGGGAAACCAGTCGGGAAGCCCACACTTCGGTCAACGGGCTGAACTTCAGCTTTGTGACCTATCAGCACACCAAACCATAAAGAACGATCACGATGTCAGGACAAGGTTTTCACGTACACGGCCCCCACGACCACGAGCTGGAGCACGCACAAAAAGGCGCCCACGGTGACCATGAGGGCACCGGCATGGTCAATCAGATCGCGATGTTCACCGCGATCATTGCCACCATAGGCGCCATTTTTGGCTACATGGGCGGCGCCACGCAGGCCAATGCCGGCCTGTTTAAGAACAACGCAGCGATCAAGAAGACCGAGGCCTCCAACCAATGGAATTACTTCCAGTCCAAGAGCACCAAGCAGTCCCTGGCCGAAATGTCGCGCGACCTGTCCACCAAGGATGACGACCGTGCCAAATACCAAGCCAAGATCGACCGCTACGAAAAGGAAAAGGCCGAGATCAAGCTCGGGGCCGACAAGCTGGAGGCAGAGGCTACAGACTGGGACCGCAAGAGTGACCAACAAATGCACCAGCACCACCGCTGGGCGCAGTCCACCACCGTGTTGCAGGTGTGTATTGCACTGGCTGCCATTGCCCTGCTGACCAAAAAACGATGGCTGGAGTACGCCATGTTTGTCGCCGGCGCTGCGGGCCTGGTCGTTGGCGTCCTGGCCGCCCTTCACATTTAAGTCTGAAGCCCTCCCCTGCGCACTGAAACCCGACCATGGACGCATTTGACGAAACGGGTTTCAGCAGCGCGACCTACAAGGTTTTGTACCAGATCGCCGAAGGCGCTGCGACAGAAGAGACCTTGTTTGAGTTTGGCGGCACCCTGCACCGCCTGCTGGGCGAGCTGATACCTGCCAAAAATCTGTACCTCTGCCTGCTGAGCGACCACCCTGGGCGCCTGAACTTCCCCTACTACGTGGACGAACGCGACGGCGACTCCATGCAAGAGCTGGATGTGCCCATGCGCAAGGGGCTTACCGAATTCGTATTGCGCAGCGGCGTGACCGAGTTGATCAGTGCCGAACGTTACATCGCGCTGCAACAGAGTGGCGACATCACCGAAGCCACCGGCGACCTGAGCTTCAACAGCTGGCTGGGCGTACCCTTGCATATCAACGGCCGCGTGGGTGGCGTGCTAACCGTGCAAAGTTACGACGCCGATGTGGCCTACCAGGCGTCAGACGCCCATCTTTTGTCTTTCGTCGCCCGCCATGTGGCCACGGCGATCGAACGCAAACAGTCCTTTGAAGCACTGCGCACGGCCCACATGGAGCTGGAGCGTGAAACCCGGCAGCGCCGCCAGAGTGAAACCCTGTACCGGGTGTTCTACCAGTTGGCGGTGCAAGCCGCACAAGGCGACTCCCTGCACGACTTTTGCGCCAAGGTGCACGAGCTGCTGGGCCAGCTGGTGCTGGCGCCCAATTGCTACATCAGCCTGTGTGATGTGGCCCATGGCGTCAAGCATTTCCCCTACTACGTGGACGAACGCGACGGTGAGACGCTGCAAAAGACCGATGTACCACTGCGCAAAGGTCTGACCGAATTTGTGCTTAACTCCGACCGCCCGCAAAGGATTGACCAGAAACGGCTGGCCCAGCTGCAGGCGGATGGTTTCATCACCCAGGCCCAGGGCGACCTGAGCTTTACCGCCTGGTTGGGCGTGCCCTTGCACATACGCGGCGTCGCTGATGGCGTGATGGCCGTGCAAAGTTATCTGCCCGGTGCGACATACACCGAGGCCGACGCCGAAGTGCTGGCCCACGTGGCCCACCACGTCAGCGGCGCCATTGCACGTATGCAGGCTTCCGAGGCGGTGCAACGGTCCGAATTGGCGCTGCGCCGCACCACGTTTGAGCGTGAGGCCATGCTGAACACGGCCCTGGTGGGCATCAGCTTCAACGTCAAGGACCGTATCGTCTGGGTTAACGAGAAATGCGCAGAGATGTCCGGCTTCCAGCGCGACGAACTGATTGGCCAGTCACCCCGCATTTTTTACGAATCCGACGAGGCCTTTGTGGCCGAGAAAGCCAAATCCGAGGACAGCCTGCGCAAGTTCGGTACCTACAGTGGCGAGCGCTACACCCGACGCCAGAATGGCGAAAAAATCTGGGTACTGCTTGCCGGGCGCTGCGTGGAAGACAACGACCCGGATGCAGGCGTGATCTGGACCCTGCTGGACGTTACGGCCCGGCGCCAGGCTGAGGACGATATCCGGGAGGCACTGGAGCGCCAGCGCGAACTCAACGTGCTGCGCTCCCGTTTTGTAGCCATGACCAGCCACGAGTTCCGCACACCGCTAGCATCCATACTCTCCTCCGCCGAACTCTTGCGCTACTACAGCGACCGAGTGTCAGCCGAAGACCGCGACGGCCTGCTCGAATCCATAGAGGCCGGGGTCGAGCGCATGACCCGGATGCTGGACCGCATCCTGCTGATCGGCAAGGCCGAGGCCGAAATGCTGGATTTCAGTCCCAAACCGGTCGACCTCAAAGCCCTGTGTGAACAACTGATCAAGGAAGCCACACTGCAGCACCCGGATGCCAAGAGCACAATCGCGCTGGATTGGCAGTGGACAGAGAACAGCCAGGGTTTCGACGAAAAACTGTGCCGCCACATCTTCAGCAACCTGCTGTCCAACGCACTCAAATACTCACCGGTGGGCGGTGCCGTCCACCTGCGGGTGGCAAACACGCATGAGCGAACCGTCTTTGAAGTACAGGATGAGGGCATTGGCATTCCGGCCGACGAGCTGCACCATCTGTTTGACTCGTTCCACCGGGCCAGCAATGTAGGCGCTATTGCCGGCACGGGTCTGGGCCTGTCGATTGTCAAAAAATCTGTCGAATTGCATGGTGGAACCATCACCGTGCGCAGCACAATAGGCGAAGGCACCTGCTTCACTGTCACACTGTAGTCAATCGTCCAACCCAGACCTCAGCACACCATGCCAAACGTCCCCACGGAACTTGCACCCAGCGTGCAAAGCCTGCAGCAAACGGTTGAGCGCCTGCAGGCCCGCGAAAGCCATTTGCTCAACCTGCTGAGCCTGGCCCGCGACGCGGTTGTGGCCATGGACACCCAGGGCATGGTGACAGACTGGAACCCCGCTGCGGAGAAGATGCTGGGATACACCCGCGACGAGGCGGTAGGCGGCAAACTCTCAGACCTCATCATTCCCGAAGCCCACCGCGCGGCCCACGAAGCCGGATTGACACGTTACCTGGCGACACGCCAGCCGACCATCATGAACCGCCTGATCGAGGTGGAGGCACAGCACCGCAACGGCACACTGATCGCGGTGGAGCTGGCCGTCTGGTCCTTCCCATCCGGCCAGAGCCTGGGTTTTGGCGCATTCATACGCGACATATCGGACCGGCGTGCGGCACAAGAGGCCATCAAACTGTCCGAAGACTTCAACCGCGTGGTGGTCGAGCATCTGGGTGAAGGCATGTCCATCAACCAGAACGGCATCGTGTTGTACGTCAACCGCATGGCGCTGGAAATCCTGAAACGGCCGATGGAGTCCGTTGTCGGGCATAGCGTGTTGACCTGGGTTCACCCGGACGACCATGACTATGTCACCGAGCTGCGGCGCCAGGGTCAGCAGGGTGAGGTCATCCCCGAACGCTTCGAGATCCGCTGCGTACAACCTGACGGCAGTGTGCGCTGGCTGGAGGCCCATGCCTCGGTCATCCCCTGGAAGGGGCAGACCGCAACGATGACGTTTTTCTCCGACATCACCGAGCGCAAGATGATGATCGACAGTTTGCACCGATCCGAAGAGCGCTACCGCCTGGTGATCGAAAACGTGGGCGAAGGCATGATCGTGCTGCAGGGTGAACACATTGTGTTTGCCAACGCTCGGGCGTCGGAGATTGCCCGCATCTCACATGATGATTTCTTGTCGACCGGTTTTCTGCACCGCGTGCACCCGGACGACCACGCTATCGTCCAGGAACGGCGGCGCCGACGCCTGGCGGGTGAAGATGTCATCAACCAGTACCAGATCCGGCTCTTGCAGCCGGATGGCGAGATCCAGTGGCTGGAGATCGGCGTCACCATAGTCCCGTGGGAGGGGCAGCCCGCCACACTGACCTTTTACTCCGACATCACCGACCGCAAACTGCTGGAAGAAGAGCTGCACCGCACCTCGTCCGAACGCGAAGCCATACTCAACAGCGCGCTGGTGGGCATCGTTTTCTCGCGCAACCGCGAGCAGGAGTGGGTCAATGAAAAGTTTGCGGAAATGGTGGGCTACGACCGCGAAGAGCTCATAGGCAAATCGTCCCGTCTGATGCACGCCAGTGAAGCAGAGTGGCACGCGGTGGCCGCCCCTACTCGCGAAGCCTTGTCCACCGTTGGCACCTACACCGCGGAGCGCCAGCTCAAGCGCAAAAACGGTGAACTGTTCTGGGCCCATCTCGCAGGACGTTGTGTGCGCCCGCTGGATCCTGATTCCGGCGTGATCTGGACCTTTCTGGACATCACCGAGCGCAAGCAGGCGGAGCAGGAAATCCGCGATGCGCTGGACCGCCAGAAAGAGCTCAACGAGTTGCGCTCGCGTTTTGTGGCCATGACCAGCCACGAGTTCCGCACGCCGCTGGCCACCATTCTGTCGTCGGCCGAGCTACTCAAATACTATGGCGACCGGCTGCCGGCGGAAGAAAAAACTGCGGTGATCCAAAGCATTGAAAGCAGCGTGCAACGCATGGCACGTATGTTGGACCGGGTGTTGTTGATCGGCAAGGTGGAGGCCCACATGCTGGAGTTCAACCCCGAGAAAATTGACCTGGTGGCACTGTGCCACGGCTTGGTCGAAGAAGCACGTACCCAGTTGCCCGACTCAGTGTGCACGGTGCGCACCACGATTGCGGATGGCATAGGCTGGGGTGTCTACGACGAAAAGTTGCTGGGCCACATCTTTGGCAACCTGCTTTCTAACGCCATCAAATATTCACCCAATGGGGGGGAAGTAGGCTTCAACATCTACCGGCAGGGCACGGACATGGTGTTTGAAGTTTCAGACCAAGGCATCGGTATCCCCAGCGAAGAAATCGGCCATTTGTTCGAATCCTTCCACCGCTCCAGCAACGTTGGCAACATCCAGGGCACTGGCCTAGGCTTGGCCATTGTCAAGAATTCGGTGGACTTGCACGGCGGGCGCATAGAGGTGCGCAGCGAACTTGGCAAGGGCACCTGTTTCACGGTTCGCCTGGACACCAAAGAGGCATAAAAGTGGACACCCCGGTCGGCGCCGGCGTTATCGACACCCAGCGGGTACCGGTCAGCTATGCACTGGGCGCTGCCGCCGTTTTTTTTGTACTGCTGGCCGGCAAGAATTTTTTTGACCACGACTACATCACCGGTGGCATGTGTCTGGTTGCCATGGTTGTGGCCCTGGCCTATGCCCAGGCCATCTACCGTGCCCGGCCGCAGCCCATGTCGGACCCGGTGCTCACCGCCATTGCCATTTGTGTTCTGACCGTCACCATTGACCGGCGCGGCCTGGTCGGCGTCTTGTGGACCCCCGCGTTAATGCTGATGCTGCACCTGGTCGCGAACAAGTGGGCGTCAGCAGTGTTTGATGCCGCCGCCGTGTTGATTGCCGTGACCATGAGCTACCACCAGTTTGACGGCGTGACGGCCTTCCGGGTGGGTGCCATCCTGTGCATCAGCAGTGCCTTTGCACACATCTATGCTCGCATCATGGCCTCACACCAGGCGCGGCAGGAAGAACAGCGCCAACACCTGGACCTGATGGTGCGCTGCGCCAACGTGGGTGGCCTGGAGTGGGACGCAGCGTCACGCAACATGCACGCATCCCAGCGCTTGCTGGACATGCTGGGCAACCCGCCCAACGCCAACCTGCCCGGCTGGGACATCCTCGACTCGGTGCACCCGGACGATCGCCAGCGCATGGCCAGCGACTTTCTCAGCCTGGTCGACAGCCGCGCGCAGCCGGGTGAGGTGCGGCAAACCCAGGCCCACAGTTTTCGCCTGCTCACTGCACTGGGGCAAACGCTGTGGGTGCATGCGGAGGCCATTGCGGTGGGTGCGGATGATGGCAGCACGCAGAAGTTCATCGCCACATTCCTGGACGTTTCGCAGCTGCGGGCCGCACAGGCCGATACCCTGGCCGCCCTGCACCGGCAAAAAGAGCTCAACGAACTGCGCGCACGTTTTGTTGCCATGGCCAGCCATGAATTCCGCACGCCGCTGGCCACCATCCTCTCATCCGCACAATTGATCAAGCAGTACCAGGACCGGCTGGCCGCCCAGGATCGCGAGGAACTGTTGCAAAGTGTAGAGACCGGGGTGCAGCGCATGACCGCGATGCTGGACCGCATTTTGCTGATCAACAAGGCCGACGCGCAAATGCTGGAGTTCGAACCCGAGCGGCTGGATGTCGTCGCCCTGTGCCAATCTATCGTGGACGAGGCGGAACAGCAATCGGGCAGCCCGCACGCCAACATAAACATGCAATGCCAGCTGCCCGACCCCCGCGGCGACTACGACCCCAAATTACTGCGCCACATCCTGGGCAACCTGCTGTCCAACGCCATTAAATACTCCACAGATCGGGGTGCCGTTGTCTTCAAGGTCTATCGCGACGCAGGCAACACCGTGTTTGAGGTGCAAGACCAGGGCATCGGCATTCCAGCCAGCGACCTGCCCGAACTGTTTGAACCCTTCCACAGGGGTAGCAATGTGTCGGACATCAAAGGCACCGGCTTGGGCTTGACCATCGTTAAAAAATCGGTAGAAATGCATGGTGGCGCGATTGATGTGCACAGCGAGCTTGGGCGCGGTACCGTCTTTCGTGTCACACTGGCAACCGGTAACCCATCCACTGTTTGAGGCTGCACATGGCACGCATACTGGTCATCGACGACGAAGCCCCGATTCGCCAGAATCTGGTGCGATTTCTGGCCCTGGAAGGGCACCAGGTTCTGCAGGCGGTAGACGGGCTTTTGGGCTTGGAGGCCATTCGCACCCACAAGCCCGATTTCATACTCTGCGACGTCATGATGCCGCACCTGGACGGTTTTGAGGTGTTGGCGGCAACCCAGTCAGACCCCGCGCTGCGCGGTATCCCGTTTGTATTCCTGTCCGCCAGTGCTGAGCCCGAAAAGTTGGAAGCCGCGCTGCAGCAAGGCGCCACCGGTTATGTGACCAAGCCTTTTAACCTGGCCAATCTTCGCCAGTTGCTGGCCACCCAGTTGGCCCACCTTCCACCGGAGGCCCCCGCAGCATGAGCCACCGCATTGTTATTGCCGAAGACGAAGCCGACATCCGCGCCAACCTGACGCGCCTGCTGACGCTGGAAGACTACGAAGTCTGGGCGGCACCCAATGGGCGCGAGGCCTTGCAGCTGGTACGCCAGCACCTGCCCGACATTGTGCTCAGCGATGTGATGATGCCGGAGATGACCGGCCACCAGCTGGTGCAAGCCCTGCGCGCCGATCCGCTGACGGCCCACATCCCCACCGTGCTGCTGACCGCCAAGGCCGACCGCAGCGACGTGCGCGAAGGCATGAACCTGGGCGCGGACGACTACCTGACCAAACCCTTCCAGCGCGACGAACTGCTGGACTGCATACGCGCCCAGCTGGAAAAGGCCGCCTCCCTGCAGCTGGCGTCGCGTCAACTGGCCAGCCAAGCCCACCAGATGGCACATTTTGATGCGGTCACCAGCCTGCCCAACCGTAGCCATCTGCTGCTGCTGCTGGGCCAAGCGCTAAAAGAGCAAAAAGGTAACGGCCCGGCCCTGTGGGTCATTGGTCTGGACAGTCTGTCGCAAATGGCCCAGATCATGGGGGTCGGGCTGCTGGACGATGCGGTGCGCCAAATGGCACAGCGCCTGAGCCTGCTGGCCAATGCTTCGGAACACTTGGTGGACAGCCGCTACACGATCGGGCGCCTGGGCGAAGACCGCTTGGCCTTGCTGGTGCCGAGTTGGCCCACAGGTCGCCCGCTGGATGCACTGGCGCTGTCCCTGCTGGACGCCATGTCCGCCGCCATCACACTCGAGGGCCAAGAGCAGTTTCCGGTCGTGTCGATTGGAGCCTGTGCACAGGCCATGGACGGCGAACGGCCCGACGCCATGCTGGCGCGGCTGGATATTGCGCTGGCGGCGGCAAGGGCACGTTCGGCCCAGCGCATGGTGGTGCACGAGCCCTCCTCCACGTCCGACCTGTCGGCCACCTTCCGCCTGCACAACGACTTGCATCGAGCAGTGGAGCGCGACGAGTTGCAAGCTTTTTTCCAGCCCCAAGTCATGGCCTTGGACAGCAGCCTGGTCGGTTTCGAAGCCTTGATGCGCTGGCGCCACCCCGAACTGGGCTTGGTCTCACCGGTGCGTTTCATACCGATTGCAGAGGACAACGGCCAGATCGTGCCCATGGGTGCCTGGGTGTTGCAAGAAGCCTGCAAACAGGCCGTGTTGTGGCAGGCCCACATACCGGCAGACGCCGCACCGCTGCGGGTCGCGGTGAACCTGTCGCTGCGCCAGTTCTCCGACCCCCATTTGCTGCACCATGTGCGTTCAGTGCTGGAGACCACCGGCCTGAACCCCACCCAGCTGGAGCTGGAGATTACTGAGAGCACGGCCATGCTGGATCTGCAGCACACGCTGGACGTGCTCAAGCAACTCAAGGCGCTGGGCCTCAAGCTGGCGATCGACGACTTTGGCACCGGCTACTCCAGCTTGGCGTACCTGAAGCGTTTTCCGCTGGACGTGCTTAAGGTGGACCAATCCTTTGTGCGCCAGCTCTGCACCAACCGCGAAGACCAGGCCATTGCAGGTGCGGTCATCAACCTGGCGCACAGCCTGGGGCTGGATGTGATTGCCGAAGGGGTGGAAACCGAGGACCAGCACAATCTGCTGCGCGAGATGGGGTGCGACCAGATCCAGGGCTACCTGCACGGAAAACCCATGCCCGGTGAAGAAGTCGCGCTGTGGTTGAAAAATCGCAAACCATACAGCGCACTTTCCTGAAGCGCAACAAGGGGCATGCATTGATAGAACCTGCCAAAGCCAGAATTCTGGTCGTCGAAGACCTGAATGAAATGCGCGACATCCTGCGCCGCCTGCTGGGCGTGCTGGGCTTTGCCAATGTGTCCACCGTGACCAATGGTTTTGAAGCATGGGAGCAACTGCAGATCCACAACTTTGACTTGGTCCTGTGTGACTGGAACATGCCCAAGATGTCAGGCCGTGAGCTGCTAGAAAAAGTGCGTGCCACGCCCGCAATGCACCACCTGCCCTTCATCATGATCACGGGTGAAAATGCTTCGAACATGGTCATGAATGCGATTGCGGGGGGTGTAACCGACTTCATCGTCAAACCCTTTACCGGCGCCCTGCTGGAGCACCGGGTCAAGCTGGCGCTGCAACACGCACGCCCGGCACCAAAAATCAATTAAGCCCCTTGGGGCGGGTCCGACAGGGAACCCGTTACGGGTCAATACGCGGCAGGCAGACCGTAAATACCGTCCCTTTACCCAACACACTACTTACAGACAGCGTGCCACCATGCAGATCGACTGAACGTTTGACAATGGCCAGGCCCAAGCCGGTACCCTGGATGTTGCCAACGTTAGCAGCCCGGTGAAAGGTTTCAAACAGGCGCGGCAAATCGGCGTCCGGGATACCGATACCCTGGTCACTGACCTGGAAGGTAAACGCCTGCTCTGCGCCATGCACGTCAAAGCCCACCCTGCCGCCACCAGGCGAGTATTTGATGGCATTGGACAGCAGGTTGCCAAAGATGTGGCGCATCAGCTTCTCGTCAAAACTAGCCTGCAGCCCATCACCTCGGATACTAAGCTCCAGACTGTGCCGTCGCGGCCCAGCACCACCCAACTCGGCGCGCTGCTCCTGCACGATGGCCTCACAGAACGCGTCCAACGCCATGGGCACGGGTTTGCATTCCATGCGCTCTTCTTCGTCCTTGCCTATCACCAGGATGTCTTCCAGCATCTTGGTCATGCGTTTGACTGCCAACGCAATCGATCCAAACAGCTCGGTGCGCTCAGGCGGGGGCAGACGCTCGTAATAGTGCGATAGCAAATCGGAGGAGGACAAGATGGTGGCCAGCGGCGTGCGGAACTCATGCGAGGCCATAGACACAAAGCGAGATTTCAGCTGGTTGAGCTCTTTTTGCTTTTCCAGCGATGTGCGAATTTCTTCCTCGGCCTGGCGACGCTGCGTGATGTCTCGGATGAAGGCACAGAATTCGAATTTCTCCGGGTTGTCCAGCGTGACGCGGGTGATGGCCAGCTCGATCGGAAACTCGCGCCCGCTTTCGTGCAGTGCGGTGATTTCTATGCGCCGATCGATCACGGTGGAAGCCCCGCCGTGCATATAACGGGCCATGCCGCGCAAATGGGCCTCACGGTGCTGCACCGGGATGATGGTGTTATGCAAGGCCTGGCCCAGAGCCTGCTCCGAGGTCCAACCGAAGATCAGGTGCGCCTGTGTGTTCCAACCCACGATGGTCCCCGCAGCATCAACCCGGATCACGGCGTCCAGCGCGGTGTCGACAATGCCCTGAAGCTTTTGTTTGCTTTCTGCCAGCATGTCCAGCGTGGCCCGCATCTCCTGCGTGCGCAAGGCAATGCGCGCCTCCAGGTCGTTGTTCAGCGCCTGAAGCTCGTTGTCGATGCGCTCACGTTCGGCGATGTCCCTGACCAGTT
>JAYSZJ010000107.1:0-63619 GCA_043738115.1 Rhodoferax sp. | reverse complement strand
TGCTGGCATTTGAGCTTGATCCAGTCCGGCGAGCGCCGCGACACATAAGGCGCGTCCTTGCGCTTGCCAACTATGCCCTCCAGCCCCAGCTTGCAGGCGGACGCCAGCAGGCTGCCGGTGTCTTCATCAAATGACGGGCTGAACCGGACGTGGGACGACTCGGGTGCCTTTTGCAAACATTTCTCCAGCACGGCGCGTCGTACGTGCAGGGGTTGCTGCCGCAAATCCTTGCCGTCGAAGTACGGCAGGTCGAACAGGTGCAATACCACGTCTGCGCTGCGCGCACTGTCCATGCTCTCTTGCAAAGCAGCAAAGTCAGGACGCCCGGTAACGGGGTCCTGCACCACGATTTCCCCGTCATACCAGCCGGACGGTAATTGCAGGCGCTTGATTTCTTGGTGGAGAGCGGGCAGTTTGTGGGTCCAGTCCTTGCCCGTACGGGTGAACAACTGCACTGCAGTTTTGTCCACGCGTGTGAGCAGGCGATACCCGTCGTATTTGATTTCGTAAATCCACTGTGTTGCCACCTCCGGCGGGCGCTCCACCAACACAGCGAGCTGGGGCTTCAGCTCCGGTGGTAATGGCGCTGCAGGTGCTGCCGGCTTGGGGTTGTGCCGGGGCTGGGGTCGGTTCGCATCGGAACTTGCACGCTGCGGCGCTGCACTGGCCGGGCTACCAGAGGCTTTGCCGACGCTGTCCGGCAACGCCTCCACTACATTGAAGCTGGCAGACGGGCGCGCAAATTCATCCTTCTCCTTGATCAAAAGCCACGGCGGCTGTTTAGCGCCCTTGTTATTGCCCATGCGCACCAGCGCCCATTTGCCACTGAGCTTGTGGCCCCGCAGCGTAAATTTGAGGTTTCCATCGAGATAGGCCTGGCGGGCATCATCCACCATTGGTATCCACGCGCCTTTGTCCCAGACGATGACGCGGCCGGCACCATATTGGCCAACGGGAATGGTGCCCTCGAACTTGGAATAGGACATGGGGTGGTCTTCCACCTGGACGGCCAGCCGCTTGTCCTTGGGATCCAGACTTGGCCCCTTGGGCACGGCCCAGCTTTTCATGGTGCCATCGATCTCCAGGCGAAGGTCGTAATGCAGGCTGCTGGCCCAATGTTTCTGTATGACAAACGACAAGCCGGGTGTTGCTGCAACGTGCGGCCGCGCAGGCGTTTCATCGCCACTGGGCTCGGCAGTTACGGTGAAGTTGCGCTTGGCCTTGTACGGCTGCAGTGCTTCCTGCACGTCCAGCGCTTCACCTGCGGCGAACTTGCTACTAACCGGTTTGCGCGCGGTTTTAACGGGAGCGTTCATAGGCTAAAGAAGGCCGGCCCATGATGGGCACCCCGGTGCCAAAAGTGTTGGGTATGCGCTGTGTGTGCGACACCGCATGTTCCACGGCTCCGGGGTTCTTGTTGGTTAATCTCCCTTACTTGCTCTTGGACGATGTGCTGGCGCTGCCTTGGCTAGCGTTGCCAGTGGACGAGGACGTGTCCGACTCACTGGAACCACTGGCACCCGTTGCACCGCCGGAAAACTGCTTGTCTTGACGACCCTTGCGCCACTCGCCAAATTCATTGGAGAATTTGCTGTACCGCTCATCGCGCCATACCTTGTAGTCGTGGTCCAGGGCGCTGATCTGTTCCGAGCGCCACTGGTGGTAGTCGTGATCATGGTGGTGGTGGCCGCTGTTGCCAGACAGGCCTTGCGAACCGCTCTGGTAGCCCTGACCACCTTGGTAGTTTCCACCCTGGGAGTCCGATCGGCTGAAACGGTAGTTGAACTGCTGCCAGTTGTCGTTTGCATTGGTTTCGCGCGGGTTGTAGCCGTTGTCACGCGACAGGCCGTAGTTGCCGTAGGTCTCTTGCTGAGAACCGCCGTTGGCATCATTGCCGAAGCGTGTATTGGAATTGTCTGGATGCCCCTGGAAACCGCCCTGGTTTCCCTGGTTGCCGTATTCCTGTGGTCCGCGGTAATTGGTGTCTTGACCATAGTTGCCGCCGAACTGACCTTGGTTGTCCTGGTAGGCCGACTGTTGACCGCGACCGGCCTGACCGCGCTCGCCGCCTTGGCCCATCTGGTCGCGTGAGCCTTGAAAATTGTGATCCTGTTGACCGCCTCGTTGCTGGTGTTTGTTTGCCATATTCAATTTCCTTTGTGGGGTGAATTTCGTTGCAAAGAGCCCTGAACGCCGTGAGCCATAGGTGAGGCTGCGTCAGGACTGGTTTAACGATAGATGGCGTAGCAAAACAGTTCTGTGCGATGTCATACGCTGCTGTGTAAGCAGGTGTTTTGTCAGCGAATAAAGCGTCCGTTGTTGGAGACCATGGTCAGCTCCACAAAGCGCGATGCGTTCATCGCGGATTCGCTAAAACTGACGGCGAAACCACCTAGGTCCAGGTTCTTGGTGCTCCAGGTGGCATCGATAAAACTGCTGCGTGTGGGGTTACGCCCGGCGCGGCGTAAAGTCTCGGCAAACACACGTGCGTTGATGTAACCCTCCAGCGCCAGATGCGAGGGCTCCAGTGCGACATTGCCCGCCTTCCACGCCACCTGAAAATCACGCACCACGGGGCGCGACATATTGCTGGGCAAGGGCACGATTTGCGAGATGGTCATGCCAGTCGCATCGCCACCCAGCGTCGCAATGGTGGCCGCCGCACCCATGATGGACAAGGCGTACAACTGCAGACCCTTGCGCTCCTGGCGCACAGCCTTCACAAAGGCAATGGTGGGCTTGCCCGCCAGGCCCACCAACACGGCCTCGGGCGCTTGCGCGGCAATTTTCTTGGCAGCCGCCTCAGCGTCGGACGCGTCGCTCTCTACCGTCAGCGTGGCAATGGCCTCCAGCTTGTAGCGGGCCATGGCTTGCTGGGTGGCGGTGAACACCTCTTTGCCGAAGGCGTTGTTCTGGTAGACGATGGCGATACGTTTGATGCCCACCGTGGCCAGGTGCTGCACCAGTTGCTCGGCCTCGTCTGCATAACTGGCGCGAATGTTGAACACATTGCGCGCATTTTTTGGCCGCGCCGATAGGGCACCAGTAAACGGTGCAAAAAACGGTATGCCCGACTCCACCACCTTGGGCAACATGGCCTCAATCATTGGTGTGCCCATGCAGTTGAACAGCGCAAAGTTGCTACGGTCTTCGATGAAGCCGTTCACATTGGCCAGAGAACGTTTGACGTCGTAGCCGTCGTCCGCCGCGGTCAACTCTATCTGCCGTCCGTTTACGCCACCCTTGGCATTGATCGCGGCAAAACAGACCTTGGCGCCTTGGTGTATGGCTTGGCCCAGTTCGCCCAGAGGCCCCGTCAGCGCGATGGACTGCGCTATTCGGATGGGGCCTGTGTCGTCTGCGCGCGCTGCCAGGCTTGCAGCCGCCAGCGGCAGCGCGGCCAGCGCACCCAACACGCGGCGGCGCGTTGGCTGGCTGTGGTGTGCAATAGCAGGGCAAGAGGTGTCGACGTTTGATTTCATACGGGTAAGGGCAATGGCAAAAGAGACGCAAATGCTACGTCCGCAAATGACAACACAATGTCTTTGCAACGACAATTGGGGCCCGTTTTGCTCGGTACATTCCCTAGGCACCCGGCGGGCCAGCCGCCGCGCTTTCTCTTCTGACAATGCTTGCTGCCTGCAGGCTTTACACGGTTGATGGCGGCTTATCGCGTCTTGACGCTGCCTGCCCCAACGGCAATAGTGCATGCATGACACATAACAACAATACGACCACGCGACCCCAATCGGTCGCCCGCAAGCTCACGCTGCTGGCCATGGGCATCATCGCCACCATCCTCGTACTGTTGGCGCTGGCCATCAGCCTGGTGGCCGGGCGAACGTCCCGCCAGCAGGTGCAGGATTCGGTGGCTGACAAGATTGAAGGCATTGCCAAGACCATGGATGCCGCCGACGATACGCAGCGTGATCTGGTGCAACGTGCGGCCAAGACGCTGCAGCAATCGTTTGAAGCCACGATGACGCAGGACGAAGCCACCGGCGAAATCAAAAGTTATGGCGCCGCGGTCAACAACAACTTTGGCGACGTGGACACCTTCACCGGCAACACCGGCAACCTGGGCACGGTGTTCGCCAAGAAGGGCGAAGAGTTTGTACGCATCACCACCTCGTTGAAGAAGGCAGATGGTGAACGGGTGCTGCCCCCCGCGCTGGAGCGCAGCCACCCCGCCTATGCGGCGGTGCTGGCGGGCAAGCACTACACCGGCCGTGAGGTGCTGGCAGGCAAACCCTATATGGCCCACTACGATCCGTTGAAGAATGCCGAGGGCAAACTGATCGGCATCCTGTCCGCTGCGCGGGACCTGACACCGCTGCAGGCCGAGCTGAACCAGTTGGTGGCCAGCGCCAAATTCTTTGAAACCGGTGGCGCCTACGTCATGGACCCGCGCGGTGCGCCGGCCGATGCAGTCTTTCTGGTCCACCCCACAGCCAGCGGCAAAAAGTTGAGCGAGGTCTCGCCTGCGTCTGCGGAGTTTGTGGCTGCGCTGGCCGCATCAACAGACGGCCGGGTCGACAAAGCCGCCCCGCTGTTGCAAGCCAGCGGTGCCGACCGCTGGGCGCTGGGGCGCAAGGTCAAGGGTGGCAGTGCCTGGGTGGTTGCCGAGGTGTCGCACAGCGAATCCACGCAGCGGCACTGGCGCAATATGTTCATGATCTGGGGGCTGATGCTGCTGGCTACCGTTGCGCTGGCCGTTGCGCTGTTTGTGGCGGTGCGGCGTACCGTCAGCCAGCCGCTGAGTGAGCTGACCACCGTTGTCAAGGCGGTGGCCGATGGGGACCTGACCTATTCCTTCCAGTCCGAACGTGACGACGAAATCGGCGCCCTGGTGCGCGAGGTGGAAGGCATGCGCATGCGTTACCAGACCGCGCTGTCGCAGGTGCGCGCGTCGGTGGACAGCATTGGCACGGCCAGCGCCGAGATTGCCAGCGGCAACCAGGACCTGAGTGTGCGCACCGAACAGACCGCCAGCAACCTGCAGCGCACCGCGTCCAGCATGGAAGAGCTGACCGCCACCGTGCGCCAGTCCGCCGACTCGGCCCGCCAGGCCAACCAGTTGGCCGCATCGGCCGCCGAGGTGGCGGCACGCGGTGGTGCGGTCGTGGGCCAGGTGGTGACCACCATGGAAGACATCAACCAGAGCGCCCGCAAGATTGCCGACATCATCAGCGTCATCGACGGCATTGCGTTCCAGACCAACATCCTCGCGCTGAACGCAGCGGTGGAAGCGGCACGCGCGGGTGAACAGGGCCGTGGTTTTGCCGTGGTCGCCAGCGAGGTGCGCAGCCTGGCCGGGCGCAGCGCCGAGGCGGCCAAAGAGATCAAGGCGCTGATTGGTGCGTCGGTCGACAAGGTGGCGTCCGGTACCACGCTGGTGCAAAACGCCGGCAGCACCATGGGCGAAATTGTCAGCTCGGTGCAGCGCGTCAGCGACATCATTGGCGAGATCACGTCGGCGGCCAGTGAGCAGTCCGATGGCATTGGCGAGGTGAACACCGCCGTCAACCAGCTCGACCAAATGACACAACAAAACGCTGCGCTGGTGGAGGAATCAGCCGCCGCAGCCGCCAGCCTGCAGGAGCAGGCCCAACGCTTGGCGCAGGCCGTGTCGGTGTTCCGCCTGGGGGACTAGCGCAGCCACCCAGGGGGCTGTTTACGGCAAACGCTTATGGAAAACCGGGCTGTAGCCCCCGTGCAATATAGCGTTTGCGCTACTAATTTTGTAGCTATTTGGCTCTGCGGCTGCGCACGGCCTGGGCCAGCTCTTCCAGCACGGGCAGTGTGTCGTCAAAGGCCAGGCAGGCATCGGTGATGCTCTGGCCATAGGTGAGTGGCTGGCCGGGCACCACGGCCTGTGTGCCGGCAACTAGATGGCTCTCCAGCATGACACCGATGATGGCGCGCTGGCCGGCGGCTACCTGCCCCGCCACATCACGCGCGACCTCGGGCTGGCGGTCAAAGCGCTTGCTGCTGTTGGCGTGGCTGCAGTCCACCAACAAGGCTTGGGGGGCGCCGGCCTTTTGCAGCAGCGCAATGGCCTCAGCTACATGGGCGGCGTCAAAGTTGGGCCCGCTACGGCTGCCGCCGCGTAACACCAGGTGGGTGTGTTCATTGCCCGAGGTGGTCAACACGGCGGGCGCGCCTTCGTGCGTGAGTGATGGGAAACAATGCGGATGGCGGGCCGACAGAATGGCATCCACTGCCACCTGCAGGTCACCATCGGTGCGGTTCTTGAAGCCCACCGGCATCGACAAACCCGAGGCCAGCTCGCGGTGGATCTGGCTCTCAGTGGTGCGGGCGCCAATGGCGCCCCAGGAGATCAGGTCCGCGTAATACTGGCCCAGCGTGGTGTCCAAAAATTCCGTCGCAATGGGCAGACCCACGTCGGTCACGTCCAGCAGCAGCTTGCGCGCCAGGCGCAGGCCGCGGTTGATCTGGAAGCTGCCGTCCAGGCCAGGGTCGTTGATCAGGCCCTTCCAGCCGACCACGGTGCGGGGCTTCTCAAAGTAGACCCGCATCACCACCAGTAAATCTTTGGCCATGCTAGCGGCCACCGGTGCCAGTTTGCGGGCGTAATCAATGGCCGAGGCCGGATCGTGCACCGAACACGGCCCAACGAGCACCAGCAAGCGGTCGTCCTGCCCGGTAATCACTTTGGCCACATCGCGGCGGGCCTGGTGGATGGCGGCGGCCCCTGCGTCACCCAGCGGCAGTTCATCTTCCAATATGGCGGGTGAAATCAGCGGGCGCACGCTGCGGATGCGGATGTCAGCGGTGGATGGCATGTCGGTGGACGGGTAGGCGTCAGGGTTGGCGAACGGGAGGCTGCATTCTAGGGGGCTGGCCTGCGCATGCACTATCATTCGCCGCATCATGTAGAGCCGTGTCTGCGCCGGGCAGCCCGCTCCCAGCATGCTGAGACCCAATTGCCCTCGTCCACATCACTGCCAGAACAAGCCGCACCGCTGCCGGGCGCCTCCACGCCTGCGGGCGGGGTCAGCTCCTTTGACCGCATGCAGGCCGAGCTCAAAGCCGTGCAGCAACAGGCGCTGGCCACCCAACAATCGCTCCAAAAACTGCAGGCACGGGAAACCGTGGACCCCTACACCGCCATCGTGGCAGAGCTGCCCGGGCTCAACTCGGTCAACAGCGCACTGCTGGGCGTGGGTTCGGCCCTGGCGCTGGGCTTGCTCATCGTCTGGTGGTACATGTGGCACAGGCCCCATGCCCGGTTCCGGGAGGCACCCCACACGGTTATGCCGCCGCCTTCAGCCGCACGCACTGCGCCCGCGGCCACTGCACCCCAGAGCGTCACCCGGGTGGACAACACCCGAGAATGGGCGCCCAGCACGGCTGCCAGCGAGTTTTCGTCACACGGGTTTGACCCATCCAGCGGTTTCGCGCGGCATGATCCCAATCTGGGCTTTGATCCGGAGGCTGCGGCCACCGAAGTCATGCGGGTGCGCAAGTCGCTGGCAGACAAACGCGAAGCCCGCGCCCATTTTCTGGAGCGCGAAGACGGCGAAAGCCACTACTCCACCGCGGATCCGGACATCGGTCTCGACCTGGACCTGGACCTGGATGAAGTGCACACCCCCAGCGCACATGCCTGGCTGGACAATGCCGCGGAGACCCCAGCTACACCGCCTGTGACAGAAGCTGCGGAAACACAGCCGCAACCGCAGGCCGAAGTCGAGCTAGATCTGGACTTGGATCCGTGGCGCCAGCCCGGCGAACCATCGACGGGCGCCGCCGCAGCACAGGCCGCAGATGCGATACATTTTTCTCTGGCATTGGAAGGCTATGGGGTAACGCCCGAGGAGGCACCATCGCCAGATGCACAACCTTCACACGAACCAACCATGGACCCATTACCCGCAGCTGAAGTAGAAACAGAAGAGCCAGCGTTGGCGTTGGAACCTGTGCCCGAGCCCCCGCTCGAGTTGGAGCTGGAGACAGCGGTCGAACAGATCCCGGTTAAACATGCGCCGGGCTCCAAAAATTACGACTTTGCCATCACCATGGCCTTGGCGCAGGAGTCGGCGGCACTGGAACTGTGGTCCGAGGCGCGGGATCTGGCCAGTGAAGTTCTGGAATCGGACGACCCTGCCCTGGTGTCCGAGGCCCTGTCTTTGCTGGAACAGCTCAACCACCAGGAGCTGAACGCACCGCCAGACACCAACTGGAACACGATGCGCTGATCAGCGCAAATCCAGAAAATTGAAATCCGTCGTGGGGTCGTCCAAGGGAGCGCCACGGGTTTCCACATTCGCTTGTGGATCTGTCTCGGGAGGTTTGGACGCACGCACCGGGTTGCGCCTCCAGGCGCCCCGGTGCTGGGCACCAACGCGGTGGCCCAGGTCACCACTCAGCGAGTCAAACGCACTGTCGGCCGACGGGGCGCGGGCGGCAATGCGGACCAAGCCGGCGGCGTGGCTGTCGGCATCATCATCCGCAGTGCGCACGATACGTTTGGCCACACCGTGCAGCAACAGCAGCTCGCGGTAAGCCAGCAAGTCAAAGTCCGGCTCGTAGACATCGCTGGAGTGGTGGTAGATGCAGTTTTCGATGTACTCCAGCACCCGCGGGTCGGGCCACAGGGCGACGATCTGGTCAATCACCTTGGGATATTTTTCCAGCGCGCGACCTTCATCTTTGAAATCGTCAATGGGTGGAACGCGGCCGGTGAACCAGTTGTTGAACTCGTGGCGCAGCAGTTCGTACTCGGGTTCACGGCCCTCTTTGTAATAGATCTTCAACAAATCCAGGCATACCAAGGGGCTGGACTCGCCCGCCTGTGCAATACGGGTGGTCAGTACATCAATGGCCTTTTGCACCTCGCCCAAAGACATGAAAAAGCTGGCCTGCTTGCGCACATCCAGCAGTTCGGTGGAATCAATGGCACGCAGTCCACCGGCTACGCTGTGGGACAGGTCGCGCACGTTGGGTGCGCCAACAGCCTCGGCCAGGGGGCGACGCACGCGCTGCCCGGTGGACACCGGCACGGGTGGGGGTGCAAGCGGTGCAGGCTCCACCGCGTCCAGATCCAGGTCCAGATCCATCAACGCATCGGACATCGCAGGCACGGGAACAGGTGCAGCAGCAGGGGCAGGGGCAGCAATAGGCTCGGAATCTGGCGCTAAGTCGCGAGCCATGACCGGGCCAGGCGCGCGCGGGCCGAGGGGCGGCGGTGCCCGCACCAGCTCGGCCATCAGGCTGTCGCCAGTGTCCAAACCAGCCTGCCAGTGCACAGGGTTTGATGCACGCATGCGGCGCCACATCCACGCAACGGTTATCAGGCTGACGAGAAATAGCGCCGCCAAGGCATAGACCAAGCCGTTGGCATAGCGCTCGGATTCCGCGCGCTCCACTTTGGCGACCAGATCCATCAGGCCCTTCTGGTTTTCGGCCGTGACGGCGTACAAGGATTTCAGGTCTTTTTCAAACGCCTTGGTCTTGGCCTCTTGCAGCAACAGCTCTTCGGGGCTGACGTTCAGCGAGCGCCACAGAGCGGCGGCCTCGGCCCGCAGGGCGGCATTTTCTTGCGGCAGGGTCAGCAGTTCGGTTGTGGCCTGCAAAACCGGGTCACGTTCTACCAACAGATCCAGCGGGTCAAGCTTGAGGCGGGATTTGCCACTGGCCTTGGCCACCGGGATGGAGCGGACGGGCTGGGTGGTGGGCGCCTGGGATAGCTCAGGTGCGGGGCGGGCCGGCTTGGCAGAGGGCCGCTCAGGCGCTACCACGGACTCCGCAGGTGCGGTCTTGGCGCGTTTGGGGGTGCGCTCGGCCTGGGGTACCTGGGCTGGCCGCACCGGTGTTGGGGTCACCACCACCGGCAGGGACACTTGTGCGGCCGTGCTTCGGATGGGGGCTTGCGGGGCGAGTGGCTCCACCACGCTGGTGGCCACCTCGGGGAATACGGTGTAGCGTTTGGAGAGCTTCTGCTGGCAACCCATGCGGAAGTTAACCGTGACGATGGGCTCGTTGACCAGAACCGGTGATGTGACCCGCACGGTGGGGCCTCTGGCACCGCCGGGCTCTACCGTTACGGCAATTTTGGCAGTGTCCAGCGGCGTGTCGCCATAAAAGACCTCGGCGTCCATGCAGGCGGTCTGTGCTTCCTCGGCAGCATCCAACTGCACTTGCACACGCAAATCCAGCGGTTTGCCGACAAAGACCGCTCCTTGTGCCCGGCCAAGCGTCAGGGCCACACTTCCCATGGCGGTACATAGCAGGACTAACCCACATACTGCCTTGATCGTATACGCCGCCTTCATGGGGTCAATTCTCGCACAGAGCCCCCGCGCGGCGGGTGTGTATGGCTCTCAAACTAATAGCAAAACCGCCCGCTATTGTGCAGTTCGGACCGCCCTGGCGTGTACGTGGGCGCTAAAAACTCAGGGCTTTTGCAAGCGCGCAAAGGTCTTGCGGAACTTGGCCACCTTGGGCGCGGCCACCGCCATGCAATAGCCCTGGTGGGGGTTACGTGCAAAGAAGTCCTGGTGGTATTCCTCGGCCGGCCAGTAGTTGTCCAGCGCTACCACCTCAGTCACTATGGCACGGCTGTAGGTGCCGCTGGCCGCCATTTCCGCAATTACCTCCTGGGCCACAACCTGCTGCTCAGGTGTGGAGAAATAAATGCCGCTGCGGTACTGCGTGCCCGTGTCATTACCCTGGCGGTTCAGCGTGGTGGGATCGTGGATGACAAAGAAGATCTCCAGCACCTCGCGCGTACTGATCTTGGCGGGGTCATAAACCAACTTGACCACTTCGTTGTGGCCGGTGGTGCCAGTGCAGACGGCCTCATAACTGGGCTGGCGCACCTGGCCATTGCAGTAGCCGGATTCCACATCCATAACGCCTTTGACCTGCACATACACCGCCTCGGTGCACCAGAAGCAGCCGCCCCCCAGGGTGATGGTTTGCAGGGTGGTGGGGGAGGTTGAAGTCATGGGGTAGTTCTCAGTAAAAACCATTGGTCGGGCGCGTGGGGGGAATCTTACGCCTAGGCTTTGCGCGAGGTGGCAGCTGAACCTTGCTGGTGTGAGGTAGCAACAGCTCGTGCAGGGACACGGCGGAAGAATTGTGGTCCAACATACTCAAGGAAGAAACTGTTTTTGCGGGTTGATGCGGGTCCAGTGTCTCCTCTTTTTCTCCACATTTGCACAACACAATGCACGCATCGGTCGGCGGGTGCCGCCCGTTTTTCAGGAGCAAGAACATGACCCCCATCAAACTAACCATCACGCGTGCCACCGTGCTTTCGGCGCTGGCGCTAACGGCCAGCGTGTTGTGCGCACAACCCTCGGGCGCGCCACCTGCGGATGGCCAACAACCACGCAAGCCACCGCAGGAAGCGCTGGATGTATGCAAGGCCCTGAAGGCCGGGCAAGACTGCAGCTTCACGTCCCCACAGGGCGCAGTCAAAGGCAGTTGTTTTGCGCCCGAAGGCAGGCCCCTTGCCTGCAGGCCCAAGGACGCGCCCGGTGGGACACCCCCGCAGGCACCTCCAGCCAAGAAGTGATGTAGTGATTCCGGCCTCTAGCCCTCGTCGGAATTGCCTGAATAGCTACTGATTTGATAGCAATTTAGTCAATCCGCCGCAACTGGCCGCGCAGCCGGCTCAGGCTGACGGGGGTAATGCCGAGGTAGCTGGCCAGATGGTGGTGGGGCACCACGTCTTCCAGGCCAGGCTTATCGGAGCGCAAGGCCAATAGACGTTCTTTGGCGGGCTGGGTGGCCAACGCCAACTCGCGATCCACCCGCCGCACCAGCTCTTGGGTTAACACGGCGTCCCCCCAGCGGGCCATCGTTATATCGGCCATCATCGTGCGACTCAAAGCCTCGGCCTCAAACAGCACCACACGCGCCGCGGTCAGTGCCTCGCAATGGATGCGTGATTGCCCCGCGCGGCTGCGCGCAATGGCGGGTGTCATGGCGCAGGGGCCCATGTAGAAATCAAGCGTCACGGCGCGACCTTGGGCATCGCCCAACCAGCTGCGTAATACGCCGTCGAGCACAAAACATTCCATCGGCGGCGCATCACCCACGCGCAGCAAAACATCCTGTGGTTTGAGTTGCACTACCCGCATGTTTTGCAGCAGCGGGGCAAACGCCGACGCGTCCACGGGGGCTATGTGTTGTGCGGTCGCGAGAACGTTGCGGCAATCCGTGGGAGTGAGTGGTTCAGGTTTCATGTAAGGGGCGGCCCGGCGGCGAATTATCCGATGTTATCGACGGCCCAACGCCATCAGCAGAACATCCGGGCCTGCACAAACCCATAGGAAAGAAAAAATGTCCGTTACAACCCGTACCACCACCCGTTGGGTGTCCCGCGCCCTCGCCTGCCTGTTGGCCCTGAGTGTCCTGCCTGCTCTGGGCGAAGTTCCCCGCACCGTGGTGGAGGACCCCGCGCTCCCGCAACTGGCATTGAATGGCCACAAGTTGCACGTGGAGGCCTTTGGCAACACCGACGCGCCCGTGGTGGTGGTCTTGCACGGCGGCCCCGGCGCCGACTACCGCTACTTGCTTGGCCTCTCGGCCCTGGCCGACCAATACCGTGTGGTGTTTTACGACCAATTAGGCAGCGGCCTGTCCCAACGCGTTCCCGCCAGCCACATCACGGTGAACAGTTTCGTGGCAGATCTGGATGCGGTCATCCAGCACTTCAGCCCCAACCGACCGGTCCACATCGTGGGCCATTCCTGGGGGGCAATGCTGGCCTCCGCTTACGCCGGAGCCCATCCAAACAAAGTGGATCGCATGGTACTGGCCGAACCGGGCTTTCTGGACACCGACACAATGGCAGGCCTACCCAGCGGCGGCTGGCCAGGTTGGCGCGTGGTGGCAGGTTTTGCCAAGGCCTGGCTGGGCAAGTGGTGGATTTCCACCCACGGCGACCCTTACGCCCGGGACGATTGGTTCCTCCTGCAAATCCTGCCGCTGACACAAGGCCACGATGCACTGTGCAATGGCAGAGTGCCACCCTTGCAAGCGTGGCGATCAGGTAGCCCCGCCTTTGAAGCCACTTTGGGGCGCATGATGCGCGACCCCGAATGGGGCAAGAGCCTGAACTTTGCCCAAGGCTTGGACCGTTACACCGGTCGCGTGCTGTTCCTGCGTGGGGCTTGCAACCATGCGCAAGGTGAAACCGTGCAACGCCGGATGATGGCGAAATTCAGCCCGCAATCCGATGCCCAACTGATCACGCTAGCCGAGGCCGGCCACTTCATGTTCAATGACCAGCCCAAGGCCAGCATCGAAGCAATGCGTGGTTTTCTGAATGGGCGTACCAAGGTTCGCTGAGGCTCGACTCCGCGCAAAGAGGCGCGGGTAAACGCGCGGCTGTGCAGCCAAGCATGGTGTGGTCAACGGCCGTGGCTGCACAGGCGAAGGCAGATAAGCCGCCGGGCGGGGCGTCAGGCCACGTAAGCCAGCACGGTGTAGAAGTGGCAGATGCTGCCACCCAGCACAAACAGGTGCCACAGGCCATGGCCGTGGCGAATGCGGGTGTCCGCAACATAGAAATAGATGCCCGCGGTATAAAACACACCACCTGCTGCCAGCCACGTGAAACCGCTGGGGGTCAGCGCCTTCCACAGCGGCACCACCGCCACCAGCGCCAACCAGCCCATCAGCAGGTAGATCACCAGCGACAACACCCGCGCACCCTTGGCAAACCAGATCTCCTGGATGATCCCCACCAAGGCCAGCGCCCAGATACCACCCAGCAAAGACCAGCCCAAAACGCCGCGCAACGACACCAGAGCAAACGGCGTGTAGCTACCGGCAATCAGTAAATAGATGGAGCAGTGGTCAAACTTTTGCAGCACCGCCTTGGCACGCCCGCGCACGCTGTGGTACAGGGTGCTGAACACATACAAGGTCACCAGCATGGTGCCGTAGATACTAAAGCTGATGATCTTCCAGAGGTCGCCCTGCTGCGCAGCCATGGTGATCAGCAGTGCAGAGCCCACCACTGCCAAACTGGCGCCCACCAGGTGGCTGATACTGTTGAAACGTTCGCCGTGGTACATAGGGTTCAGCCCCGCGCGGTCAATGCGGTGATCATGGGCAGGCGTGGCGAATGGCAGCGGCTAAGTTTTGGCATCATGTGGGCTGTATTTTCGTCTGTCATGTGTTTTCGTGCTTTCATCGCACACTTCTTGTCGTCTGTCGCCTTGGCCTTGACCCGCCAAAGGCCTTACGGTACACTAATAACCAATCAGTCAGTAACTCAATGACCTCATCCTGCCCCATCGACCACATCGTTGCCACCGTACGCGCCAAGCGCGAACGGCGCAAAGACGCGCGTCCCGGCGAACTGCTGGCCGCCGCGCTGGAGCTGTTCGTGGAAAAGGGTTATGCCGGCACCCGCGCGGAAGAAGTTGCCAAGCGGGCCGGTGTGTCCAAGGGCACACTGTTTTTGTATTTCTCCAGCAAGGAAGAGCTGTTCAAAGCCGTGGTGCGCGAGAACATCTCTGGCCGCTTTGGCGAATGGAATGTCGAGTTTGAGAACTACCAGGGCAGCAGCGCGGACATGCTGCGCTACTGCGTCAAGGCCTGGTGGGAGCACATCGGCTCCACCAAGGCTGCGGGCATCATCAAGCTGATGATGAGCGAGGCGGGCAACTTCCCGGAGCTGGCGAGTTTTTACAACGTCGAGGTGATCCAGCCCGGCCACGAATTGCTGCAGCGGGTCTTGCAGCGTGGTGTGGACCGGGGTGAGTTTCGCGCCATCGACCAGAAGTACGGGGTTTACACCGTGTTGGCCCCCATGCTGTTCCTCGCCACCTGGAAAAACTGCTGGGGCGCCTGCCATGAGGCGGGCATGCAGATCGATCCCGAGCAGTACATGGCGGTGCAGGTTGAAACCATTCTCTACGGGCTTAGCACACGGACGGCGGTTGATGCGCCACTGGTCGAAGCCGCGACCAGCGCCAAGTAAAATTGCCGCGAACCGCCAACCTACGCTCTGGAGTACCCCAACATGAACATCGAACAAGCCCGTTTCAACATGATCGAACAGCAGATTCGTCCCTGGCATGTGTCAGACACGACCGTGCTGGGGTTGCTGTCCACCGTCAAGCGCGAAGACTTTGTGCCCGCCGCCCACAAGGCCCTGGCCTTTGCCGATCTGGAGATCCCGTTGATGGGCTCGGGGGAAGAAGCCATTCGCCTGGGCCAGTGCATGCTGGAGCCCCGCCTGGACGCCCGTATGCTGCAAGATTTGGCCGTGCGCCCCACTGACACCGTGCTCGAAATTGGCGCCGGCTCCGGTTATATGGCCGCCCTGCTGGCCAGCATGGCTCAGCGCGTCATTTCGCTGGAAATCAACGCCGAACTGGCCATCCAGGCGCGCACCAATCTGCGCAATGCCGGCATTCACAACGTGGAGGTCCGCCAGGCCGACGGCGCAAAAATGAGCGCAGCGGATGGCAGCTTCGATGTGATCGCCATGAGCGGTTCCGTCACCGAAGTGCCGCACAGCCTGCTGAGCCTGCTCAAGGTGGGTGGCCGCCTGGGCGCCATCGTTGGCGAGGAGCCCATCATGCGTGCCACCATCGTGACCCGCACCGGCGACACGAGCTTCAGCACCGTGCAAAGCTGGGACACGGTGGCACCGCGTTTGCAAAACTTCCCTGAACCCTCGCGTTTCAAGCTCTAACACCTGAGGCCCTCATCACCATGATTGCGCAAGTCCGCCCCAAAGACCTGGCCCAGTGGCTGCGCGATGCACGCGCCCATGGCGAACCCGTGGTGCTGGACGTGCGCGAACCCCATGAGCTGCAGACCGCCAGCGTCACCGCGGACGGCTTCATGCTGCTGACTATTCCCATGGGCACCATCCCGGCCCGGCTGGCCGAGTTGGACTCCGACCAGCCCATCGCCTGCCTGTGCCACCACGGCGCCCGCAGCCAGCAAGTGGCCAACTTTTTGCACAGCCATGGGTTTGAACATGTGGTCAATATCGCCGGGGGCATACATGCCTGGTCTGATGAACTCGACCCCAGCATTGCCCGCTATTGATTTCCGATAGACCCCGCATTGGCCAGCATGAGGGCCACACTTTTTTTTAGAGCCTGAGAACAACACTATGTCCTTAACAGTTTTTGCACCGAAATTTCGCTTGGCTCCGCTGATGCTGGCGCTGGCCGCCACCCTGACCTTCACTGCGCAGGCACAAAGCCTGGCCGAGCTGTACCAGGCAGCCAAGGGTTATGACGCCACCTACCAGGGCGCAAAATCGCAATTCGATGCCACCATGGCCCGGGCCGAGCAAGCCAAGGCGCTGATACTGCCGTCCGCGGGGATGGAAGTGTCCGCCACCGGAACCAACCAGGAAGTGCCGCCAACAGCCGCGCGCAACTATGGCACGCAGACAGCCACCGTCAGCGCGTCGCAGCCCGTGTACCGTCCGGGCAACTGGGCCAGTTACGCCCAAGGCAAAAAGTCCGTGGACCAGGCCAAAGCCCAGTGGGAACAGGCCGAGCAGGATTTGATCGTGCGGGTCAGCCAGGCCTACTTTGATGTGCTGGCAGCCACCGACAACCTGGCCTTTGTCAAAAGCCAGAAGACCGCTGTAGCTGAACAACTGGCATCGGCCAAACGCAACTTCGAGGTCGGCACCTCCACCATCACCGATTCACGCGAGGCCCAGGCCCGCTACGACCTGGTAATTGCCCAAGAGCTGGCCGCCGAAAACGATTTGCTGGTCAAGTCGCTGGCGCTGAACCAGCTGGTCGGGCAACAAAACGTGAAACCCAAACCCCTGAAAGCCCCCATGGTGCTGGCGCCGATCGTACCGGCTGACGTCAACCAGTGGGTGGAACAATCGCAAACCCGGCACCCGGCCATTCAACTGGCCGACGTGAACCTGGAAGTGGCCCGCCTGGAAACCCGGAAGGCCGAGGCTGGCCACAAGCCCACGCTGGACCTGGTGGGCAGCTACACGGCGGTCAACAACGAAGGCTCGTCCGCATCACCGGCCCACAGCCGCGTCAACGTCGGCACGGTGGGTCTGAACCTGAAGGTGCCGCTGTTTGCCGGCTTCTCCACGCAAAACCGCATCAAGGAAACCCTGGCGCTGGAAGAAAAAGCCCGCGCCGACCTCGACAACGCCAAACGCAGCGTGGCCCAGGCCACACGCACCGCCTACTTTGGCATGTTGTCCGGTCAGGCCCAGGTGCAAGCACTGCAAGCGGCCGAGGCCTCCACCCAGAGCGCGCTGGAAGCCAACCAATTGGGTTACCAGGTGGGTGTGCGCATCAACATCGATGTGCTGAATTCCCAAAGCCAGTTGTTCGACACCAAGGCCAAGTTGGCCAAGGCCCGCTACGACGTATTAGTGGGCGGCTTGCGCCTGCGCCAGGCTAGCGGTACTCTGACCGCTGATGACCTGCATCCCATCAATAACCAGCTAGCTCAATAACCCCCACGCTTGTCGCTGCGCGTACTGCGCTGCCCCCCCGAGGGGGCGCAGCCTTGCTTGGGGCGGCCCGGCGCTGCGGCTAGCCCAGTAACTTTTGTACGGCCAAGGCGGTGCGCCGTGCGGCCCCGCCATGCTCCTGGCCCAATGCCTTGCCGGCGGCCTGCGCTTGGTGCAAATCCGGCGCTGATTGCACCAGTGCTTGTGCCTTGGCAATGGCGCGGGCCATGTCGGGCCGCGCAAACGCAGCGCCCGCCTCCACCGCCAGCTCGGCCGCCTGCGCAAAATTGAAGGTGTGTGGCCCCATCACCACCGGGCAGCCACAGGCCGTGGCCTCGATCAGGTTGTGCCCGCCCAATGGCGCAAAACTTCCGCCCAGCAGGGCTACATCCGACAACGCGTAGTACAGCGCCATTTCGCCCATGGAGTCACCCAGCCAGATGTCGGCGGGCTCTGGCTCGTCCACCCACTGGCTACGGCGCGACACGCTAAAGCCCTCTGCCGCACACAGGGCGGCAACCGCATCAAAACGCTGCGGATGGCGGGGTACCAGCATCCACTGAATTTTCGAACTTGCTATATTTGTAGTAGCACTACCATCAGAATTCGCGGTGGCTACAGGCCTATTTCGCAAAATGGCTTGCAGGAAACTGCTCTCCTCACCTTCCCGCGTGTTGGCGAACACGATGACGGGATTGGCCTGCGCACGGTGCCAGGCCTGACCCTGGGCCAACTGCGCGGCGTCGGGCGTGGCATCAAACTTGAAGTTACCCGATACACCCTTCACCGGCGCACCCAGCGTGACCAGTCGCGCCGCATCGGGCGCAGCCTGGGCCCACACGGCGCGCAGGCTGGCATAGGCGGGGCGCGCCAACCAGGCCAAGCGCAGCGATGCTCTTAACGACTTCTCGCTCATGCGGGCATTGACGAGGCACAGGGGCACGTTACGCGCCTTACAAGCGGCCACCATGTTCGGCCAAATTTCGGTCTCCACCAGCAGGCCCACACGGGGCTGGAAATGGTTCAGGAACCGTTGAACGGTGCCAGGGGTATCCCAGGGCTGCCAGACCTGCATATCGCCCGCCTGCAGCAGCGATTGGCCCTGCACACGGCCGGTAGCCGTGCCGTGGGTCAGCAGCAAGCGCATACCGGGCAATACGGTGCGCAATTCAGCAATCAGTTCCGCAGCGGCCCGGGTTTCGCCCAGCGACACGGCATGCACCCACACAAAAAAGCGTCCATCGCCCAATGGCGCATCCATCGCGCCGTAGACACCAAACCGCTCTTCCACGTGCTGGCCATACTCGGGCTCATGCACCGCACGGCGGCGCAGCTTGGCGCGCACGGCCGGTTGCAGCAGCCACATCAACAGGGAATACAGGGGGCGGACAAACATCACTGGCGGCACAACACGGGCGTGTCAAGGCTGTCCCAGGCCTGCCAGACGGCATCTACATCGGGGCAAGGGCTGGCGTAGACGCTGACTTGGGGCGATGCCTTGGGCTCGGCAGCGGGCGGCCCCGTGCGCCAGGCGGTGTCAAAGTTGTAGATCTGCACATGGGGCAGGCCCAGCGCCACGGCAATATGGCTCAGGCCGCTGTCCACACCGATCACGCCGGCGCATTGGGCCATGGTGTCGGTCAACGCATCCAGCCCCAGGGTCGGCCAGACCCAGGCGTCGTCCAGCTCTGCAGCTATTGCGTCGCTGGTGGCTTTTTCTGCGGCATTGCCATGTGGCAGTGCAATGGCAAAACCGCTGTGGTTCAGGCGCTGGCCCAGTTCAACCCACGCGGCGACGGGCCATTGCTTGTCCGCGCGCGACGTGCCATGCACCAGGGCCACACAGGCCTTGCGCGGCACAAAGGAATTGCCGGGGCCGCCCGTGGGGTCCCAGGGCAGCGCCACGTGTTCTCCCGGCTTCAAACCAAAGTGTGCAGGCCCCTCCACCGTGTAGCCCAGCGCCTGCGCACACAGCAGGCGTGCACGCCGCACGGCATGCACATGGGGCTCCAAACGTATGGCCACATCGGCCACCCAGCGCGTGGGGGCTTCATAACCCGAGCCCTCGGTCTGGTTGGCCATGGCGATGCGCCGGCCCTCCGGCGAAGTGCGCGCCAGCCAGGCCACCAGTGCGGATTTGCTCAGGCCCTGCAGGTCGATGACCGCGTCGTACCGCTCGGCCTGCAACCGGTGTTTGAAAGCCCGCCACTCTGCGCGAGTCTTCTGTGCAAACGGTGTCTTGCGCCACTTGCGCAGTTCACAGGGGATGACCTTTTGCACACCTTCGCAGCGCGTAACCAAGGGCGCAAACGCACGCTCTACGACCCAATCGATTACAGCGTTGGGATACGCACCACGCAAGTCTTGTACAGCGGGCATGGCATGCACCACGTCACCCAGCGATGAAAGTTTGACGATGAGGATTTTGCCCCCACGTTTCCCCACTTCCTGGGCGTCGCCGCCGGAAGGAAGAACCTGTCTTGGCGTTCGCCGTTCGCTCAATGCGCGGCCTCGGCGAAGCTGGCGTCGGGTTTGACCGAGCGCAGCAGTTGCAGCATCTCTTCCTGGATACGGTGCAAGGCTTCGGGCGTGTGGCCTTCAAAACGCAGCACCAACACCGGAGTCGTGTTCGATGCACGGATCAGGCCGAAACCATCCGGCCAGTCCACACGTACACCGTCAATCGTGTTGATGGTCGCCGGTGCAGCAAACGATGCCTTCGCAACCAGTTGGTTCACCAACGCGTGGGGTTCGCCTTCCTTGCACTGCACATTCAGTTCAGGCGTCGAGAAGCTGGTTGGCAAATCATTGAGCATCACACCCGCATCGACGACGCGGCTGACGATTTCCAGCAGGCGGCAACCGGCATACGTGCCGTCGTCAAAGCCGTACCAACGCTCCTTGAAAAAGATGTGGCCGCTCATCTCGCCACCCAGCGGCGAATCAATCTCGCGCATCTTGGCCTTGATCAGCGAATGACCAGTCTTGAACATCAGCGGCTTGCCACCCGCAGCAGTGATGGCCGGGGCCAGGCGCTGCGAACACTTCACGTCGTACACGATGGTGCCGCCGGGCACGCGGCTCAACACGTCGCGGGCGAACAGCATCATCTGGCGGTCCGGGAAAATGTTGGTGCCGTCCTTGGTGACGATGCCCAGGCGGTCGCCATCGCCGTCAAAGGCCAAGCCCAGCTCGGCATCGCCGGCCTTCAGCGCGGCGATCAGGTCCTTCAGATTTTCAGGCTTGCTCGGGTCGGGGTGGTGGTTGGGGAAGGTGCCATCCACTTCACTGAACAGCTCGGTCACCTCGCAGCCAATCGCGCGCAGGATGGCGGGGGCCGACGCGCCGGCCACTCCATTGCCGCAGTCCACCACGATTTTGATTGGCCGGGCCAGTTTGATGTCACCGACGATGCGGCTGCTATAGGCCTCCAGCACATCAGCCGTCTGGCGCGCACCGCCGGTCTTCAGTTTCCAGGTTTCGGTCTCCATCAGCTGGCGCAGATTCTGGATGTCATCGCCATAAATCGCGCGCCCGGCCAGCACCATCTTGAAGCCGTTGTAATCCTTGGGGTTGTGGCTGCCGGTGACCTGAATGCCGCTTGCACACAGCGTGCTGGCCGCAAAGTACAACATGGGCGTGGTGACCATGCCCACGTCGATGACGGTGATGCCAGCATCCTGCAGGCCCGCCATCAGCGCCTCAGTCAAGCTAGGCCCGCTCAAACGACCGTCGCGCCCCACGGCCACCGTGGTCTGCCCCTCGGCCAGCGCCACCGTGCCAAAAGCCCGGCCCAGCCCGCGGGCGATGTCTTCGTTGATAGTGGACGGCACAATGCCGCGGATGTCATAGGCTTTGAAGATGCTGGGTGCGAGGTTCATGGTGTGGTTCTTTTCCCTGTGCGAGTGGCGGTGAGCGGTCGAAGGCTGTGCCCAGTGATGGCTTGCCTAAGCGAAGCTTGGCATTGTAGGTGCGAGCTGCCCGCCTGACCCTGGCCGACCAGCGCGCCATGGAATAAGGTTTGGGTTGGGGGAGAGTTCAGAAATTGCTACTAAAACAATAGCTTTACGCGCATATTTCCGGGGATAAGTCCGAATTTGATCAACAGAACTGAATCGCGGTCCTGTGCTCCAGACTCAGGCGTGCGGCCTCAAAGAGCGCAATCCAGACGATCAGCTCGATGTTGGCCGCGCCTTCGGATTCGATAACTTGCGCAATGCGCTCCGCCTCAGCATCCGACAGGCTGGACCCTTGGAGCTGAATGCCCAGCGCAGGAGCGACCAAAACCAATTCATAGAGCAAACGGTTCGTTGAGCCGAACCCGCCACCGGGTAGATCGTCCGAATTAATGACATGTGCAAAGTCGATGGGCAGGTAGTAGCCTTCGGCGTCCGAATGCCACAAGATGTGATGCGCCGCACTGCCCACTCGGTCCACGACCTCATCCTCAGAGGGGTCCTCTCCTTCGCCCAAGGCGGGTGGCGTAACCCCCGGTTTATCCACAACGTGCGCGTAAACTCTGCGCAGATGGTGCAGGAACGAATACGGAAAGCTATCAATAGGCACCCTGCTGTCCAGCGAAGGCAAGGTTTCGGGTTCGCTGTGTACCGGCAAACCCAGAGCACGCAATGACGCGTTCATCGTTTCAAAGTCCTGTTGAATCTCCTCAACGAACTCCGGGTCTTCCGCCAGAACCTCGGCCAAACACCCAACACTGATAGCCAATCCCATTTCTTCGCCCTTAAAAAGTTACTTGCAATCGCCCTACGACTGTCTGGCACCTGTTTCTAGGATGCTTGTTCAATGGCTGGTTCACAGTCCCGACCGCAAATCGCCCCGCACTATAGCCCAACAACAACGTCTAAAAAAAGCATGAACGCCCACTTCACCAGGCGCGGGCGGGGCAGACCTCGGGGCGATTTCGGAACCTCAGGTTCATGAGCGCCCAGCATTCGCCCCGCATGCGCCAGTCAACTCCAAAGCGGTCGCAAACACAACACGAGGCCCCTTCCAGCCACGTGTCCGAAAACGGCTACTTCACAGCACCTCGCTGCGTATCATTCCCCACATGCAATCCGCTAAAGCCCCCATCAACACCAACACCCCCGCCGAAGACGACGCCTGTTATCTGGCGCTGAAAGCGCGGGATGCGCGGTTTGATGGGCGTTTCTTCACTGCCGTCAGCTCCACCGGCGTCTATTGCCGCCCGGTGTGCCGGGTGCGCACGCCCAAACGGGAGAACTGCCGCTTCTTCGCACTCGCGGCGCAGGCCGAATCTGCGGGCTACCGCCCTTGCCTGCGCTGCCGCCCCGAGCTGGCGCCGGGTGCCACGCCGCTCAACGGTGCGGCGCAGGGTAGCCTGCAAAACTGGTCCACACAAGACGCTTCTGCCATCCTGGCGCAGCAGGCCGCACGCTTGCTGGACGAGCCAGCGCTGTGGAGCGATGGCGCGCCGTCGATGGCCGATCTGGCCCACCGCCTGGGCGTCAGCGAACGCCATGTGCGCCGCATTTTCGAGATGCATTGCGGCGTATCGCCATTGCAGTATCTCCAGACGCGGCGTCTGCTGATGGCAAAACGCTTGTTGACCGATACCCAGCTGCCGGTGGCACAGGTGGCGGCGCTCAGTGGCTTTGGCAGCCTGCGCCGCTTCAACGCCAGTTTTGTTGACCACTACCGCCTCCAACCCCGCCAGTTGCGCAAAGACCGTGAACCAGTGGGCAGCGCAACCGCGCCCAACACCGCCGGCTTTGTGCTCAAGAGTGCCTACCGCCCGCCCTACGACGTGGCCGCGATGCTGGGCTTTTTTGCGACGCGCCAGATTGCCGGCATGGAACTGGTGGACCCGGCCCGTCTGACATTGGCGCGCACACTGTCGCTGACCGTGGCTAAGCGGACGTATAGCGGCTGGGTGCAGGCGCGTTTCGAGCCTGAGCGTTGCACCGTGGTCTTTGACATCTGCAACAGCCTGAACGACGCGCTGCCGCTGGTGCTGGCGCGACTGCGCGCCATGCTGGACCTGGACGCCGAGCCCTGGGCCATCAATGCCTGCATGCAGGACGACTTTCCCGGCGCGGACGGGCTGCGGGTGCCCGGTTGTGCCGACGGCTTCGAGCTGGGCGTGCGCGCCATTCTGGGCCAGCAGATCACCGTGCAGGCCGCCCGCACACTGGGTGCCCGCCTGGTGGAGCGCTGGGGTGCTGACGTGCCCAAGGCGCCGGCGGGCGTGAACCGGCTCTTTCCCACACCGCAGGCATTGGTGCAGGCCAGTGGTGACGAGCTAGGGCAGATTGGCATCGTGCGCCAACGCCAGGCTGCCATTCAAGCGCTGGCACAGGCGGTGATCAATGGTGATGTGGTGTTGCAGCCCGGTGTGGACATTCCCGCCACCGTGGCCGCGCTGCAGGCGCTGCCCGGCATAGGGCCATGGACCGCCAACTACATTGCGATGCGGGCGCTGCGTTGGCCGGATGCCTTTGTAGCCGGAGATGTGGCGCTGCAAAACGCCCTGGGCGTGCGCGCAGCGGCCAATCCACAACAGGCGGCCGAGGCGGCGTCGCAGCGCTGGAAACCCTGGCGCAGCTACGCGGTGGTGCGCGCCTGGGCCAGCCTGTCCAAGCCGCCAGAGAGCGCAACCACCCGTGCAACAGACAGCGCACATCAAACCTGATTGCTACTACTTTCATAGCTATACAACCATATTTTACGGGGGCTATAGGCCACTTTTTATGAATCCATTCCGTACAACCGTTCGCTGTGCGCTGACCAGCCCCTGGGGCGCCATGACCCTGGTCGCCCACGATGAGGCCCTGGTCTGGGTCGGCTTTGATGGGCAAAAACACGCGCCCGACACCAGTCAGTGGGCTGTCTCCACCACCCACCCGGTATTGCGTATGGCCGCAGACGAGTTACAGCAGTACTTTGCTGGCGAGCGCCGCCAGTTTGATGTGCCGGTGGACCTGTGCCGCGGCACGCCGTTCCAGCAAAGTGTGTGGACCGCCTTGCGGACCCTAGCGCCTGGCGCTACCACCAGTTATGGCGCTATAGGCCTGGCGATTGGCAAGGCCAGCGCCGTGCGCGCCGTGGGGGGTGCCGTGGGGCGCAACCCCATCAGCATCATCGTGCCCTGCCACCGCGTGGTGGGTGCCAATGGCGCAATGACGGGTTATGCCGGTGGCCTGCCGCGCAAGATCGCGTTGCTGCAACTGGAGAGCCGCCTGTGAGCGCCGTGACAACACCCGTGGCTAGCGCTACCGCACCCAAGTCATGGGCGCTGGACTTTGTGCTGCTGGCCGCAATCTGGGGGGCTTCCTTCCTGTTCATGCGCATGGGCGCCAAGGAGCTGGGTGTGTTCGCCACCTCGGGCCTGCGGGTCGCCATTGCCGCACTCTTTCTGCTGCCTATCGTGCTGCTGCGCGGTCACGGGCCCAGCCTGCGCCAGCACTGGAAGCTGACCTTTGTGGTCGGCATTCTGAATTCGGCGATTCCTTTTGCCTGCTTCAGCTTTGCGCTGCTGTCCATCACCACTGGCCTGTCGTCCATTCTGAACGCCACCACGCCGCTGTTTGGAGCCGTCATTGCCTGGTTGTGGCTCAAGGACCGGCCCACCGGATCACGTGCCGTGGGTCTGCTGATTGGTTTCGCGGGTGTGGCGCTGCTGGCCTGGGACAAGGCCAGCTTCAAACCGGACGCCAGCGGCAATGCCACCGGCTGGGCCGTGTTGGCCTGCCTGCTGGCCACGCTGTGTTACGGGATTGCGGCCAGTTTTACCAAGCGGTATATGTCCGGCTTGCCTTCCCTGGTATCGGCCACTGGCAGCCAGCTCGGCGCGGCCATAGGCCTGGTGCCGCTGGCCTGGTGGTTCTGGCCCACACATGCGGTGTCGATAAACGCCTGGCTGGCCGTGGTGGCGCTGGGTGTGTTGTGCACAGGCGTGGCCTACATCCTGTACTTTCGCTTGATCGAGCGGGCCGGGCCGGCGCGGGCGCTGTCAGTCACCTTTGGCATTCCGGTGTTCGCGCTGCTCTATGGCGTGGTGCTGTTGGGCGAAGAGGTTACGTCATGGATGCTGGTCTGCGGCGTGGTGATTGTGGTGGGCACCAGCCTGTCGACCGGACTGGTGCGTTTTAGCCGCAAGTAGCCTTACTGAATGGCCCCGGCCACCACATTGATGCTCAGGGCCAACACCAGCATGTTGAAGGCAAAGGCCGCCAGGCTGTGCAACAGCGTCAGGCGGCGCATGTGGCGCGCGGTGACCATCACGTCCGACACCTGCGATGTCATGCCCACCACATGGGCGTAGTACAAAAAATCGAAGTAGTCGGGCGGCTGTTTACCGGGAAACTGCAAGCCCGCACCCACGTCGTGGCCCCGCGATTCACACTGGTAGTACAGGTGGGCGTAATGGAAGGCAAAAATGGTCTGCATCAGCAACCACGACACGGCCAGCGCCAGCATGGAAAGCGCCAGATGGGCCAGGCGCTGGGCTGTGGCCAGGTCCTTGATGTGTTGCAGCATCAGCGCAATGGCGCCGGCGCTGATAAAAACCGACAGCAGTAACAGGCTGGATAACATCCAGCCTGATTGGTCTTGCGCCAAAGCCCTGGCACGGGTGCGCTGCGCATCAAAGCGCACGGCCAGCCACCAGGCCAGCGCCAAGAATGTGCCGCTGCCGGCGCACCAAGCCAGCAGCACCTGGGTAGACCAGTCGGTTGGCAGGGGCAGCAGGGTCACGCAGGCACCCACCACGGCCCCGTACACCAGCCGCTGGTGGCCCGTGGTTTCAGAAAAATGACGGTGCATGGTGCATTGTCGCGCCGAATTTGGTGCAAACTCCGTCTACCGTGGTGTGGAGCGGCTTTAGGGTCCACGCAGGCTGAATGGCAAAGGCATCACACATGCGCATTTCTCGTGGTTTGGCTTACCTGATGACGCTGCTGGCGTCCGTCGCCAGTTGGGCCGACACCGGCGCAGCCAACCGCTGGCTGGAGCAGGAGTTCAAGCCCTCCACATTGACACGTGAGCAACAGCAGCAAGAGCTGCAGTGGTTCATGCAGGCGGCCGATCGCCTCAAGCGCCAGGGCATAACCACCATACGCGTGGTGTCCGAAAAGATCGACACCCATGAATACGAATCGCGCACCTTGGCCCGAGCCTTTGAAGAGATCACCGGCATCAGCGTCAAACACGACACCATTCCCGAGGGTGATCTGGTGGACAAGCTGTATGCGGCCATCAAAAGCGGCAAGTCCGACTACGACGGCTGGATTTCGGATTCGGACCTGATTGGCACGCATTACCGTTATGGCTCGGTCGTTCCGCTGTCGGACTTCATGCAGGGTGCGGGCAAGGAGTACACCAACCCCGGGCTGGATTTGGCGGACTTTATCGGCACCTCGTTCACCACCGCGCCCGACGGCAAGATCTATCAGCTGCCCGACCAGCAGTTTGCCAACCTGTACTGGTTTCGCGCGGACTGGTTTGCGCGCAAGGACCTGAAGGACCGTTTTCGCACCCAGTATGGGTATGAACTGGGTGTGCCCTTGAACTGGTCCGCCTACGAGGACATTGCCAGCTTCTTCAGCAACGATGTAAAGGAGCTCGATGGGAAAAAGGTGTTTGGCCATATGGACTATGGCAAACGTGACCCGTCCTTGGGCTGGCGCTTTACCGACGCCTGGTTGTCCATGGCCGGCGCTGCCGACAAGGGCATTCCCAATGGCCTGCCGGTGGACGAATGGGGCATACGCGTAGGCACTGACCAGTGCACACCGGTGGGCGCATCAGTGGAGCGTGGTGGTGCCACCAACTCCCCCGCAGCGGTGTTTGCGCTGACCAAATACGTGCAATGGTTGAAGCAATACGCGCCCCCCGAAGCGGTCGACATGACCTTCAGTGATGCCGGGCCGGTGCCAGCGCAAGGGCAGATCGCGCAACAGATATTTTGGTACACGGCGTTTACTGCATCCCTCACCCAGCCCGGCACGGCGGCTGTGAATGCAGACGGCAGCCCCAAGTGGCGCATGGCGCCATCGCCCCATGGTCCGTACTGGAAGACCGGCATGCAAAACGGCTACCAGGATGTGGGCGCGTGGACGTTTTTGAAGTCCACACCACTGCCCAATCTGTCGGCCGCCTGGTTGTATGCGCAGTTCGTCACCTCCAAGACCGTGTCGCTGCGCAAGTCCATCGTCGGGCTGACCTTTATCCGTGAGTCCGACATCAAACACGACTACTTCACCCGCAATGCCAGCCGATATGGCGGGCTGGTAGAGTTTTACCGAAGCCCGGCACGTGTGGCGTGGACGCCCACTGGCACCAATGTGCCCGACTATCCGCGCATGGCCCGTTTGTGGTGGGCGAATGTTGCCACCGCCATCAATGGCGAGAAGAGCCCCCAAGCCGCCATGGACAGCCTGGCCATGGCCATGGACCAGGTGCTTGCGGATTTGCAAAGCACGGGCATGCGACATTGCACGCCCAAGCTCAATGCCAGGCGCGACGCCGCACAACGGCTATCCCACAAGGGCGCACCCTGGCAAAAGCTGGAGATTGAGAAGCCCAGAGGCGAAACCATTGCCTATGAACGCCTGCTACAGGCCTGGAAAGAGGGTCGCGTGCAATGACACGGCTCAACCCGTCCGATCGCACACTGTCGCGCACCAACCGGGCGCTGCTGCTGTTCGCACTGGCCACCATCCTGACCATCGCCGGGCAAACCTGGTGGACCATCGCGCAGGACAAACAGCAAACGCTGGCGTCCGAGACCAACAACGGCCTCGTCGCCGTGCGCCTGCTGGAGGAACACGCCAGTCAGACCCTGCAGGACGCGGTGCATACGCTGGACCGCGTGGCCCGCGCCATACGCAGCAGCGAGCGGTACGAAGACCCCGCACTGATCCGCAGCATCGTCGCCAGCCATGACATTGGGCACAGCCGTCATCTAAAGGCCCTGCAGTACGTCACACCCCAGGGCATGGGCTGGATCAGCTCACCCGACTACCCCACACACCAAACCGACGCATCCCGGCGCAGCCACATCCAGTATCTATTGAAAAACCCGAACGACAACGGCCCCGTGGTCGGCCACCCCTATGCAAGTGCGTATGACAGCCAATGGGTCATACCCGTGGCCCGCACGCTGTACGACCAGCGCGGCGCCGCAGTGGGCGTCATCAGTGTGGACATTCGCCTGGCCTACTTCGGCACGCTGTATTCAAGGGTGGCCAAAGAGAACATTGCCAGCGTGACGCTGTTGTCCAACCAGGGTTTCATACTGGCACGCTCCCCGTTTGAGGCACGTTATGTGGACCGCGACGTCACCGACTCACCACTGTTGGACACGGTACGCAACACGACAGCCGAGGGCTCGTTTGACGACGAAACCTTTCTGGACGATGACGATGGCCCCAAGCTGTATACCTTTCGCAAACTCGCTGGCTTCCCCGTCAGCATGGTGTACGCGCGGGACTATGCCAACGTGCTGGCGCCGTGGGAGCGCCGCACGTATGAGCGCCTGCTGCTGGCCGTGTTCAGCATCGCGCTGGTGGCTGCGCTGACCTTCACGCTGCGCATCTACATCAACCGACTGCAGCGCACCCAACACTCCTTGCGGGAGAGCGAAGCCAAGTTTTTCGGCCTGTTCCGCCAGTCACCAGTGCCGCATACGCTGGTGCGCAACCTGGACGGCCAGTTTGTCGAGGCCAATGACGCCTGGCTGCAGCAGTACGGCTACCAGCTGCAGGACGTCATTGGCCGCAGTGCACGTGATTTGGGTATCTGGGTTAACCCGGCACAGCGAGAGCACCTGGTGGCAGCACTGGTACCCAACGGCACGGTCGACCGGTTTGAGGTGGAACACCGCCACCGCGATGGACACACCATCATCTGCCTGATGTCGGGCCGAACCTTTGTGGTGGGCGACGAACGGTTGATTCTGTTTACCGTGGTGGACGTCACACGCCAGCGCGAGGCCGAGCGAGAGATCCGCAACATGAACCTGGAGCTAGAGTTGCGTGTGCAGGCGCGCACCGAAAAGCTGGAAATAGCCAACCACGAGCTGAGTGTGGCACTGGAATCCGTGCGGGCCATGCAGACCGAACTGGTGCGCTCCGAAAAGCTGGCGGCGCTGGGTTCCCTGGTGGCGGGTGTGGCGCATGAACTCAACACCCCCATTGGCAACAGTGTGACCGTGGGCAGCACGCTGCAGTACCAGGTGGCAGAACTGGCCCAGGCCTTTGAGAAGGGCGAGCTGCGCCGCTCAACCATGCAGGAGTTTATGGAAAACGCCCAGCACGGCACCGAGATCCTGATGCGTGCACTGACCCGGGCCAGCGAGTTGATACGCAGTTTCAAACGCGTGGCGGTAGACCAGTCCAGTGACCAGCGCCGCGTCTTCGACCTTCAAACCACGGTGCGCGAGATCTGTCTGACGCTGGAACCCATGTACAAGAACACGCCATTTGATTTGACGCTGGCACTGCCCGACAAGGTAGAAATGGACAGCTTCCCCGGCGCGTTGGGGCAGTTGATCACCAACTTTGTCAGCAACGCGCTGCAACACGGCTTTGAGGGCCGGGAACGCGGCCAGATGCATGTGTGTGCTGCAGTCTCGGGCCCGGACCATGTCACGCTGCAGTTCAGCGACGATGGTATCGGCATGGCGGAAGACACACGCAAGCGGGTGTTTGACCCCTTCTTCACCACCAAGCTGGGCCATGGCGGCTCTGGCTTGGGCATGAATATCGTCTATAACATCGTGCACGACATCCTGGGCGGCAGCATTGAAATCACGTCCAGCCCAGATGCGGGCACGCTGATCACGGTGCGCGTGCCGGTCTGCGCTCCACAGTCCGCTACTGGCGAATCACATCCGCACCCGCTGGCGGCTTGAACTGAAAGGCTGTAGCCTCCAGCGCAACATTTGCCTTGAAGCCACTGAAGCGCAGGCTGGATTTCTGGCCAAAGCTGTCGACGATTTCCAGCACCGCCAGCTCACCGGCCTTAAAACCCACACGCACCGTTTGCAACGCGCTGTCTTTGGCTTTGGGAGTGGCCAATACCCACTCCAGACCTTCGCTATCGGCGTCGGCCTTGAGCGCAAAGTCAGCCTGCAAGGCCTTCAAATCGGCTGCCGACGCGATCAGCGCAGCGGGTGTGGATCCCAGGGCCTGGGCTTGCGTGCGTGACGTCACCTGGTTCAAATCCACGTCATACAGCCACAGCGTCTGGCCGTCTGCGACTATGGTTTGTTCAAACGGCTTTTTGTAGACAAACCTAAAGCGCCCGGGGCGTGAGAACTCGAAGATGCCACTGGATGTTTTGCTGCGCGCAGCCTGACCTTCCTTGGCCGGCACGGTGACCACCTGGGTGAAGTCGGTGCGGGCAGTTTTCACCGTTTTGACGAATGCCTCCAAGTCATCCAGGCCTGTAGCCCCCGCGGATGCTACATAAGCAGCTATAAAAAACGTAGCGATTTGTTTCATGGTTTACTCTGTTGAGGGTACGACACCGGGGCTACACCGTGTGTCTGACCCATAAAAACTCATTCGGTTCGCGCCGGCACCAAGATATCGCGCTGGCCATTGGTGCTCATGGAACTGACCAGGCCGGCCTTCTCCATGTCTTCCACCAAACGGGCGGCGCGGTTGTAACCAATCTTCAGGTGGCGTTGCACCAGCGAGATACTGGCCTTGCGGTTCTTCAGCACCACTTCCACGGCCTGGTCGTACATGGGATCTTTTTCACCGCTTGGGCCACCGTCTGCACCGGCCTCGCCTTCGCCGTCGACGGTGCCACCTTCCAGCACGCCCTCGACGTAATTCGGTTCACCCTGGCTCTTCAGGTAGCTGACCACTCGGTGCACCTCTTCGTCGCTAACAAAGGCGCCGTGCACACGCACGGGAAAGCCGCTGCCACTGGCCATGTACAACATGTCACCCATGCCCAGCAAGGCTTCGGCACCCATCTGGTCCAGGATGGTGCGGCTGTCGATCTTGGAGCCCACCGAGAAGGCGATACGGGTCGGAATATTGGCCTTGATCAGACCGGTGATCACATCCACGCTGGGGCGCTGGGTGGCCAGAATCAGGTGGATGCCAGCGGCGCGCGCCTTTTGCGCCAGGCGGGCGATCAGTTCTTCGATCTTCTTGCCAACCACCATCATCAGATCGGCCAACTCGTCGATAACAACAACGATGTGCGGCAGGCGCTCCAACGGCTCAGGGGATTCGGGTGTCAGGCTGAACGGGTTGTAGATGAACTCGCCGCGCAGCTTGGCCTCGTCGATTTTGTTGTTGTAGCCGGCCAGGTTACGCACGCCCATTTTGCTGAGGAGCTTGTAGCGCCGCTCCATCTCGGCCACACACCAGGTCAGGCCGTGGGCGGCCTGTTTCATGTCTGTAACTACGGGTGCGATCAGGTGGGGAATGCCTTCGTAGACCGACATTTCCAACATCTTGGGGTCGATCATCAGCAGGCGCACATCGCGGGCCTCGGCCTTGTACAGCAGCGACAGGATCATCGCGTTGATACCCACCGATTTACCCGAGCCGGTTGTACCGGCCACCAGCACATGCGGCATCTTGGCCAGATCTGCGACGATGGGGTTGCCGACGATGTCCTTGCCCAGGCCCATGGTCAGCATGGACTTGCTGTCGTTGTAGACCTGCGAGCCCAGGATTTCGGAGAGGCGAATCGATTGGCGCTTGGCATTGGGTAATTCCAGCGCCATGTAGTTTTTGCCGGGAATGGTCTCGACCACACGGATGGAGATCAGACTCAAGCTGCGCGCCAAGTCCTTGGCCAGGCCAACGATCTGCGAGCCTTTGACGCCGGTAGCGGGCTCGATTTCGTAACGGGTGATCACCGGGCCGGGCTGGGCCAACACCACACGCACTTCGACGCCAAAGTCCTTGAGCTTCTTCTCGATCATGCGGCTGGTCATTTCCAGGGTCTCGGGGGCTACGGTTTCCTGGCGGAGTTGCGCGCCGTCCAGCAAATCAACCTGCGGCAGCTTGCTGTCGGGCATCTCGGTAAAGAGGGGTTTTTGGCGTTCTTTGGCGACCCGTTCGCTGCGTGGCGGGTCAACGATGACCGGCTCCATGATGACCATGGGCTGGGGGTGGTGCTCTATGGTTTCTTCGCGCTCTTCGAGCAAAATTTCTTCACGTTCACGCATGGCCTGCTGACCCAGCACACGGTCTTCGGCCCGCTCTCGCTCTTGTTTGCGAGACTGCACCAGCGAATCCACCCAGGCACCAATGCGCTCGGCCACATGCATCCAAGAGAAACCAAATACCAAGGCCGAACCGATCACACCCAGCGCAATCGACACCAGGCCGGAACCCGAAAAGCCGAGCCACTTCACGCTCAGCGGACCCAGCAGATAACCCAAAGCGCCGCCGCTGTGGTCGGGCAGGCGGGACTCCAGGCTGTAGAGCCGAGCCCATTCCAGCGAGGTGCTGGCGTAGAGCAACAGGGCCAAACCAATCCAGAAGACAAATCTGCGCGGCACGGCATGGCTGGCGACATCGCCACGCAGCCGGTTGGCCAACAGGGCCAGCCACAGACGCACCCCCACCGCAACACACCACCAGGCTGAGTAACCCAGCAAAAAATAGCTGGCATCGGCCAGCCAGGCGCCCAGGCGCCCTACCCGGTTGGCGACCGGAAGACCTGACCCGGATGTGGACCATGCTGCGTCCTGGGGTGAGTAGGTCAGCAAGGCTGCAAGCCACAGCGCCAAAAATACAAAGCCCCCAATCAGCGCAATTTCATTGGCGAAGCGGCCCATGCCGGTAGGCGCCTGGTTGCTAGGCGGGGAGGAAGAATGGAGGGTATGAAGGGAATAAGTCATGTAAAAACAGGCAGTCTCGGCAAGCTTAACGCACGCCAGCTGCATTTGTAACGCTGCAGTAGCTCTTGCCGACTACCTAGCGCGGATGCGCGCGCCGCTCGATGACCCGCACAGCGCCTGCATCCAGCAACTGGATAAAGCCCTGCTCTTCGAAGTCTTTCATGACCCGGCTGACCATTTCGCGTGAGGCGCCCACCATCTTGGCAATGTCCTGGCGCGAAACCTTATCGCGGATCAGCAAGTCGCCATTGGCGTCCGGTGCCGCAGACTCCAGCAATACCTTGGCAACGCGCCCATATACCCCTACCAGCGCCAGGGAGCTGATGTTTTCACTGGCTTTACGCAGGCGCTGGACCAGCACACGCATCACGGCGTGGGCCATCTCACTGTTTTCACCCAGGCAGCGCAGAAAGCTGTCGCGACCCAGAACCAGTACATCAACCTGCTGGTCCGCCACCACGGTTGCCGAATGGGGAGCGTTGTCGATCAAGCTCATCTCGCCTACATAGTCGCCGGACGAGAGCGTAGCCAAAATCACTTCACGGCCCTTGCTGTCGGTCATCAACACGCGGATACGCCCGGTCAGCACAATATAGAGGGCGTCGGTCTTTTTGCCCTGCTCCACCAGAATCTCGCCGCGCTTGAAACGTTGTTTGGAAACCGTGGCCGCTAAAGCCTCGGCTTGTGCGGGGGTGAACGTAGAAAAAAGAAAGACCCTGCGAATCAAATCCAGGTTACTCAGCATTGTCATCAAAATCGCTCCGGGACATTGGCGCCCGCACTTCTTACAATCGGGTTTGCATTGAAAAATGCCTGCATTGCCCCGAAATGTACACGGCCCCGATCTCGTCTTCCGCAACAAAAGGTTTCTTAATCCATGTCCGATCCCAAACACGCCAAAGTCCTGATTCTGGGCTCGGGCCCTGCCGGTTACACGGCTGCTGTCTATGCCGCACGCGCCAACCTCAACCCTGTTCTGGTGACTGGAATGGCCCAGGGCGGTCAGTTGATGACTACGACCGAAGTCGACAACTGGCCAGCCGATGTGCACGGCGTGCAGGGCCCTGAGCTGATGCAGCGTTTTCTGGAACACGCCGAGCGTTTCAAGACCGAAATTTTGTTTGACCACATCAGTTCCGTCGACCTGTCCAAGCGTCCCTTCACGCTGACCGGTGACAAGACCTACACCTGCGATTCGTTGATCATCGCCACCGGCGCATCGGCCAAATACCTGGGCCTCCCAAGTGAGACCGCCTTCATGGGCAAAGGTGTATCCGGATGCGCCACTTGCGACGGCTTCTTCTACCGCGACCAGGTTTGCTGCGTGGTGGGTGGAGGCAACACCGCCGTGGAAGAGGCGCTGTACTTGTCCAATATCGCCAGCAAGGTTTACCTGGTGCACCGCCGCGACAAGTTCAAGGCAGAACCCATCCTAGTGGACAAACTCATGGAGAAAGTGGCTGCAGGCAAGATCGAACTCAAGACCTTCCGCACACTGGACGAGGTGCTGGGCGATGCATCGGGCGTGACCGGTATCCGCGTGCGCAGCACCAAAGATGACACGACGGAAGACATCAAGCTGACCGGTTGCTTCATCGCCATCGGCCACTCGCCCAACACGGACATCTTTCAGGGCCAACTGGAAATGGCGGGCGGCTACATCATCACCCAGGGCGGGCTCAAGGGCTTTGCCACGCAAACATCGATCCCCGGCGTCTTTGCAGCAGGCGATGTGCAGGACCACGTGTACCGCCAGGCGATTACCAGCGCGGGAACCGGGTGTATGGCCGCGCTGGATGCTCAGCGTTTCCTTGAACAAGAATGACTCTATAGCCCCCACGCTGGTCGCTGCGCGTACTGCGCTGCCCCCCCAAAAGGAGCGTTTTTCCCTGCCGGGGCTGACCGCCAAGCGGCTCAGAACGCCTTGGGACGATCCGGCGGCGAAAATTGGCTATAATCCAAGGCTTTGCTGAATTCAACCCGTGAGGGTTTGTGCTCAATAGCAGACACCGCCAAGTGATTGGCGGGGGGTTACCGCCACCCTTTTTCATTGGCGAGGTGAGGCTAAAGCGAGATCAGACTGAATAGGTTTGATCGCCAGTAATAGCCGTTTTAATGTATCGGAGTGTCCTCATGGCACGCGTATGTGAAGTTACGGGCAAAGGCCCAATGGTCGGGAACAATGTTTCCCACGCCAACAACAAAACCAAGCGCCGGTTCCTGCCGAACCTGCAATACCGCCGTTTTTGGATCGAGACAGAAAACCGTTGGGTTCGCCTGCGGATTTCGAACGCAGGTCTGCGTTTGATCGACAAAAAGGGGATTGATGTTGTGCTCGCAGATTTGCGCGCACGTGGTCAGGCATAAGGAGCAAAACCATGGCAACTAAAGGCGGACGCGAAAAAATCAAGCTGGAATCCACAGCAGGTACTGGTCATTTCTACACGACCAGCAAGAACAAGAAAACCATGCCCGAGAAGATGTTGATCAAGAAATTTGATCCCAAAGCTCGCAAGCATGTGGACTACAAGGAAATGAAGCTGAAGTAATTCAGGTTCTCCTCGTCCGAAGAAGCCCACTTCGTGTGGGCTTTTTTACGTCTGGAGCTTTTGTGTCTCTCCGCCCGCAGTTGACAAGGGGCAGGCCCTTTGCTCCGTGTCCCCCGCCCTTCGGGCTCCTCCTTGACCTACGCAAATGACCTACCCCTTGCCAACCGCTGGAGTGATGCGTGTGCGCACGGAGCTCAATCAAAACCGTCGACTTGTCACGCCCCGCAAGAACTGTCGGGTTGTGTGTTTTGCGCAGGTCAAGGAGGAGCCCGAAGGGCGGGGGACACGGAGCAAAACACGCTGCCCGACAGTTCTGGAGCGAACACCCCCACACCCGCACAAAAAAGAGCCCGCTAACAACGGGCTTCTTTGATCAGCGAAGGGCTGCAACTTAAACGTGTGCCATACGCAGCTTCATCGAAAACTCACGCAAAGCAGCAATACCGCTCTCTTCCGCCCGGTGGCACCAGGCTTGCAGATCCGCCGTCAACTGCTCACGCTACACCGATGTATTGAGCCACATCTGGCGCAGCTCTTCGCGCATGGTCACCATCTTGTCCAGCATGGGCGAGGCGGCACGGGCTTTTTCCAGTTCAGGTACTGCGGATGCGGGGACTTTTTCCACATCGCGGTGCATCCAGCGCTTAGCGGCCTTGATAACGGCGGCGTCGGCGCTGCGAGCGCGCATAGCATCCAGCTCGGTGCGGGCGGCTTGGCGCATGCTCTTGGCATAACCTGCCATCAGCTCGTAACGGTTGGCGATCAAGGCTTCCAGTGTTTTCTCATCTGCCACGGGCCGTATCGCACCAAAGGCGGCCTTGGGAGGAGTCTTCTTGACCTTTGCCAAACCCACACGCTGCATCAGGCTGATATAGACCCAGCCAATATCAAACTCATACGGCTTGACCGACAGTTTGGCTGACGTGGGATAGGTATGGTGGTTGTTGTGCAACTCTTCGCCAGCGATCAAGATGCCCCAGGGCAAAATGTTATTGCTGGCGTCCGGAGCCTCAAAATTGCGGTAACCCCAGTAATGGGCCGCACCGTTGATGATGCCGGCCGCCATAACGGGCGTCCAGGCCATTTGCACCGCCCACACCGCCAAACCTGCGGCGCCGAACAACGCCACGTCAATCGCCAGCATTGACATCACCCCGAGTGAAGAGAGCCCGGTGTATACATGGCGCTCCATCCAGTCATTGGGTGTGCCGTGTCCGTAACGTGCCAGCGTTTCCTTGTTCTGCGCCTCGGTACGGTACAGCTCATAACCCTGCAGCAGAACAGTCCGGATGCCATACACGTGGGGGCTGTGCGGGTCATCGGGCTGCTCGCATTTGGCGTGGTGTTTGCGGTGGATGGAAGCCCATTCCTTGGTCACCTGCCCGGTGGTCAACCACAGCCAAAAACGGAAAAAATGCGATGCGATGGGGTGCAGATCCAGCGCACGGTGCGCCTGGTGGCGGTGCAAAAACACGGTCACGCTGATCATCGTGATGTGCGTCAAGGCCAGCGTGAACAGCACCATTTGCCACCAATGCAGGTCCCACAGACCGTTGGCAAGCCAGTCAATGGCGGAGTTCAGCACAGCCCAATCGGGTAACAACATGGTCGGATCTCTTGTTTCAACGAGTAGTAGTTTTTGTAGAAAGCCAGATTTACTCCGACATTCTCGCCAATTTTAGAGGATCACGCCTAGACCCTACTGCTCATTTTTTTGCCACACCGCAGCAAAAAACCCGTCCGTCGCGTGTCGGTGTGGCCAAAGGCGCAGGTACAGCTGCCCGGTCCCTCCACCGCTGCACAACGTGGCGGCGTTTTCCACCTTCAGCTCGGCCAGCACATCACCAGCGGATAACGGCTCAAACTCGGGGTTGGCGGCAGAAAAGGCATCGGCTATCGCTTCGTTTTCCTGCGGCAACACGCTACAGGTGGCATACACCAGCCGGCCACCGGGTTTGAGCATGCGCGCGGCGCTTTGCAAAATGGCCGTCTGCTTGACCGCCATTTCCTCCACTGCCTGCATGTTTTGACGCCATTTCAGATCAGGATTGCGGCGCAGTGTGCCCAAGCCAGTACAAGGCGCATCCACCAGTACCCGGTCCATCTTGCCCGTCAGGCGTTTGACGCGGTCGTCGCGCTCGTGGGCGATGGCTGCAGGGTGCACATTGGACAGGCCACTGCGCTTAAGGCGCGACTTAAACGCATCCAGACGGTGGGCCGAGGTGTCGAACGCATACAAACGCCCAGTGCTGCGCATGGCAGCGCCCAGGGCCAGGGTCTTACCACCTGCGCCGGCGCAAAAGTCGACAACCATCTCGCCCCGTTTGGCGTCCAGCAGCATGGACAACAGCTGAGAGCCTTCGTCCTGCACTTCAAAATCGCCTCGTACAAAGGCTTCGTGTTTGTTCAACGCTGGCTTGCCTGCAATGCGCAGGCCCCATGGAGAATACGGCGTGTTGATTGCTTTGATACCGGCCTTGTTCAGTTCCTTTTGCACATCGGAACGCTTGGCCTTGAAGGTGTTGACGCGCAGGTCCAGCCCGGCGCCCATGTTCAGGGTCTCGACCAAAGGCCAGAATTCCGCCCCCAGTTGCGCCTTGAGCGGTTCAACCAGCCACTCGGGCAGGTTGTGGCGGTGGCGCTCCATCAAGTCATGGGGGCTGACTTTTTCGCACTGGTCCAGCCAGTTGATTTCTTGTTCGCTCAGTGCGCTGCGCAAAAAATCACCCGGACCGTAAAAACCCAAAATGGCCAAACGACGTTCTTTGGGGCCACTGCCCGAGGGCGCCAAGTGGTCAAACAACAACTTTTTGCGGAGGACGGTGTAAACCGTTTCGGCCATGGTGGCGCGTTCACGGGGGCCCAGGCCCCGGTTATCGCGGAAAAAGCGCGAAACAATGGAGTCCGCAGGGTGGTCAAATTTGAGGGTCAGCCTGACCAGTTCGGCGCAGGCGTCTAAGAGAGCTTTTGGGTGCATAGGATAGGATTGTCCCATGCCAGAGGAAAACCTTCCCCCCTTGATCATCACCCCGCCCGGCCTGTACCGCCACTACAAAGGCAATCTGTACGAAGTGGTCGATACCGTGCGACACAGCGAAACCTTGGAACCCCTGACACTTTACCGCGCGCTCTACGGCGAACACGGCCTATGGGTGCGCCCAGCAGCCATGTTTAACGAAGAAGTAGTGGTAGCAGGCGTTCGGCAACCGCGGTTTGCCAAGGTTCAAGCGGCACAATCCGGGGCATGACCCGCGTCTTGATCGTTGATGACGAACCCAGCATCCGCCAACTCATAGCCACCCTGCTCACGCTGGAAGGCTTTGATATCACCACTGCGCCAGACGGTCGCGCAGCGTTAGAACAAATACTGGCCGCCGCACCAAAGCTGGTGATCTCCGACGTGCGTATGCCCTTTATGAACGGCTACGAACTACTGAACACCATCCGCGCCAACCCGGCCCTGGATGCCGTCCGTTTCATTCTGCTGGCAAGTTATTCAGACGACGACGTTGCTGCCGATCGCGCGGTGGCCCTGGCCGACGCCTGCATGTCCAAACCATTCACCCGTGAACTGCTGTTGAAAACGGTGCGCGCACTAGTCGCCTGAGTGACGATACAAATGATACAAAGCCGTGTTGTGATGACACGCAGGCGATACGTGGGGTGCGCATACTCCTACCACCCAGCCGATGGTGGTGTGCACGATGCGCGCAACTGAGGAGCCGGGTGAGACGAAAAAAACCTGACCTCTTCTGTAAAGCCAAAGAACATGAGCAATGCTTTTTATGTTGTCCCCGTAGGCGGTGGCGACCACGTGTTTGCATCCAACATCTTGTCGGAGTGCATTGAAATCGCCCAATATTTCACCCGCGTGGAGATTGTGGACATGTTCGGAGAGGTGTGGCGTGCTGCCGATTCGGGTGACCGCCGCTCCAAGGTGGACCCCAGGGCCAATGTCACCCTGCGCCCCATGGCGCGCGCCATGTCGGCGTCCAATCAGTCGCAATATCAGTGTCAGGCTTTGTCCAAGACCAGCATATAACCCACGCCGCGCACGGTGCGCAGGGTTTGCGGCTTGTCGGCATCCAGCTCGATCTTGCGTCGCAGCCGGGTTACCCGCAGGTCAATGCTGCGGTCACTGCCATCATAGTCCCGCTGGCTGGTGGTCTCCAGCAGCCATTCCCGGGTTAACGGGCGATTGGGGTGCTGGCAGAACAGGTCCAACAGGTCGTATTCAGTGGAGGTCAATTGCTCATGCGTACCGTCAGGCGTCAGCAACACACGGCGGCCCCGGTCAAAACTGCAGCGACCCAGCGGAATGGGCTGCACTTCGGTACTGCTGGCAATGGGCGCCATACGGTGCGCCGCCAACGCCTGGGTTCTGCGCAACACACTTTTGATGCGGGCCAGCAGTTCGCGCGGATCGAAAGGCTTGGTGACGTAATCGTCGGCCCCTGTCTCCAGGCCCACGATGCGGTCCACCGAATCCGATGCACTGGTGACCATGATGATGCCCAGTGCGGGGTGGCGCTCACGCAACCAGCGGGCCAGTGCAAAACCGTCTTCGCCCGGGAGGCCCACATCCAGCAACAGCAATTGCGGCATTTCTGCCACCAGGGCCTCGCGCATCAGGCGACCATCGGGCACCGCGGCCACGCGCAGGCCCTGACGCGAGAGGTACTCGATCAGAATCTGGCGCTGTGTGGGCTCATCCTCAACGACCAGCAAATAGGGAATGTCTGGATTCATGGGCTTAGGGTGCTGCTTGTCCGTGCAGACCGCGATTATGGCGTTGATTGTCCCCACAATCCTAACAACCTCTGCCGCTAAACTGTGTCGAAGACTCTGCCCCTAGTGGGAGCCCGCCAGAACATTTGCCCGCCAATGCCCCGCCCGTGAACCAATCCACCGATGTCACCCCCAGTGGCGGAGCCAGCAGCCAAGCTGTTTTCGACGCCAGCGTGCTGGGCGCCATGTTCGGCGATGAGCCGGTGCTGATTACACGCGTATTGCAAACCTTTGTGAGCAGCACCCACACCAGCCTAGCGGAGTTGGTACAGGCTATGGCAGCGCAAGACTTGGCTGCAATCACGGCACTGGCGCACAAAGTAGCCGGAGCCAGCCGCATGAGCGGTGCCCTCGCGCTCGGTTACTGCGCGCACAACCTCGAGCAGGCCGCAAAACGGAGGGATGCGGCAGTGCTCCCCCAGGCTATTGCCGATTTGCAAGCCCAGTGGGAGTTGACCCAGACCGCGATTGCCGCCCAGATCGCCCTACCTTAGCCAGAAGTGTTTTGATAAAAACGGCCTCTAGCCCCCTAGAAATATAGCTAAAACGCTACTCTTTTTGTAGCAAATCAGCAATCGCCCGTGAATATATCAGGTGTTCCTGAGTCAGCACACGGGCGGCCAGCGTATCTGCTGTATCCGTAGGCAGCACGGGTACCACCGCCTGTGCCAGGATCTCGCCCTCATCCAGCACCGGGGTGACTACGTGCACTGTCACACCGGCAAACTTGCAGCCTGCGTCAATCGCACGCTGGTGGGTGTGCAGCCCCGTAAAGGCCGGCAGCAGGGATGGATGGATGTTGACCAGCCGCCCGGCGTAGCGTTGCACAAAACTGGGCGTGAGGATGCGCATAAAGCCAGCCAACACCACCAGTACAGGCGCGCCTGGCTGGTCATAACGGTCGATCAACGCGCCCAGCGCCGCGTCAAACGCTTCGCGCGAAGCAAAGGCCTTGTGGTCCAGCACCTCGGTCGCAATTCCATGCTCTTTCGCAAAGTCCAAGCCCTTGGCGTCGGCCTTGTTGCTGATGACGGCAGCCACCTTGGCACCCAGGCAGTCCGCCCAGGCTTCGCGCTGCGCCGTCTTGACGATGGCCGCCATATTGGAGCCGCCACCCGAAATCAAAATAACGATGTTCTTCATGTGGGTCGCAATTATCGCCGGGTGGCCCGCCGGGTAAACCCCGTATCCGTGTGACGCCGCACGGTACTTTGGCCACCAAAAACCTATCGTATGGCCCGGGCACTAAGACCTGCTTCGATACAACACCGCAGACACACCCATGAACCGGAACAACAACACACGCCGCAATTTCCACCGCATTATGCTGACCACCGCCGCACTGCTGTCGGTCGCCACCGTCAATCTGCCAGCGCAGGCCGCAACTGCACAAGACCTAAACCACGAGGCCGCCCAGGCCCTGCAAGCCCTGTATAAGGAACACCCGGAAGCCGAGCAGCTGGCCAAGGACTCCAAGGCCATGCTGGTCTTCCCAAAGATCATCAAGGCCGGTCTGATGGTGAACGGGAGTTATGGGGAGGGTGTAATGACCCGCAACGGCAGCGTCGCAGGCCACTACAACTCGGTATCAAACACCTGGGGCTGGCAGGCCGGTGCCGAGTCGTATGGCTACATCGTCTTTCTGATGAATGACAAGGCCGTCGACTACTTGGCCAAGAGCAAGGGTTGGGAAATTGGGGTTGGCCCCCAAGTCATGGTCGTCGACGATGGCAATGCCCAGAATCTATCGACCTCCACGCTGCAACATGACGCTTACGCCTACATCTTTGACCAGCGGGGCGTGATGGCCAACCTGAGCATCCAGGGTACGAAGATATCTCCAATCAAGAAGCGTTAACCGAGGCCCTTTCGACCCGCTAACGTCCACTAAGTTCGCCACCGCACAGATTTCCTTTCGATCGGTCCAGACACTAGGCGTTGCTGTGTACTGCGCGAAAGCAAAGTGCCCTGCAACTGCGTGAGCGGGGGCTGCATAGGTCCGTTGCTTGCATCGATGGACATCTTCTACTAGATGAAGAGGCAAGCAAATGAAAACATTGGAAAAGCATTCCCGAGTCGTGCCCTGGTTTTACGCATCCGTACTGAGCCTGTTGGCCGTGGGATGCGGAGGCGGAAGCGGAGGACAGGCCCCCATACTGGGCGGCAATGTGGCAACCGTAGCGCCCACCGTAACAACGGTATCCCCGTCACCAGACTCCATAGGGATTCCGGTTAGCCGAAAGACGGTAACGGCCATGTTCAGCAAAGCCATGGATCCGGCTACCCTGAATATCGGTAGTTTCACCCTGAATTGTCCCGGCGGAACACCGACCACGGGTGGTTCCGTAGGCTACAGCGCGACAGGCAACACGGCGACACTCAACCTCGCGGCGAACAACAACCTGCCCCCCAACACGATTTGCACTGCGACCATCACTAACGCCGCAAAAGACAGCTTTGGTGCTGCATTGGCTGCAAACTACAGCTGGACATTCACCACAGGCGCAATAGACACAACGCCGCCTACGGTGACCGCAACCGCTAACGCGAATGGTGCGACCAACGTAGCAGTCAACGCAGACATCAGCGCAACTTTCAGCGAGAGCATGAATCCCTCCACCATCAGCAACACGAGTTTCACGGTGAAGGACAGCGTCACTGGAACTCAGGTGGCGGGCACCGTCAGCTACTCCGGAGTCACCGCAGAATTCAAGCCAACAGTTCCTCTGGCAGGCGGCACACGCTACACATTGACGATCAAAGGCGCTACCGGCGGGGTAACAGACCTGGCGGGCAACGCCATGCTTGCTGATTACGTCTGGAGTTGGACCACCGGCGTCGGCGCCACGCCTGACACGACTGCCCCGACCGTCGTCGCAAACATCCCTGTGAGCGGCGCCACCAACGTACCCACCAATAGCAACGTCAGCGCTAGCTTCAGCGAAGCCCTGAGGGCAACCACCGTCACGGAGGCTAACTTCCAGGTAACACAGACTGCCACCGGTACACCAGTGATCGGTACATTGAGTTACGCCAATTCGAACGCGACCTTTGTGCCGGCAGCGCTGCTGGGCAGCAACACCAATTACACCGTGCGCATCCGAAGCGGGGCGAATGGTATCAAGGACCTGGCTGGCAATGCCATGCTCAATGACTACACCTGGAGCTGGACCACCGGTGCCGGTGTGGACAATACAGCGCCCAAAATCACTGTCGTGAATCCAGCTGATCTTGCGACCAATGTTGCAGTGAACAGTACCGTCAACGCGACATTTGATGAACCCATGGACCCATTGACCATCAGCACTGCGAACTTCAGTGTTGCCGGTATCACCGGCCTGGTCACCTACAACGCCAACAGCAATGTTGCAACCTTGACACCCACCAGCAATCTGGCGCCCAACACAACCTACACAGCCACGGTTACTACCGGGGCCAAGGATCTGGCGGGCAATGCGTTGGCAAACAACAAGGTCTGGAGCTTTACCACCGCCGCGGCCCCCGTGGTTGCCACCGGTGTAAGCCTCGGATCAGCCAGCACGTATGGTAGCTTTGGTGGTACCGCAGGCATGACCAACATGGGCACGCTGACCCTGATCAACGGTAACATCGGAACCACAGCGACCGGCTCGTCCGCGATCACGGGATTCCACGATATGGCCGGTGACATCTACACCGAGACTCCTTCCAACCGGGGCACCGTCAGCGGGCTGATCTACACCTGCGCAAACTCTACAACGGGGCCCACTTCAGCCGGCGTTAACGCATCGTCCTGCGCACAGGCAACCCAGGCCAGGCTCGATGCCCAATCAGCCTACCTGGCGTTGGCGGCCATGCCACCTGGGGCTAACCCAGGCGCCAACCTCGCCGGCCTGACTCTCGCCCCGGGTGTCTACACATCGCCATCTGGTTCCTTCCTAATTGAAGGCGCGGACCTGACGCTGGACGCACAAGGCAACCCCAATGCGGTGTTTGTATTCCAGATGGCAACCACGCTGACCGTAGGCGGACCAGGCGCAGCGGCACCACGCAGCATCATCCTGACGGGTGGTGCACAGGCCAGAAACGTATTTTGGCAAGTGGGCAGTTTTGCCACCATCAACGCCGCTGGCGGAGGCACCATGGTCGGCAACATCCTTGCGCAGGCAGGGGTGGCCGTCTCCACTGCAGGCAACGTCAATGTGGTGACCCTCAATGGCCGTGCCTTGTCATTGGGTGCGTCGGTGACCCTGGTCAACACCGTCATCAACCTGCCTTGAGCCCCGACCCACATTTTCCTGGAGAACAACATGAAATTAGCAACACATCGCTTGGCGCAAGCAGCCGGAAAATTGAGCCTGGTGTCCTTGGCCATCATGACAGGTGGAATGACTATGGCAGACGCCCCGGGTTGGTACCTGGGGGCGAACGTGGGTGCATCGACCGCTAAGATCGACGACGCCCGAATCACCAGCAACCTGTTAGGGTCTGGCTTTTCATCGGTCACGATTGCCGATCAAGACCGCGACACAGGCTACAAAATTTTCGGTGGTTACCAGCTCAACCGAAATTTTTCAGTAGAAGGCGGTCTGTTTGACCTGGGCAGCTTTGGATTCCGAGCCTCGACCGTGCCCGCAGGCACTTTGAACGGCAACATCCGCGTGCGCGGTGTGAGCCTCGATCTGATCGGCACACTACCCGTTAGCGACCGGTTCTCCGTCTTCGGTCGTGTGGGGGCGAACTACGCCGAAACCCGTGACGACTTCAGTGGTACTGGGGCCGTGGGTGTCTACAACCCCAACCCCAGTGCACGCGAAGTGAACCCGAAGATCGGTTTGGGACTCCAGTACGCGTTCAGCGACGCCTGGGCCATGCGCGCGGAAGTCGAGCGCTACCGCATCAATGACGCCGTTGGCAACAAGGGCGATATAGATCTGGTATCGGTCGGTATGGTCTACCGTTTCGGTGGCAAAACACCGAAACCTGTGGCGGCCGCACCGGCCACCTTCTACCGTCCGGTAGAGGTCGCCTCTCCACCACCACCGTTACCCGTCGCACAGTCACAGCCACTGCCCCCACCACCGCTGCAGAGCGCGCCACCACCTGTGCCACGCAAGGTGACTTTCTCTGCGGATTCCTTGTTTGACTTCGACAAGGCCGTCGTTTTACCTGCTGGCAAACAAAACCTGGATGCATTCGCCAATGGTTTGCGCGGCGTTAGCTACGACAAGGTCGGGGTAACCGGCCACACCGACCGCATCGGTTCCCATGCCTACAACTTGAAACTGTCCACGCGGCGCGCCGAAGCGGTTCGCGGCTACTTGATCGATTCTGGTGGCATTCCGGCGAGCAAAATCACGGCCCAAGGCGTCAACGGATCAAACCCTGTCACCAAACCAGAAGATTGCACTGACAAGATGAAAAGACCTGCCTTGATCACCTGCCTGCAGCCTGATCGCCGCGTAGAAATTCAGGTTACCGGCTCCCGTTAGGCCGCTCCTCGATAAACTTAGGGCGTTCTCCGCAGGGGCAGCGGAAACGCCCGGGCTGGCCCCGATAATTGCGTGTTTACCAACGCAAACGAGTCCATTACGCCCACCATGTCTGAATCCCCTCTCGCACCGCTTGCCACGACGCTTACGGCTATCGAAGCCCGCGTGCTGGCCACGCTGATGGAAAAGGCCCGCACCGTGCCCGATAGCTACCCGCTGTCCCTAAACACGCTGATGCTGGGCTGTAACCAAAAAAGCAGCCGCGAACCGGTAATGGAACTGACAGAAGCCGAAATCGCCACCGCGCTGGACACGCTGCTGTCACTGAACCTGGTGCGCGTTGCCAGCGGTAGCCGCGTCGCCCGTTACGAACACAACTTCCAACGCGGCGTGGGTGTACCCGAACAATCTGCCGTGGTGCTGGGCCTTTTGATGCTGCGCGGCCCGCAAACCGCCGGCGAATTGCGCCTGAACGCCGAACGCTGGTACCGCTTTGCCGACATCTCGTCGGTAGAGGGGTTTCTAGAGGAACTGCAGGACCGATCCCCAGAAAAAGGCGGCCCACTGGTCGTCAAGCTTCCACGCGCCAGCGGCGCCCGCGAGCAACGCTGGGCGCATCTACTGTGTGGGCCTGTAGATGCCTCCGCGCTGTCCACATCCGGCCGATCTGCGGATGGCCCGTCAGGCGGCAACACCGCCGAACGCATAGACCGACTGGAGGCCGAAGTGGCCAACCTGCGCCTGACCGTACAAAAACTCTGTGCCGAACTGGGCGTTGCTCCATCGGACCAAGCCCCTTAAACCAAACCGATTTTTATAAAAGAAGACGATGACCATGACCGAAGCAACCGAACGCCCCGCCCTGCCCGACCACCTGTCCACCGACGCGCGCAGCCCCCACTTCAACGCCGCCGTGTTTGAACACGACGTCGGCATCCGCCTGAACGGCAAGGAACGCAATGACGTGGCAGAGTACTTCATCAGCGAAGGCTGGGTCAAAGTACCCGCCGGAAAAACCGTGGACCGCAAGGGCAACCCGGTGATGATCAAGTTGAAGGGCACGGTTGAGGCGTTTTATCGCTAGGTAGCGATGATTACCGGTACGACCGGGCATGGGCGTCCAAGGCTTGGATTGCCCATGTTCCGCCCTGTCTTGATCCCATGAATATTCGCCTTCCAAAACCGCTGCGGCCTGGCGATTTGATCGCCATCACTGCTCCGTCTTCTGGCGTCGCAGAGCCTATGCACCCCCGTTTGGATCTCGCCATAGCGGCCCTGCGCCAGCGAGGCTACCGTGTCGTCGAAGGGGAATGCCTACGCCAGCAAACCAAACAGGCAAGCTCAACGCGAGAACGCCGCGCCGCGGAGTTGATGGGCTTTCTGACGGACCCCAAGGTTGCGGCCATCATGCCGCCTTGGGGCGGCGAGCTAGCCATGGAGTTGCTGCCATTGATCGATTTTTGGGCATTGTCGGACATGCCCGCCAAGTGGTTTGTGGGCTTTTCGGATCTGAGCACTCTGCATCTTCCGCTGACGACTATCTCCGGTTGGGCAACGCTACATGGCCCGAACCTGCTGGAACTGGGTACAACAGATCTGGACGAGGTCACCACTGGCATTTGGGATGTACTCACCGCGCCGCGCGACTCTGATGTTTCGCAGCAATCCTCCAAGTGCTTCCAGCGCAAGGGGCCGGATAGATTGGCCAACCCCAGCGCAGGCCTGAACCTGACCGAAGACACGCGGTGGAAACGGCTCGACGGATCCACTGCGCCACTGCAGCTTGCAGGGCGACTCATAGGCGGATGTCTGGACACCGTTGCGAGGCTGGCAGGCACGCCGTTTGGCGATGTGCCTGGATTTGTCAAAGCGTCAGCGACCGACGGGACTCTGCTTTATATCGAGAACGTCGAAATGAAACCTTGCGAACTCGCGCGTGCGCTGTGCAGCTTGCGCCTGCACGGTTGGTTTGAGGGACTGAACGGCATCCTGATAGGTCGCAACGCGGCAGAAGACGCCCAGCAGGCTACCGACCTGTCCTACCTCGACGCACTTCAATCGGCGTTCAAAGGCATGCCCTGTCCTGTGCTGTACGACCTGGATATTGGTCACTTGCCACCACAGTTATCACTCGTGAACGGAGCCTTGGCGCATGTTAAGTTTCAAGGTGCTTCAGGTAGCGTCTTGCAACGACTAAGCAACGGACCGCAAGGGCCGTTTCGCGGCGCTCAAACTTGACAAGACACGATGAGCCCGTCGGTGCCCACAGCCAGTGTTACACAACGGGAGCGCTTGGTAGCCCTGGACATCCTCAGAGGCCTCGCACTTTTTGGCGTTCTGCTCGTCAACCTGATGGGCGAATTCAGGGTCTCCATCTTCCAGCAGTTCCTGCCGGCAGAAGCGCCGTCATCCCTGCCCGACCGCATCGTCGAAATATTCGTGTCGTTGGTCGTGGAGATGAAGGCCTTTGCGATCTTTTCTTTCCTGTTTGGCGTGGGACTCGCCGTGTTGTTCGAGCGCCTCTCAAAACGTGGACGCCCGTTTTACTGGCTCACACGCAGGCTGGTCGTGCTGCTGCTGTTTGGCCTGGTGCATCTGCTGTTCATATGGAATGGCGACATCCTGACGGAGTACGCGTTGATCGGGCTGCTGGCCATGGTCTTTCTGCGCGCGCCCCTATGGGGCATGGCTGCGGGGGTTGCGGCCTGTCTGTTGCTGTATCTGGCCATGCCCATGCTGGGCCTGCCCATCCCCTGGCCCGATGTGCACACGCTGCAGCAGCACGTGGCGCTGGCCAACACGGTGTACGCAAGCGGCGGACTGCTGGACGTTTGGCGCTTTAGCCAACACGAATTGCATTTGTTATGGCCCTTGCATATATGGGTGATGCCGAGAACGATGGCCTTGGTTCTGCTGGGCATGTTGGTGTGGCGCACCGGTGTATTGCTGCACCCTGAACGGTACCGCCAAGGATTCTGGATAACCGCAGGTGTAGGCATCTTTGTCGGTGCGATGGTGACAGTGGCGGGCGCTGCCGGCGCATTCACGGGATGGGGACACCTCGGCACCGTGGTGTCAAACCTCGCGCCCCTAATCCTTGCCACAGGGTATGCAGCCCTGGTATTGGCGCTTGTCAGCCATCCGTTTGCCGCCCGCACGCTCCGGGTATTTGCACCGGTCGGTCGCATGGCGTTTAGCAACTACATCATGCAATCGCTCATTTTTGGCTTTGTCTTCTTTGGCTACGGACTGGGCTATTTTGGGCAATGGGGTGCGGCGCGCGCCCTGGTGCTTGGTGTTGCGGTGTACGCCATACAGACCGTGTTTAGCACCTGGTGGCTGACCCGCTTTCGCTACGGTCCCCTGGAGTGGCTATGGCGCACACTGATGTACGGCCAACGGCAAGCCCTGCGCAAAGTGCCGAACGTCTGATAGGAATCCTGTCACAACTTTGACAGAGCAAATCGAACGACCGTGCTAAAAACTGGGCACAACTCGCCGCCGGGCCGCCCCAAGGCGAGTTAGCCCCCTTGGGGGGCAGCGACCCGCGCAGCGGTAGAGCGTGAGGGCACACACCTAATTGGAGAGTTTTGATGGATCTGGCATTTACCCCTGAAGAGCAGCAATTCCGCGAAGACATTCGCGCCTGGGTGGGTGCCAACCTGCCTGCGGACATTGCCCACAAAGTACACAACGCGCTGAACCTGACGCGCGACGATATGCAGCGCTGGGCCAAGATCCTGGGCAAAAAAGGCTGGCTGGGCCACGCCTGGCCCAAGGAGTTTGGCGGCCCCGGCTGGAACTCGGTGCAAAAACATTTGTTCGAAGAAGAGTGTGCGCTGGCCGGCGCGCCGCGCGTCGTGCCCTTTGGCCCGGTGATGGTGGCCCCGGTCATCATGGCCTTTGGCAATGCCGAACAACAACAACGCTTTTTGCCCGGTATCGCCAGCGGCGAAGTCTGGTGGAGCCAGGGTTATAGCGAGCCGGGTTCGGGCTCGGACCTGGCATCGGTCAAGACCCGCGCCGAGCGCCAGGGCAACACCTACCTGGTCAACGGCCAGAAGACCTGGACCACCTTGGGCCAGTATGGCGAGTGGATCTTCTGCCTGGTGCGCACCAGCACCGAGGGCAAACCACAAACCGGTATCAGCTTCCTGCTCATCGACATGAAATCCCCCGGCGTGACCGTGCGCCCCATCGTGCTGCTGGACGGCGAAGCCGAAGTCAACGAAGTCTTCTTTGACAACGTAGTTGTACCTGCCGAAAACCTGATCGGCGAGGAAAACAAGGGATGGACCTATGCCAAGCACCTGCTGAGCCACGAGCGCACCAATATTGCCGACGTGAACCGCGCCAAACGCGAACTGGAGCGGCTCAAACGTATTGCCAAGGCCGAAGGCCTGTGGAACGACACGCGTTTTCGCGATGAAGTCGCCAAGATGGAAGTGGACGTGGTCGCGCTGGAAATGCTGGTGCTGCGCGTACTGGCAGCCGAGAAATCGGGCAAAAACTCCTTGGACATTGCGGGTCTCTTGAAGATACGCGGCAGCGAAATCCAGCAACGTTATAGCGAGCTGATGATGCTGGCCGCCGGCCCCTTCTCCTTGCCTTTGATCCGCGAGGCGATGGAAGCCGGCTGGCAAGGCGACTTCCCCGGTGGTGCGGTGGCGAATGCGCCGCTGGCATCAACCTTCTTCAATTTGCGCAAGACCACCATTTACGGTGGCAGCAATGAAGTCCAACGCAACATCGTCGCGCAGACGGTCTTGAGCTGAAACACAGGAGATAAAAATGGATTTCGATTTTTCTGACGACCAAGTACAACTCGGCGATGCCGTGCGCAAATGGGTGGACAAGGGCTACACCTTTGAGCGCCGCCGCGCGATTGAAAAAGCCGGTGGCTTTGACCGCGCCGCATGGAACGAACTGGCCGAGCTGGGCCTGTGCGGCCTGTATGTGCCCGAAGACGATGGCGGCCTGGGTATGGGCCCGGTCGAAGGCATGGTGGTCATGGAAGAGCTGGGCCGCGGCGTGGTGCTGGAGCCCTTGGCCCAGGCACTGATTGCCGGTGGGGTGTTGGCCGGTTATGCCGATGCCGCCACCAAGGCCGCATGGTTGCCCAAAGTCGCCAGCGGCGAAACGCTGGTGGTGCTGGCCTACCAGGAGCGTGCAGCCCGCTACAAGCTCGATGTGTGTGAAGCAAAAGCTACGCAAGCCCCCGGCGGTTATGTATTGAATGCTACAAAAAGTGTAGTACCCGTGGGCGACCAGGCTGACGCCTTTATCGTGCCCGCCAAGATCAACAGCCAGTTGGCCTTGTTCCTGGTCGAGCGCCAATCGGCCGGCGTGAACACACGCGGTTACGGCACACAAGACGGTGGCCGTGCGGCCGAGCTGACGCTGAAGAATGCCCCCGCCACGCTGATCACACAGGACGGTTTGACCGCGCTGGAACACGCGGTGGACATTGGCATTGCCGCCAGCTGCGCCGAGGCCGTGGGCGTCATGGACAAGACCATGGCCATCACTGCCGAGTACCTAAACACACGCAAACAATTCGGCGTCGTCATCAGCACGTTCCAGGCCCTGCGCCACCGCGCGGCCGATATGAAGATGCAACTCGAACTGGCCCGCTCCATGAGTTACTACGCCAGCCTGAAGCTCAACGCCCCCGCTGCCGAGCGCCGCGCCGCGATGGCCCGCGCCAAATACCAGTTGGGCCAGAGCATGCGTTTTGTGGCCGCACAGGCGGTGCAATTGCACGGCGGCATTGGTGTGACGGACGAATACATCGTCAGCCATTACTTCAAGAAACTCACGCAGCTGGAAATGACCTTCGGCGACAGCCTGCACCATCTGGGCGAAGTGTCCAACCGCATGCAGGATACGGCGGGTGTGTTTGCCTGACACGGCGAAACTGCGCTGCAACAAGAGCCCTCCACGTGGAGGGCTTTTTATTGGCCGGCGAATCCCCACACAGGCTCTCGATGCTCAACACTACGGCAGCACCGCCATTCCCGACATGCCAGCCAAGCCCATCATCGACCTACTGGGCGGTGCGCCGGCCCTGGCCTCGCTGTTCACGACCTTCGTTCTCTCCGTGGCGAACAGCCCCAAAACTGTAGGCGGCTGCGCAGGCGCAAAGACCGTGCTGCCCGCTTAGCCACTTTCCCTGTGTGCGCCGCTTTTAATGGCTCAGGTTGGGCGTTGTTTCTGCCAGCCGTTCACGCTCCCGGCGCTGCGCCTCGGCCCGCGTGCGGTCGCCCATTTCAGTGATGGCCTGACTGTGGTCTTCACCAAATCGGCTGCGCGACGTGCGTGGGCTTTTGCGACTGTCGAAATAGCGCACGCCGAGCGCAACGAGCAACAACAGGACCAATCCGGCAAGGATGAGTATTTGTGGATTGTTGAGAGATGTTTCCATGGTGACCTTTGTTATGGATGGACATGGGGACATGCTACGCAGCCCCAGCAGGGGGTCTGTTTGACAGCGCACTTAAAAATATTCAGAAACATTTAACCCCTTTAAGCGACTCCGTTCGTTTCAGTGCACTCCTCAACCCAACTTAGGAGAAACCATGTACCCCCAAGCTCACATTCGTTCACTGCCCCGCAGCGGGACGCATACCACCCTCGAGGCGGCTCATCGGGAGGAACACATGAATACAAATCTGAGCCGCCTGGGTCTGGCGGTTGTCCTGCTCTGCTGTGGCCTGCAGGCGCAGGCCATTGGCCGCTTGGCCGATGTCACCGTCGTAGACCGCAACACCGGCGCAACGCTACCCGTCTACCAAAACAGGGGCGAATACTGGGTGGCCGGCGCGCCGGGTGCGCGATATGCCATTGCCGTGCGCAACAAATTGGGCGAACGGGTGATGGCCGTCACCTCGGTGGACGGTGTCAATGTGTTGAACGGCGCAACCGCCAGTTGGGGCCAGACCGGTTATGTATTTGGCGCCTATACCAACTACCAGATCACCGGCTGGCGCAAGAGCAATTCCGAGGTCGCTGCCTTTGAGTTTGCTGCCGCCCAGGACTCTTACGCCGAGCGCACCGGCAGGCCCAGTCAGGTGGGCGTGATTGGTGTTGCACTGTTCAAGGAACGTGTGCCCCAACCCATCGCCGTGCCGAAACCCCTGCCCTACCGCCTGGAACGGGATTCCAACGAATCGCGCCGGGATAGCGCGGCGCCACCGCCGCCGCCCGCAGCGGCCTCCCCCGCCCCGCAAAATAGCATGGGCTCGGCTGAGCTCTCAAACTCGGCACCCACCGAAGCCATGGCCGACCGCAACCGCTCGGCCGATGCTGGCAGCGCCCAGCCCAGTGGCCGCATAGCAATGCCGGCCCCCAAGCTGGGCACCGGCCACGGCCAGCGTGAAGACTCGTATGTGTCGCAGACAAGCTTTGAGCGCCTGCAGTCGCAGCCCCATGAAGTCATCACCATACGCTACGACAGCCGAGAAAACCTGGTCGCTGCGGGAGTGATCTATGAACGACCGAGCCGTGTACCCAACCCCTTTCCCAACTCGGACAGCTTCTCCTACGTACCCGACCCACCACCGCGTCGCTATTGAATGCTGGAGGCGGCCCATAATGCGGGCCATGGCCAGCTTCACCGACCTCACCACCGACACCGATGAGTCGCTGATGCTGCGTTATGCCGCCGGTAATCTGCAGGCTTTCAATCTGTTGTACACCCGGCATGAGATGGGTGTTTGGCGCTATGTTTTCAGAAGCGTGCGGGTGCAGGCAGTAGCCGACGATCTGTTGCAGGACGTCTGGTTTGCGCTGGCCCGCCAGGCGCCCCACTACCAGCCCACGGCCAAGTTCAAGACCTGGCTTTTCACACTGGCGCACAACCGGGTGGTGGACTACTTTCGTACCGCCAAACAGCACGTCAGCCTGGATGAGGATGACGACTCAACGTCTGACAGTGTGGCGTTGGTGCAAAGGCTGGCAGCCAACTCGGGCTTTGGGCCGCTCAGGCGCCTGGAATCGAAGCAGCAGGCCCAGGCCCTGCTCGACGCTATTGAAGAGTTGCCATTTGCCCAGCGTGAGGCTTTTATGCTGCAGGCCGAAGCGGGCATGGATGTGCAAGAGATTGCCAAGACCACCGGGGTCAGTTTTGAGACCGCCAAAAGCCGTTTGCGCTACGCGCGCAGCCGCTTGAAAGAACTGCTGCAGGAGTACGCATGACCGAGCCGCGTGACGAGCTACTGGAGCGCTACGCCGAGGCCGTGGCGCAAGACCCGCGCCAGCCTTCTGAACGCGTGCGCGATGCTGCGCGTGCCCACGCACAAATGTTGCGCGACCAGGCGGTGCAGACCAAACAGGCGAACGGTACCGCCCCCGCACAAACCGCAGCGAACCAATCCCAGTGGAAACTCTCGTGGGTGGCAAGCTTGGCTGTGGTTAGTTTGGCGGGGCTGTTGTATGTACAGATAGACCGTGGCGCCCCTGAAGACCGCGAAATTGCACTGGGTGCGCCAGCGCCCAGCCATGTTCCCGCACCTGGGCCGGCACCCGAACCCATGACCTCCGCGCGGACCGATACCGCGCAGGCCCCAACACCCAAGCCAGCGGAGCGGGCTGCGCCAGCAGCGCAAGCGCCCCAACGTTCGCAAACAAAGGTTTTTGCCGCCGCGCCGCCAGCCCCGCCTCCCGCTGCACAGGATGCGGCCCAAGCCAATGTACTGTCGCCACCACGGGAGTACTCGGCCGTGCCATCCGAGGCCGATGCAGGCCAGGCAGCGAAGGCGACTGGCAAGTCGACAGAACAGATCGCCAGCGCAGACACAGAGCGCAATGCCAGGTCTGAAGCCCGTGCGGAGTCTGCTGCGCGCGCGGTGCCGGTCGCACCGGTTGCACCCGCAGTTATTGCGGCAGCTGCGCCACCCCCGCCACCCATTGCAGCCGCACCGCGCCGTAGCAGCGGGTTAAGCGTCGGCATGGCTACCGCCCAATTTCTGGAGGCCGCGCGCACCGGAGACATTGCGACCTTGCAAGAGCTGCAAGGCCAAGGGGTGGACATCAACACACGGGACCACAATGGCAACACTGCACTGATGCTGGCCGTACGCCACCGCCAGGCCGCAGCTGTACGCAAGCTGCTGGACACAGGGGCCGATACAAACCCAGTCAACAAGCAAGGCCTGACGGCCCTGCGGATTGCCGAGCAGATGGGTTTTGCAGACGTAGCCGCATTGCTGAATGGTGAAAACCGCTGAACGCGAGTAGTGTGCGGCGTCGCATGGTGTAGTACGCTTTATGCTGCGAAGATGCTCAGTCCCATCTAGGCTTTTGCAACACTGACAAAGTCCTCCAACACGCGGCAACCCATTTACAGGAAAGCACAGCACCATGGCATCTGGAAAAATTCTTGTCGCACAAGGCGGTGGCCCCACCGCGGTGATCAACCAGTCCCTGGTGGGTGTTGCACTGGAGGCCCGGCGCTTCCACAACATCGCACATGTGTACGGTGCCCGCCATGGTGTGCGCGGCATCGTCAATGAAGATTTTGTCCACCTCACGCAGGAGACCAGCCACAACCTGGAGATGGTGGCGAGCACGCCATCCAGCGCATTGGGCTCCACACGCGACAAGCCCGACGCGGCCTACTGTCACGAGATCTTCAAGGTGCTGCAGGCTCACGAAATAGAGCACTTTTTCTACATAGGCGGCAATGACTCCAGCGACACCGTGCGCATCGTCAGCGAAGAGGCGCGCAAGGCCAACTACGCGCTGCGGTGCATCCATATTCCCAAGACAATTGACAACGACTTGGTAGGCAACGACCACACGCCGGGCTTTCCGTCCGCCGCGCGTTTTGTGGTCCAGGCCTTTGCCGGCGCCAACTTGGACAATGCCGCGCTGCCAGGCGTGTATGTGGCGGTGGTGATGGGGCGCCACGCTGGCTTTCTGACCGCGGCCTCGGCACTGGGCAAGAAGTTTCCCGACGATGGCCCGCACCTGATCTACATGCCCGAGCGCACCTTCGACCTGGCGCAATTCCTGGCCGATGTGAAGGCTACGTACGACCGCCTGGGGCGGTGCGTGGTCGCGGTGTCGGAGGGCATACACGATGCATCCGGCAAATCCATCGCCGCGCAACTGGCCAAGGACCTGGAGCACGACGCCCATGGCAATGTGCAGCTGTCGGGCAGTGACGCACTAGCCGACCTGCTGTGTGAGGAAATCAAAAGCAAGCTGGGCATCAAGCGTGTGCGCGGTGACACGCTGGGCTACCTGCAGCGCTCCTTCATCGGCTGTGTCTCCGATGTGGACCAGCGCGAGGCGCGCGAGGTCGGCGAGAAGGCTGTGCAGTTTGCGATGTGGGGCGACCGCGATGGCTCGGTGGCCATCAAACGCACCGGCTTTTATTCAGTGGACTATGAACTGCTGCCGCTGGAGGCGGTGGCTGGCAAGACCCGGGTGATGGAAGACCACTTCATCACACCCAATGGCACAGATGTGACGGATGCCTTCAGGATGTACCTGCGCCCCCTGCTGGGTTCTGGCATGCCGGATGCGTTTCGGCTGCGCACCAATCCGGTGGCCAAGGTATTGCGTCCTGGCTAAGCCGCTTATAAGAAATCAGCCCCTAGCCCCCGAAAAATATAGCCACTGCGCTACTAAATTAGTAGCAAGTACGACGGCTTAAGCGGCCAGCTGCATATCTCCGCCGACCATGATCTTGTCCAGCGCGCGGCCAACGATGGCCTCGTTGTCCAGCACACGGATGCGACCGTTGCGCAGCATGGCCGAGACCTCGCGCTCCGAGCGTACAAAAGCATCAAAACCATCTCGGTTGGTGAATAACAAACGGGTACGCATGGGGCTGACCCAGCTCAGGCGGCAGCGGATGTGGGTGCCTTGCTCGATAGACACGTCAAACCACATGCCCTGCTTGAAGGACTGGGCCTGCGCATCGAAGTTGTCTTGCGCGCTGAACTGGCGCGCGGCGCGGCGCTCGTCCAACTGCTGCATGGCGACCTGGCCTTCACGGTCTTCCAGCGCGGCTGAGCCGGTGTCCAGCGGCGCGGGCTGAGTCAGGCGAATGGCCAGTGTGTGGGTGGTGATCAGCTTGCGCGTGAAAGTGGCGCGCGGCTTGCCGTTCCATTCGATGGTGTCCAGCCCCACATTGAGATGGCGCACCATGTCGGGCAGTATGGCCACCAGCTCGCGCCGCTCGTCGGCAGAAGTCTTGGGTTGGATGGACCAGATCAACTGCTCCATCGTCTTGGTGGCCTGGCCGAAGTTCTGGTCTCGCGTAGCCTCATCCATCCAGGCGCGGGCCATGACCTCGCGCCATTGAATGGTCAGGAAGGGCAGCAGGAAGGGGGAGACAACCTGTTCGGTCGACAGCGCCTGGATGCGCTCATGGATCAGCTCGTCCGCATGCTCCAGGGCCTGCTCCCAAGATTCGCCGGTGCGCTCCTGCTCGGCCACCGGCTCGACCCGGACCTGGGCCTGCTGTTCGGATTCAAACAAAAACTCGGTGAACTCGCGCAGCAGGTCGACGAACAGCACCAAGTCGTTTTCAAACTCGGTCAACACCCGTTGCACGGTATGTTCGATGCGCATGTACAGCGGGTCTTCTTCGCCCTTCTCAGGCGCCCAGGCCACCGAGGCACCGGCCAGCGTGTCCACCAGGCGCCGCGCCGGGTGCTGGTCAGACAAGAAGAAGTCGCGGTCAATCATGGCCGCCTTGAGCACCGGAATCTGCAGGCGCCCGATGATGAACTTCATCTGGATTGGAATCGCCTGGTCGGCAAACACAAAGTCAAACACCTCGGCCAGTGCATCCACCGTGCCTCGGTCCAGCTCGGGCGCGTGGCGGATCTCGTCGCGGTCGCGCATCTGGCGCAGCACGTTGTGCTCGGCCAGGTCTTGGCCTTCGTAACGCTGGCGGGGGGCTGATTCGGCGTGGGCGCGGGCGCCGGCTTGCAGATTGCCCAGATAACCCATCAGTGCCGGGCTGGCTACCGCGAAATTGGGTCGGGTCTGGATTTCACTGTCGGGATCATTCGAAGCCTGACCATCACCGGCCTGGCCGCCATGGGGGGCACTGCCTGGGGCAGCAAAGCCCAGTCGCTGCAAAAACTGACGGGCATGGGCCGCAACGGTGCGTCCTGCGGTATCCAGCGACGACCATGCGGATCGCGGCCCACCGCCATCGTGGCGCGTAAAAGGTGCGCGTGAAGACTCCGGCCCTCCCAAAGGCGCAGGCTGGGAGGTAAGCGGCATGCTGCCAGTGCGGGGCGACAGCGGTGCGTGGGCGCTATTGCCATGTTTGATGCGCATCCCACGCGTGGCAGGCACGCCGGCCCGGACCAGGGTGTCGTTGAGCTCGGTGTACAGCGGCGTCAGATCCAGCCAGAAGTTGGGGTCCAGCGACTGCACCAGGTCTTCACTAGCCTGGGGGTCGAGTTCACACTTGTCCCAGGCGCTGGCAAAGGCCTTGAGCAGCACCATGGGCTGGAAGGGGTTGTCGTGGATGGAGGTCTTGTCATGTCCGAACAACACGCTCAGGCGCTGGGTCAGCGGTTCAAGAACGGCGTCGTAGCGGGTGGCAAAACGTTGTGCGATACGGTCCAGCATCAATACACGCTCTACCTCGCCGACATCCAGCAGGCTCAGGCTCATGCCGTTGAGCGCGTCTTCCGAGCCTTGGGAGCGGCCGGGCTGCGCAAACTGGGGAACGATGGTGGTCAGCTCTTCACTCAGGCAATCGGCCAGCGTCTGTTGGAAACCGCGGTTGAATTGTTGTGCGTATTTGCCCAGCAGCAAGTGGGCGGAGCGCAAATTTTGCCCCTGGCCCAGACTGGGCTTGTCGTCCACCAGTTCCATCAAGCGGTTGCGCACCAGGTTCAGGTTTTTGACCTCGTGGGCGGCGAAATAGGCCAGTGTTTGCGCAATCAGCATGCGTGCCAGGCGCACAGCCGGATTCTGCGGCGGGGGGCTGGTACGTTTTGCGGTGGAAGTCGATTGCTCGCGGTTCACGATGCGGCCTGTGTGGGATCAAAAAATGTCCGCATTGGCGGACTCTGCAAAAAAGAAACGTGTGCTGTTCAAGGATTGTGGTTCATTTCTCTTTCGAGTCGAACCGCGAGAACCGAAACGGCCGCGATTAAGCGTCCAATGGCCCGCAAAATACGTAACAAGTTGTTACGCGGGTACTTGCATACAACGGTTCATCACACCAACAGGCGCGACGACTTAGGCACGTGCGCAATCAAAAACTCCATCTGATCGGCAAGGATGCGCCGGTTGCGCAGAATGAAATCTTCCCACAGGCTGGGCACATAGGGTGCATACAACAGCGGCATATGGGCCTGCTCCGGCGTGCGATGGCTCTTGCGGTGGTTGCAGGGCCTGCAGGCGGTGACCACGTTCATCCAGGTGTCCACGCCCTTTTGGGCAAACGGAATGATGTGTTCGCGGGTCAGGTCGTGTTCATGGAAGCGCTGGCCGCAGTAGGCGCACACATTGCGGTCGCGGTCGAACAATTTGCCATTGGTTAGGCCCGGGCGCAGGTTGAAGGGGTTGATATTGGGCACGCCGCGGGTGCCTATGATGCTGTTGACGCGGATGATGGATTGCAGGCCCGTGATCGCGTTGTGACCGCCATGGAATACGGCCACCTCACCACCGGACTCCCAGCGCACTTCGCCCGACGCGTAATGGACGACCGCCTGTTCCAGCGAAATCCAAGATTGGGGGAGCCCCTGGGCCGACAATTTCAAGACTTTCAAAACACGCCTCCTGCAACGGTTAAAACAACCACACACCGGAAATGCACATCTCTGCAGCCCTGCGCCATTTGGGCATGGCGCGCTGCTACGTCACAATATACCCTCATTCTGTGACAAATCGGCTTCAGGCGCTAGCAGCTCTAGCGCCGCCCGCTATCAAAAAGATAACAAATCCATGAAGGTTTTTCGCGGTTTTAACCATCCGGGCGTGGCCCCTGCCTGTGCGCTGACGATAGGCAATTTCGACGGCGTGCACCGCGGCCACCAAGCCATGCTGGCGCTGCTTCGGGGCGAGGCCCAGCAGCGCGGTGTGCCCAGCTGTGTGCTGACCTTCGAGCCGCATCCCCGCGATTTCTTCGCCGCAAAATTTAAAAAGCCCGAGCTGGCCCCCGCGCGGGTCGGTACCCTGCGGGACAAGCTGGACGACCTGGCCATCTGCGACGTAGACCAGACCATCGTGCTGCCGTTTGATGCCAAGCTGGCCGGTCAATCGCCACAGACTTTTGTTGACGCCGTGCTGATCAAAGGCCTGGGTGCGCGGTATGTGCTGGTAGGTGACGATTTTCGTTTTGGCGCCCAGCGCGCCGGCGACTACGCCTTTCTGGATGCTGCGGGTGATGCCCAGGGTTTTGACGTGGCGCGCATGAATTCGTACGAAGTCCATGGCCTGCGCGTCTCCAGCTCGGCGGTGCGCGAGGCGCTGGGCCGGGGCGATATGGCCGCCGCGGGACGCCTGCTGGGCCGCCCCTACTGCATCTCTGGCCACGTGGTACACGGCCGCAAGCTGGGCCGCACTTTGGGTTTCAAGACACTGAACCTGCGCTTTGCCCACTGGAAACCAGCCGCCAGCGGCATCTTTGCCGTGCTGGTACATGGCCTGACGGACAAACCGGTGCAGGGCGTGGCCAACCTGGGCGTGCGCCCGTCGCTGGACCCGACCGATGTGAACGGCGGACGTGTGCTGCTGGAGACCCATTGCCTGGATTGGCCCGCCGAACTAGGCCCCGAGGGGGCCTACGGTAAAATCATCCGTGTGGAACTGCTGCACAAACTACACGACGAGCTGAAATACGACAGCCTGGACGCCCTGACCAAGGGTATCAACCAGGACTGCGACGACGCACGGGCCTGGTTCGCAGCCCGAATTTGACCGGGCCGACCACCCTGATGGTCAGCGACGCACCTTGCCCCGCGTCCTCTCTCTCCCAAAAGAGAGCCTCGCCTCTGCGCCGCGCAACTGCTGTTGTTGTGCCGGCCAGGCCCCACCCGAATTTCTAGATTGAGCAAGCCACCATGACTGACTCCACCAACCCCGCACCCGTCGATTACCGCGGCACATTAAACCTGCCCGACACCCCTTTCCCTATGCGCGGCGACCTGCCCAAGCGCGAACCGGCCTGGGTCAAGACCTGGAACGAAGAAGGTTTGTACAAGCGCCTGCGCGACGCCCGCGTTGGCGCGCCGCTATTTGTATTGCACGACGGCCCTCCCTATGCCAACGGCAAACTGCACATCGGCCACGCACTGAACAAAGTGCTCAAAGACATGATCGTCAAGAGCAAACAACTCGCCGGTTTTGATGCGCAGTACATCCCTGGCTGGGACTGCCACGGCCTGCCTATCGAAAACGCCATCGAAAAATTGCATGGCCGCAACCTGAGCCGTGACGATATGCAGGCCAAGAGCCGTGCCTACGCCACCGAGCAAATCGACCAGCAGCGTGAAGACTTCAAGCGCCTGGGCGTGCTGGGCGACTGGGAGCGCCCCTACCGCACCATGGACCCGGCCAACGAGGCTGGCCAGATCCGCGCCTTTAAACGTGTCATCGAACGCGGTTTTGTCTACCGCGGCCTGAAGCCTGTGTACTGGTGTTTTGACTGCGGCTCGTCCCTGGCCGAGTTCGAAATCGAATACGCAGACAAGAAGAGCGACACGCTGGACGTAGCCTTTGAAACCAATGACGCAGGCAAGCTGGCCGCCGCCTTTGGCCTGGCCGCCCTGCCCGCCAACCAGACCGCCTTTGCCGTGATCTGGACAACGACTGCCTGGACCATCCCAGCCAACCAGGCGCTGAACGCCCACCCCGAACTGATCTACGCACTGGTGCAGACCGACAAGGGTTGCTTGGTGCTGGCCGAAAGCCTGGTGGACAAGTGCCTGGAGCGTTTTGGCCTGACCGGCACCGTGCTGGCCACGACCAAGGGTGAAAAGCTGGGTGGCCTGGCCTTCCGCCACCCGCTATTTGATGTGGATGCGGGCTACCGCCGCCTGTCGCCCGTGTACCTGGCGGACTATGTCAGTGACGGTGACGGCACCGGCATCGTGCACTCCTCCCCGGCCTATGGCGTGGACGACTTTAATTCCTGCGTGGCCAATGGCCTGAAGTACGACGACATCCTGAACCCAGTGCAAGGCAATGGCGCCTACGCGCCCGAGTTCCCGCTGTTTGGTGGCCTTCACATCTGGAAGGCCGTGCCCGTGATCCTGGACGCGCTCAAGGTCGCTGGCCGCCTGATGGCCACCGTAGGCATCCAGCACAGCTACCCGCACTGCTGGCGCCACAAGACACCAGTGATCTACCGGGCCGCTGCCCAATGGTTCATCCGTATGGACGAAGGCCCCGGCGTGTTCACCAAAGACAAAGCGCCTAAGACGCTGCGCCAGCTGGCGCTGGACGCCATCGAACAAACCCAGTTCTACCCCGAGAACGGCAAAAGCCGTTTGCGCGACATGATCGCCAACCGGCCCGACTGGTGTATCAGCCGCCAACGCAGCTGGGGGGTGCCCGTGCCCTTCTTCCTGCACAAGGACAGCGGCGAGCTGCATCCCAACACCATGGCCATACTGGACCAGGCCGCGGACATTGTCGAAAAAGGCGGTATCGAAGCCTGGAGCCGCGTGACCGTCGAAGAAATCCTCGGCGCCGCCAATGCACCCAACTACACCAAGAGCACCGACATTCTGGAAGTGTGGTTCGACTCCGGTTCTACCTTCCAGCACGTGCTGCGTGGCAGCCACAAGGATGCGTATGCGCGCCCACCCTTCCACACGGAAGGGCCCGAGGCCGACCTGTACCTGGAAGGCCACGACCAGCACCGCGGCTGGTTCCACAGCTCCTTGCTCCTGGGTTGTGCGCTTTACGACCGTGCACCGTACCGCGGCCTCCTGACCCACGGCTTTGCGACCGACGGCCAGGGCCGCAAGATGAGCAAGTCACTGGGCAACACCGTAGAGCCGCAGAGCGTGACCAACAAGATGGGCGCCGAGATCGCACGCCTGTGGGTGGCGTCGACCGACTACTCCGGTGACCTGAACATCGACGACAAGATCCTGGCCCGCGTGGTGGACACCTACCGCCGTGTGCGCAATACGCTAAAGTTTTTGCTGGCCAATGTCAGCGACTTTGACCCGGCCAAAGACGCCGTGCCGCTGGAGCAGATGCTGGAGATCGACCGTTATGCGCTGAGCCGCGCGGCGCAATTGCAGGCCGACATCCTGGCACACTTCAATGTGTACGAGTTCCACCCCGTAGTCTCCAAGCTGCAGATCTATTGCAGCGAAGACCTGGGCGCGTTTTACCTCGACATCCTGAAAGACCGGCTCTACACCACTGCCGCCAACAGCCCTGCACGCCGCTCGGCACAGACCGCGCTGTGGCAGATAACCCAAGCCATGCTGCGCTGGATGGCGCCGTTCCTCAGCTTCACGGCCGAGGAAGCCTGGGCCGTGCTGGGCACCGAGGGCAAGACGCC
>JAYSZJ010000106.1:0-5890 GCA_043738115.1 Rhodoferax sp. | reverse complement strand
TCTGGCGATGGCAGTCGCTGCCGGCGATACGGCCAAAACAGCAGCGTCATACGCGTCTGTTTCGCAGCCGCAAAGCGTTGCCAATCACCGATACCGAGCTCAAGCTCATGGCCAGCGCGGCAATCAAGGGCGACAGCAGCCAGCCGGTCAGTGGATACAGAACGCCGGCTGCAATCGGAATGCCCAGCGCGTTGTATAAAAAGGCAAACATCAGGTTTTGCTTCATGTTGCCCACGGTCGCTTCAGACAAGGCGCGTGCAATCGCAATCCCGCGCAGATCGCCCTTGACCAGTGTGATCTGGGCGCTGTTCATCGCCACGTCGGTCCCGGTGCCCATCGCCACGCCGACATCGGCCTTGGCCAGCGCGGGTGCATCGTTGATGCCGTCGCCCGCCATGGCCACCACACGGCCTTCCTTTTGCAGCTTTTCCACCAACAGCAGCTTGTCGGCCGGCTTGACCTCGCCGTGCACCTCGTCGATGCCCAGGCGGGCTGCGACAGCCTTGGCCGTGGTCAGGCCATCGCCGGTGGCCATCACGATGCGCAGCCCGGCCGCTTTGAGGGTTGCCAGCGCCTCGGGCGTGCTGGCCTTGACCGGGTCGGACACGGCCAGCAGGCCCATCAGCTGCCCATCGACCGCCAGGTGCATCACGCTGGCGCCTTCTGCGCGCAAGGCTTCGGCCTGCGGCACCAGAGGCGCGACCGAAACGCCGATCTGCTCCATCAGCGTGGTGTTGCCCAGCGCCAGTTGGCGCCCTCCGACCTGTCCGCGCACGCCAATGCCCGAGCCGGATTCGAAGTTTTCGGGCTTGTCTAGCACCATGCCGCGCTCGCGGGCAGCGCGAACGATGGTTTCGGCCAGCGGGTGTTCGCTGCCCTGGTCCAGGCTGGCGGCCAGGCGCAGTACCTCGTCGGCGTCAACGCCGGGCGCTGGGACGGCCCGGTCAAACGTCGGGCGGCCTTCGGTCAGGGTCCCGGTCTTGTCGATGATGAGGGTGTCGATCTTGCGCATATTTTCGATTGCCGCCGCATCGCGGAACAGCACGCCGTGCGTCGCGCCGCGGCCGGTGGCGACCATGATGGACATCGGCGTGGCCAGGCCCAGGGCGCAGGGGCAGGCAATGATCAGCACCGACACGGCATTGATCAGGCCAAAAACCCAACTCGGCTGGGGCCCGAAAAATCCCCAAACAAAAAAGGTCAGCAAGGCAATGCCCACCACCGTGACGACAAAGTAGCCCGCCACCACGTCGGCCATGCGCTGCATCGGCGCCCGGGAGCGCTGGGCCTGGGCCACCATCTGCACGATCTGCGACAGCATAGTGGATGCGCCGACGCGCTCCGAACGCATCACCAGCGCGCCGCTGGTGTTGAGCGTGGCGCCAATCACCTTGTCGCCCACGCGCTTGGTGACCGGCATCGGCTCGCCGGTGAGCATGGATTCATCGATCGAGCTGCCACCTTCAGTCACCACGCCATCGACCGGCACTTTTTCGCCGGGACGCACGCGCAGCAAGTCGCCCACATGCACATGGGTCAGCGGCACGTCCTCTTCGGTGCCATCTTCCCGGATGCGGCGTGCCGTCTTGGGCGCCAGGCCGAGCAGCGACTTGATCGCCGCCGAGGTCTGCGACCGCGCCTTGAGTTCGAGCACCTGGCCCAGCAGCGTGAGCGAGATGATGACGGCCGCAGCTTCAAAATACACAGCGACGCGGCCCATGGAGATGAACGAATCGGGAAACACCTGTGGCGCCAGGGTCGCCACCACGCTGTAGACAAAGGCTGCGCCGGTGCCCAGACCGATTAGTGTCCACATGTTGGGACTGCGGTTCACCACGGACTGCCAGCCGCGGGAGAAAAACGGCCAGCCGGCCCACAGGACGATGGGGATCGACAGCGCCAGTTCGACCCAGCTCTGCACGGCCATGTCCATCCACTGGAAACGGTGGCCGAACATGGCGAGCACAAACACAAGAGCCGTCAGCGGCAGCGTCCACCAGAAACGACGCTGAAAGTCGCGCAATTCGGGGTTTTCATCGTCACCGAGTTCCGGCAGCAAGGGCTCCAGTGTCATACCGCACTTGGGGCAGTTGCCCGGATGGTCCTGGCGAATCTCCGGATGCATCGGGCAGGTGTAGATCGTGCCAGCCGCCGCTGGAGTGGCCTCCACCGGTGGCACAGGCGCGAGGTATTGCAGCGGATTGGCCGCAAACTTGCCCTGGCACTTGGCGCTGCAGAAATAGTAGGGCCGCCCCTCGTGTGTCAGCGTGTGAGGCGACTGCTCGGTAACAAGCATGCCGCACACCGGATCCTTCAGATCGGTTGGAGCGGCTGGCTTGACCGGCGGGCTGCCGCTGGGGTGCTGATGTGTTTTCATGTCCATGGGGTTATTCCTTGTCGTTGTGGGTGCGCCCCGGCGCCTGCGGGTGCCTGCCGTGGCCCCCATGGCCGTGCCCATGCATCAGGTGCATCAGCGGGCAGGCGAGCAACAGCAGGTAAGGCCAGTAACCCAGAACATGTCCCCAATGCTCCCGCAGCAGGTAAAAACCGGCGATCAAAGCGGCCGTTACCAGCGCCATGCCGACCGGGCGTCGCCAGAACGATGGCGCATTGGGGTCGTTCTCAAGCTGTTTCATGGCGCCGCTCCTTCAGAGTTACCAGCGAAATATCCGAGGTGCGGATTCGCCCGGCCGGTCGATCCGCAGTTCGATCGCGCCAGGCCGCGGCGCAGGCACATCGAAGGCCAGCACGCCTTCACGGTGGTGGCCGCCCGGTGGCGCGCCGAGCCAGCCCGCAGGCTTGAACGTACGCCCGTCGTCTGTCGTCAAGGTGACGCTTTGAGCCAGGTCATCGCTCAGGTCGGCACTGTGGGTGTCCAGCACGACAGCGAACTCCCAGCGGTTGCCCACAAGTCCCGTCAACTTCGCCGTCACCTTGACCGTCACACCCTGCTCGTTTGACGACTGCGTGGCGGTGGCATCAAGGCTTGTTTGGCCCAACGCCACCAAAGGCGACGTCGCCAGCCCGAGGCCAGCGCAAGCCATCCAGCCCGCGAGCATCCATCGTTGTCCCATCATGTAGCCTCTTGTGCAAACCATGCCGATCTCCCTTGGAAAAATATTTTGCAGAAGTTCAGCCCGCGGCCAGCGCGGTGCATACGCGTTGCAATCGTTCGCGGGCCTCCCGTGCGACCGTTGCCACTTCCGAGTTGTCAGTCACTTGAAGCATTGCTATGGGGTCAATAAGGCCGACCGTCACCTTGCCGTCGGCGTCCTGACGCACGACTACATTGCACGGTAGCAACAGGCCGATGTCAGGTTCAGCCATCAGCGCTCGGTGAGCCAGCGTGGGATTGCAGGCGCCGAGAATGCGATGCGCAGGAACATCGATGCCCAATTTGTTTTTCATCGTTGCTTGCACGTCGATCTCGGTCAAGATGCCGAAACCCTCCTTCTTCAGTGCGTCGCTCACCTGTTCGACGGCGGCTGCAAAGTTGGTATTTCCGAGGTGGGCGTGAAACCCGTACGATGGGGATTCGGGCTTCGCATTGACCTCGGGCTGTAGGGGTCGGTCGTTAGAGGGCATGGTCATTTCTTTCAAGGAGTGTTAACTGTCCGGGCATCAGATTCCACCGCAATCAGCAACAACCGCAACCGCCTGTGCTGCCGCTGTGGCAGCCAGAGGTCTTGGAAGCAGCCTTGCCGCAGTGGGACAAAAAAGGCAGGCCACCAGTAGCTCTTACCGGCTTGCCTGCGAGACTTCCGTCAACTTGCCATTGGCAAGTTTGAAGTGAAACTTGGCGTTCACCGGTTTGGACCACAGGTCTTTGTCTTTCAGTTCGCGCTGGAATGTCGGTACATCGACCGTCACTGTGGCGGCGTATGTACCGTCCCCCAGAAGTGCACTGTTGGCCGAATAGTGGAGGCCACTGCTGCCCCACATCGGTGGCAAAGGCAAGGTGATGGTCTTCCCGGTCTCCTTGTTTGTCGCGGCAAAGTTGATGTTTGCGTAGGGAATGCGCGTCTTGGTCTTCGGGTCTGTCAGCTTTAACTCGACGTGGTAGCGCTCGTCGGCAGCGGGTTGATGTGCATCCCAAGTGGGCGGATTGCCCATCTGCATCCACATCGGTTCCGAACCTTCAAGCTCCAGTTGTAAAACCATGTCGCCTGCCGCGGCACGGCCGATGAGCACCGCCTTTTTCAATGGGTCGGCCGCAACGGCGAGCTTCTCGACTTTTGGCTCGGCAAGCTGCGCTGCAGCGCTTTTCTGACTATTTTGAGAGGTCTGCACAGAGGTTTGAGCCCATAAACCCGCACAGGCTGTGGCAAGAGCGAAAGTCAAAAGGGTGTGACGAAGTGACGACATGGTGAGCTCCATTTAGAACAGTCGAGGTAAAAAGAAACACGTGCTTCGGGTCAGCCCCAACAGGCCACACGAAGAAAGATGCGGGCAAAGGTGAAAGTCATAAGCGGAATTACCGTCAAGGGGTCTGATGTTTGAGCGATTTGCCATGAACCTCCCGAGATGAACTTTGGTGGTGTCGGGGTCAATTGGTGGCTGACCCATGAAGTAATCGTGGAAGGAAGCGCGGTGTACGCTCCACATAACGATCAAAGACGTCGCCAAATTGCGCACGCATTTCAGCCTCTTCAGTCAGAGCCAGGCGCCCGTACATCACCAGCAAGATGGGGAACATGACCAGGGTCAGCAGCGTCGGCCACTGCAACAAAAAGCCCAGCAGGATCAGGACAAACCCCACGTACTGGGGATGGCGAATCACGGCATAAGGCCCGGTGGTCGCCAGCGCATGCTCCCGCTGTGCGTGGTACAGCACATTCCAGGCGCTGGACAGCAGGATAAAGCCCCCGGCGAGAAATAAGTAGCTGGCAAGATGCAGGACACCAAAGTGCGGATCACCTTTCTCGCCCAGCAAAGTCGACCACAGGTGACCGTTGTCGTGGGACAAGATGTCCAGTCCCGGATACCTGGTCTGCAGCCATCCTGAAAGCAGGTAGATGGTCAAAGGAAAGCCATACATCTCGACGAACAAGGCCACGACAAAAGCGGCAAAAGACCCAAAGGTTCGCCAGTCCCGCGCCGTTGCCGGCTTGAAAAAACTGTAGGCAAACATGATGAAAATGGCCGAGTTGATGACAACCAGCAGCCACAGCCCGTAGGCCGGTTGGTCGTGACTCATGAGGGGTCCCCCTGGTTCGGTTGGCCTGGCTTGGCCGGTCCGGCCACTTTTTCGCCGGGACTCGGGTGACGGCCATGACCGTGGTGCATGAACAGATGCATCAGCGGGCAGGCCAGAAGCAGCAAGTAGGGCAGCGCACCCAGAAAGTGGGCGCGGTGCTCGCTCAGCAAAAAGAAAGCGGCAACAGCACCGAACACCACCAGGCCCAAGCCGTGCCGGGAGCGCCAAAATGGCGGCGCCTGTGATGACGCGCTGATCTGGCCTGGCGGTGCATCGTGGTCGTGGATCATTTGAAATCTCCTGGACTGAACTTGCTTAAAGCCTGCGGGCGGCTTTTAGCCTTGCACGCGAAAGTTGATCATCATTCCGGCGTCCTCGTGTTCGAGGTTGTGGCAATGGAGCAGATAGGTCTGATCGCCGGGAAAGTCATGAGTGAAGTCGATCGCGATGCGCACCGTCTCGCCCGGCCATACCAGTACGGTGTCCTTCCAGCCCAGGTCGCCCGCCGTGCGCCCCTTGCCAAAACGTGCCGAAGACGACACCTGGGCCGGGCTGTTGAGACGCTCCAGCACCTGAAACGAAAAGCCGTGAATGTGCATCGGGTGCGGCATGCCTAGAGTCGGGTTGCTGATGCTCCAGACCTCCACCGCGCCACGCTTCACATCAAACGCGATCTCGTCCATGACAAAAGTG
>JAYSZJ010000105.1:0-64061 GCA_043738115.1 Rhodoferax sp. | reverse complement strand
GACTGGACGCGCATCTGCGAAATGGGCATGGGTTTTGACCCTGGCAACCCCCTGTACCAGCCTGGCGGTGCACCCACGAACGATGGCACCGGCACTATTCCCATCGCATCGTCCAACTCCACATTTGGCAATAGCACCATACCGCAACCCGCACGTGTGGATGCGGGCGATGCCGCGCCTGGTGTGGACCTGGACCTGGATCTGGACTTCTCGCTGGACGACGAACCTGCCAGTATCCACGGCGATTTGACCCACGACAACTTCAGCCAGGCCAAGGTCGAACAAACCGTGAAGATGCCGGCCCCGCCCGGTGCCGACGCCCATGCCCCCATGGACATGGATATGGATTTCGAGATGCCCGTCGATGCGCCGGCGCTTGCCCCGACGTACGCGGCAGCACCCGTGTACGAGGCACCTCCCAGCGCCCTGCCCGAGATCTCGTTGTCCATGGATCTGGATGAGCCTACACCGGAGCCGCAACCCCTGCCCGAATTCAATGCCACAGCGCCTGCTCCGGTAGCCGCTGCAGCAGCCGCCCCCGTAGAAGCTAAAGATTCTGGCATGCTGGAGTTTGATTTGGGTTCCTTGTCGCTGGACCTGGATGGACCGGCGTCTGAACAGCACACTGCTTCAGACAACCTGACTGAAGACCCGCTGGAAACCAAGCTCGCGCTGGCCGATGAATTTGTGTCCATTGGAGACGAAGATGGCGCCCGTGCGCTGATCGAAGAAGTGGTTGCCGAGTCCACCGGTGAGATGCGCGCCAAAGCGCAACGTGCACTGGCCAACCTGAGCTAAATCAGCCCTTGGGCGGTGCGCTCCTGACGCATACAAATTGTCGTGAGGGTCGCGCTAGGTATCAGTTACAACGGACAGGCCTACCAAGGCTGGCAAAGCCAGCTCTCGGGCCTGACCGTGCAAGACAAATTGGAAGCGGCCTTGGGCAAATTCGCTGCCCAGCGCGTATCCACCCTGTGCGCCGGCCGCACCGATTCGGGTGTGCACGGCATCATGCAGGTGGTGCACTTTGACACCCCATTGGAACGCGACACCTACTCCTGGGTACGTGGCACCAATGCAAATTTGCCGCGCGACATCGCCGTGCAGTGGGCTGTTATTCCCCCCGATGGATTCCACTGCCGCGCTTGCGCCACCTCGCGCCGTTACGCCTATGTGTTGTACGAGTCCACGATACGCCCAAGCATCGACCAGGGCCGTGTGGGCTGGGCCTTCCGCGCGCTGGACGCTGACGCGATGCGGCAAGCGGCCGACATTTTGCTCGGCGAACACGATTTCACATCGTTCCGCGCCTCCCAGTGCCAGGCCCTGAGCCCCGTCAAAACCCTAATGGAGATCGCCTTTAGCAAACGGGGTTCTTACTGGCGCATCGAATTTGAAGCCAATGCTTTCCTGCACCACATGATCCGCAACATCATGGGCTGCTTGGTGCAGATCGGCCAAGGAAAAAAACCACCCGAATGGATGGCCGAAGTGCTGGCCGCACGCGACCGCCGAGCGGCGGCACCCACTTTTTCGCCCGATGGCCTGTACTTTCTGGGTCCACGCTATGACCCCATGTGGGGCATCCCCGACCGCGCACCTGCGTATGATGGTCTCCCATGACAAATATCGCCCCCACGCTTGCGACTGCGTCTGCTGCGCTGCCCCCCGAGGGGGCGCAATCCGCCTTGGGGCGGCCCGGCGGCGGATTCTTCGCCCTTTCACGAACACGCATCAAGATCTGCGGCCTGACCCGCGAAGACCAAGTGGACGCGGCCGTCGCCGCTGGTGCCGACGCGATTGGTTTTGTGCTGTACGCAAAAAGCCCGCGCGCGGTCACCGTACAGCGCGCAGCCGAACTGGCTAAGCGCCTGCCACCTTTTGTGACACCCGTCCTCCTGGTTGTCAACGCAAATGCTACTGAAGTGATAGCGGCATGTTCAATGATTGCGGGGGCTACCGTCCAATTTCATGGAGACGAAAGCCCCCAGAACTGCCATCTGGCGACCCTGGAGAGCAAGCGCCCTTGGGTCCGGGCGGCGCGCATTCCGCTAGACGACACCGCAGCCAGCTTTGACCTCGTACAATTCGCCAACGATTACTCAAACGCCCAAGCCATTTTGCTCGACGCCCACGTCGACGGATTTGGTGGCAGCGGCAAGGCATTCAATTGGTCACTTCTTCCTCCAAGCGTCAACGCTCACCTCGTCTTGAGTGGTGGACTCACACCTGCAAACGTGGGCGATGGGATAGCCTGGGTAAGGCCGCGCTGTAAAACGCTGGCCGTGGACGTGAGCTCCGGCGTAGAAGCCGTGGACGCTCAGGGTAAGCCCCTCAAGGGCATCAAAGACCCCGCAAAGATTTACCAGTTCGTTGCCGCCGTGCGCGCAGCGGACCAGCAATTTCAATAATTCCCGGTACGGACGGCATTCAATGCCAGCTCCGTCCGGTCACGGATGGAAGAGTAATCACCATGTACGACTACCAACAACCCGATGCCAAAGGCCACTTTGGCAAATACGGCGGCAGCTTTGTTTCCGAAACCCTGACCCACGCGATCAATGAGCTGAAAGACGCCTACGCCAAGTACCAGCACGACCCGGCCTTCCTCGCCGAATTCCAGTCCGAGCTGGCCCACTTCGTAGGCCGCCCCTCTCCGGTCTACCACGCAGCCCGCATGAGCCGCGAAATGGGTGGCGCGCAGATCTTCTTGAAGCGCGAAGACCTGAACCACACCGGCGCCCACAAAATCAATAACACCATAGGCCAGGCCATGCTCGCCAAACGCATGGGCAAGCCGCGTGCAATTGCCGAAACTGGCGCCGGCCAACACGGTGTGGCCACGGCCACCATCTGCGCCCGCTACGGGCTGGAATGTGTGGTTTACATGGGCAGTGAAGACGTGAAACGCCAAAGCCCCAACGTCTACCGCATGAAGCTGCTGGGCGCCACCGTGGTGCCGGTGGAAAGCGGCAGCAAGACACTGAAAGACGCATTGAACGAAGCCATGCGCGACTGGGTCGCAAATGTGGACAACACCTTCTACATCATTGGCACCGTGGCCGGCCCCCACCCATACCCGATGATGGTCCGGGATTTTCAAAGCGTAATCGGCAATGAGTGCCTGGTGCAAATGCCCGAGATGCTCAAAGCGGCAGGCTGCCAGGGCGACCAACCCGACGCGGTGATTGCCTGCGTCGGTGGCGGGTCCAACGCCATGGGCATCTTCCACCCCTACATCGCCCATGAAACCACCCGCCTGATCGGCGTCGAAGCGGCTGGCGAAGGCATGGACAGCGGCAAACACTCGGCCAGCATTCAGCGTGGCAGCCCCGGCGTGTTACACGGCAACCGTACCTATGTGCTGCAAGACGACAACGGCCAAGTGACCGAGACCCACAGCATCAGCGCCGGCCTGGACTATCCCGGCGTCGGCCCCGAACACGCCTTCCTGGCTGACATTGGCCGCGCCGAATACGTGGGCATCACTGACAAGGAAGCGCTGGACGCTTTTCATTACCTATGCCGCACCGAAGGCATCATTCCGGCGCTGGAATCCAGCCACGCTGTGGCCTATGGCATGAAGCTGGCCAAGACCATGCGGGTGGACCAATCCATTCTGGTCAATCTGTCGGGACGTGGTGACAAGGACATTGGCACCGTAGCCGATTTAAGCCATGGTGAATTCTTCTGTCGACCCAGCTGTACCGGGCAATCGGTTAAGGGAAATGTGGCTATAGCCCCCGTACCTGCTGCATTGTCTGCTATCAAGGTGGTAGCATGAGCCGTATCAACACCACGTTCACTGCGCTCAAGGCCAGCAAGCGCAAGGCGCTGATTCCGTTCGTCACCGCGGGTTACCCGTTTGCCGACGTCACCCCCGAACTGATGCACGCCATGGTGGCGGGCGGTGCGGACGTCATTGAGTTGGGTGTGCCCTTCTCGGATCCCAGCGCCGACGGCCCGGTGATCCAGAAGGCGGGCGACAAGGCCCTGGCTTTTGGTATTGGACTGGTCCAGATACTGGCCATGGTGCGGGAGTTCCGCCAAACCAATACCACGACACCCGTGGTGCTAATGGGCTACGCCAACCCGGTGGAACGGTATGACCAGAAACACGCCAAAGACGGTGTTTCCAGCCCCTTTGTGAAAGATGCCGCTGCAGCCGGCGTGGACGGCGTATTGATCGTCGACTACCCGCCAGAAGAGTGCGAAGCCTTTGCTCTAGAGCTGCGTGCACACAATATGGACTTGATCTTCCTGCTGGCCCCCACCAGCACGGATGCGCGCATGGCCCAGGTGGCCCGTGTGGCAAGCGGGTATGTGTATTACGTCTCGCTGAAGGGCGTTACCGGCTCCGGCGCGCTGGACGTAGGCGCGGTAGCTGCCATGTTGCCCCGCATACGCCAGCACATTCACGTGCCGGTAGGTGTGGGTTTTGGCATCCGCGACGCGGCCACCGCCAAAACCATCGCCCAAGTAGCAGACGCCGTGGTCATTGGCAGCAAGATCATCCAGCTGTTGGAGAATCAGCCACGCGATCGGGTGGCGGCAACCGCCCAGGAATTTCTGAACGAGATCCGGACCGCTTTGGACCAATAGGCGATCCACCCATCACACCAGAAGCTCCCTATGCCAATCCCTGAATTCCTGAGCAAAAAGATTGATCTGCTCCACGAAACCGGATCTGTCCCAGCGCAGGAATACCAGACATGAAACGGGGATTGTCTTATCTGACCATCAGCGGCGGCTTTGTTGCGCTGATGTACTGGATCCTGGTACTGGGCACCAGGCTGGATCAGAAAAGTAGCATCCCCGTTATCCATTCCTCACAAAACCAATGGACGGAGTTTGTAAATTCTCTTATCCAGAATTTGCAGCATCCTCTGGCACTGCTGTTGGCGCAAATTGCCACGATTGTGTTTGCTGCCCGGGTGTTTGGCTGGGTTTGCACCAAAATCAAACAACCGGCAGTCATTGGTGAAATGATTGCAGGCATCCTGCTGGGCCCATCCTTTGTGGGCATGCATTTTCCGGAATTCTCGGCCAATTTGTTTCCCACGCAGTCACTGGGAAATCTGCAGTTGGTCAGTCAGGTCGGGCTGATATTGTTCATGTATATCGTGGGCATGGAAATCCATTTGAAAACCCTGAAGGACAAAGCCTACGACGCCGTCATCATCAGCCATGCCAGCATCTTTATTCCATTCACGCTGGGCATGGGGCTGTCTTATTTTTTGTACGAAGAATTCGCGCCGAAGAACGTTTCCTTTGTCGTATTTGCACTGTTCAGCGGCATCGCCATGAGCGTGACGGCCTTCCCCGTGCTTGCGCGCATTGTTCAGGAGCGCGGCATCAACAAAACCAAGCTTGGGACTATTGCCCTGACCTGTGCCGCCGCCGATGACGTGAGCGCATGGTGCATCCTGGCTGCCCTGGTGGCCTTCGTCAAAGCGGGCAGCTTTGTCAGCGGCTTGTTCACGGTTGCAGTGGCAGTCGCTTATGTTGTTCTGTTGATCAAAGTCGTGCACCCGTTTTTGCAGCGACTGAGCGAACGGCATTCAACGCCGGAGACCATGGGCAAAGCAATGATTGCCATTTTCTTTCTTGTGCTGATACTGTCGGCCTGTATTGCAGAGTTGATTGGCATCCACGCTTTGTTTGGTGCCTTTATGGCCGGCGCCATCATGCCGGACAAACCCGACTTCAGAAAGATATTCATCGACAAGATAGAAGACGTGGCGCTGGTGCTGCTGCTGCCGCTGTTTTTTGTATTCACCGGCCTGCGCACCGAGATTGGTTTGTTGAATGACCCCTACTTGTGGCAAATAACGGTGTTGATAATTTTTGTCGCCGTCCTGGGGAAATTCGCCGGCAGCGCATTGGCCGCAAGATTCGTCGGCCAGAGCTGGAAAGACAGCCTCTCCATTGGCGCCTTGATGAACACGCGTGGCCTGATGGAGTTGGTGGTGCTGAATATTGGTTACGACCTGGGCGTACTGTCGGCTGAGATATTCACCATGCTGGTCATCATGGCGCTGGTGACAACCTGTATGACGGGCCCCGCTCTGGACCTGATCAACCGCGCATTCAAGATCCAGGCCCCGAAAAACCCGGCGCAGCCATAGGGCTGGACAGCCCGGACCACTTTGGATTCATAATGGCACCCTTGCGGAACCGGCGGCGGCCCAACAACCCTCCCCGGTTCCCCACTTGAGATGAAGGAATACCCATGAGCTGGCTTGAAAAACTGCTTCCCCCAAAAATTCAGCAAACCGACCCGGCCGACCGCCGCAGTGTCCCTGAAGGCCTGTGGGTCAAGTGCCCCAGTTGTGAATCCGTGTTGTACAAGACCGATCTGGAACAAAACCAGAACGTCTGCCCCACCTGCAGCCACCACCACCGCATCGGTGCGCGGGCCCGGCTGAATGTATTTCTGGACAACGAAGGCCGCTTCGAGATTGGCCAAGAAGTGTTGCCGGTCGACCCACTCAAGTTCAAAGACAGCCGTAAATACCCCGATCGCTTGAAAGAAGCCCTGGAAAACACCGGCGAGACCGATGCGCTCGTCGTCATGGGCGGCGCCGTGCATGGTGTCAGCCTGATCGCGGCCTGTTTTGAGTTCGACTTCATGGGCGGCAGCATGGGCTCCGTCGTGGGCGAGCGTTTTGTGCGTGGTGTGGAAGCGGCCATCGAGCAAAAGGTGCCCTTCCTGTGTTTTACCGCCACCGGCGGCGCGCGCATGCAGGAAGGTTTGCTGAGCCTGATGCAAATGGCCAAGACCAATGCGGCACTGACGCGCCTGGCCAAAAAAGGCCTGCCGTATATCAGCGTGTTGACCGACCCGACCATGGGAGGTGTCAGCGCCGGTTTTGCTTTCCTGGGCGATATCGTGATTGCCGAGCCCAAGGCCCTGATCGGTTTTGCCGGCCCCCGCGTCATCGAATCCACCGTGCGGGTTACGCTGCCAGAAGGCTTCCAGCGCTCGGAATTTTTGCAAACCAAAGGTGCGGTCGACCTGATTTGTGACCGCCGTGAGCTGCGCAAGACAGTCGCCAGTTCGCTTGCCATGCTGCAACGCCAACCGGCTGACTCGGTTATCTAATACCTCCGGCTCAGCAGGGCCTGCCTACAAAACCTGTGGGTTGCCCTGCCACAGCGCATAGTTCAGCGCAGCGGCGAAACTGACCCAGGCCAGATAGGGCAGCAATAGTGCACCGGCCAGTTTGTGGATGCGCCAGAACATCCCTGCAGTAGCGGCAATCAGCAGCCACAACACCACGATTTCTCCAAATGCCACCGCGCCCAGTTGCCACGCGAAGAAAAGCCACGTCCACAAGGCGTTTGCAGCGAGTTGCACCACAAACAGGCGCAGGGGAATCTTGCCCCGTGCCCAGCCCTGCTCGGTCCACACCAGCCAGGCAGAGACCGCCATCATGGCGTACAGCAAGGTCCACACCGGGGCAAACAGCCATGGCGGTGGAGCCCATGACGGGCGGTTGAGCTGGGTGTAGAACTCCCCGGCGTTGGCGGACGCAATGGCGCCAATAGCAGCAGCCGAAAAACACAGTACCAGCCATCCGGCAAGACCGAGGAATGGATGGGTGGGCGCTCGGCCGGGAGTGGAAGTAGGCATGCTGTATCTCGCTCAGAATGCCATTCTTGAAATTCCGACGCCGCCTGTCCGTGCGACAGAGCACGGCACGCCATAGCCGACTTGACTACAGCGCGACCAGCACCATCGCCTGTACGGACCCCAGTGCAATGGCCGCAATTTGCAGCAGCAACACCAGCACCAGCGGCGACAAATCCACCCCACCCACGAGCGGCACCACGCGGCGTATCGGTGTTAGCACCGGCATCACCAGCCGCTCCAGAAAATCAGCCGCCACCGACTGGGTCTGCACAAAACTCAGGATGGCGTAAATGATGACCAGCCAGGTCATGCCCGAGATCGCCATACGCACCAGACCAAAAGCCGCCAGCACCACCACCGACAGCAGATTGGCGCCCATGCCAGTCAGCACCCACAGAATCAGAAATTGCGCCAGCTGGATCAGGAACGCCCCCACCAGGCTGGCCAGATCCCACCGTCCCACCGCCGGGATCACCCTGCGCAACGGCAGCACCAGCCAATCAGTCAGCGCAAAAATGAACTTGGCCAGGGGGTTGCCCGAGCGCGCCGACATGGGTATGCGCTGGTACAGCATGTACAGCCGCAGCAAGCAGGTGCCGGCGAGCAAACCGGCCGCCACTTCCAGCAACAGGGAGGAGATTTGGTAGAACATGGTGTCCAATGAAACGAAGCGTTTGCATCATAGCCTCAGCGGCCCTCTCAGGCCGCCGCGCCGGGCCGCCCCAAGCAAGGCAGCACCCCCTCGGGGGGCAGCGCAGTACGCGAAGCGACAAGCGTGGGGGCTTAGAACTTAGAATCTAGGGTTCTGGCCGGCAAAAGCGGCCTTCTCTTTGACCCACCCTGCTCACCTCCATGTCTGACTCCACCGCATCTGCTCCAGCCCCCACACCCCAGGACGAAAACCAGCTGATTCTGGAGCGCCGCGAAAAACTCAAGGCCATTCGCCAGCAGCAGGTGGACGGCAAAGGCGTGGCCTTTCCCAACGACTACAAGCCCAGCCACAAGGCCGAGGCGCTGTTTACCGAGTTTGATACCCGGACCACCGAAGAACTGGAAGCCCTGAACATCACCGCCAAAGTGGCCGGCCGCATGATGCTCAAGCGCGTCATGGGCAAGGCCAGCTTCTGCACATTGCAAGACGCATCGTTTGGCACCACCGGCGGGCGCATCCAGATTTATGTCAAGGGTGAAGACGTGGGTGCGGAACTGTATGCCGCCTTCAAACATTGGGACCTGGGTGACATCGTCGCCGCCGAAGGCAAGGTGTTCAAGACCAAAACTGGCGAATTGTCGATCCACGCCACCAGCGTGCGCCTGCTGACCAAGAGCCTGCGGCCCATGCCCGACAAGTTCCATGGCATGGCCGACCAGGAGACGAAATACCGCCAGCGTTATGTGGACCTGATGACCGACGTGGAAGCCCGCAAGCGCTTTGTGGCACGCAGCAAGGCCGTAGCAGCGCTGCGCGACTTCATGGTGAGCAACGACTTCCTGGAAGTCGAAACACCGATGCTGCACCCCATCCCCGGCGGTGCGAATGCCAAGCCCTTCAAGACCCACCACAACGCGCTGGACCAGGAGATGTTCCTGCGCATCGCGCCCGAGCTGTACCTCAAACGCCTGATCGTCGGCGGGTTCGATCGTGTGTTCGAGATCAACCGCAGCTACCGCAACGAAGGTATCAGCGTGCGCCACAACCCCGAGTTCACGATGATGGAGTTCTACGCGGCGTACTGGAACTACCAGGACTTGATGGACTACACCGAAGCGCTGATCCGCAATGTGGCGGAAAAAGTCTGCGGCTCTCTGGTGCTGAACTATGGCACCGGCCGTTTTGGCGGCCCGATTGACCTGAGCAAGCCATTCGAGCGCCTGACCATTGTGGAAGCCATCCGCAAATACACCGACGCTGGGGACAACGTGAATGACCCGGTGTGGCTAACCAACGCCGTCAAGAAGCTGGGCTTGACCGAAGCCAAGAACCGCTTGGAAGGCCGCAGCCTGGCCAGCCTGCAGGTGTTGTACTTTGAAGAGACGGTGGAAGAACAACTGTGGAACCCCACCTTCATCATGGAACACCCCACCGAGATCTCGCCACTGGCCCGCGCCAATGACGACCGCCCCGAGGTGACCGAGCGTTTTGAGCTCTACATCACCGGCCGCGAATTCGGCAACGGTTTCAGCGAGCTGAACGACGCCGAAGACCAGGCCGCACGTTTCCACGCGCAAGTGACCGCCAAAGACAGCGGCGACGACGAAGCCATGCACTTTGACCACGACTTTGTGCGCGCACTGGAATACGGCATGCCCCCTACCGGCGGATGTGGCGTAGGTATCGACCGGCTGATGATGCTGTTGACCGACAGCGCCAGCATCCGCGATGTGATCCTGTTCCCTGCCCTGCGTCGAGAGGTTTAAGGAAAATCAGCCTCTAGCCCCCGAGTAGATTGCCTCATACGCTATGAATAACATAGCAACAATGCAGTGGAAGTTCTTGCAGGGTTACCCACCCGATACGCTGGCCCAGGTGCAGCAGATGCTGGATGGCCAGCGCACCGGAACCTGGCTGCTGCAAAAATACCCAACGGCCCACGGTGTGCGCACCGACCGGGCCTTGTACGACTATGTGCAGGGGTTGAAGTCCGAACACCTGCGTGGTGCCGAGCCGGTGTCCAAAGTGGCGTTTGACAGCAAACTGCAAATCGTCCAGCACGCTCTGGGCACCCACACCACAGTGTCACGTGTGCAAGGCAGCAAGCTGAAGGCCAAGCGCGAGATCCGCATCGCATCCCTGTTCAAGGACTGCCCGCCCGAGTTTCTGAAAATGATTGTGGTGCATGAGCTGGCCCACCTGCGTGAACGCAACCACGACAAGGCCTTCTACCAGCTCTGCACCTACATGGAGCCGGCCTACCACCAACTGGAATTTGAAGTGCGGCTGTACCTGACGCATCTGGACGCGGTGGGGACACGCTGTTGGGCATCCGGCCCCGACTAGACGCTACTTTGCCGCGATGTGGCGGTCGCTTCCTGCAGCCACTTCAACACGAGCTCGTTAAACGCCTTGGGCTGCTCCACCATGATCCAGTGGCCAGTTGCCAAGCCGTGCGCCGCGCTGCCAGGTGTGGATTGCAGGGTTTGCAGCCATTGGGGTGAATGGAACATCAGGGGTTTGCGTTTGCCGTACAGGTACAGCATGGGGCACTGCAGTCGCACCGGCTGTGTCGGCAAACCGCCACCCAGCTTGAACCACGCCATGGCATAGGGGTAGTTCATCTGCCAGCCAATCTGGTCAGACGGCGTGGGGCAGCGTAGCGCCCGCGCCATCCAGCGCGACATGCCATTGGCCAGGGCCTGGTTCACATAACGGCCCAGCACCCAGGCCTTGGCTAAAAACAATTGGTACAAGAGGACCATCATCTTTTGCCCTGCCGAAAGGGAGCGTAAATAGGCTCCGGCGTTGTGGTCGCCAATGTCCACCCCTACCAGTCTGGCAACGCGCTTCGGATGGCGCATGGCCAACTCGTAACCAAAAATGCAACCCCAGTCGTGCAGCAGCAGAGTCACCGGTTTGTCGGGGCTGACTGCGTCAAGTATGGTCAGCAGGTGCTGTGTCATGCCGTCCAGCCGGATAACCGGACCGTCCTGCGGTAGCGCACCAAAGCCCGGCAGCGTGAAGCGCACACAACGCATGCTGGGCGCCAGGGCTTGCACCGTCGTATCCCACAGGTCGCGGGTGTCAGGCCAGCCGTGCACCATCACCACTGTATGTGCGCCACCGCCCTCTATCAGCAGCTCGGTGCCGTCCACCACCATGGTGGTGGACGTTTTTGGTGTGTGGTCGGTCTGGTCGGGGGACGCCGTCATGCGTGGGTCAGCATCTGGCAGATTTCGTCCTTGAGCTTCAGGCGCTTCTTCTTTTCGATTTCCAGGGCCTCGTCCGTCATCGCTGCGCCGGCACCGCCGGTCGTCTCCACCTTGGTGATCGCATGGTTCAGCAAGTCGTAACTCTCAAACAGTTTGGCAAAGTGCGCATTGCCGGCCCTGAGGGTTTGGATCTTGTCCTTGAACTGGGGAAACTCGGTGACGATGTCATGTTTGAGCAGATGCATGCGAGTCCTTGGTTGGATGAGGTACGCCCAGATTAACAGGTCTGGGCATTTCCCTACATCACCACTTCATGTCGCCCTTGTTGACCTTGGCGCCAATGTCCAGCGCCACGCCAAGGCCCGCGTCGGGGTAGGCCTTTTGCAGGCTGCTGATCAGCTCGGCACTGGTCTTGGTGGCGGCCAGGTTTTTCTCAAAGACCTGCAGATAGGTTTTGGTATAGGCGATGGCGCTGACATCGAGCTTGGTACCGGTGTTCATGTGGCCGGGCACCACCACCACGGGCTGCAGAGCCGCCATCTCGTCCAGTTGGGCTACCCAGGCACTGCGCTCGGCGGTGGTTTGCGTATCTGCCGTCCACACATGCAGGTTGCCAAACACGGCGATATTGCCAACGATGGCCTTGATGGACGGAATCCAGGCGTAAGGCCGGTGCGCCAGTGCGCCGGTGGTGCCGCGTATCTCAACCTTTTCACCGTCCAAAGTCAGGGTGGTGCCCGTCAACGCCTTGGGCAGCAAGGGTGTGCGGGGTGCATTGGCGCCCATCTTGGGGCCCCAAAAGGCGACCTTGCCGGCCATCTTGGCGCTCAGCTTCTCCAGCACGGCAGGCGTGGCCAGCACTTCTGCTTGGGGAAAAATTTCCTTCAGCGTTTCCACGCCAAAGTAATAGTCAGGGTCGGCCTGGCTGACAAAGATGGTTTTGAGTTGTTTGCCACTGTCCAGCACATTGGCCGCAATGCGCAGGGCGTCGGCGCGGGTAAAACCAGCGTCAATCACCAGGGCTTCCTTCTCGCCATAGACCAGTGTGGAGTTGACGTGGAAGCTGTTGGCGTCGCTGTTGTAGACCTTGATTTGCAAGGGCTGGGCGGCTTGAGCGCTGGAAAAAGCAATGGCCAAAGTGGCGGCGATGAGGGTGGTACGAAACATGGTGCTGGACTCCAAAAAGACAGTTGTTGATGTGCAAGAGTCTGCAGTTTAGTTTCGTAAAACGCGCAGATAAACCCCATAAAATGCCCATTACTGTTTCACAAATCGATCAAGCAAGATGGACCGACTCACAGCCATGCAGGTCTTTACCGAGGTGGCCACCAGCGGCAGCTTCACCGCGACTGCGGACAAGCTGGAAATGTCCCGCGCCATGGTCACGCGTTACGTGGCAGAGCTGGAGCAGTGGCTGGGCGCCCGCCTGTTGCAGCGCACGACACGCAGCGTGACGCTCACTGACGCCGGCGAGACCTGCTTGCGGCGCAGCCAGCAAATGCTGGCGCTGATGGAAAACGTAGAGGAAGAAACATCGACCGCCACCGGCGGCGCGCTGCGCGGACAGTTGCGCCTGACCTGCTCCACGTCATTTGCCTATGCCCATCTTGCCGCCGTGTTGTCCGACTTCCTGGCGCTGCATCCGCAGCTCAAGATCGACCTGAATATCAGCGAAGGCGCGCTGAACCTGGTCGACGCTCGCATAGACCTGGCTATACGCATCAGTGCCGAGCCGGATCCCATGCTGATCGCCCGGCCACTGGCGCAGTGCGATTCGCTGCTGGTTGCATCCCCCGCTTATCTGGCGCGCCACGGCACACCACAACTGCCGCAAGACCTGGCACAGCATCGCTGCCTAAGCCATGCCAATTTCGGCAAAAGTGTGTGGCGCTTTGCACGCGGTGCGGAGTCGGCCCAGGTCAGCGTGGTGAGCCCCTTCAGTGCCAACGAGGCGACGACGTTGATGAAGGCAGCGATGGCAGGTGGTGGTGTTGCGATGCTGCCGACCTATCTGGTCAACCCGGGCGTAGCCGCGGGTGCACTGCGCGTGGTGTTGCCAGAGTGGAAGGTTCCGGCATTGACGATTTATGCGCTCTATCCCTCGCGAAGGAATTTGTCACCGTCGGTGCGGGCGTTGTTGGATTACTTGGTGGGGCGGTTTGAGACGGTGCCGTGGTGAAACAAAGTCTAGCGTTGCGTCTGCGGGGCTATAGTTCCATCGTCAAAAAACCTGCGCAAGCCTTGCTCTGCTTGCCAGCCAATTAAGCGCCGTCCAATGCTACTTTTCTTTCGGTGGTTCCCAAGATTAATGCTCGTAGTCAGCTTGGTGACATTTGCAGCCTGCCTGGTGCAGGACGCTTTTTACATCGATGGCCCTAGTCCAAATGCTTGGTCTAGTTCCTGGGCATTGCTTCTTACGGGTTGGTCAGGCATCATATTCGGGACAGTCGCTTGGTTGGCAAACCCGGCGCTCGCGTTCGCCTGGATCCTATTTATCGCCAGACTGCCCGGGTTCTCGCTTTTGTCCGCTGTCGTCGCTCTTGCGTTCATGCTGAGCTTTTTGCTTCAACAGACTGTAATGACTAGTACGCTGCCAACCTACTCGGAAATCATTGGGTATGGGTCCGGCTTCTGGCTGTGGCTCTGTAGTGCAACGCTACAGGGATTAGGCAGCGCCGTCGCCGCCATGCCGACCGAGTTCCTTTCTTCAAAAGACAACATGTCCTGACTCCCTGGCGCAAACCAACAAGCTGCAACCTCGCGAAACACTCGCTTCTCCAAATTGAATAAGTGCGCAAGTGACGTTCAGAAAACTGATACCGCAACCCTCGATCCCGTACGCGTTGCTTAATGCCCCCCTGAAAGGAGCCACATGAAACTGCCTTGCATTTTTGCCGCGGTCGCTGCCTGCTTTCTCTTTTCGCCCGCCCATGCCCTGGACGTATCAGACCACGCGACCTACGTCGTTGTACACAAAGATGGGCACCTGACAAACAGTTCATTTAGAGTCAGTGAAACGCGGGGACAGTGGAAGCTAGAGAACCGCTTGCCAGACGGGCGGTGGGACGATGTCACATGTGAAGGTGATTGCAAATTGCGAGAGTCGCAGGTTGAGCACATCAATCTCTTCTTTTCTACCAAGGACCTTGAGCAAATCAACCCAGATTGTGTTCACAACAACGCTTTCGCGTTTTGCAGATACAGCCTGCGGACGGACGCAGCCTTCCGCGGCTATCTGTTCGTTGCCCTAGTAGGCCCGCAAGCCATCACCATCAGGCTGGCACGCGTCACTAGCTGACTAATCACCCCCCCGCAACGGCTTCAACAAATCACTCAACCCGTTGTGGTCAATCTCATGCATCAGCGCCAATAACCGCCCAATTTCCCCTTTAGGGAACCCTGTGCGCGCAAACCAGTTCAAATAGTCCCCGGGCAGGTCGGCAATCAGGCGGCCTTGGTATTTGCCAAAGGGCATTGCGCGGGTCACCAGCAGTTGGAGGTCTTGGGCTTGCATAGGGTACAAGCATAACGCCAGGGTCGCCCCAAAATGCTATTGTTTTGATAGCTTATAAGGCAACCAATTCGGGGGCTATGTGCCACAATGGCTACTAGCGATTGCCCCCGGGGGCAGAGAACGAGTAGAAAAGGATTCCACCATGTCGCGTCCCCATGTTTGGGCCAGCAAGATCGTCACGCTGATTCAGGGTGGCAACACCCAGGCGGCGCTGGCGCAGATCAAAGTCGCCCCGTCCGTCACCGATGTAGAGCAGTTGCGCACGCTGCTGACCAATGCCAAGCTGCTGGCGCGTTACCCGGTGCTGGACTCGGCCACAGCAGACCAGATCACTGCGCTCAAGGGCTCGCGCCTGCACCGCTCGCCCTGACCTGAGAGAAAGAAAACCACTGTGAATACGTTGCGCCGCGCGCCGCTGCCATGGTGCACCGCCGCCCTCGCCTTGACTTTGACGGTACTGCTGAGCGCGTGCGCCAGCAACACCGCAAACTTGCCACCCTTTCCCGCCGATGCCCTGCCGCCGCCCAATTTGCTGGCCGACGGGGGCAAGGCGGGCATCGTCACGGTGCGGGTGGTCGTGCAATTCAGCAACACCAACGCCAACAAGACGGCGTCGACACAGAGCTTTGATAAGGAAACATTTGTAACAACGCTGCAGGTTCACGCCCAAGTGCCGATGCACTACATATCCGCAGTGTCTGCTGACACCCACGTCTACGGTCTTGAGCTGCCGCACGCGCAAGACCCAGCAGCGGCGGTGCAGCGGCTGCGGGCTCTACCCTCAGTGGCACGGGTTGAGCTGGACAATAACAAGGCTAAGGCCCATTGACGTAAAGGAACAGGGATGTCTGAATTCCGAGTTTTGCTGGCGACGGTGACTTGCACCGCGCTGGCAGGTGTTTCGTGGTATGCGCTGGCGCAAAACCCCGCGCAGCCTGGCATCTCCTCGTCGGCCCAGGCCGAACTGCGGTTTGCACGATTGGGCGCCGCACAGCGCCTGGACCGCATCATCGTTCGTTTCAAAGACGCAGACCTCGCCCCCAGCGGCACGGTAGATGGTGGCAAGAGCAGGGCCTTGCAGCTGGCATCGGTGAAAGAGCGGGTGCAGGCCCTGAACACATTTGCGGTGTCCAGCAAGGCAGGGGCGGCAACACTGTCTTATCTGAAGTCGGTCTCCGGCAACACCCATGTGGTGCGCAGCAGCCAACCCATGGACCCCGCCGCGTTGCGTGGTCTGGCCCAGACGGTGGCGCAAGACCCGCGGGTGGAGTATGCCGAGGTGGATGAGCGTGTGTTCCCCCACTTCCTGCCCAATGACACGTCTTACGCGGCCCAACAGGGCAATCTGCAATCACCCTATGTGCAAGCAGGTGGCGCCAACCTGCCCAATGCCTGGGGCCGCAAGGTGGGCGGTGTGCCGCTCAGCGGTGCGGGTGTCACGGTGGCGGTGCTGGATTCAGGCTACCGCCCGCATGCCGACCTGGTGGCCAATGTTGTGGGGGGTTACGACTTTGTCAGCGCCGACAGTCAGAGCGACTTCACCACCGCCAATGACGGTGACGGCCGCGATGCCGACGCACAAGATCCCGGCGACTGGAACACACAGGCCAGCCTGTGTGAAGTCAGCAACTCTTCGTGGCACGGCTTGCATGCGGCCGGCATCATTGGTGCAGTGGGGAACAACAACACGGGTGTGATCGGCGTCGCCTACCGCGCCAACATCCTGCCTGTACGGGTGCTGGGTATATGCGGTGGCTACACGTCGGACACGGCTGCCGGTCTGCAATGGGCGGCTGGGCTGGCGGTGCCGGGTGTGCCTGTCAATGCCAACCCGGCCAAGGTCATCAGTATGAGTTTTGGCCGGTCGGGCACCTGTTCGCTGACCTACCTGAACGCCATACGCGCGGCCATCGCGGCAGGCACGAGTGTGGTGGTCTCCACTGGCAACGACGGGTCGACCACCGCGATCACCCAACCCAGCAACTGCCCGGGTGTAGTTGCGGTCACGGCCCACACCAGCCAGGGTGCCAATACCGACTACGCCAATGTTGGTGACGGCACCACCCTGAGCGCGCCAGGTAACAACATCTACTCCACCAGCAACACGGGCACCACCGTGCCTGCGGCAGACAGCTACACCGCCCGGTCGGGCACCAGTTTTTCTGCACCCCAAGTGGCCGGTGTGGCTGCCCTGCTGGTGCAGATCAAACCAGGCATCACGCCCGCCGAAGTCACGACCCACTTGCGCAACTCCGCACGGCCGTACGCGGCGGGCAGCTACTGCGTAGGTCGGCCCGAATGTGGCGCCGGTTTGCTGGACGCCTTCAAGGCGGTCTATACCCTGTTACAGGCGCAGGGCGTGGCCAACGCCGCACCGCTGATGGCGGCACTGCCCCAACAATACGTGCTGCCCGGCGGTGCGCTGCAGTTCACCGCTACGGCGAGTGATGCCGAAGGAGACGAGGTGATGTTTATCGGCAGTGGCCTGCCCACCGGTGCCACGTTTAACGCGGTCACGGGCGTCTTCAGCTGGCCCAAAGCACAACCTGCGGGTGACTACAACTTTGTGATCCAACCCACCGATGGCGCCACGCAGGGAGCCAGCGTGACCGTGAAGATCTCGGTGACCACCACGATACCGGCGCCACCCGTCGTGCCAGTCTTGCCTGCGCCGCCGTTTACCTTCCTGCCACCGCCCTCAACCGTAACACCGACACCTAGCAGTGGGGGTGGTGGCGGTGGGGCCATGGGGTGGATGGATGTGGCGGCAGGCCTGCTGCTGCTAACGTCCAGCGCTTGGGTCCGCCGCCGGTCTGCGCCGGCGCAAGCCGCGCGCAGCTAGCGGCAGTAGCAACGACACCACCACAACCGCCAGCAGGCCACCCAAAGCCCCGGCCTCATGCGACGGGTAATAGGTCGAAAAACCCAGCCAGCCGGTTGCCGAAGGGGATGCGTCGAAGTGCTGTACCAGCAGCTTGGCCGCCAGCCCCAGCAACACACAGCAGCCCAGTATGTGCATGCGCTGGCGTGTCATGGGCAACTGCGGTGGCGATACCAGCAGCGCACAGGCGCTGCCGGCCAGCAAACCATGCAACGCGCCGGATGCGCCCGCATACACCGCACAATTGGGGTCCAGTGCCAGCACCACCGCCACACCGGCGTAACCACCCAGCAGCGCCAACACCTGCATGCGCCCGCTGATCAGCCCTTGGAATACCCGTAGCAAGACCAGCATGCCCAGCGCATTGGCGGCCGCGTGCAGGGTCCCCATATGGACCCATTGCGCGGTGAACAATTGCCACCAGGCACCCGCCGTATATGTGGGGCGCACAAATTGCCAATGCTCTGCTGCGCCGGGCAGCCATTGCAGACCCAATGTCAACACCACAAAAACCAGCGACCACACCCCTGCCCCGCTCCGCAGCCCGTGGCGCACAGCCATATCAGGCAATCCAGTCCAGTGCGTGCATGTAAGCCGGTTGCACCATCAGTGCGTCCCACTCCACCGCGGGCGCGCCGGGTAGCAACGCACGGCGACGCAGCTCGCTGGCATCGCTGGGCTGCCACTGGCCTTTGAGCTGGGCTTCGGTCAGTGCGTCCAGCACCATGTCGATACCCTTGCCGCCGCCTCCGCTGCCGGCCAGCGACTGGTTGCACAACAAAACCATGTCGCAACCGGCGGCCAAGGCCACCAGCGCCGCCTGGGTGTAACTGACGGGCTGGCCGTCGATGACACGGGCACCCGCCATGGATAAATCGTCACTGAAAATGGCGCCGCCAAAGCCCAGTTGCCCGCGCAGGATGTCGTTCAACCATGTGCTGGAAAAGCCGGCCGGGCGTGCATCCACCTTGGGGTAAATCACATGCGCGGGCATCACGCTGCGGGTCACGGTATTGAGCCAGCGGTAGGGGGCAGCGTCGTCGGCCAAGATGGTTTTAAGGCTGCGTTTGTCCACCGGAACCGCGGTGTGTGAGTCAGCGGTGACAAAGCCGTGGCCCGGGAAGTGTTTGCCGCAATTGGCCATGCCGCTTTGCAACAGGCCCATCATGACACTCTTGGCCAGCAAGCTGACCACACGCGGGTCACGGGCGAAGGCACGGTCACCGATGACGCTACTTCCTCCGTAGTCGAGGTCGAGCACGGGCGTGAAATTCAGGTCCACACCGCAGGCGCGCAGCTCGGCGCCCAACACATAACCGCAGGCCGTGGCGGCATTGGTGGCGTCCATGGGGCCGGCGTGGCAATTTGCCCTGGGCTCTTGCATCCACATTTCGCCCAGCGCACGCATGGGCGGCAGGTGGGTGAAACCATCGGTCTTGAAGCGCTGCACCCGGCCACCTTCGTGGTCTACACAAATCAACAGGTCACTGCGTATCTTTTTGATGTCTGCGCACAGTGCGGTGAGCTGGGCGCGGTCTTGCCAGTTGCGGGCAAACAAAATCAAGCCGCCGACCAGCGGGTGCTTCAGGCGCTGGCGGTCCGCCTTGGTCAGCGCAAGGCCTGCAATATCAATGATGAGGGGGGCGTGGAAGGTCATGGTGGATGCCGCAGTGCGTCAATTGCTATCAACTTAATAGCTACTTTCTCATATTGTACGGGGGCTAGAAGCCTATTTCACCTTGGGTGCATCCGCATTCGCCTCACCCGACACCACGGCCGGCAGCGCCTTGCGCTTGTCATGCGCGTCAGCCGCCAACAACATCTCCTGCGCCACCAGCACCGGTACGCCGAGGTTGGAGCCACTAAAACCCGACAGTACCGCGCGGGTGATGGCCAGCACCTCACCGCGCAAATTGATGACCGGGCCACCGCTACCGCCCGACGTGGTTTGTGCGTCATAGACCACCGCCGTATCGCTGACCTGCGCGACGATGCCACGGCTGACCAGGGGCTGGATCATGCCGGCCTTGGCCAGGGCATCGGCCGCGAGTTGGTCATCCATACCGGGCTGTCGACCCAGGCCGGCGATGAAAGCCTCGTCCGCCCGCGCCAACAGCGCACTCAGTCCGGTGGGGTAACCCAGCACCAGCGCCGCATCACCCGGGACCGGATTTTTGAGTGCCATGCGCAGCGGCGGCGTGGTCAGCGCTACACCGCTGCCGCGCAACAGCGCCAGATCGTACATATTGCTCAGGCCCTTGATAGTGACATCAAACGGGACGGTTTCACCGGGCAGAAAGCCGCGTAATTCCACCAGCACCGGCCGCACGCCCATCGTCTTGATAGCCTGCGCGGAAACGCCGTGCTCCCATGGCAGTGCAACATGCCGGTTGGTCAACAGCGTGCCGGCGTCGTCCACCACAAAAGCCGTTCCGGTGAACAGCGGTGAGTAGACTGGCCCGCGCCCGGCCAGTGTCAGACGCGGACTGCCATCGGGGTTTTTGCGCGGCTCGCCGTTGAGCAAAGCCAGGCGCAAGGGACGTGTACTGCGCGGGTCGACCAGTACATAACGGCCTTGGATCAGCGCGACGGAGCGCACCGCCTGCGCCACCACGGGCGCTACCGATCCGCCTTCGACGGCGCTGACGCGGGCTTCGGCGCCGTCCAGGCTGCGGCCCATGGCATCGCGTAAGGAATTCACCTCTATGCGGGTGGATGCGTGGCTGCGCAGACCTTGCAATCCGGCTTCGAGTTCACCGACACGCGCTTGCGCCTCGGTCAGGCGCTGTTCCAGATCCGCCGTGCGCCAGCTTTGCAGACCGACCCCCACCAGGGCGATCATCAGCGCTGCCAATAAAAGCAGCGCCAACACACCGCGCCATTCGCGCCTCCGAGTCCACACCGATGTGGATGCCCCTCGGCGTTTGCGTGGCGGGGCGAGAGGAATGGCGTGCACCACCTCCGCTCCGCGCACCGCATGTGGTGGCAGCGCAGTGACAGTCTCGGTCGATGGCAGCAGTGCGTCGTCCATGATCGTCAACCTCCGGGGTTGGCATGGCTATTACCTTACTCCCTATTGCGCGACTTGGGGTGGGTCTGTGCAATACCTCTGCTGTGCCAAGTGTCCGGCCACGCCGCTTAGTGCACACTACAAAAATCCCCACCCCAAACCGCTGCACCCCCAAAACCATGACACTGCAACAACTTCTGGGCATAGAGCTCCCCATCATCCAGGCCCCCATGGCCGGCATACAGGGCAGTGCCATGGCAATAGCCGTCTCCAATGCTGGCGCACTGGGCTCCCTGCCAGCCGCCATGCTGACACTGGACGTGTTGCGCAATGAGCTGACCACCATCCGCGCACAAACGGACAAGCCTTTTAACGTCAACTTCTTTTGCCACACGCCGCCCGTGCCCGACAGCGCACGTGAGGCCGCATGGCGCACCACCCTGGCGCCCTACTACCGTGAACATGGCATAGACCCCAACACCATCGCGCCGGGCATAGGCCGCATGCCGTTCAACACCGAAGTGTGCGACGTGGTTGCCCCATTTGCGCCGCGCGTGGTCAGTTTCCATTTCGGCCTGCCGAATGCGGAACTGCTCGCACGGGTACGCGGCTGGGGGGCCAAGGTGATTGCCTCTGCCACCACGGTGGAAGAAGGCCTGTGGTTGCAGCAGCATGGCGTGGATGCCGTCATCGCGCAGGGCCTGGAGGCCGGTGGACACCGAGGGCATTTTCTGGGCGACGACCTTAGCCAGCAAATGGGTACCTTTGCGCTGCTGCCGCAACTGGTGCACGCGCTGCAGGTGCCGGTGATTGCCGCAGGCGGCATTGTGGATGCCAACGGTGTGGCTGCCGTACTGGCGATGGGTGCCGTCGCCGCACAAGTCGGCACAGCCTATATGCTCTGCCCGGAAGCCAACACCAGCGCCATCCACCGCGCGGTGCTGCAAACTGATGCTGCCCGCCACACCGCGCTGACCAATTTGTTCACTGGTCGCCCGGCGCGCGGCATCGTCAACCGCGTGATGCGGGAGCTGGGTGCCGTCAACCTGGCGGCACCACATTTCCCACAGGCCACCACGGCCATCGCACCGCTGCGGGCCAAGGCCGAGGCGGCGGGTCTGGGCGATTTTTCGCCCCTGTGGTCGGGCCAGAACGCCAGTGGCTGCAAGACGGTACCGGCTGCACAGTTGACACGAGAGTTGGCCGGGGCGACACAAGCCTAGCGTGGCAAAATAGACACCCCTCTGGCACGCTGACTTACTAGGCTCTTTGGCCTGATCCGGCTGCAGTTGCCGTGACGCCTGCCAGACCGTTTACCTACAACCACCACCATGTCAACTTTTGAAATTGAAGGCGGTATTCCGCTGCGTGGCACCGTGCGTGCCTCGGGCAACAAGAATGCCATATTGCCGATGATTGCGGCCTGCATGCTGACCGACCAGGAGATGGTGCTGGACAACGTGCCCGACATCATCGATGTGCGCCACATGCTGGACGTCCTGGTGGCACTGGGCGGCAAGGTCGAGCGCAGCGGCCAGCGGGTCAGCGTCCACATGGCGCAGGTCAATGGCAGCGAAATCAGCCGCGAGCTGTGCAACAAGGTGCGCACCTCCATCCTGTGTGTGGCGCCGCTGTTGCACCGTACCGGCAAGGCCAAGCTCTACCCGCCGGGTGGTGACGTGATTGGCCGCCGACGGCTGGACACCCATTTTTATGGCCTGCAAAAACTGGGTGCGACGCTGGTCTCCAACGGCAGCTACGACTTCACGGTGCCTGCCGGCCTGCGTGGTGCCGAGTTGTTCTTTGATGAGCCCTCCGTCACCGGTACCGCACACATCATGATGGCCGCAGCGGTGAGCGAAGGCCACACGCTGATCCGCAATGCCGCTTGCGAGCCCCACGTGCAAGACCTGGCGGTGATGCTGAACGCCATGGGCGCAAAGATCAGCGGCATTGGCACCAACCAGCTCAACATCGAAGGCGTGCCGTCACTGCACGGCACCACACACCAGGTCTGCCATGACCACATCGAAGCGGCGTCTTACCTGGCGCTGGCGGCGGCAACCGGTGGCGAGATCAGGGTCGAGGGCACGGACCTGCATTCCTACTGGATGTGCCACCGGGTCTTTGAGACGCTGGGCGTCAAGATCGAGCTGTACAAGGACCACATCTACTTACCCGGCAACCAGGAGTTGCGCATCATGCGCGACAACGACGGCACCATGCCGGTGATTGGCGACGGCCCCTGGCCGCAGTTTGCATCGGACCAGATGAGCTGCATGATCACACTGGCCACGCAGGTGGAGGGCAATGTGCTGTTCTTCGAGAAGATGTTCGAGTCGCGCCTGTATTTTGTCGACCGCCTGATTGGCATGGGCGCCAACGCCATCGTGTGTGACCCGCACCGCGTGGTCATCAGCGGGCGCTCCAAGCTGCGCGGCACAACGATGAGCTCCCCCGACATCCGCGCCGGCATGGCTTTGCTGGGTGCGGCGCTGTGCGCCACCGGCAAGTCGACGGTGCAAAACGCCAACATGATCGAGCGTGGTTATGAGCGTGTCGAAGAAAAGTTGCTGGGTCTGGGCGCACGCATCACGCACAAGGCCTGATAGCGTCGTCCATACGCACAATGAAAAAGCCTGAACAGTCACAAACCCGCACCCGAGCCGGACACGGCGCTGAGTTTTTTACTCTGTTCTCCCTAGTGTGGGACGCGGTCGTCCTCCTGCTGATGGTCCCCAATAACGACATCCCGTTTTGGTTCAAGTCCGCATTTGTGTTGGCAGGGGTGGTGGTGACCTGGTCAGCGATTTATCTATGGCGCCAGCGGCTGAAAGGTGGTGGCGTCAGCCTGAAACTGTCTCAAGACCCAGTGCCGCATGGGGTGCCGGTTGTTGTGGAGTTCCAGATTGACCGACCCATAAACGCAGACCAATGGCTGGTGGAAGCAAAAATTGAATCCTCTGCGCGCAACCAAACTGGCTTTGGCCTGGTCTGGAGCCAAGACTACATAGCCCAGCGCAGGACAACCCACCGCATCGTGGCGGAGGTAAGCTTGCCTAGCGATATGCCCAGCACCGCGGCATCGGACCGTGATACGACCTACCGCATTTCGCTCACCTTGAAAGCTAGCGGGCTTGAGTGGTCCTTTGACCTGAAGACGCGTACGGCCCGCACCGGTGAGGTTGGCGTTGTGTCACGTGACGCAAGCAGTCTTGGCAACAAAAAACCGACGTACACGCCAGAGCAAGTCGCGGCCACACGCAAGCGGTGGACTCCGTGGCTGTATGGCTTTGTTGCATTGACTGTCGTGGCACAAGTTTCGTTTTTTCTTGATCTGAATCTCTTGGCGCGTGTTAAGGCATTGTTCGGTGCCGGCGCCTACTCCACAGCCGTCGACACCGAAGAGTTTGACATTCGCGTCAGCAATTACCTGGTCAACGATTGGGCTTTGCGTGGCCGACTGGTCGGCAAGGCGCGCGTGGTGAAAGGCCAACTCATCGTGCGGGTGGAGTCGTTGGAGGTACAGCCCGTTGGCGCCTGTGGCGCGGACAGCCGCGTATGCGAGGTTGAATCAGTGGGATTGTTACTCTCACAAGACGGCGACAGGAGCTTCTCTACGCTTGCGCGGAGTGGGCCGATTACAGTCAACGCCAAGTTGCAGGACGTTACACGCTGGAGTCTGCCGCCGCAGCAGGTGGGTATGGAGATCAGCATGCCAATGCCCGCGGTTCTTGAGGCAGACGGTGTTCGGCTCAAACTGCAAATCCGCTCAGCGGGCGGCAGCAGGGTGTACCCGGAGCACGGCCCTTACCTCAATTTGCACCGTGCCTTAGCCAAAGCGAACGCCGCCAAAGACCCTTGTGAGCGGCTGGCGGGCAAGCTTGAACTGGTGCGAGCGGGTTGCAGCGCACGCTTGCGCAGTGCACTCAACCGCACAGATGGCCTTCGAGGGACGTTTGACAGAGCATGGGCGGGGCTGCGCAACAGTGCACAGGGTGCCGGTGCGCGTATCGGGTTTGGTGATGCCATGGCGCCTGCGCGCGAGGCACTCGATGACCTGCTGCTGGAGGCGCTGAAGACCGAGAACTTTGAGACCGCGTCTCAGTTGCTGGCCGCCGGTGCCAGCCCCGACACCCATAACGCGGATGATGCTGGTCGCACCGCCTTGGGCTATGCGGCGGCGAGCAATGATGTGGCGATGGTCGAGCGGCTGTTGGCCGTTAACGCGAATGTCAACGCACAAAGAAAAAACGATCACGGACAGGTGGTGACCGCCTTGACGCAGGCGTTACGCACCGACGCGGTTGCCGCTATCCGCCGCCTGATACAGGCCGGTGCGGCGACCTCAACCCAGGATCCGACAGGCTGGACCCCTATACACATTGCGGCCTACGAAAGCGCCGCGGGATCGATTGGTGAACTCGTCAGCGCAGGCGCTGATATCAATGAGCGCACCCCGGGGCACCGGCAACATACGGCTTTGCAGACGGCTGTGCAATACGGAAGTGCCGGGACGGTGCAAACCTTTCTGCGGCTCGGCGCCGACCGGTTGTTGAAAGACAACCAAGGCCAAGACGCTTGTGCGTGGGCCCAGTTCTATAAGCGCAACCGAGAGATTCAAGCCGCGGTTTGTTCTGAGTAAGACGCCCTCGGCCCGTTTTCCTCAATGCCCTGTCTTAACCTCGACCACACAAAAGCTGGCGGCGTAGTCGGTCTCATCGGTCACGCTGACGTGGGCACTGAGGTTTTGGGCCTCAAACCATTCCTTGAGCCCACCATGTAAGACGATGGTCGGCGCGCCGCTGGGCAGCTTGGCGATCTCGCACAGACGCCACGTCATCGGCATGCGCATGCCCAGGCCAATGGCCTTGCTGAAGGCCTCCTTGGCGGAGAAGCGTGTGGCCAGGTAGCGTATGCCACGCTCCGGCCAGCGGGCGCTGCGGGCTTTCCAGGTTTTGAATTCGCCTTCGCTGAGAATCTTGGCAGCAAAGCGGTCGCCGTGTTTTTCCAAACTGGCGCGGATGCGACGAACATCACAAATATCCGTGCCTATGCCGTAAATCATGTGGCCAGACAACCCAGATAGGCCTTGACGGTGGCCGTGTAGCCCAGCTCCAGCGCATCGGCGATCAGCGCGTGGCCAATGGACACTTCGTCCAGACCGGGCACAGCGCGGGCAAACGCGGCCAGGTTGTCGCGGTTCAGGTCGTGGCCGGCATTCACGCCCAGGCCCACGTCCAGCGCAGCCTGTGCGGCTTGAGCGAAGCGCTGCAGTTGCACGTCCTGCTCAGGCGTGCCCCAGGCTGCGGCATAGGGTTCGGTGTACAGCTCAATACGGTCTGCACCTACCGCTTTGACGGCGGGCATGGCGGCCACATCGGCATCCATGAACAGGCTAACCCGCAGGCCCAGGGCGTGGGCCTGGTCAATCAGCGGTTTCAGGCGCGCGGCATCCTGCGGGAAGCTCCAGCCATGGTCGCTGGTGAACTGGCCTTCGGAGTCCGGCACAAAAGTGACCTGGTGCACTGGCAGCTTGCGCGCCACCAAGTCCGCCACACACTCCATCAGGTTGTGGAAGGGGTTGCCCTCGACGTTGTATTCGCGGTCCGGCCAGTCCTGCATCAGTGTGGCCAGCTCCACGACGTCGTCGGCACGGATATGTCGCGCGTCGGGCCGTGGGTGCACGGTGATGCCGGCCGCGCCCGCCTGCAGGCATAACGTGGCCGCCTTGGTCACGCTGGGGATGCCCAGGTGACGGGTATTACGTAGGTGGGCGACCTTGTTCAGGTTGACCGATAGGTTGGTGCAGGGCGTGGCGGTCATAACGTATCCGTTCGTTGTCGTGCAATGCTTTTGAATTGCGGCGTCGCCCACAGCGGGCATCCCCATTCTTACAAAGACTGTATGTCCACCATCATCTGGCGGGTGCGCAGGGTTTTGACGCCGCAATGGTAGTGCAGTAGTGCCCGCAATTGCGGTTTGAGCTCGGCGGCGACTTCGGCGCAGGCACGCAGCGTGGTGGTGAAAGGGGCATAGTCTGCCAGCGCCAGTTGCAGCGCAGTCCATTGTGTGCCGCTCAGGCTGGAGCGGTCATCGGCGTGGGCTTGGCGCAAACCACCTTCGGGGACCAGGCAATACCGTGTGTCGGCTTCCAGGGCGCCCAGGGTCATGGTCTGGGCATTGAGTTGGGGCAGCAGGCCGATTTCACGCAGAAGCAACAACTCGTAGGTGCGCAGCGCGGCCTGCAAGGCCTCTCCGTGTTCGCTGGCCAATACGCGCACGACATTGGCATACACATCGAACAGCCCGGGGTGTGGATCGTCGCGCGCCAACAGGGTCAGCAGCAATTCGTTCAGGTAATAGCCCGACAACAAGGCGTCGCCGGTCGGCATCACGTGGCCGCCCTGCCATTCCGCGCTTTTGAGCGTGCGAATTTCGGCATCACCACCAAAGGCCACATGCAACATCTGCAGGGGCAGCAGCACGGGGCGGAAGCTGGAACTGGGCCGCTTGGCCCCCTTGGCCACCAACGCGATGCGGCCATAGTGCCGGGTAAAAACTTCCAGAATCAGGCTGGACTCGCTCCAGTCGTAGCGGTGCAGCACATACGCGGGCTCATCCGAGATGCGTTTGGTCGCCACGCGGAAAAGAGTTACTCGTAGCCGAAGGAGCGGACGCGGGCTTCGTCATCCGCCCAGCCGGAGCGCACCTTGACCCACAGCTCGATAAAGACCTTGGCGTCGGCCAACTTCTCCAGCTCGACCCGGGTTTCCATGCCAATGCGCTTGATACGTTCGCCCTTGTCACCAATCACCATGGCCTTGTGGGTGTCGCGCTCGACAACGATGGTCGCGGCAATACGCAGCAGGCGCTTCTGGCCCTTGCGCTGCGGCGGTTCTTCTTCGAACTTGTCGATGACCACGGTGGACGTGTACGGAAGCTCGTCCCCCGTCAGGCGGAACAGCTTTTCGCGCACCAGCTCGCTGGCCAGGAATTTTTCGCTGCGGTCGGTGAGTTCGTCTTCGGCATACCACCAGGCCTGCTCGGGCAAAAACTTCTCGCAAATACCCAGCAGGCGGTCCACGTCCTTGGCATTCTTAGCCGACATGGGCACAAACTCTGCAAACTTGTGTTTGTCCTGCATGGTCTGCAGCCAGGGTGCGATGTCACCGCGGCGGTGAATGTTGTCCAGCTTGTTGGCAATCAGCAAGGTGGGAATGTCTTTGCCCAGCAGGGCGAGAACACGGGCGTCGGCGGGCGTGAAACTACCCGCCTCGACCACAAACAGGATCAGGTCCACGTCAGCGACGGCACCCTGCACGGTCTTGTTCAGCGACTTGTTCAGCGCGTTGGCGTGCAGGGTCTGGAAACCGGGGGTATCGACAAACACAAACTGCGTGGCGCCACGGGTGTGCATGCCTGTGATTCGGTGGCGTGTGGTCTGCGCCTTGCGCGACGTGATGCTGATTTTTTGTCCCACCAAAGCGTTCAGCAGCGTGGATTTGCCGACATTGGGTTTGCCTACGATGGCCACCAGACCACAGCGCTGATCGCCCTCGGCCGCCGCGCCCGGCTGGGCCAGCTTGGGCGTGCTTTTGAGTAGGCCTTCAAGCATGCTGTCCAGATCAGGCTGTACGCCATTTGCATCGCTAGCCCTCGTAGAATCGGGCGGAGTAGCTATCGTTTTTGTGGTATTTGTCTTTTTGGGGGTCATGGTTTGACTTTTGCCTTGATGGTTAGCAGCATCGCGGCAGCTGCAGCCTGTTCGCCAGATCGGCGCGAACCGCCTATGCCCCGTTCGGACAGGCGCAGTTCAGGAATTTCACACTCCACGTCGAAGCTCTGTTTGTGCGCGGCACCAATGGTGGCGACCACCTTGTAAAGTGGCAGCTTCATTTTGCGACCCTGCAGCCACTCTTGCAACTCAGTTTTGGCATCCTTGCCAATGGCTTCCATTCCGGGGTTGATCTCGACGCCCTTGAAAAGCCGTTGCACCAGGGCTTGGGCAGCGGCAAAACCCCCGTCCACATAAACCGCGCCAATGATGGCTTCCAGCGTATCGGCCAGGATGGAGGGCCGCTTTTGACCGCCAGATCGCACCTCGCCCTCGCCCAGGCGCATGACATCGGGCAAACCCAGACCCACAGCCAACTGGTGCAAGGTTTCCTGCTTGACCAGGTTGGCCCGCACGCGGGACAAATCGCCCTCCGGCAAATTGCCCAGACGGGTGTACAAAAGATCGGAAACTGCCAAGTTGAGCACCGAGTCGCCCAGGAATTCCAGGCGCTCGTAATGGTCGGCGGAGAAACTGCGGTGGGTCAGTGCCTGGGTCAGCAGCGCAGCATTGGAAAATTCGTGTTGCAGCTTGCGCTGCAACTCCAGTAAACCAGACGCCACGCTATTTGGAACGCCCGGTGTATTTCAGCGTCAGCCAGGCAGGTCCCGTCAGGTGGATTTCGCGCTGGTACGCGAATTTGACAACAACCTTGTCGCCCTCTTTGGTGATCTCAAGGTCTTTGGCGTAAAGAGACTTAAAATCATCAATATCCTGGGCCCGCTGAAAGGTGTTGCGTATATCTACCACCGATCCGCCATCGGCAGCAGCCTTGTTTACCGCCTTGCTGATAGCCTGGTATTCGACAATAGTCGGGAACACCTGCGCAGCTATAACTCCGGTCACCGCCAGCACCGCGCCCACAAAAACCAAACCAAAAAAAGAAATCCCGCGTTGCTTGGATTTGTTTTGCACTCTCATGTGTACTTTCCTTTCAATCAAACGAACCAAAACGTTTAAGGCTGCTGAAATTCATCCAGATAAAAAAGGCCCTGCCGACGATATTCTTTTCCGGCACAAAGCCCCAATAGCGAGAATCCAGAGAATTGTCGCGATTGTCACCCATCATGAAATAGTGACCTTCTGGCACCTTGCAGCGTACACCCTCGACAGAATAGAGACAGGCATCACGCCCGGCAAAATTCTCTACGCCGGGTATAAAGGCAGGGCGTTCTGCGTCGTTGAGCACCCTGTGTTTTTTGTCGCCCAGCGTTTCTTCATACTGCTTGAAGTAACGCATGACATCTTCGTCAAAAAAATCCGGCACGCCGGACGTGACGACGGCTTGGCCGTTGATGGTGAGGCGTTTGTTGATGTATGCCACCTGGTCGCCCGGCACTCCCACGACACGTTTGATGTAGTCCAAGCTGGGTTTGGGTGGGTAACGAAACACCATCACATCACCTCGCTTGGGCGGCGTGCCTTCGGTAATCTTGGTATTGAGCACCGGCAGGCGCAGCCCGTAGGTGAATTTGTTCACCAGGATCAGGTCACCGACCAGTAGCGTGGGAATCATCGAGCCCGAAGGGATCTTGAACGGCTCGACCAGGAAGGAACGCAGAAAGAACACTGCAATGATGACCGGGAACAAACCTGCGGTCCAATCGAGCCACCAGGGCTGCATCAACAGGCGGTTCTTGGCTTCCGCGATATCGCCGTCCACTTGGCTGATGCCCATCTTGCCCAAGTCCGCGCGCCGCTTGGCGTCCGACGCTTCTAGCACCGCCACGGCATTTTGCCGCTGCGGCAGGAAATAAAAGCGCTCGGCTAGCCAATAGACGCCTGTGACCACGGTGGCAACAAACAGCAGCAACGCAAAGTTGCCTTCTACATAGCCAAAGTACCAGGAACCGGCATACAACACAAAAGCGGCCAATACGGCAGAAGTCAGGCCTTGCATTAGAAATTTACCCCCACGCTTGTCGCTACGCGTACTGCGCTGCCCCCCAAGGGGGCCATCGCGCCTTGGGTCGGCCCGGCGGCGCTCAATCTTCCACCTGCAAAATTGCGAGGAATGCCTCTTGGGGCACTTCCACTGATCCGACTTGTTTCATACGTTTTTTGCCTGCTTTTTGTTTTTCAAGGAGCTTCTTTTTGCGTGAAATGTCGCCGCCATAACACTTGGCGAGCACGTTTTTACGCAAGGCTTTGATTGTCTCACGGGCAATAATATTGGCCCCGATGGCGGCCTGGATCGCAACGTCGTACATCTGGCGGGAAATGATCTCCCGCATTTTGGCAACAACGGCGCGGCCGCGGTACTGGCTCTGGGCTCGGTGCAACATGATGGACAACGCATCCACCTTTTCACCATTTAGCAAGATGTCGACCTTGACGACATCGGCGGCACGGTATTCCTTGAACTCATAGTCCATGGAGGCATAACCCCGGCTCACGCTCTTGAGCTTGTCAAAGAAGTCCAGCACGATTTCGGCAAGCGGCATTTCATAGGTCAGCACAACCTGGCGGCCCTTGTAGGCCATGTTCATCTGCACGCCACGTTTCTGGTTGGCCAGTGTCATCACCACACCCACGTATTCCTGCGGCATGTAGAGGTGCATGGTGACGATAGGCTCGCGGATCTCGGCCATCTTGCCTACGTCCGGCATCTTGGAGGGGTTCTCCACCATGATGACTTCGCCGTCGTTCTTCATGACTTGGTAGACCACGCTGGGCGCGGTCGTGATCAGATCCTGGTCGAACTCGCGCTCCAGGCGCTCCTGAACGATTTCCATGTGCAGCAGGCCCAGGAAGCCGCAGCGGAAACCAAAGCCCAGCGCCTGAGACACTTCAGGTTCGTAGTGCAGCGAGGCGTCGTTCAGCTTGAGCTTTTCCAACGCATCGCGCAGCGAGTCGTATTCGCTGGCTTCGGTCGGGTACAGACCGGCAAACACCTGGGGCTGGATTTCCTTGAAGCCGGGCAGCGCCTCGGTCGCGGTGAAGGCTGCGCCGCCACTGCCCTGTTTGATCAGTGTCACGGTGTCGCCGACCTTCGCGGCCTGCAACTCCTTGATCCCCGCAATGATGTAGCCCACCTCGCCCGCTTCGAGCGACTGGCGCGGCTGGTTGGCGGGTGTGAACACGCCGAGGCTGTCGGCGTTGTACATCGCGCCGGACGCCATCATCTTGATGCGCTCACCTTTGCCCAAGCGACCGTCGACGACACGGACCAGCATGACCACGCCAACATACGGATCAAACCAGCTGTCGATGATCATTGCGCGCAGCGGGCCGTCGGGGTTGCCCTTGGGCGCCGGCACTTTGGCCACAATCATTTCCAGAATGTCGTCGATCCCCAAGCCGGTTTTGGCGGAGCAGACAATCGCGTCGGTCGCATCGATGCCAATCACGTCTTCAATTTCGCTGCGTGCGTTGTCGGGGTCTGCGTTGGGCAAATCGATTTTGTTCAACACCGGCAGCACTTCAACATTCAGATCCAATGCGGTGTAGCAGTTGGCAACCGTCTGTGCTTCAACACCCTGACTGGCGTCCACCACCAGCAGAGCGCCTTCACATGCGGACAACGAACGGCTCACTTCATATGAGAAGTCCACATGCCCCGGCGTGTCGATCAGATTGAGGTTGTAGACCTGTCCGTCCTTGGCTTTGTATTGCAACGCGGCGGTCTGCGCCTTGATGGTTATCCCACGCTCTTTTTCGATGTCCATCGAATCAAGAACTTGCGCTTCCATGTCACGCGCTTCGAGTCCTCCACAACGCTGGATCAAACGGTCTGCGAGTGTGGATTTGCCATGATCAATGTGCGCAATGATCGAAAAATTTCTGATGTGATTCATCAACGAGAACGCTTAAGTGGTTGAATTAAAAAGGACGCGCAAGAAAAAAGGGCGCGTCGGATAGTGACGCGCCCTGAAACCAACAATCATTGGCAACTGCGAAGGTTGGAGCTTCATTGTAGGCAAAAAGCCCTGAAAGCAAAGTCCCAGAAACACCAGTTTGGTGTCGTTGCGACTCAACAACAGTTATCTTATTCACAGCTTATTAACAATTCAAAGGAGGGAGTTCTGTACAACTTGTGGGTGATCTGTGGATCAGCTGTGGGGGACTTGTCGTTATCCCATATGATGGATTTTTACCCATCCATATACCCAAAAAGTACTTTGCAGAGCTGGTATTCTAACCAATTTTCAAACGGAACCGGGAAGTTAGTGTCCGCAAACATATCGGGCGGCCGTTTCCCCGATATAAAAATTCTATGGTTCAGCCACCCTAACAAGCAAAAACCCCACCAAAGTGAGGGGTTGTTGGGTGGCTAAACGCTCTAGCGGGCGGGCTTGATGATGACGAACTGCGCCAATTCACCCCGGCGTATCAGCACCGGCAGAGGTTTGGACTTATCGTGTTTCACCAGTGCAGCCTCAAATTCCTTGACGGACGCAACGTCTACATTGGCCAAGGCCAGAATGACGTCTCCCTCACGCAAGCCTGCGCGTGCGGCGGCTTCCACGGCGCTGTCGACCTTGACGCCGCCTTTGACCTTGAGTTCTTTTTTCTGCGCGTCGGTCAATTCACTAACAGCAAGTCCAACAGACTGTCCGACTGCGGACGCCTTGGGCTTGTCTTCGCGTGACGAGGTTTTCACCGCAGGTTTGTCCGCTTCAACTTCGGCAATCGTGATGCTCAAGTCCTTGGACGCCCCACGGCGAAACACCGTGATCGTGCTCTTGGTGCCGGGCTTGGTGCCACCCACCAAGCGGGGCAAGTCGCTGGATTTTTCAATCGCCTTGCCTTCAAAACGGGTGATGATGTCGCCCGCTTCAATGCCCGCTTTCTCTGCAGGAGATCCAGGCTCGACACCGCGCACCATGGCGCCCACCGACTTGCCCAAGCCTATGGATTCGGCAACGTCTTTGCTGACCTGCTCAATTTGCACACCTATACGCCCACGGGACACCCGCCCGGAACTACGCAACTGGTCGCTCACGCGCACCGCTTCGTCCATGGGAATAGAAAACGAGATGCCCATATACCCCCCGGAACGCGAATAGATCTGGCTGTTGATGCCCACCACCTCACCGCGCATATTGATCAGCGGACCGCCGGAATTGCCGGGATTGATTGCCACGTCCGTTTGGATCAACGGCAAGAGATCGCCTGTATCACGCTGCTTGGCACTCACGATGCCGGCAGTAACGGTGTTTTCCAGATTGAATGGTGATCCGATCGCAATCACCCATTCGCCGACCCGTAGACGGCTCACGTCTCCCACCTTAACGGCGGGTAATCCTGTGGCTTCGATCTTCACAACTGCCACGTCGGTTTTCTTGTCAAGGCCAATGATCTTGGCCGGGAATTCGCGTTTGTCCGTTAATGTCACCAAGACTTGGTCGGCCCCGTCCACCACATGGGCATTGGTCATGATGTAGCCATCCGCCGTCAGGATGAAACCAGAACCCACGCCACGCGGTTGTTCCTCTTCCTGTTGGGGCTTGTTCTGCCGGGGGACTTGTCGTGGATTTCCCGGCATATTGGGCATCGGGATGCCAAAGCGACGGAAAAACTCCATCATGTCCTCGTCGCCCGGGCCAGCTTGTAGAGATCGGGGTACGACCTTCTCCATGGTGCGAATATTCACCACCGAAGGCCCGACCTGGTCTACCAGATCAGTGAAGTCTGGCAATGCCCTGGCCTGTGCGATGGCTGACTGCAGGGGCGCGGTTGCCACGAAGGCAGCCGTCGACATGGTCAACGCGACCAAGAAGGTGCGCAAAGTCTTGTGCATAGAAATCTTCATCGGATATATCCCATTCAAAAAATCGGTACTGTCATAGAGCGACCACCGTGCACGGTGTTCCCTACGCAGCGTTATTTTTTTCGCTCCAGCGCCAGCGCAAAGGCGCTCAAGGTGGCCAGAGGAACTTCACCGACCGCGGTTGCCCACCAGCTGTCGATGCGGCGCGTCAGTGTGTGTGTGGCACCACCCATATTGGTAGCCCCTTCGCGCAGATGGCGCCGTGCATCAAAGGCCTCCACGAAAAGGGAGACGGTTGCCACCCCGTCGGAGAACACCCACTGCATCGTGTTCTGTGCATTGCCATCACCGCCGGACGGCGCTGCTGCCGGGCGTTTGTAACACCCCATGGGCTTGAATCCATCGACCGGCTTTTGCAATACCCAGCCCTGGGCATCTGCTGTGGTTTTCTGCAAGTCGGGGCGTACCACCCGATAACCCTCGGTACTGCCGGAGCGGGACAACTTGGCCGCATTCACCACCGCGCCAAGTTGCAACTCGGAGAACGCGGCTTGTTCCAATACCTTGTTGTTCACATCCAGCGTTTGCAGTTGGATGATGAGCCCCGTTTTCTTTTCATTCCACACGCGGTAGCCGTAGCGCAGTTGGTCCTTGGGCAGTAGCTGGAAAATTTCGGCATCAAAGCCCGCGATGCGTTCATTCCCAACTGCCTTGAGCTGGTAAAAATCACCGATCGACGAGTCACTGGACTTCAGCAGGTCGGGAAAAAGACCCAGCGATTCGCGCACTTCCGCCACTGCAATTCTGGATTGCGGGAAGAAAGTAACTACCTGGTCGTTGTGCCGAAAAATAGCCCGGGGTATCCCGCTCAGGGATTCAACCCGCTCAAGCTGCTGCGCGCCGTCACACACATGCCAGATGCGAGCGCTGGCCATGCCGGCACTCGAGGACACCACAAAAGTACCGGTATAGACGCTCTGCCGCGCCGCCTGGTGGACGCGCAAAAGCCAGGCATTCAGCGGGCTCTCCGCGCCCACTGTCTGCTGTGCCAAGGCAGTGCCCTGCACACCCATCAGCTCGCACAGGACAAGCAACAAACCGGCTAGGTAACTCAGTACTCGCTTCACCGGGCGGGGCCTTCATGCGTGGCGTTGCGTAAAAACCCTGCTGGCACCTGCAACGCCGAATGTCCGCCCAACTGCCGGTGCGCCGCCATCAGCTCGTCCAAACGAGCATCACGCAGCATGGTCCCCGCACCGGTGTCCGTCGCGACCAGGGTTGTTGGTGCACGCGGTACTATCGTGTTCTGTGCGGCGATCTGACCCTCGTCTCGTAAACCCGATTGCGGCCACAGGCTCACACCCACCACACCGACCAGTGCAAAACTCGCCACCCCAGCCAACATTTTCCAGCGGAACACGGAGGCATTGGCACTGGGCAGGTTGGTGATGAGGTGCTCTTGGCTACTCTCGGCGACGGCAGGACGCGTCGGCTCACTAGCCAACCTGCGTTCCAGGCGCTCCAGAAACGCATGGTCGCTGCTGGATGGCGCCAACTCGGCGCTGCGCAGCACATCCCCGATCACGTGGTACGCATGCCAGGTTTGCACCGCCTGTCTGTTTGACAGCAAGGCATCCAAAGCCTGCGCGTGTGCACCGTCCGGTTCATGGCCGTCGACCAGATCACAAATACGTTCGTTGGGTATTGAATTCATCTTTTCCATGTGCACCCCTCAGCCACCGTTTACCACCGTTTACCTGTTTGTTTGTCCAAGAGCGGCCTCACCCGCGCCGAAATAGCCTCACGTGCCCGGAAAATGCGCGAGCGCACGGTTCCAACAGGGCAATTCATGGCGGCTGCAATTTCTTCGTAGCTCAGACCTTCAATCTCTCTTAACACCACGGCTTGCCGCAAATCGGCCGGCAGATCATCCATGGCGGCATTGACTACGGCAGCAATTTCTTTGGCGGCCAGAATGGACTCCGGTCCGTCGTCTGCTGTTGGTTCGTTTTTTCGCCAGGAAGTTTCATCGTCATCGTCATTAGCCAGAAAACTCTCCGAGACAGTTGGATCGTTTTTTAGCTCTAGCAGGAACTTCTTGGCCGTATTGACTGCGATGCGGTACAGCCAGGTGTAAAACTGCGCATCGCCGCGGAACTGGTGCAGGGCCCGGTAGGCACGAATAAAAGTCTCCTGGCAGATGTCCTCAACCAGATCCACGTCGCGCACCATGCGGCCAATGAGGCGCTGGATGCGACGTTGATACTTCAACACCAGCAGGCCATAGGCGCGTTGATCACCGGCCACCGTGCGTTGGACCAACAATGCATCACTATCCTGGGGTGTGGCTGGCAGATCTTGACTCACACGAGGCCTTCCAGAGCACCAGGGTTGGCTTTTGGGTCTGTGCCGCCAGATGCGGCTTGAATAGACACGATGGCCCTACGCAGGGGCTTCCAGTTGGTGGCCTCAGGAGTAGCTTCCAGCCAAAGAATAACTGGCGCCTGGGCTTCAGCCGTGATGGTGACCACCATAACGCTTTGGAAATCCATCAACAGTTTCACACGACACAACGCAGTTTTTTCAAAACCAGACCAGTACCAATGCTCCCCGTCCCATCGCAAGCTGCCTTGTGGGGAACGCCGCCACCCCAAAAAAGCCGTGCTAACCGCGAGCACGGTGGAAAAGGCCAAGATTCCGGGCCGGACATCCACCATGGCCAGATCCCACACGAAAACACCCAGGATGAAAAAGGCTGCCAAGCCCAAGCAGACGATCAGCCGTGCCTGCCAGCGCGAGGGTGTGACGGCGTAATTGACCGCGGGGGCCCGGTGCATGGGGTCTGACGAAGGGGCCCGTGGCGCTTAGACGCGCTTGAACACCAGGGAACCGTTGGTTCCGCCAAAACCAAAGTTGTTCTTGACCGCGACATCAATGCGCATGTCACGGGCAACGTTGGCGCAGTAGTCCAGGTCGCACTCGGGATCCTGGTTGAAGATATTGATAGTCGGTGGACTCTTCTGATGGTGAACCGCCAGAACCGTGAAAACCGACTCAATGCCGCCAGCACCACCCAACAGGTGCCCGGTCATGGACTTGGTGGAATTGACCACAATCTTCTTGGCATGGTCGCCCAAGGCGGCTTTGATCGCATTGGATTCATTCAGATCGCCCAGCGGTGTTGAGGTGCCGTGGGCGTTCAGGTAATCCACTTGGTCCGCGTTGACACCTGCATTGCGCAGAGCGCTCAACATGGCACGGCGCGGGCCATCCATATTCGGGGCGGTCATGTGGCCGGCGTCGCCACTCATGCCAAAACCCGCCAATTCTGCATATATCTTGGCGCCGCGCGCTACCGCGTGTTCGTATTCTTCCAGGACCAGCACACCAGCGCCTTCGCCCAGCACAAAACCATCGCGGTCCTTGTCCCAGGGGCGAGATGCGGTCGCGGGATCATCGTTGCGTGTGCTCAACGCCCGCATGGCGGCAAAACCGCCAATGCCCAACGGTGACACCGTGGCTTCAGAGCCCCCAGCCACCATCACATCGGCATCCCCGTATTCGATCATGCGGCCAGCCTCGCCAATGCAGTGCAAGCCGGTGGTGCAAGCGGTCACGATGGCGATATTGGGGCCTTTAAACCCGTACTTCATCGACACATGCCCTGCGGTCATGTTGATGATGGTGGCGGGTACAAAAAACGGGGAAATGCGGCGTGCGCCACGGTTGATGAGCTCGGTGTGTGTGCTCTCGATCAAGGGCAGGCCACCAATTCCGGAACCAATCACGCAACCAATACGTGTGGCTTCCTCCTCACCCAGCGCGTCGCCTGTGGGCAAGCCTGCATCCACAACGGCCTGCATCGCTGCAGCAATGCCATAGTGGATGAACGAGTCCATGGTCCGCGCTTCCTTCGCGCTAATGTAGGACTCCAGATCGAAATTGCGGACCTCACCGGCGATTTTGCAGGCGAAAGTGGATGTATCAAAGCGGCTGATCAAATCGATGCCGGACTTGCCTGCAAGCAGATTCGACCACGCCGCGTCCACCGTATTACCTACGGGACTGACGCAACCCAAACCAGTGACAACAACGCGACGACGGGACATAGCAATCAGTTTTCAACTTTGGTCAAAAAAAGGCCGTTTGAAAACGGCCATGTTCCGGATCGGCAGGGCCGCAGCCCAATCGCCACGGCACTTTGTCACGACCCGCGCAGCACCCCGGTGCCGCAAAAGCCCTATCAGGCCTTCTTGTGTGTGCTGGCGTAGTCGACAGCGTTTTGCACGGTCGTGATCTTTTCTGCGTCTTCATCAGGAATTTCAATTCCAAACTCGTCTTCCAACGCCATCACCAATTCGACGGTGTCCAGAGAATCCGCACCCAGATCGGCCACAAAGGCCTTTTCGTTGGTGACTTGAGACTCTTCCACACCGAGTTGTTCGGCAATAATTTTTTTGACGCGGACTTCGATATCACTCATGGCTTCCCTCTAAGGGTTGTAAAAGAATCCGTAATTTTACCCGGGCTTAGAGTCACAACTCCAAACGGGTCGCCGAACGGACAAATCGGCTGAATTTCTGTTTTCTGTACCTTACATGTACATGCCGCCGTTGACATGTAACTCCTGGCCCGTCACGTACGCGGCTTGCGGGGAAGCCAAGTATGCAACAGCATGGGCCACATCGGCAGGTTTGCCCAAATGTCCCAGCGGAATCTGGCCCAACAAGGTTTTTTGCTGGTCTTCTTGCAGGCTTGCAGTCATATCGGTTTCGATAAAACCCGGCGCCACGCAGTTGACGGTGATGTTGCGCGAACCTAACTCACGTGCCAGCGCGCGTGTCATGCCGGCGACACCGGCTTTGGCAGCGGCGTAATTGGCCTGGCCGGGATTACCAGAGGCGCCTACCACCGAGGTGATGTTGATGATGCGGCCATAACGCTGTTTCATCATGGTGCGCATCACAGCACGGCTCATACGGAAGACACCTTTGAGGTTGGCCTCCATCACGGAGTCCCACTCGTCGTCCTTCATACGCATCGCGAGGTTGTCGCGGGTGATGCCCGCGTTGTTGACCAGCACCTGCAGCCCGCCGTGTTCCTGGACCAGTGCATCCACCAGCGCCTCACCTGCGGCCCCATTCGTCACATCCAAGGTGCGCCCGGCGCAACCGGGAAAGGCGGACAAAGTCTCAGTGATCTTGGCAGCGCCCGCGTCTGTGGTCGCCGTGCCAATGACCTTCACACCCTTGCGGGCCAATTCCAGCGCAATCGCTGCACCAATGCCACGGGACGCGCCCGTCACCAAGGCCACCTGGCCTTCAAATTTCACTTCAGTCATGCCAAGGTACCCTTTAACGCTTCTTGTGTATCTTGCAATGTGGCTGGGTCATATACGGCCAGCCCCGTGAGTTCGGCATCGATGCGCTTGACCATGCCGGCCAGCACCTTGCCTGGGCCACACTCTACGAGTGTAGTCAAACCCCTTGCCTTAATAGCCTGCACACACTCCACCCAGCGCACGGGGCCGAATGCCTGGCGGTACAAGGCGTCGCGAATGCGGTCGCCGTCAACTTCCACCGCCACTTCAATATTGTTGATCAGCGCAATCTGCGGCGTGGCGATGTCCAATGTTTCAAGATGGGCCTTGAGTTTCTCTGCAGCAGGCTTCATCAGGCTAGAGTGAAACGGTGCGGAAACCGGCAGCAGCAATGCACGCTTTGCGCCACCGGCCTTTAGTACTTCACATGCCTTGTCCACCGCTGCCTTGCTGCCCGCAATCACCGTTTGGGCAGGGTCATTGAAGTTAACCGCCTCCACAATTTCAGTAGAACCTGCGCCGAAGGACTGGGTCACTTCCAGGCATCCGGCCGTGACCCGTGCCGCATCCATGCCCAGAATCGCCGCCATGGCGCCTACGCCTACGGGCACAGCTTCCTGCATGGCCTGTGCACGCAAACGCACCAAGGGCGCAGCCTGCTTCAGAGTCAGCGCGCCAGCGGCGACCAGTGCGGTGTATTCACCCAGAGAATGGCCGGCAACGACCAAAGGCGCGATGCCAACTTCCGACATCCAGACGCGGTATGCAGCTACACCGGCCACCAGCATGACGGGCTGGGTATTGGTGGTCAGCGCGAGCGCCTCTTTGGGGCCTTCGTGGATCAGCTTGGCAACATCTTCGCCCAGCGCGTCGGACGCTTCCTGCAGCGTCTGCTCAACGATGGGAAGGTCGCCCCAGGCGTCCAACATGCCGACCGATTGTGATCCCTGCCCGGGAAATACAAATGCAAAGTTTTTCATAACCACTATTAGTTAAAAGTGACTCTAGCCCCCGCCAAATATGTGCGAGTAGCTACAAAATCAGGAGCAATGCACCCCAGGTAAAACCACCGCCCACTCCTTCAAGCAACAGCGTCTGACCCGGCTTGACCTGACCCGATCGCACACCGGCATCCAGGGCCAGCGGAATGGACGCAGCAGATGTATTGCCATGTTGATCTACTGTGACCACGACTTTGTCCATCGACAACTTGAGTTTGCGCGCCGTGCTTTGCATGATGCGGATATTGGCCTGGTGCGGCACCAGCCAATCGATATCGGCTTCGGTCAGATTGGCCTTGGTCAGCGTGGCGCGGGCCGCACTTTCCAGCAGGCCTACTGCCAGCTTGAAGACTGCCTGGCCGTCCATCTTTAACAAAGGATCGCCCAAAATGGCGCCGCCTGACACATGGCCCGGCACACACAAAATACCGACATGTTTGCCATCGGCATGTAAATCACTGGACAAAATGCCTGGGGTGTCGGACGCCTCCAGCACTACAGCACCAGCGCCATCTCCAAACAACACACAGGTCGTGCGGTCGTTGAAATCCAGAATGCGGGAAAAAATCTCAGCGCCCACAACCAAGGCGCATTTGGCCGCACCAGTTTTGACCATCGAATCCGCCACCGCCAGCGCGTAAACAAAACCGCTGCATACGGCCTGCACATCGAATGCTGCGCCGCCGTTGGCACCCAGTTTGTTCTGCAAAATACATGCGGTGGACGGGAACACCATGTCCGGTGTTGATGTGGCGACGATGATCAGGTCGACGTCCTTGGCGGTACGGCCGGCAGCCTCCAGCGCCCTTTTTGCCGCTTCCAAACCAAGGTCGCTGCTGAACACACCGTCAGCCGCAAAGTGGCGCGCGCGGATGCCAGTGCGCTCAACGATCCATTCGTCCGACGTTTCTACGCCTTTTGCGGCCAACTCGGCCACCAAATCGGCATTTGTCAGCCGGCGCGGGGGCAAATAACTACCCGTGCCTGTAATTCGCGAATATTTCATGGTGGGGTTGATGACACCCGATCAGGTTTTTTATGGAGCGCTGTCGGCCATCGCCAAAAGCGGGGCTGCGTGCGCGATACGTGCCTGAACGCGGTCAAGCAAGTTGTTTCGGGCTGCATCATACGCCCGGTTCAACGCGAACCCAAAACCCAGCACGTCAGCGGAGCCATGGCTTTTGAATACCAGTCCCCGCAGCCCTAACAGAGCCGCACCGTTGTACCGACGGTGGTCTACGCGCACTTTGAGTGCAGTTAGCACCGAGTAAGCGGCAATTGCAGCTACTTTGGTAAAAATATTTCGGGAAAATTCAGCCTTCAGGAAATTACCAATCATGCCGGCCAGACCCTCGCTGGCTTTCAAGGCCACATTGCCGACGAAGCCGTCGCACACTACAAGGTCAACCGTACCTTTGAAAATATCATTGCCTTCGACATTGCCAAAGAAGTTTAAATCGCCAGCTTTGGACGCAGATCGCAGCAGTTCACCAGCTTTCTTAATGGTTTCGTTGCCTTTAATGATTTCTTCACCAATATTAAGAAGGCCTACCGTGGGTGAAGGTTTGTTGCTCAATACCGAGACCAGGGCAGAACCCATGACGGCGAACTGCAGCAAATGCTCGGCCGAACAGTCCACATTTGCACCCAAATCCAGCATCGTAGTAGCACCACCAGTAGCATTCGGGAGCTGACCCGCAATGGCGGGCCGCTCGATACCATCTATGGTTTTCAGGATGTAGCGCGATATGGCCATCAGGGCAGCGGTGTTACCAGCCGATACCGCCGCCTGGGCATTGCCTTCCTTGACCTGCTGGATGGCAACACGCATGGACGAATCCTTTTTGCGGCGCAGCGCTATTTCCAGTGGATCGTCCATCGTCACCACCTCGCTGGCGGGAACGATGGTGGCTCGGGGATGGGAAAAGCCAGCAAGGGCTTCGGGCAAACCCACCAAAACCAGCGCCGCCTCAGGATGCTGTTCCAAAAATTGCGTACAGGCAGGCAGTGTGACCTGGGGGCCGTGGTCGCCTCCCATACAGTCAACAGCGATTGTGATCATGGGGCAGGCACCCAAAAAGAGAGGGGATCAAACATTGGCAGCAGGGCCAAAAACGACAAAAGCCCGACGCTACAGGATTTGTAGCTCCGGGCTTTGGCTGAAAAACCTGGGTCAGGCTTCAGATTTGGTCTTCAACACCTTGCGGCCACGGTAGAAACCGGTGGGGCTGATGTGGTGGCGCAGGTGGGTTTCACCAGTGGTAGATTCCACAGCAATGCCTGGAACAACCAGTGCATTGTGCGAACGGTGCATACCGCGCTTGGAAGGTGACTTCTTGTTTTGTTGGACGGCCATGACTCGGCTCCTCAGCTGGGGTGCTGCGCCATGCTCAACGCAAAATGCAACACTTGGGGGTTAGTAAAAAACGCGATGAATCTCACACGCGAAGCCTCAGATTATAGCCCAAAGCACGAAACTGGGCTAGGACTTCTTCTTGAGTTGGCCCAGAACGGCAAAAGGATTGGGTTTTTCCTGCGCCTCTTCAACAAAATCTGGGTCGGCCACCTGCAGCTTCACCGCACCCGGGCATACCTCGTGTTTGGGAACCACCGGCAGGGCCATCAGCAATTCGTCCTCAACTAGCTCCAGCAGGTTGAAGTCTCGGCTCAGCACCAGAACATCCTCTTCCGATTCTTCGTCTTCCACCGCAGCCACCTCTTCGCTGGCCACAAAACGGAACTCTCGCTCGAACAACACCGGCACGTCTACGGGTGACAGGCAGCGCTGGCAGGTTTGCGGCAGCTCCACCTCGGCACGCAGGGTGAGCCATATCTGCTCACTGGTGGCACCATTGGGCCGTGTCATGCCATGGGCGGCAAAACGCACGGGGTTTTGAGCACCAGCGCCCTGCGCTTCCTCCAACAGGCGTTCAAACTGGGCAAGGCTTTCGGTGCCGGCAAGGCTGCCGTTGGCCTTGGCAAAGCCCTCGATGTTCAGGTGCCGGGCGTCGTAGTCGTGTTTCATGCGCGCAGTGTAAGAGAATCAGGCCATGCCAGACATTTCCAATAGAAAACTCATACTCGGATCCACTTCGGTCTACCGGCGCGAATTGCTGGGTCGCTTGAACGTCCCTTTTTCCGTGGAATCGCCCCATGTAGACGAAACGCCTCTGCCTGGTGAACTGCCGGCCGATCTGGCCCAGCGGCTGGCGTTGGCCAAGGCCCAGGCGGTTGCACAGCGTTTCCCGGATTGCGTGGTGATTGGTTCGGACCAGGTTGCGGATCTCGACGGAATGTCTCTGGGCAAGCCCGGCAACCACGACCGCGCAGTCGCCCAACTGCGCCAGATGCGTGGCAAGACGGTGATTTTTCAGACTGCGGTGGCGGTGGTCTGCATAGAGGCGGGTTTCAGCCAGCAATCACTAGCTCCGGTCAAGGTTCTGTTCCGCACCTTGGAAGACACCGAAATCGAAAACTACCTTCGGTTGGAGCAGCCGTATGACTGTGCTGGTAGCGCCAAAAGCGAAGGCTTGGGCATAGCCCTGCTCGACGCGATTGAGAGCGACGACCCGACGGCCCTGGTGGGCTTGCCGCTGATTCGCACCAGCCGCATGTTGCGCGAAGCGGGTATTCAACTGTTGAACACCAGTCGGGCAGCGGCATGACTGCGCCCATGCCAGCAGGCACACCCAACAGCAAGACACCAGGCACCCTGTACCTGGTGCCCGCTCCCCTGGACTTCGGCTGCGACAGCCAGGCAACGCTGGACCGCAGCATGCCCGCCGGAACCCTGGAAGTGGCGGCCGGCCTGAAGCATTGGATCTGTGAAAACGCAAAATCCACACGCGCCTACCTCAAACGTATCGCAGAAACCAACCCACTGTGCCAGCCCCTACAGGCCATGCAACTGCAGGAGCTGCCCCACGAGGTCCACAAAAAAGGCGACCACCAGGGCCATTTCGATGCGCGGTACTTGTTGCAGCCTGCACTGCAGGGCGAAAACATGGGTTTGGTCAGCGAGGCAGGTATGCCCGCCATTGCCGACCCGGGCTCGTCGGTCGTGCGTGCTGCGCACGAGCTGGGTCTGCGCGTCGTGCCACTGGTCGGACCCGTCTCGCTGCTGTTGGCGTTGGCTGCCAGCGGTCTCAGCGGACAAAGTTTTGCGTTTGTAGGCTACCTGCCCAACACACCAGCCGAGCGCGGCCAACGTATCCGCGAGCTGGAATCCCTGGCTTTAAAGACCGGACAAACCCAGGTTTTTATTGAGACACCGTACCGCAACCAGACCATGCAGCAGGCATTGTTGCAAACCCTGCAGCACAACACCCGCCTAGCGACGGCCAGTGGACTGACACTGGAAAGCGCCGAGTGCCACAGCGACCTGGTGAAAAACTGGAAACACAAGCCCTGGACCCTGGCGAACACCGTACCCACGGTGTTTGCTCTGGGCCGCTAAAAAACACGGAGGGGCTAGGCCCCGCGCAACTGGGAGCTGAGGCACCAAATTCGCGCGGGGCCGCCCCAAGCGAATTTAGCCGCCCTCGGGGGCAGCGATCCGTGCAACGGTGGAGCGTGGGGGCCTGCTTAACGCAGGGCTGGCAAGCCGCGCATGGCTTTCACACTGCTTTCACCAATGGCCGCCCCAAAACGTTTGACCAGGCGTTCGGCAACATTGTCCTTGCGGGTGTAGTCGATCAGTTCTTCGGCCTTGACTACTTCGCGGGCCACATAGTCCAGGTTACCCAATTGGTCCGCCAAGCCCATCTCCACAGCCTGTTGACCGGTCCAGAAGAGGCCACTAAAAGTCTCGGGCGTCTCCTTCAGGCGTTCACCACGGCCCTGCTTCACCACCTTGATGAACTGCTGGTGGATCTGGTCCAGCATGGCCTGGGCAAACTCGCGCTGCTTCTCGGTCTGGGGGCTGAAAGGATCCAGGAAACCCTTGTTTTCACCCGCCGTCATCAGGCGGCGCTCCACACCGATCTTTTCCATCAGCCCAGTAAAGCCAAAGCCGTCCATCAGCACGCCAATACTGCCGACCACACTGGCCTTGTCAACAAAAATCTTGTCAGCGCCGGCGGCAATGTAATAGGCGGCCGACGCGCAGGTTTCCTCGACCACTGCATAGACCGGCTTCTTGTGCAGCACTTTGAGCCGGTTGATTTCGTCATTGATGATGCCGGCTTGCACCGGGCTGCCACCGGGTGAATTGATCAGCAGCACCACCGCCCTGGCGCCCTTGTCTTCAAATGCGCTACGCATGGCAGCCACGATCAGTTCGGCGCTGCCCTCTGCGTCAGAGGCTATTTCACCCTGGATCTTGACCAAGGCAGTGTGGGGCGTAGAAGTGTCGGCGGTACTGCTTCCCCGGTCCATGCCCAGCCACAGCAGCGCCACAAAAAAGGCCAGCCAAGCCAGGCGGATGCCGTTGCGCCAGCGGCGCGCCTGGCGCTGCTCGGTGATGGCGGCCAGCGCCAGGGTTTCCAGCGTAGCGCGCTCCCATCCGGGCGTACGACCAGGATCGGTCGCACGGGAAGATGCTTCTGTTTTTATAGCAGCATCGGTAATATCGTCGGGGGCTTGGGGCGGATTCGGTGTCATGGAAGGGTTGTTCAGATCAGTCATATCAAAATTCGAGCGCTTGCAAGTTGGGGCCAGTATGCCAGTGGACCACACCGTCGAGCTCGGTCATGGTTATCTTCACCAGTCCACCGCGGCAGGGGCCGCCAATACAGACGCCGGTTTGCGGCCGGTACATGGCGCCGTGGGTGGCGCACATCAGCCAACTGCCGCTGCTGTCAAAAAAACGGTTGGGCTGGTAGTCCATCTCCATCGGAACATGGGTGCACTGGTTCAGATAGCCGAAGACCTGGCCTTCAAAACGTATCGCAAAGCCGCGTGACGTGCGTCCGTAATAAACCACGTCAAAAGGCACGGCTTCGCCACTATTGACCAGGTCGGCGGAATTGCACAGCGGGATGGGTGAACCAAAGGTGTCTGTCATGGGTAACGGCATCTCAGGGGTGCTCGGCGAACCAGGCCCGCAGTTCAGCCACAGTATGGGCCACGAACAGGGGTTTGAGTTCGGCAAAGGCGGCCGGCTCATGCGCGCCATAACTGACACCCACACTGGGGCAGCCGGCATTTAATGCCATTTGCAGATCGTGCGTCGTGTCGCCGACCATCAACACACGGTGGGCAGGCACGCCAAATTCCTGCATCAGCTCCTGCAGCATCAGGGGGTGGGGTTTTCCTGCGGTCTCGTCGGCCGTGCGGGACGCATGGAACAACCCCTGCAACGCCGAGGTCTTCAACACCTCATCCAGGCCGCGACGGCTTTTACCGGTCGCCACGGACAGCACATAGTTGCGCGCCTTCAGCTCCGCCAGCATCGGCAACACCCCGTCAAACAGGCTGATGTCGTTCTGGTGGGCCATGTAGTGGTGCTTGTAGCGCGCACCCAGTTCGGCGTATTTGCTGGACGGCACATCAGGCGCGGCGTGGGCCAGGGCCTGCATCAAACCCAGGCCGATAACGTAGGCGGCATCCTTATCGGTGGGTTTGCGGCCCCCCACATCCACAACCGCGGCCTGTATGCAGCGCGTGATGATGGCCGTGGAGTCAAACAGGGTGCCGTCCCAGTCGAAGGCAATCAGGTCGAAGGAGCGGGAGGCTTGGGTCGGCTTGGACATCGGTGCAGACTAAGAAATCGAAAAAATGGTGGGCTCAAGGGCTTGCGGCAAGACCTGGTGCACGAATTGGGCCAGTTCTGCAGGTAAGTTCGCCTGTAGTTCCAGACGGGCACCGGTGGCAGGGTGCTTGCATTGGAGCCGCCAGGCATGCAAAAACATGCGTTTCAGTGGGGTTAGGCTATTGGCACGGGCCAGCGCCTTGTTGCTATCGAAGTCGCCATACTTGTCGTCCCCCACGATTGGCAGTCCCTCTGACGCCAGGTGTACACGAATCTGGTGGGTGCGCCCGGTCTTGATGGTCACTTCCAGCAAGGAATAGCCCCGATCGCTGTTGACGGGTTCCTGGTGTGTACCCGGGACCACACCGCCGGCGGCGCGCACCTTGACCAGGGTTAGCGACGGCATACCGTCAGGGTCGTCCTTGGCCACCACCTTCACGCGGCGCTCACCATCGGGCAACAAATACTTGTGCAGCGGTTTGTCCAGCACCTTCTTATTAGCGGGCCATTGGCCAATCACCATCGCTAGGTAGGTTTTGCCGGTTTCGCGCTCGCGGAACTGGTCTTGCAGGTTTTTCAGCGCGCTGCGCTTCTTGGCCACCAGCAAAATGCCGCTGGTTTCCCGGTCCAGCCGGTGCACCAGCTCCAGAAACTTGGCCTGGGGCCGCGCCATGCGCAACTGCTCAATAACGCCAAAACTGACGCCGGATCCGCCATGCACCGCCACGCCGGCCGGTTTGTTGATGGCCAGCAAGCTGTCGTCCTCAAACAAAACCGCAAATTCCTTGGCTGGCGCGTGGCTGGCAACCTGCTCGGCCATGGCCTGGGCCTTTTCCGCCACCCTCTCGGAGATCCGAACCGGGGGCACACGCACCACATCACCGGCGTTTAAACGGGTTTCGGCCGACGCCCTGCCCTTGTTCACGCGCACCTCGCCGCTGCGGATGATGCGGTAGACGTGGGTCTTGGGAACACCCTTCAAATGGCGCATCAGGTAGTTGTCCAGCCGCTGCCCAGCCCCATCGTCGTCGATGGTCAGGGTTTTCACTTGGGGCATGGGGGGCGAAGAGGGGGTGGGAATGCCCCCTATAATGTGTTTCACTAGCGATGCGCTGTAAGTGGTTGATTTGTCTGGAGTTTAGTCCACCCACCATACACAGACGCGCTGGAAGGTCGATGCCGCCGGGTTGGGCTGCAAACAAACCACACGCCAAATGCCTGTGGTGGTCTGCAAACAACACGGTCAAGACTGCGAAACGAAATACTGATACGGAATCCCCACAGTTTGCAGACCCCTCGTCTGTGAACGGATAAAAACGAGATGTTTGTGCTGATGTGCCTGATAAGTCTATGCGTACGGAGCGTTTTCGCCCCGTTGCTTGGCATGAATCGGCCTCTAGCCCCCGTCAAACGGGCGCAACCAGCTATGCAATTGATAGCTAACCCACAAACGCATCCCCTCGCCAACCTCCACGCGCCTACGCTTCGTCGCCTCATTTGAGTCGAAGTTCTCCGGCAATTCCACTCGCATTCGGTTCGTCAGTTCAGGTATCAATAGCCCCTTGAGGGCATGTAAAACTGATGAAGAAGGACGCAATCCATGAAACGGATGCTAATCAACGCCACGCAGGCTGAAGAACGCCGCCTGGCCATTGTCGACGGACAAAAACTCCTCGACTACGAAATCGAAATCGAAGGGCGCGAACAGCGCAAAGGCAATATCTACAAGGCCGTCGTCACCCGTGTCGAGCCCTCGCTGGAAGCCTGTTTCGTCGACTACGGCGAAGACCGCCACGGCTTCCTGCCGTTCAAAGAAATCTCGCGCATGTATTTCAAGGAAGGCGTTTCCGCCTCCCAGGCCCGCATCCAGGACGCCATCCGCGAAGGCCAGGAACTGCTGGTCCAGGTCGAAAAAGAAGAACGTGGCAACAAGGGCGCAGCCCTGACGACTTTTGTATCGCTGGCCGGCCGCTACGTGGTGCTGATGCCCAACAACCCCCGAGGTGGTGGCGTTTCCCGCCGCATCGAAGGTGAAGACCGCGCCGAGCTCAAAGAAAACATGGACCAGTTGGAATACCCCAACGGCATGTCCATCATCGCCCGCACCGCCGGCATCGGCCGCAGCGCACCTGAGCTGCAATGGGATTTGAACTACCTGTTGAAGTTGTGGACCGCCATTGACGGTGCCGCCAAGGGCGGCAAGGGTGCCTACCTGATTTACCAAGAATCCAGCTTGGTGATCCGCGCCATCCGCGACTACTTCAACCACGATATCGGCGACATCCTGATCGACACCGACGACGTGTACGAACAAGCCCAGCAGTTCATGGCCCATGTAATGCCCGAGCACGCTGCCCGCGTGAAGCGTTACCGTGACGACGCCCCGCTGTTCAGCCGCTTCCAGATCGAACACCAGATCGAATCGGCCTACGCCCGTACCGTGCAGCTGCCCTCCGGCGGCGCGATTGTGATCGACCATACCGAAGCCCTGGTGTCCGTGGACGTCAACTCGGCACGCGCTATCAAGGGCGGCGACATCGAAGAAACTGCCACCCGCACCAACCTGGAAGCCGCTGACGAAGTGGCCCGCCAGATGCGCTTGCGCGACTTGGGTGGCCTGATCGTCATCGACTTTATCGACATGGAAGAGTCGCGCAACCGCCGCGAAGTGGAAAACCGATTGCGCGACGCGCTGCGCCAGGACCGTGCCCGCGTGCAGTTCGGCACCATCAGCAAGTTCGGTCTGATGGAAATGAGCCGCCAGCGCCTGCGCCCTGCCCTGTCGGAAGGCGCTTCGATTCCTTGCCCCCGTTGCGGCGGCTCCGGCCACATCCGCGACACCGAATCCAGCGCCTTGCAGATCCTGCGGATCATCCAGGAAGAGTCGCTGAAGGACAGCACCGCCTCCGTGTTGTGCCAGGTGCCCGTGGACGTCGCATCGTTCTTGCTGAACGAAAAACGTTCTGAAGTGGCCAAGATTGAGTTGAAGCAGCGTATCAACGTGCTGCTGGTGCCCAACAAGACGCTGGAAACACCGAACTACAAGCTCGAACGCCTGAAACACGACGACCCCCGTCTGGACAACATCGAAGCCAGCTACAAGATGGCTGACGAGATGGAAGACGCCACCAGCGTGACCCGCCGCTCACAAGAGCCAACCAACAAACAAACACCCATCATCAAGGGTGTGTTGCCGGATGCGCCTGCACCTATCGCCGTGCCGCGCCCGGTTGCTCCCGCGGCACAGCCCACAGCGGCTGCGCCACAGCGCCCGGTAGAGGCTAAACCAGCCACTGTTGCTGAAAAAGGCTTCTTCGGCTGGCTCAAGAGCCTGTTTGCAGCGGAGCCAGTGGCAGCGCCTGTGAAGCCAGCGCCAACACCCGCACCCAAGGCCCCCGAAGGCCGTGAGACCCGCGATGGCCGCAACCGCGATGGCAATCGCAGTGCCGGGAAGCCCGGCGAAGGCCGCAACCAGGCCAACGGCGAAGGCCGTGGCCCGCGCGGTGAAGGCCGCGGCGACGGACGCAACAGCCGTGGTGGACGCGGTGGACGTGGCGGCAGCGGCGGTGCAGACCGCCAAGGCGGCGCACAACGCGAGCGTTTTGACGCCGAAGGCAAACCCATGCCCATGGACGCCAACCTGCAAGCCGGCGGCCAAGCCCCAGGCGGACCCGATGGCAACCGCCAAGAACAACGCCCCGATCGCGCACCCCGTGAACGGGGTGAACGCGGCGGCCGCGGTGGACGTGGTGGCGGTGCCGGCGAGCGCAACGACATGGCTGAGCGCAACGAGCAGCCCCGCGCAGAAGGCCGTGCCGATGCACCAGCCGAAGGCGGCGCTGACAACACATCCCCCCGCAATGAGGGCCAGGCCCGCGGCGAGGGTCGAGGTGAAGGCCGCGGCGACGGTCGTAACGGCCGCGGTGGCCGCAATGGACGTGGCCCCCGCCCGGAAGGCGACGCACGCAACGCCGGTGGCGAAGCCCATCCGCAGACCCAGCTGGGTTTTGGAGAAGCGGACAGCACAGCGGCTCCAATGGCCAGCGACGCACAAGCGCATGAGGCCCATGGCGAGGCGCCACGCAGCGAAAACGGTGAGCCCCGTGAGAAACGCTCCCGCGACCGCTACGGCCGTGATCGTGGACCACGTGGTGAGCGCAGCGAACGTGAAGAGCGCCCTGACTTGCGCATCCCGCTCCAGGCCGTCCAAACCGCAGAGCAGCCCGCCCCAACAAGCGAAGCTCCAGCGGTTGCACCGCAGGTTATGCCTGTCATCGCACCCGTTGCGACGGCTATTCCGGAAGCCCCCGCGGCAGTGCAACCGGTTCGTGCAGCCACACCTGTTGCAGCTGCACCGATAGCTGCAGCTGTTGCACCCGTCGCATCTGCTGAACGCATGCCCAAGGTCACGACCTACACCTTGCCCACCGAGACCCTGGTCGACGTGGCGCAAAGCTCGGGATTGCAGTGGGTCAATTCGGACGCGGACAAGATTGCAGCGGTGCAAGCCGCGATTGCAGCCGAAGCCAAGCCCATCCACGTGCCCCGCGAACGGCCAGCGCCGGTCAGCATTGACGCTGGCCCTCTGGTACTGGTGGAGACCAAGCGCGATCTGCGCAATATGACTCTGCCGTTTGAGCAGCCACCAAGCGCCTGACGTTAAAACACCCCGCACGCCGGGGTGCTCCCATAAAAAAGAGGCCCGAGGGCCTCTTTTTTATTGCCGCGTCTTTGTTTAAAACAAGTCGACCGCGCCCACTTTGACGGCATCGCCGAAGAGACCTTTGCGCACCAAATCATCGTAGCTGTGGACCTGGTTGCGTCCATTGCGCTGAGCATAGTCCACGGCGCGCTCGGCCCGCTCCAATGAGGTACTCGGTGAATCTTCTGCCGTGACCCGTGTGAAACCGGCACACGCAGTCGCACGCCCCACCTGCGGAAAATTGAACTTCTCCATATTGGCGCGAAACCGCTCGAATGCAGCCAGCACCAGGGCCTCATCCGGGCAGTGCATCAGCACCGCAAACTGCTCACCACCCAGGCGGTAGATGCGGTCATAGGTGCGAAAGGTGTTGTTCATGATGCGCGCCACCAGCAGCAGCACCTCTTCGGCAATCAGGTGGCCGTTCTTGTCGTTGATGACGCCAAAGTGGTCCACATCCACCGTGCCCAACCAGTAGTTGGGCGGCACCCGGTGGCGGCGCTCGGCAACCGGCAGCACACTGGCCTCCAGTACGGCCGTTTCGCTCTCCAACCCATGGTCCATCTCTTCGAGCACGGCGCTGTAAAAGGTGTCATCCAGTGATTTCCGATTGAGCAATCCCGTCAGGGCGTCGCGGTCACTGTAGGCCAGCAGCTTGTACATGTTGCGGAACACATGGACCATGTCCTCAATCACCTGCAACTGACCGTGGCTCAGGGCAGAACCTGAGTGCACCTCAATCACGCCCTCGTCATCACTGGCGGAATCCGCAAACAGGGGGATAAAACTGATGCGAGGTCCTTCCTCACCGGCCCATGCATACTCGACCAGGCCGCGACTCTGCAGGCAACGCAAGCGGTCCTTCTCATCGGCCAATTCACGCAAGGTTTCGAAATTGACCCGTAGAGGATCCACCACTTTTCCGCCACCCCGCACGTCCAATGACGCGACCTCCAACCAGCGTTTGACACCCTCTTCACTGAGGACCCGTGCAATGACCACCCGGTCTATGCGCAGCAAGTCAATCAATGCCTTGGAAAGGGTCAACTCCAGAAGCTCCCTATCCCGATGGTCGGTCAGCTTGATGATGTGTTCGGTGAGTGTTGCCATGGCCGCATAATAGCTCTGAATCCCGCTCCCGTCACCTTTTCGCAGCCTCCCGGTAGGCCTGTGCGGCGGCCTGCGCATCCTGGCGCTGTTCGGCCATATAAGCCAGCGCCAACCAGGTGTCGCGGGCCAATTCAGAGTCTTGCAACATGGCCAGAGACTGCTTGAACAACTGCTGGGATTTGCCCCACAGACTCAACCGCATACACACCACGCCGGCGAGGTATTGCAGCACCGCATCACGGGGGTTGCTCATTTGCGCAGTTTCTATGCGCCCTAGCCACTGTGCATCCGGGGCGCCATCGGCGGCGGCAAATCCGCGCTCTAACACGCGGGCAAAGCGTACGCGCTGCGCCAGCGTCAACGCGTCATGGCGCTGCACCATGGTTTCCCAAATCGGCAACAACCACTGGCGCGCCACCGTTACTGCACCACCATGGGCCAGCAGGCGTTCGGCAGCTTCGAAAGCCACTTCGGGCACGTGCTGCTCCGCAGCGTCCAGAGCATCCCACGCGCGCTGGATTTGCACGGTGTCATGTGCGGCGCGGATCAACTCAATGGCTAAGCCCCGCGCAATGCTCTTGCCCGCAGCATCCGAGAAGGCGCGGTGTTTGGTCAACAAACGGCCCGTTTCCAACGCCAAGGGCAGCTGACCGGATTGCCGGGCCGCACGAAAACGCAAACGTAGCGCCAAGGTTCTGCGCGATGCGCCCTGGGGCAACTGGTCCAGCCACTGCATGGCCGCTGGTGCATCGCGGTCGTCCAGTGCCCACTGGGCACCCCGCAATTGCACACCTTCGCGCGCGTCCTGTGCATCTCTTCCCTCGGACTCTTGCAGCGCCAACTGGAAGTGGGCGTCACGCACGCTGCGGTTTTGCAGGGCGTGCGCACTCTCCCCGGCCAACACATGGGCCAGTGTGCGCAAACGTGAGCCATAGGCCACCCGTTCTCCGCTGCGCTGCACCGACTCTTCGAGCGAAATCACCAACTCCGCCGCCTTGCGCGCCCTTACAAAACGCCCGGCCACCAGATGGGATAAAGAATCCAGCAATGCTGTGTGCATACCCCGCTCTTTTTGCAGCAAACGCCAGTGCCGCGCCTGGTGCGGAATATTGGTCAACGCCGACAAGGCGCGCATGGCCAGGTGCAAGGTCAGAAAGCTGCCGGCCAGCAGCAGCAAGAACAGATTCAGTGACAGATCGACCCGGTGCGGCGGGAAGTACAGAGTCACCGTTCCGTGTCTGTCACCCGCGAACAGCGCACTGGCCACCGCGATTGCGAACAAGGCCATCAGCCACAGTGCGAACCGCATGTTTAACGCCCCGAGGCGGCGGTGGCCAGAGCCGCCAAAGTCTCATCCACCCGCGGCACCTCCAGTGCCCTCATCTCCCCGCGTACCTGCTGCAGGAGTGCGCTGGCGGCCTGGGTTTTGCGCGACGAAGCGTCAAAATACCGACCCACCGCTACTGACGCCGAAGCCAGATCAGAGCGCACCGCATCGATCTGGCGTGATAACAATCCCAAGCGGGCATTGAGCAGTTTGAGCTTCAGGTTCTCACGCAAGAAAAACGATTGTTCGGGCGACAGCAGTGCGGCGTCGGGGTCTTCGATGCGGCTCACCCGCACCAGGTTGCGGACCTCGTCGCGCACCAGCAGGCCCATGCGCACCCACCAGGTGGCCACGGTTTCTTCGGGCTTGCGCTTAAGAGTGTCGTTGGGCCGCTGGGCGGGCAGCGCGTTGGCGACCGGAAGTTCATCGGCCAGCACCACCAGCTCGTCGAGCTTGACCAACAGCGCCGGGGTATCGGCCAGGGCCGTGGCCTTGATGCGGCTGATGTCGCGTGCGATAGCGCGTTGCACCGGCGTCAAGCGGGGTTGGGCCGCACGCGACACACGCATTTCGGCACTCTTGAGGGCGGCCAACAGCGGCTCCACACTACCGGTCAACTGCGCCTGTTGTTGGGCTAGGCGCAACGCGGATTCAATATCGACCACCAGGTTCTCGTCACGCGAACGTGACAGACTTTGCATCAGCTCTTCGAGTTGGCTGCGTTGCAAGGAGACCTCGCTGAGCCGGGCTTCGGCGACTGCGAGCTTGGCCGCGGTCTCCATGGCCAACTCTTGGGCTTGCCGGGCTGTGGCCCTGGCTTCCACGGCCTGGCTACCCGCGTCTGCGCTCTGGCGTGCCAGTTGCTCCTGAATGTTGCCCAGCTTTTGCCACAGCAGCCCGCTGAAGACCAGCGCCACCCCCGCGACCAGGGCTATGGCCCATATCAAACGCCTGGCCCTGCGCTTTGGCATGGCCAGCGCAGTAATCGGCGAGCCTTCCGGAGGCGCACTCGCCGCGGTAAGGCTGGACTCTGTGTTCATGCCACAGATTCTATAGACGCCATCAGAGCGGCCAGCGAAGGGCGTGACTCGCAAACAACAGAAAAACCGGCCTTGCGGGCGGCCTGTGCGATGCGGCTGTGGGTGACCACCGCCTTGGCCTTGGTCCACGACTGGTCGACGCAGGTGGAAACCAGATTGCCTATGGCTTCCGAACTGCTGAACACCCACACAGAGCCGTCTGCAGCTGCTTCGCGGACCAGCGCGCGGTCGCTGTCCGACAACTCTGGCGGGCGGCGCTGGTACGAGACCACAAATTCCACGCTACCGCCCGCGGCGCGCACCTGTTCGGCAAACCAGTCCCGCCCCACACCGTCGGCGGTTTTGTCAGTGCCTGCCGCGCCAGACGAGCCATCACCACTGCTGCCACTGCCACGCACGATCAACACCCGGTAGCCTGCCTGCACCCGCTGCGCCACCACGGCCCACAGCGCCTCAGAATCAAACTGTTCAGCCGCCCGGTCCGGCATGTCGATGCAACGCGGGTCGACTTGCACCCGTTTCAGGGCCGACAAACTGCCAGGTCCTGTCACGAATGCTCTTATATTAGTAGCACCAGGCATACCAAACACGGGGGCTGCAGCCGGTTTTGACGCAAAGAAGTGCTCTACCGCATTACCGCTGACAAACATCACGGCATCAAATTCGGTGATGCGCGCCCAAGCAGCGGCAACGGCTGCCGGGTCGGGCGGTGGCAACACACCGATCAAAGGCAACGCCAAGGCCTTGAATCCAGCATCGTTCAAGGCATGGACCCACTGCGCGGCCTCCTGGGTTGGGCGGGTAACGATGACACGCATGGTTCAAGTCCCTTCGGGTTGCTGGCGCACCTTGGCTTGCAATTGGCGGGCGACCTCTTCACCCAACTGCGTGGCAGCGTTGGCGTCCACCACCATGCCTTGCGCCTGGGCATGGACCAGGGGCAATACACCTTCCGGATCGCCCCACACTGCACGGATGCTCAGCACATCACCCTGTAACGTGGCATACGCAGCTAAAGGCATGGAGCAACTACCACCCATAACCCGGCTGACCGCACGTTCGGCCGACACGGCCAACCAGGTGGGCGTGTGTAATAGCGACTGCATAACCTGCACCACCTCGGCACGGCCAGAGCGCACCTCAATGCCCAACGCGCCTTGACCGGCCGCTGGCAGCATCTCTTCAGGGCTGAAAGTCGTGCGGATGCGAGATTCCAGACCCAGGCGCTTGAGCCCAGCGGCCGCCAACACAATGCCGTCGTACAGGCCATCGTCCAGCTTCTTCAAACGGGTGTCCAGGTTGCCACGCAGCCCTTCGATCTTTATGTCGGGGCGCAGGGCGCGTATCAAGGCCATGCGCCGTAAACTCGATGTGCCGACCACCGCGCCCTGCGGCAGATCCGCCAGCGTTGCATACCGGCTGGACACCCAGGCATCCCGCGGGTCTTCGCGCTCCATGACACAGGCCAGGCTAAAACCCTCTGGCAACTCCATGGGAACGTCTTTGAGGGAGTGCACGGCCAGATCGGCCTGCCCGGTCTCCAAGGCCACTTCCAGCTCCTTGACGAACAGGCCCTTGCCACCGACCTTGCTCAGTGAGCGGTCCAGGATCTGGTCGCCCTTGGTGGTCATGCCCAACAGGGTGACCTGGTGGCCTTGTTGTTCGAGCAGGGTTTTGACATGCCCCGCTTGCCACAGAGCCAGGCGGCTCTCACGTGTGGCGATTGTTAAATTGTGTGCAGCCATGGCCTCTAGTCGTAACCCATTTGTAATCTATTGCGGGTGGTCAATGCTAGCATGGGCCTCATGAAAACTGTACCTGCTCCAGCCCCCGCCAAACGCGCAAAAGACAACGAACGCCCTCTGGTGGAGGACATCCGCCTGTTGGGTCGCATTCTGGGCGATGAGATCCGTGAGCAGGAAGGGGACGCAGCGTTCGAGTTGATCGAAAAAATCCGCACCCTGTCGGTGGCGTTTCGCCGCGATGCCGACCAGGAGGCTGACAAGGCGCTTAAAAAACTGCTCAAGGGCCTGAGCGGTGACCAGACCGTCAGTGTGATCCGCGCCTTCACCTATTTTTCGCACCTGGCCAACCTGGCCGAAGACCGCCACCACATCCGCCGCCGCGCCATCCACGAACGCGCGGGTGACACCCAGGAGGGCAGCATCGATGTTGCGATGTCGCGCTTGCGCTGGGCCGGCATTGCACCCAAGACCATCTCCAACACACTGGCGCAGAGTTATGTGTCGCCGGTGCTGACCGCCCACCCCACCGAGGTGCAGCGCAAGAGCATTCTGGACGCCGAGCGCGGCATTGCCCGCCTGCTGACCGAGCGTGACGAAATCAAGATGCGCAGCGCCTTCTTTGAGAACAAAAAGGACGCCCTCTCCGCCCGTGAACTCGCTGCCAACGAGGCCCAGATGCGTGCCCGCGTCATGCAGCTGTGGCAGACCCGGCTGCTGCGTTTTAACAAACTCACCGTGGCCGACGAAATTGAGAATGCGCTGAGTTATTACGAATCCACCTTTCTGCGCGAGATCCCCAAGCTCTACGCCAACCTAGAGCAACTGCTGGGCAACAACCAGCCCGTGCACAGCTTCCTGCGCATGGGCCAGTGGATTGGTGGTGACCGCGACGGCAACCCCAACGTCAGCGCCCAGACGCTGGACTACGCACTGCGCCGCCAGGCCGAAGTGGCACTGCGCCACTACCTGACTGAAGTGCACTACCTGGGCGGTGAGTTATCGGTATCCGCGATGCTGAACGAATGCACACCCGCCATGAAGGCCCTGGCGGAGAGCTCCCCCGACCAGAACGTGCACCGCATGGACGAGCCCTATCGCCGCGCGCTGACCGGCGTCTATGCGCGCCTGGCCGCCACCTTGAAAGAACTAACCGGCACCGAAGCCGCGCGCCACGCCGTTGCACCGCAAAACCCCTACGCACGTTCGCAGGACTTTGCCGCCGAGCTGCGCACCATCGAGGCCTCGCTCAAGGCCAACCACGGCTCGGCGCTGGTAGCGGAGCGCCTGCACCCGCTGATTCGTGCGGTAGACGTGTTTGGCTTCCACCTGGCAACGGTAGATCTGCGCCAAAGTTCGGACAAACACGAGGAAGTGGTGGCCGAACTGCTTGCCACCGCCCGCATCGAAGCCAACTATTCTGCGCTGGATGAAGCCGCCAAACGCAAGCTGTTGATGGGTCTGCTGGGTGATGCGCGCGCGTTGCAGGTGCACGGCATCACCTACTCTGCCCACACACAAGGCGAGCTCACCATTTTCTCGGCTGCCAAGGTCATGCGTGAGCGCTTTGGCCATGAGGCCATCCGCCACTACATCATCAGCCACACCGAGACTGTCAGCGATTTGCTGGAAGTGTTGTTGCTGCAAAAAGAAGTAGGGTTGATGCGCGGTGTACTGAACGGCGCCGCCCATTCACCAGCTGTGTCCGACCCGTTGAGCCCCGTCTGCGACCTGATCGTGGTGCCCCTGTTTGAAACCATTGAAGACTTGCGCAACGCCGCGCCCATCATGCGCGAGTTTTATGCCCTGCCTGGCATCGCAGCCTTGCTGATGCGCAGCGGTGGCGAGCAAGACATCATGCTAGGGTATTCCGATAGCAACAAGGACGGCGGCATCTTCACCAGCAACTGGGAGCTGTACCGCGCCGAGATTGCCTTGGTCGAGCTGTTTGACGAAGTGGCCACCAAACACCCCATCAAGCTGCGCATGTTCCACGGCCGCGGCGGCACGGTGGGCCGCGGCGGCGGCCCCAGCTATGAGGCGATTTTGGCCCAGCCCCCCGGCACCGTGCGTGGCCAGATCCGCCTGACCGAACAGGGCGAGGTGATTGGCTCCAAATACGCCAACCCCGAAATTGGCCGGCGCAACCTGGAGACCCTGGTAGCCGCCACGCTGGAAGCCACATTGCTGCAGCCCACCAAGTCAGCCACCAAGGCCTACCTGGACGCTGCGGCCGAACTGTCGCGCGACAGCATGGCGGCCTACCGAGCGCTGGTGTACGAGACCCCGGGCTTCACCGAATACTTTTTCAGCGCCACGCCGCTGCGCGAAATTGCAGAATTGAACATTGGCTCGCGCCCCGCATCACGCAAGGCCAGCCAACGCATAGAAGACCTGCGCGCCATCCCCTGGGGCTTTAGTTGGGGCCAGTGCCGTCTGACCCTACCCGGCTGGTATGGCTTCGGTTCTGCGGTGCAGACCTTCATCACGTCGGGCACAGCTGCAGAGCAAAAGGAACGAATCGCCCTGCTGCAAAAAATGTACCGCCAGTGGCCCTTTTTCAAGACCTTGTTGTCCAACATGGACATGGTGATGGCCAAGAGTGATCTGGCGCTGGCCTCACGTTATTCGGAACTGGTGGCCGACGCGCGCTTGCGCAAGAAAATCTTCACCGCGATCGAAGCCGAGTGGCACAGCACGGCACAAGCCCTGGCCACCATCACCGGCGACAAAAACCGCCTGGCCAATAACGCTGCGTTGCAGCGCTCCATCCGCCACCGCTTTCCCTACATTGACCCCCTGCACCACCTGCAAGTGGAACTGGTGCGCCGTTACCGTGAAGGCAAGGCGGATGAACGCGTGCAACGCGGGATTCACATCTCGATCAACGGGATTGCGGCCGGTTTAAGAAATACAGGCTAACGGGAGACTAGCTCCCGCACCGCGGCCAGCTGGCGGCGCGAGACGGCCAGCAGCTCATCCACCCCATTGAGCCGCACGGCCCAGCCCTCGCCCTCTTCGGCATCGAAGTGTTTTTCCAGCGCCCGCACGGCGCGCCGGGCGATCAGGGCATTGCGGTGGATGCGTACAAAGTCTGCGCGGTGTTTTTCTTCCAACTCGTTGAGTGAACCGTCCAGGATATAGCTGCGGGTGGCGGTACGCACCGTTACGTACTTCAGCTCGGCCTTGAAATACAAAATCTGCTGCACCGGTATACGCTCGGTGCGGCCGCGCTCCTGGATGATCAGCACATCGTCTTGTGACGAATTGGCCTCTAACCCCCGTCGAGATTGAATGTATCGCTCTACTTTTTGTAGCGCCGATTCCAACCGCTCCAGCCGCACGGGTTTGGTCAGGTAGTCCACGGCCTCCAGGTCAAAGGCTTGCACAGCGTGTTCGGCGTGTGCCGTCACAAAAATGAGCGCGGGCGCCCGGGGCAACGATTGCAAAGAACGCGCCAGCGTCAAACCGTCCGCGCCGGGCATGTGGATATCGATCAGCGCCACATCCACCGCCTGGTGTTGCAGCATCTCCATGGCCTGCACGGCGTTGGCGGCTTCCCCCACGCAATACACGGCGGGTGCCTTGCAGTCCGACAGCAGCGTGCGCATGCGGGCACGGGCCAAGGCCTCGTCATCCACCACCAGCGCCTTGATCACATTGCCAGTCATAGCGGCACCTCCATGCGCACCTGGTAAACGCCATCTTTGAGCGCACTGCGAAACTGGCTCTGCACGTCGTGCAGCAAATTCAGGCGCTCGCGTACATTGCGCAGGGCCAAACCATGGCCTTGTTCACCCTGGCCATTTGGCACGGTATTGGTCACCTTGATCACCACCATCGACCCCCTGCGTTGTGTGGAAATGCGCACGTCGGCGCCCTTGTCGCTGGGCTCCACTCCGTGGCGTACTGCATTTTCCACCAAAGGCTGCAACAACAAAGGGGGCAGCAGCGCATCGTCGGCCTCCGGGTCCAACGCCCACTGCACACGCAGGCGTTCGCCAAAACGCACCTGCTCGATGGCCAGATAACGCTTGGCCAACTCTATTTCTTGCACCAGGCGCACCGGCTCACCAGAGTCTTTTAAAGCCTCGCGGAACAGGTCGCTCAAGTCTTCCAACAGTGCTTCGGCCTTGGCAGGCTCGGCACGCACCAAGGCAATGGCGCTGTTGAGCGTATTGAACAAAAAGTGCGGGCGTATGCGGGATTGCAATTCGGCCAGCCGGGCGGAGGTATCGGCCGGCATACGGCCCTTGCTGCGCATAACCAGGGCCGCCACCAGAATGCCAGAGAGCAATAGGCCGCTGACGGCGCTGGCCACCCAAGGCGCGCCTCCCAAAAGCAGCCCCGACCAAGCCAGCATGGCGCAACCATACAAACCAGCCGCACCGCCCATGGCCACGGCCACTGTGTACTGCAGCACCGGTGCCAGACGTGTGAGCAGCCGTTTGGTCATGCAGGCCATCAGCAGCCAGGCCAAAGTGGCGGGTAAAGCGCCCCCGGTCACCATTGCCAGGCGTACGACCCAGTCCACGGCGTCATTTGCGCCAAACGCCACGCCGACGCCGACGCACACCTCCACAAACAACACCGCCCGCAACACCACCCCGGTCTGGCAGGCGTCGAACACCAGACCCACCTCTGCCGGCCGCGCTCCCATGGGCCTTCCGTCCTCTGCCGGCGAGGGCATGTCGTGGAACGCCGATAATATTTGGGTGTCTTTCATGAACCCGGATTTTGACTCCATTACCCGCCCTGTCCACCATGTCCAAAAACCAACTCGATAAAAAATCCCAGGCGTGGTCCGCGCTGTTCTCCGAACCCATGAGCGATTTGGTCAAACGCTACACCTCCAGCGTGTTTTTTGACAAACGTATGTGGCAGGCCGATATCACCGGCAGCCTGGCCCACGCCGAGATGCTGGCCACCCAGGGCATTATCAGTGCAGAAGACCACGCATCCATCCAACGCGGCATGGCGCAGATCACCGGTGACATTGAATCCGGCAACTTCGAGTGGAAGTTGGACCTGGAAGACGTGCACCTGAACATAGAGGCTAGGTTGACCCAGTTGGTGGGGGATGCCGGCAAACGCCTGCACACTGGGCGCAGCCGCAACGACCAGGTCGCCACCGATGTGCGCCTGTGGCTACGCGGCGAGATCGACCTGATTGGTGAACTGCTGGTGGACCTGCAAAAGTCTTTGCTGGACGTGGCCGAGAAGAATGTGGATGTGATCCTGCCTGGCTTTACCCATCTGCAGGTGGCACAGCCCGTCAGCTTTGGCCACCACATGCTGGCCTACGTGGAAATGTTCAGCCGCGATGCCGAGCGCATGCGCGAAGTACGCCGCCGCACCAACCGCCTGCCACTGGGCGCTGCGGCACTGGCCGGCACCAGCTACCCGCTGGACCGCGAACGTGTAGCCCGCACATTGGGCATGGTGGACGAAAAGGGCCAACCCCAGGTCTGCCAGAACAGCCTGGATGCGGTGAGCGACCGCGACTTCGCCATCGAATTCACCGCAGCCGCCACGCTGTGTATGGTGCACATCAGCCGCATGAGTGAAGAGCTGATTTTGTGGATGAGCCAGAACTTTGGCTTCATCAAAATTGCTGACCGCTTTACCACCGGCAGCTCCATCATGCCGCAGAAGAAAAACCCGGATGTACCCGAGTTGGCGCGCGGCAAGACCGGCCGCGTGGTCGGCCACCTGATGGGCCTGATCACGCTGATGAAGGGCCAGCCCCTGGCCTACAACAAGGACAACCAGGAAGACAAGGAGCCGCTGTTCGACACCGTCGATACGCTCAAGGACACGCTGCGGATCTTCGCCGAGATGGTGGGCGGCATCACGGTCAAGCCCGAGGCGATGGAGAAGGCGGCGCTCAAGGGCTATGCGACGGCCACTGACCTGGCCGACTACCTGGTGAAGAAAGGCCTGCCGTTCCGCGATGCGCACGAGACCGTGGCGCACGCGGTGAAGGCCGCGATCTCGCACCAGGTCGACCTGTCGGAACTGCCGCTGGCGGTGTTGCAGCAATTCCATCCCGGGATCGGCAAGGACGTGTACGACGTCCTCAGCCTGCGCGGCTCGCTCAATGCCCGCAATGTTCTCGGTGGCACGGCGCCGGCGCAGGTGCGCCAGCAGATCGCGCGCCATCGCAGCCGGCTGGGCCTTTGACAGCCAGCGTCAGGGCGACACGGCCGAAGTCACGTTGACACGGATCGCTTCCGTCGAGGCGACCGGCTTTTCAGACATGTTGTCCAGCAGGTCCAGGCGCATCGCGTACTCACCCCGTGGCGGGTTGAGCCAGACCTCGGTCTGACCCTGGCGGAATTCCAGCACCTCGGACTTCTTGCCGGGGCGCTCGATGGTCAGCCGGAAATGGTTCGTGTCCGCGACCTTCGCCTGCTGGTGCGCAATGTTGTAGCCGCTGGCGTGGAACTGGACCCGGAACGGACCCTGGACACGCTGCTGGTCGGTCGGTGACAGGATCTCGATCCGCTTGGCCCCCGTGACCGTGGCTGCCGGGATCTTCTTCTGGGCGGTGATCGTCACCCGCAGCGGCTTGCTGTAGACGAAATAGGGAATGTGGCCCTGGTCGGCCAGCAGCAGGTTGAGCTGATAGGTGCCGGGCTTCAGGTCGACCACCGCTTCCATCTGGCCC
>JAYSZJ010000104.1:0-65752 GCA_043738115.1 Rhodoferax sp. | reverse complement strand
CTATAGTTATCCACAGTCAGCAGGCAAACTGCTGGCTACAAGCCCCCTATCAAAATTGGATTGGCACTCACTGTCAAGATTCAATCGGCGCCAACACTATGTTTGCTGTTAGCTTATTTATGGTGCATGGAAAAGGGACCTGCCGGGACAAAGAACGCTAGAGGATTCTCATATAGCCTCCTCTGCCATTACCAATCGCTAAGCGACTCCAATGCTCGTCCACCAACTTCTTGCGGAACATATTGAGTTCGGCAATGCTGGCAGGGTCGATACGGCTGGTACCGGGTGGTTCATCGGCTTCAGTGAATGGACCACATCCAACGGATTGAAACTTCGACACGTTCCCACTGACGAGGAATCGAAAGGCCTTTGCGTCAAATGGTTTATGCACCCGGCTGGAGATCCAAGCGGTCAAGCCAAACCATTGAGTGAGGGCAGAACAATGTCCATCCTCGTCGGCGCGCAAAGTGAATTCAGGTTGGAGTTCTCGCAGTCTCAAGACTTCGCACCCGAATCGACTGTCGTCTACACACTTCGCGAGCCCGGTGATTTCGTGATATGGGGCGCAGGCGTCTTTCATCGTGCATTCGGTATCCAGCCCGCGAGCATCTTGACCGTTCGTTGGTTTCCGCAAAGCTAAACATGCCAATGTGTGTGTGCTCCACGAGATTCCGCGGGAGCGGGTTGCATGCCGATGTGGCAGACGTAATCGCCGTGGCACCAGGCGAAAGTTGAGCAGCTGGCCGCTTCGTTCAATATACCCACGCCACAGCGATCAGTGAGCATCAGTCTGGCAATTCGAACCGTCAAGTGACAAGTACTAGCACTGGGCCAGGGATTTCAAGCCTACCAGTGCTGCGTGCTGCAACAGCATAATGGTCTTGCCGTCCTGTATGGTGCCGGTCTTCATCCGCGCCAACGCTTCGGAAAAGTTGAGCTCCAGCACTTCAATGTCCTCTCCCTCATGAACATGGCCGCCGCCTGGAGCCACGCGGTCGGTGGGCTCATACTCGGCCGCAAAGAAGTGCAGCTTCTCGGTTACCGATCCAGGGCTCATATAAGCCTCGAACAGCTTGCGCGGATTACGAACCAAGAAACCAGTTTCTTCCATTGCTTCGCGGAGGATGCAGGCTTCGGGTTCATCACCATCTAGCAGGCCGGCGCACACCTCCACCATCATGCCGTCGGCATTGCCGTTCACAAAGGTCGGAAAGCGGAACTGCCGCGTTAGCACCACCGTATTGCGGTCTGCGTTGAATAGCAGAAGCGCCGCTCCATTGCCGCGGTCATAAGTTTCACGACTCTGCCGCTGCCAGCTGCCGTCGCTGCGCAGATAGTCGAACGTGGTTCTCTTAAGCACAGACCAGCTATCAGACAACAAGGTGACATCCTGCACTTTGACGCTTCCGTGGTTTCCATTGAAAGCATGGGATGCTTTGCTTAAGTTAGGCATGGGACTGACAAGGTATTGATGGCAAATGGCGTTTCCCCTTCGTGGGTAACGGCAAACTTTTGTACGGTAGATATGAACGCCCTACAGCAGAGCTGTTTTGATAGGTGCTTGAGGTAACCATGCAACACAGTTCAAAAAAAACAGCGGTCGGGAGACCGCTGTGTAAACGCCTTTTCCCCGAAATACTCCTCAAACCCCCTTAAAACACAACGCGCAGCCCCGCGCCAACGGCCGTCGCGGTTGCGCCGGTTCCAGGCGAAATGCCACCGCTGTCAAAGTCATATTTGGCGCGCGACTTGTTTTGGACTTGCGACGCAAAAGCGTCCAGGGTGATTTGTTTATTCAGCAGGAACTTGTAGCCAAGTGTGACCTGAGACGCGCCGGTTTCGCGTCCATCAAAAGCCCCAGTCGCTTGCTCACCTGTTGCGTCGTTCGCCACGCCATATCCGCCATACATGACATGCTTGTCCATTTGGTGGCTAAAGCTCACGACCCAACCGTTGCGAGACAGCTTGGTCTTTTGCGTGCCCGTTGCAGCGCTGTCCGAGAAAGTCATGTTGTCCCAACCCAACGCGATAATTGTGTTGGGCTGCAAAGCAAAGCGCACACCAATCTTGTAGTCTGTGTCTTGCGTATTGCGGTTGGTCGTGTTGTTCAGTGTGCCCTTGTCATTACGCTGTTCTGCAGAGATGCGAATGTCAAAAGGTCCTGCTACGTACTGTGCACCGAGGCTGACGCTATCGTCATTCAAGCTGCTGCCGCTGGCCGGTATCGCGTTGCTCTTGCCTTCGTTGGCACTGTAGTAGGCTCGCAGCGACAGACCATTCCAATTAGCGCTCTCAAACCCGATGGCGTTGTCCAGACGCACATTGAACAGCGGCGCCACACCGGTTAAGCCACTGATCAACGACTGGGGCCCCTGGATGTCCTGCGGCCCAGCACCAGCGGGCGAGAAATCAGTAGTACCCGAGTTCCAACGTGCTGCACCAGTCAGACGACCCAACTTCAGAGTACCAAGACCTTCTTTGGATAGTCCGACAAAGCTGTCTTTGGCGCTGCCAAACAAGCCCGCGCTGGCGCTCCCCGATGCATTGTCCACGCTCACACCAGTGACATATTGCACATGTGCGGCGAGGCCGCCTGACAGATCAAAGCTGCGCTTGAAACCAAGATCCGAACTAACGTTGCTCAGTCGCTGCCGAGCGGGCTTGTTGTCTGCGGGATTTACAGTTCCACTGGTCTGAATGCTTTCGAACTGTACGTTGGCGGCACCAAAAATGATCACCTGAGATTTAGCAGTATCTGCCGATGCTTGGGCTGCCGCTATGCTGCTTGCGAGCAACAACACACCGCCAACGGTTGCGCCTGGAAATTTATTGAACACTTTATTCTCCTGTTGATTTAGACCGATCGAAGTACCTGACAAATCGCACTGTCCGCCTCGATACTTCACTGAACACCCCAATTGCAAAACTATCGAAATGCATACTTAGTATTCGTGAAAGCAACTGCACCCAAAAGAGGTCGTTCCCTATGATTTAACGACAGCAAACTGAAAGGTTGAGACGGTGACGTGACGTCTGCTTCTATGTGTCTTGCTTGTCCCGACCGAAGTCATCTTGGAGACGAACAATGTCATCCTCACGCAGGTCTGTGCCGAATTGAACTTCCACAATTTCTACGGGAGACTCCGATGGATTGCTCAGGCGGTGGACCTGAAGTACCGCGATGTCACAACACTCACCCGGATGTAGGACGAAGACTTTTTCATCGAGCGTGATATGGGCGGATCCCTTGGTCACCACCCAATGCTCAGCGCGATGGTGGTGCTTTTGCAGACTCAATTGCTTCCCCGCATGCACATGAATTCGCTTGATCAAATTTCCAGGGGCCTGTGAAATGGTTTCGTACCATCCCCATGGTCTTTCGGTACGCTCGATGCACTCAGTTCGACTCGTTTTAACCATGATTCGATCTCCCCGTTGTTGTGCTGCTCTTCGCATGAAAGAGACACAAGCCTGTCGCCGATCCACTCGTTGCAGACACCGGCACGAAGCCAACGGCGAGACCTCTAAATTGGTTGATCATCAATTCTCCTGTTGATAGAAACTGTCCGTCGTTCCGCGGAACAACCATCGCGCAAAGATCACGATGCGCATGCAGTATTCTGGAAAATCCGTGATCGACAAATAGGCCCTTCCCTAAGGATGAGCGATAGGAAATTGAAAGGCGTTGATCGGGATTCGGTGCCGCGCGCGGAAGAGCGCCCTAGCGATATGCGGAGACGCACTTCCTCAATAAAATCGCGGTAGACGTGGCGCACCGTTGTCGAGTTTGAACGCGCCAACTAGATGCGCAAGATGCTTTGCCTGTTCTTGAAGAGAGGCCGCTGCTGCGGCCGACTGCTCGACCAGTGCCGCGTTCTGCTGTGTCATGCGGTCGAGATGCCCCACCGCCCCATTGACTAACCCAATCTCACCAGCCTGTACTGCAGACGCAGTAGAAATATCACCCACTATGCCGGATACGCTTTGCACTGCATCCACCACGTCCTTCATGGTTCGCCCCGCATCGCCCGCCAACGCGGCTCCCACTTTTATCCTTTTGACAGAATCCCCGATTAGCAAGCCGATCTCTTTGGCGGCTTCGGCTGCGCGCCCTGCCAGATTCCGCACCTCACCAGCGACGACAGCAAAACCTCGCCCTTGTTCCCCGGCTCGCGCGGCCTCTACCGCAGCATTGAGTGCCAGGATATTGGTTTGAAACGCAATGCCATTTATTACACCGGTGATCTCAGAAATCTTGCCGGAACTCGCCTGTATGTCATGCATCGTTGCAATCACATCGGACACGATGGCTCCGCCGCGACTGGCCACCTGAGCGGCGGAAGACGCCATGTGGTCTGCACTGGAGGCAGCGTCCACGCTTCGAGCGAGGGTGCCTGTTAGTTCAGACATGGACGATGCGGCCTGCTGCAGGCTGGCGGCGGCATGCTCCGTTCGATTGCTCAGGTCATGATTGCCAATGGCCACCTCCGCGCTGGCCGACTGAATGGCGTCGGCGGACTCCAAAATGTTCCCAACCAAATGCCGCAAGCGATCCTGCATCGTGCCAATGGCTTCGAGTAGCCGCCCCATCTCATCCCTGGCATGCACCTCTACCGGCGATGTCAGATCGCATTGCGCGATGCGTTCGGCCACTTGCACTGCATGATTGACTGGCATGGTCACACTGCGCGTGATGCGCCAGGACATCACCGTACCCGCTGCCAACGACACGGTCACCAGTACCAGCATGGTTATAAGCGTAAGGTGTTGTCGGCTCTTGGCCTGACTTGCAGCGCGGGCGGAGAGTTGATCCTGTAGTTCCACCAACTTGGATACTTCCATTCTCCACAGTGCTTCCTCGGGCTGAACTTTGCTGGTCAGCGTGCTCACTGCTGCCGTGCTGTCGCCATCACCGCCCTCCTTGGCGGCCTTTTCCATCAAAGGTAGCGTGCGTTGGCTGCTCCGCACAACGGACTGGATGGCGGTCTCCTCCTCTGAGGAGGTGGAGGATTGCATGGCTGCGACCAGGCTAGACTGGGTTTTGTTGTATCGGACCGCCGCCGCCGCTACCTCCTTCGCCTGCGCGTCGACCTGTTGGATGTCAGTGAGCAGGGCGACGTTTCGAACGTGAATGGCCAGTTCGTTTATGTTGTTCATCAGATCGCGGGCAAGCCGGATCTTTTCTGCGTTCACTTCGGTGATTTGTTCCAGCTGGACCGCCATACTTTGCATGCCAAGCCCGCTGACTGCGGCGACTGCAAGTAGGAGCGATAGCACCGCGCCAAATCCCACTCCCAGTCGACGGGCAATGGATCTATTGAAATTGAACGCATGAAACATACGAGCCTCTCATTCGCGTTGGTATTTGTGCTTACTGCGGACTCAGCTTGATGCGAAGCTCTAGACGCGAGCCACGCTCAATGGCCTTTCCAATGCGCGCTTGCCGGTCCACGGCGGAAAGACTTGTGTCGTTGTTAATAGCCTGACGAGTCTGGAACATCTCCAAATCAGCGATGGGTATTAGTTGTCGATTGTTGGAGGCACGAAATCGTGATAAGCCATTGACGGCTAACAAAATGCGCTTTTCTCCAGCATCGTTGGCGCCAAAGCCGACGACGAATTTCTGTATGGCTGTCTTCAATTCATCGGGGAGGGTTCTTTTCCATAGCAGTGGAGACTGCGGTATCAGCGGCGACTCCCAGATGACCTTTACGTCCTTGGCGAGGTCTGGGAAGTCTCGTTGAAAGAAGGCGAGCTCCACGTTGTTGGCGGTCGCTACATCCACTTCATTCTTGGCGACCTTCAGCAAATTCTGCTGGTGACTACCCGTTTCAACGGATTTAAAGGTGGCCTTAGGACTGCTCAACCCGCTCTTATAGAACGCGAAATACAGGGGAACCAGATGCCCGGAAGTGCTTTTTGAATCCCCATCGCTAAAGCGCAGAGCGGGGGCCTTTTCAAGCAGGGATTTGAGCGTGGAAACCTGTGAGCTGCGAGGCACCACTAAGACCGACTGGTAGCCCACATTGCCGTCGTGGATGACCATTTGGGCGAAAACGCTGCCTGCGCCGGATGCCACCACATCCAGGGCAGGCACATTGCCCATCCAGGCCAGGTCAATATCCCCACCTAAGAAAGCCTTTACCAGGTCCCCTTGTGATTCGTAGACCCTCAGCTCAATCGGACGATTTATGGCCGCGCCCAGACGTTTTACGAATGGCGACCAATTCGCGCGAGTCTCTTCCGCTGCCCTAGGCGAGATCAAACCAAATACCAAGCTGGATGATTGCGCAGGGGGCTGCGCCCGCGTTGCGGTTGGCAGCAGAATGCCAGCGCAAAAGAGTGCTAGGCCAGTATTTACGCGTCGGCGTTGGCAGTTCATGCTTACTTACTCCATCAGGCTGGTACAACCGAAATGCCCCGTGATGGCAGGCACAGCGACACTGCATCGCCTTGGCACCAGTGGGCTGCCGCGTCGGACGACACGACAAAGATGGAACCCAGACTGGTGTCAATGGTGAACTCGCACACACTGCCCAAATAAGCTTTCTTGGAGACGACACCTGGCAGGCCGTCATCCCCGGGGGGGGCAACTGTCCAGGCCTCGGGACGAATTGCGGCTTTTACCGGACCTGGCTTGACCGGGTGTAGTGCCTTCACCCGCATTGTTCCCACTTGGACACGACCGTCCGCAAGAGCTTTCCCCGGAAACAACATGGCCTCGCCCATGAATCCTGCAACGAATTCACTATTGGGTCGCTCGTAGAGGTCGGGTGGCGTGCCGGCCTGTGCGATCACACCATGGTCCATAACGATGATTTGGTCGCTGACCGCCAAGGCCTCACTCTGGTCATGGGTGACGTAGGCGACTGTCAAGCCAAGTCGCTGCTGCAGCCCTCGGATTTCTTCACGCATGGAGCGTCGCAACCGGGCGTCCAGATTCGACAGCGGCTCGTCAAACAACAATACCGATGGCTCCAAGACCAAGGCCCGGGCCACAGCCACACGCTGCTGTTGTCCACCTGAGAGTTCACTGGGCAGGCGGTTGTCATAGCCGGACAATCCCACCGCCGACATGGCGACCTGCGCGCGCTCCTTTATCTCATCGGTATGGACGCCGCTGACGCTCAAGCCATAGCTCACGTTCTCCAGCACGCTCATATGTGGGAACAGGGCATAACTTTGGAAGACCATGCTGACGTTGCGCTCTGCGGGCCCGAGGTGGGTTACGTCGCGGCCATCGATCAGGATTTGGCCGGCACTAGGCGTCTCCAAACCGGCGATCATGCGCAGCGTCGTGGTCTTGCCGCAACCGGAAGGTCCCAAAATCGTGGTCAATGTGCCCTTGGGAACGGTGAAGCTGATACCCTTGACCACCAGCGGCGACTGGTCGCCTCCGTAACGCTTGCGAACGTTCTTGAATTCAATGCCGAGTTGGGTCATAAATAGACTTTCTTTGCTTGTTTGAAAATGAGGAAGCTGGCCCTTGTCATCACACGGTTGTGGCTTGAAGCTTTCCTATAAAGTTGTTGGCTATGAGTTCGTTGTAATCACGCACGCAGGCCATCACGTGCGGGCCGGAGAGCTCCTTGGCGCTGTAGCTGGTGCAGATCGCCACCGCCCGCATGCCGGCACGGCGTGCGGCCTCTATGCCAAATGGTGCGTCTTCAAACACGATGCATGCGGATGCCACAACACCCAACCGCAGCGCCGCTTCCAGAAATATGGCGGGCTCTGGTTTTCCGGGTAGGCCTTCGTCGCCCCCAACGATGGTTTGAGGCTCAGGCTGCATGGCAAGCCCAGCCATCGCAAACGCTATGTTTTGCCGGTCACCCGCGGTACCCACGCCCACTTTCAGTCCCTGCTCCCCAGCTTGCTTGGCAAAGGCCTTGAAACCAGCCACTTCGGCAAATACTGGCGTGAACATCTCGCGGTAGATGGCTTCTTTTTCGGCAATCAGCAGCTTGGCCTTCGACGTCGCGATATCCCGTTGGAACAACTCCTTGATGCACTCCACGCTTGTACGTCCGGTGGTGCGGCGCATCAAGTCGGCCAGCTCCATTTGCACGCCGTGCCGGCGTGCAAACTCACTAAATGCCAGGGCGTGCCAGGGCATGGAATTGATCATGGTGCCGTCCATGTCAAAGATCAGGGCCTCCGTTTTCCGGGCTTGCATATTGGTTTGATTCATTTGCAAAAACTCTTGGATCTACAAGGGGCGTGGCTCAATGCCGGTGTTCGATGAGCCTTGGTGCTGATTGGCACCTACTGTCCGCCGCCCAAGCTTGCGCTCGCCAACGAATAATTGGATCAATGCCGTGGCCATAGACATCAACAGGATCAGTACCGTGCAGTAGGCCAAGGCCACTCCGTAGTCCCCCGAACCCACGCGGCCAATGATGTAAGTTGTGGCTAGCTCGTACTCGGCAGTCACTAGAAAAATGACGGCAGACACCGTGGTCATCGATCGCACAAAGCTATAGACCAGTGATGCCACCAAGGCTGGTTTGAGCAACGGTAGGACCACGCGTCGCAGGGTGGTAAGACTGCTAGCACGCAACATGACGGACGCTTCGTCTAGAGACCGGTCTAGTTGTTTAAAGGACGCCGTACCTGCCCGCACACCAACTGGCAAATTGCGAAACACAAAGCACAAGATGATGACCAAGCCCGTGCCTGTCAGCTCGACCGGTGGCACGTTGAACGCCAGGATGTAGCTGACGCCCAGCACCGTTCCAGGAATGGCAAACGTCAACAGAGCGGAGAATTCAAACAGCGCCTTGCCCCGGAATTCGGTCCGTGCCAGCAACCACGCAATCAACAGACCGATGCTGGCGCAGATTGGCGCTGCGATGGCCGAGAGCGTGATCGTGTTGAACAGCGAAGCCCAAGCAGTTCCCGCCCACACTAGACCGTGTTCCCCCAACTGCAAGTCGAACGCAGTCTGGAAGTGCGCCAATGTCAGCGTGTAGTCACGCCCCCAGACCTTGACGAAACCACCCGCGAAGGCAAAAAAGTAGACCACTAGAGTGAAGGCCAACCACGGGCCAGCAACCCAGGTGCACACGCGGCGCACCAATCTCGGCAGAGCCATCGGCACGCCGGCATCACCTTTACCGGAAACCGTGGTGAAACTAGTGCTGCCCAAGATGCGCCGTTGAACGAAGAAGACTGTCAACGCAAACGTCGTCAGCACCAGGGCAAGGGCCGCGGCCATGCCCTGGTCCAGCGAGGCGCCGACGATGGCAAAGAAAATTTCCGTGGACAGGACCGCATACCCGCTGCCCAGAATGATGGGGTTTCCAAAGTCCGAAATGCTTTCGATGAAGCCCACTAAGAACGCGTTAGCCAAGCCAGGGGCCAGCAGCGGCAGCGTGACCGTCATGAAAGTTTTCATCTTGCTGGCGCGCAGGGTCTGCGCCGCTTCTTCCAGGGAAGGGCTGATGCCCTGGACCACGCCGCGCATGATCATGAAGGCAATCGGCGTGAATGCAAACAGTTGCGCCAGCCAAACACCAAATACACCATAAAACCAGCGGGTCGGGGGGATGCCGAAGGCGTTCTCCAACACCTGGTTGACGATGCCGGCCCGACCAAACAGTAGTATCAACCCGAGCCCCACGACGAACGGCGGCGTGATGATGGGCAGCATGGCCAGCGCATTCAACGGTCTTTGCAGACGCTTGGTGGCACTGCGTTCGGCGATGAGTGCAATCATCGTTCCTAACACTGTGGTGCCGGCGGCGGTTAGCAGGGCCAGATACAGTGTGTTCCAAGCCACGCCGCAACTGGTCCCCCCGCCCAGACAGCCGCCTCCCCACACGCGTGCCGTTCCGATGCGCTCCCACACTGCCCCCAGGGCGAAGTTGCCGTCTTCCGCATAGAACGCAGCTGACAGGGACTTCCCGACCGGAAACACCACAAACAGGGCCAGCAGCGCAGCGCACCCGACGACTGTGGCGGCCACGAATACGTCGCCACGGAAATAGCCCATACGGGCAATACCCGAACCCAGCAGCATGACCAGACAGACCAGAACAACGAAGCCGCCCCAACCGATGCCAAACTGACCATGAGGGAGTGCCCCCAATGCGACGGTTAGCCACTCAAACGACCAACCCGTGGCCCCGATCACGAACCCGCTCACACCTAGGCCCAGCAACCCGATCACGGCGCCGGCTATCAGTACGCCGCCCTGGCGCCTCCCTGCCGGCAGAAGAGAGCCGGCACCGGCGATTAACAAGCCGAGCACACCGGTCCACAGCCAGCTCCGGCCATGCGTGACAGCCTGCGTCAGGCCATTGGCCGTTAGGGGCTCGGCAAATAGCTTAGGCAGGGCTCGTAGCAATGAGCCGTTTTGCAGGTAGTACCACGGCAACGCCAAGTAAGCGGCAAGGCCGATGAGCACCCAGGCGTAGATAGCCCTCTGGGTTCGTTCAGTGAATTGGACTAGCATAAGAGTAGAAAAGAGTCGAGCTGGATCAGCAGCTCTTCTGGATTGGAGGTTGACAACGCCCGGTATGTGCAGGGCGCGGCCCCGGATTACTTAGGCTGGTTGAATACCTTGCGTTCCCAATTGAGGATTAGTTGGCGACGAATGGCCGCTTGCCCGTATTTGGCATAGTCGTAATCAATGAGTTTGATCTTCTTCAAATCGGGCATACGGGGGTCCAAAGGTGTGCCCCTGTTGGACGGCAACTGAAACGACTTGGCGGCCGCGCCAAATTGTTGCGCACCAGTAGTAAGAGCCCACTCGTAGAATTTTTTTGCGTTCTCCAGATTTCGCGCCCCTTTGACGATGGACATGGAGCCCACCTCGGCACCTGTGCCGTCCGTTGGGGTGATTCCCTCAACCGGAAAGCCTTGTGCCTTTTCACCGGGTACGTCATGCATAAAACTGATGGAAACCGACGCCTCCCCACGGGCGACCGACTTGATCGGTCCCAAGCCCGAGCGCGGATAGGTACTGACGTTTTTATGCAGGGCCGACAGGTACTCGAACGCCTTGTCTTCGCCCATCAATTGCACTAGCGTCGCAATCATGGTGTAAGCCGTTCCGCTGGCTCGCGGGTCCGCTACCAGAATTTCTCCCTTGTATTCGGGCTTGAGAAGATCTGCCCAGACCTTTGGCACTGGCAGCTTCTTCTTGGCCAGCAGCTCGGTGTTGTAGCCAAAGCCTAACGGGCCTGTATACACGCCAACGGTCTTGAATCCAGACTGTTCGGCCTGCTTTTGCGCCCAGGCATGCAGTTGGGGTAAAGCCGGAGATCTATATTCCAGCGTCAGATTCTGTTCGGCGGCCAACATCTGGGGGTCACCCGTGCCTCCAAACCAAAGGTCGGTCTTGGGGTTGGCGCGTTCGGCGGTGATCTGTGCCAAGGCCTCGCCGGAGCTCTTGAGTGTCATGTTGACCTTGATGCCACTGGTCTTGCCAAAGGTGGTCTGCATAAGGTTGCACCAGTCCGCCGGGGCAGCGCAGATGACATTGACTTCTCCTTCGTCGGCCATAGCCGGAACTCCGAGCGACAGCAGCAACGGAACTGCGATGAGCGCTATTTTTTTCATATCTATCTCCTAATAAATGGACAACAATGTCCGATTGCGTTACATCCGACGTGTCGGCCTAAATTCACTAAAAGGGCATCACCACACTGACGCCCTGCTGCCCCAAATGCACACTGACCGGTGAGCCCACCTGTCGTGCCTGTGTCTCGCCTTGCACCAGCACCATCAAGGTCCCAAGTGCGGTCGAAATGCAGTACTCCGTGGTGCGACCCAAGTAGGCGTGTGACAGAATTTTTCCGGGTAAGCCCTCCCCGGTTGCGGGCTCAAGCCGCCAGGCTTGCGGGCGCACCACCAAACGGACTTTTCCCTGGCGCCGTGTCAATCCAGGTGCGATACGTATGGGACCAAGCAGGATCGCGCCGGACTCGTCCGCCTGAGCGTCAAACATCACAGCATCCCCCATAAAACCTGCAACGAATTCGCAGTGGGGGGTCTCGTAGACCTCCTTCGGTGTGCCAACCTGCATAACCTGTCCTTCGTGCATCACGACCACGTTGTCGCTAACCGCCATGGCTTCGCTGTGGTCATGCGTCACGTAAAGCACCGTCAGTCCCAGGCTCTGCTGCAAGGCGCGTATGTCTTCCCGAATATGGCGTCGCAAACCTGTATCCAGGTTGGACAAAGGCTCATCTAGCAGCAAGACCTTGGGTTCCAGTGCAAGTGCCCGAGCCAAGGCCACGCGCTGTTGCTGCCCTCCGGAAAGCAGGGTCGTGTTACTCTTGACGTCAGCCTGCATACCCACCATGGCGAGTGCGGCCTGGGCACGCTGATCACACTCGCGTCCACGCAATCCCAACATGCGCAGCCCATAGCGCACGTTGTCCAGCACAGAGAGGTGTGGAAACAGAGCGAAGCTCTGAAATACCATGCTAACTGGGCGCTGCGAGATGCTGATGTTGGTGACATCTTCGCCATCGATCAGGACTCTCCCAGAGGTGGGCCGCGCCAGCCCTGCGACCATGCGCAACAAAGTGGACTTACCGCAACCGGACGGCCCCAACAGAGTCGTTAGTTGGCGTGCAGGGATGGGCAAGTGAATATTGCACAAGGCTCGCACCCCGTTGGGAAACGTCTTGTTGATGGACAAGAATTGGACTCCGCTAGTCATGGGGCACTTCCTTCGGCCACCGGACGACTGCATCTACGCCCACCACATGATCGTCTTGCACGCGGTTGAAAAGGTCCACCTCGGCATTCATTGACAGCGCAATCTGGCGGCAAATGGATAGACCCAAACCGACTCCCGTCGCCCCCGATGCCGATTGAAACGGCTCAAACAGCCGTGCCCGAACCGCCTCATCCAGGCCGCCACCGTTGTCCCAGACCAATAGCTCAGTTTCGTGAGGAAGCACTCGGATCACCAGTCCCAACGCACTGCCCTTAGGCGTATGCTGGACGGCGTTGGACATCAGGTTTCGGATCAATTCGCCCAATAGCCAGGGATCGGTGAGTAGACGCACCGGAATGGCCTGCATAGAAAAATCAAGTTTCCTACGAGCCAGCAATGGGGCAAATTCCATGACCACGTCGCGAGCTGTGGTGGCCAAATCCACTTCCACCCAATTCCCTCTGCGTACTAATTGCTCCATCTTTGCGATGGACAACAGTTGGCGAACCAGCTCGCTGGAACGGTCCACGGTATGCAACATTTTGGGCAGCGTCTCCTTCACATCCAATTGGCCGGACATGGTGCCCTGCAATTGCGTGCGCAGCACCGCGAAGGGGGTCCGCAGTTGGTGGGACGCATCTGCCAGAAACTTCTTTTGCTCGTCTAACGATGCCTGCTGTTGTTGCATCAACCAGTTGACGGCCGTGGCCAATTGCATCAACTCTATAGGCTGCCGATCCGTGACCGGTTGTAAGTCTCTCGTGCGACGGCTGTCGAGCTTTTGCCCCAACAGCTCCAATGGTTTAAAGGCCTGGTGCAAAACCCACCAAAAAATAGCGGCGAATACCAGTGCCTTGAGCGGCAACCAGTGTTCACGTGGCACGCCAAGGAATCCATCTAGGTCCGTCGCACCCAAGCGATCCAGCAAGATCCACCCAAAGATCAACACTAGGGACCAAGCCCAGACAAACAAGCGGATCGAGTAGCCCACCCGCCAGGGACGCCAAACGCGCGACTGCCACTTGCGAAGAAGGTCGATCGATTTCACTCGTGATCCTGCTTATCAGCCAATGAATCATCCATCAGGTAGTAGCCCACACCCCGCAAGGTGACAAGACTAACTCCCGCGCCGTGTATACGTTTGCGCAACCGGTGCACCAACACCTCAACGGCGTCTGCACCAGCTGGCCCTTCGTCACCAAAAACCATATGCAGCAAATCATCTTTGGCGACGGCTTTACCAGGGTGCATCATCAGTGCTTTGAGCAGGGCCAATTCACGCCCCGACATTTCAAGGGGCAACGTGCCGCGAAACACCTGCCCGTTGTCCAGATCTAGACGCAAGGTTCCGCAGCGAAAATCCTCTACGCCTAGGCTCCGGCGCACCAGCGCCTTCAAGCGGGCGACTAGCTCTTCGACGTCAAATGGCTTGATCAGATAGTCGTCCGCACCCGAGTTCAGCCCCAATACGCGGTCCTCGACGGCTGCACGGGCGGTCATGACTAGAACCGGTAGGCGGGAGCCCTCGTCCCGCAAGTGCTGCAGGAAGTCCAAGCCATCCATGCCGGGCAAGCTCAAATCGAGCAAGGCCGCATCGAAAGGGCGTTGCCTCGTCATCATCAGTGCCTCTTTCCCGTCGGCACAACAAACGACATCGCACCCTCGCGCCACCAGCATGCGGCTTAGGGCGTCTACCAGATTCAGGTCATCTTCAACCAGCAGGATGTTCATGGTACTAATATTGCGCTAGGACGGACGATTCAGCTACCGAGGAAACGCCGACACTTGGTGAAAGGTGGATGAAAGTTTTCGGTTCGCTGGCGACGCTTGCTTCACCAAGCGGTCCGAAACCAGCAACTAGGCAGCAAGACCAAAGACCTGAAGTGATGTGGGTCCGTGTCTTGGGTGAGGTGTTCGTTTTTGGCGTGGTAGTGGTCGGCGCCTCTCCGGGCAACCACTTTGCATAGATGGAGGCGTAGCTGCCATCGCGTTTCATGCTGATGAGCGCGGCTTGCCACGTGTCCACTACGTCTTCCGGCGTCCCCAGGGAGAACCCGATATAGGTCTGATAAGAGGTGACCGTGTATAGCAACTCCACGTCGCTGCTCTTTGCTCCGGCCTTGTCCAGCAAGTAGGGCAAAGTCAACTCGGTAGCGAACATCAGAGGTGAACGTCCGTATACGATCATTTTTACCATGTTCTCCGGCTTGGTAATCGGTTCCAGATTAGTGAAATTCTCTCTTTGCAGCAAATGGTGGGTGTAGTAATCTCGCACCACCAGAATGCGTTCTGCGGACTTGGCCTCATCCAGGCCGGCGATGCTCAAACCGGAACCTTTTTTCCCATATATGGAAGCTATAGAGGTAGTGAATGGCCCTACCCAGTGGAATAAGTGCTCACGGGCTGGCGTGCGGGCCATGATGAATATCGCGACGTTTGGAAAAATGCTCGCGGTGCGATAGGCGCGAGCCCATGGCTGAACTCGAATTGGATCTGCATTGCCCACACGCCGCTGAATCTCTTTCACCACGTCGACCAATAACCCCTTCGGTTGAGCACCTTCTAGAAAGCTCAGCGGAGGGTTTTCGCTGGTCAGCAACTGCAACTCGGTAGCTCCGACCACGGAGCCGAGCAGCATGCCTGCGACGGTAAGAAGCCATGCAGGTGGCTTGAGTTCCTGGGGCACAACCAGTGATTCCGAATCATCGTCACCCATCAAGATGTTCATGGGATGTATCCTGCCGCGAGAGACAGAAGTAGGCCACCGTGAAAACGCCGACGTCCCGCGAAAGCTCGATGAAAGCATACGCTGCGCGGTATCGGTTCGACAACCGGACGGGCGAATCAACACCGCATGCCTCAGGAGTGAAGTGCACACAGCGCACCGCCGAAGTCAGCCTCTCAAATCACTGGCCTATTCGAAAACGCGTTTACCACATGCACCTTTTGTCCCTTTCACTCGGACGAGATTTCAATGTGCGAATGTGGACAAGGAAATTCCGATCACCTTAGTCGATTTGGCATTTCTGATGATCGTGATTCTCAAATGCGGTTCCACCGCGTCGTGATCAGTCAAGCAACTAGCAGAGCGTACGTACGGCCCAGAGTCTTCGGCTATTCCGAGCTGCGCTTCCCTGCGCCGGCTATGCGCTTGGTTGCCGCTGAGTAAACAGCTTTCAAGAAGCTATCACTCAATCTCGGCGTTTTCTCTGTTTGTGCTTTCAGTTTTCAGATACATCATGGACGTGATGAAACCAATTGTGATCCAGGAAAACCTGAGCTTTGAAGGCACCAAATCGAGAACGCTTGAAGAGAACAGCATGTCCACAATGATCGCCTATGTCGCTCATTGGGATAGTCGGGAAATTGCTGTACTTCAATTGGATGCCGAGAGCGGCAAGTTGAGTGTCATTGAAAGAATGGGGGTTGGCGGCGTAGCAATCCCGGAGGAATTTGGCACCTCTGAGGGCGTCACCGACGCCGTGCACGAGCCTAGAGGCATGCCACTGGCCATTAGTCCAGACAAGCGGTTTCTCTATGCATCGCTGCGCTCAGAACCGTATTCCGTTGTAAGTTTTTCGATTAGCCCTGCAAGCGGCAAGTTGACCTATCTTGCAACCACACCGCTTGCCGATTCGATGACCTGCCTCGCGACTGACCGATCAGGGCGATTCCTCCTGGGTGCGTCTTACAGCGGAAACACGGTGACGGTGAGCCCCATTGGTCCGGATGGTATCGTTCAGTCGCCAGCTACTCAGATCTTAGCTACGCCTCCGAAAACCCATTGCGTTCTGGTGGATCTGAGCAATCGATTTTTGCTCGCCGCCTGTCTTGGTGGGGATGTGCTAATTAGCCAGTCTTTCGATGCCGCAACTGGCATTCTTTCACCACTGGCGGCATCGACGCTTTCGATGCCGCCTGGTGCGGGGCCGCGTCATTTCGTTTTCCACCCTAGTGGACGTTTTTTGTATCTCTTGTGCGAGCTCGACGGCAGTGTTCAGGTTTGCTCTTTTTCTCAAGATCGCGGTAAGTTGTCGCATGTGCAAGTCGTATCGGCGCTACCACCGTCTCTTCCAGGAAAGCCGTGGGCTTCGGATATCCACATTACGCCGGACGGGCGGTTTCTGTATGCGGCGGAGCGCCGCTCGAACACGCTGGTGGCCTTCTTGGTCGATGCCAAATCGGGAAAGATTTCACGAATTGCCAGCTACCCGACGGAGCTAATGCCTCGTGCCTTTAATATTGATCCACGAGGTCAATTCTTGCTCGCCGTGGGGCAGGTTTCAAATAGTCTAACGGTCTACTCGATTGGCAGCGCTACAGGACGACTCGTTGAGCGTGAGCGCTACCCTGTGGGGCAGAATCCCAGTTGGGTTGAAATCATAGAGATCAACGGCGGCAATACACTGAAAACCGTTTCAGCGTCGAAGAGAAAGTCTGTTGTCGTCTACAAGCAAATTCCTGACATCTTGTTGTCTAGATTGCTAAACCAGTTTGATGTCACCTACTTCACGAGTATTCACAATAGAAATCGTCGACGTTTTATAGACGCAATCAGAGACGCCCACGGTTTACTCGGGTCCAGTGTCAAGCTACCTGAAAGCTTGCTGAACGGCGCAACCAATCTCGAAGTTATTTCGACAATTTCTGTCGGTGTTGACAATTTTGACTTGGACTACCTCAACCGCAGACGCATACTGCTCGCGCACACGCCCCATGTAGCGACGGAGGCAACCGCAGACACGGTCTTTTCACTCGTCATGGCAACTGCACGACGAGTCGTTGAGCTGGCGGAGTTTGTCAAAGCAGGCCATTGGAGGCGTAGCATTGATGAACCCCACTACGGTGTAAACGTGCACTCGAAAACTATTGGAGTGCTGGGTATGGGACGAATCGGCCGCGCAGTTGCGCGCCGCGCTCACAAGGGGTTTGGCATGCGCGTGCTCTATCACAGCCGATCCCCCGCACCCGACGCCGATATGGAGTTCCATGCCAAGGCCGTTTCCTTGGATGTCCTGCTGCGCGAAGCCGATTTCGTGTGCGTGTTGTTGCCGTTGACCCCCGAAACACGCCGTATCTTCGGAGAAGAGGAGTTTGCCTTGATGCGCCCCAACTCTATCTTTATCAACGGCTCGCGCGGCGGCGTTGTGGATGAAGAAGCGATGATAGCGGCGCTCCAACGGGGAGGCATACGTGCTGCCGGGTTGGACGTATTTGACCAAGAACCCTTATCGACTAACTCCCCGCTTCTGAAAATGCCCAATGTAGTAGCACTGCCGCACGTTGGCTCGGCAACACATGAGACGCGATTCACGATGGCCCAATTGGCGGTCGACAACCTGATAGCCGGATTGAATGGCTGGCGGCCGCAATACCTCGCGAATGAACCGTTTCAATTCGCTCGAGAGAAGGTATGAAGAGAGTACCGCACAAAGTCGCCGTGGTTACCGGCGCAGGCAGTGGTATCGGAAGAGCAATCGCATTGGCACTCCTTCAGACCAATTACTGCGTGGTCATGGCCGGACGTCGGATGGAGGCTCTGTTGGAGGTTGTGGTGGAGTCCGGCGCAAATGCTGACCGTGCGATCGCCATCAGCACCGACGTGTCGAATCCCGAATCGGTGCGTGCGCTCTTTTCGAAGACAAAGGAAGCATTTGGTCGACTGGATTTGTTGTTCAACAATGCGGGTGTAAGCGCGCCGAAGGTCCTGCTGGAAGAGCTCACGCTCGAACAATGGAAGGCTGTTCTTGATACCAATCTTACGGGCGCGTTCCTTTGCACGCAGGAGGCCTTCAAGCTCATGAAGAACCAGTTTCCCATTGGCGGGCGAATTATCAACAATGGGTCGATATCGGCGCACTCACCGCGACCCAACTCTGCACCCTACACTGCGTCCAAGCATGCTATTTCCGGCCTGACCAAATCGACATCTTTGGATGGTCGAAAGTATGGCATTGCCTGTGGCCAAATTGATATCGGCAACGCGACAACCGATATGGCACTGAAGATGGCTAAAGGAGTCCCGCAGGCAAACGGCGAGATTGCGGTTGAACCGTTGATGGACGTCTCGCATGTTGCTAGCGCCGTGGTCTATATGGACAGCCTGCCGCTGGATGCAAACGTGCAGTTCATGACCGTCATGGCAACCAAGATGCCGTTCATCGGTCGGGGATAGACCGTGATTCGTGCCTCACACCCGAACGTCTCGCATGAACACAAATGCATTGCCAATATCGCGGGGCGCATCGCGGGAGACGACGAAGTGAAATTCAAAGAGCAAATCGTCGCAGATGTCGCCTGGTGCATCGTCGAGAACTTCTAATCGACATAGGCTTGGTTCACCCTTTATCTGTATTCCGTAACCGTCGACAGCGCATCTGAATGACAAATTGATGAAACTCATCCCATGACAAGATTGATCAGTAGAGACACAACCCTTTGCATGTCGCTGGCAGCCCGCCCAAGCAATTTTGGCACCCGCTTCCACAACTTTCTATACGACGCCTTGGACCTTGACTTCATCTACAAAGCTTTCACCACCAAGGATTTGGTCGCATCGATAGGTGGTGTGCGGGCGCTGGGGATTCGTGGCTGTGCAATCTCCATGCCATTCAAAGAAGCCTGTATTTCGATGCTGGACGAGCTTGACGCGTCGGCCAAGGCCATCGACTCGGTCAATACCATCGTGAATACCGCTGGCCATCTCAAAGCCTACAACACGGATTACATTGCCATCGCGAAGCTATTGGCTCAACACTCAGTCCCGGCCAATCTGGTGTTTGCGTTGAGCGGAAGCGGTGGCATGGCCAAGGCAGTGGCGTGCGCCCTGCGCGATGCTGGTTTCGAGAATGGTTTCATCGTCGCTAGAAACGAAGCGGCAGGGCGACGCTTAGCCGACCTCTACGGTTTCGGTTGGCGAGCCGACATGGATAACATTCAAGCGGACCTACTTATAAATGCCACGCCGATGGGCATGCTCGGCGGTCTTGACGCGCAGACTCTGTCATTCAGCGAGGCCTCTATCAACGACGCCCAAGTGATATTTGATGTGGTGGCGTTGCCTTCGGAGACACCCTTGATTCAATATTCTCGGTCACGTGGCAAAAGGCTCATCTCAGGCGCTGATGTCTTTGCCATTCAAGCGGTGGAGCAGTTTGTGCTCTACACCGGGGTGCGTCCCGATGACGCGCTCTTCCAGCAAGCGGCGAAATTTGCGCGTGGCTGACCAGCTTGGGTAATCTGGTCTAGCTTGCAGGTCCGACAAATTCTGTTTGGACCGCTGACCGAAGGGCATCTTCTTTTCGGGTGCATCGATACCTGCCAGTCGAACGAAATGCTGCACGTTTTCTGCGTCTACAACCCGAATCGTGCGCCGTCGGTCACCTCAACAACCTTGCCTTCCAACACGGCCGCAGCAGCAGTGGCGACAAGCAATGCCAACCCAAACAGCACCGCGGCTTTGAGGGGCAAGAGGCCAGTCGTTATCGAAGTGGGGCCCTCACCTAGTGCTGTGGGGTGGCACCGTGACGAAATGTATCTATGATGGAGCAACGTGGGCGACGAGACATTTTGGCTGCATTTGGGAGATTGCAACGGAGCACTGAGTCAAGAATCGCCCATTTTCATAGATGCAGTTCTGGAGGACCCGGCTCGGTGAAAATCAGAAAAGTAATGATCAAGAACTTTCGTGGGGTGAAAGAGCTTGACTGGAACCTTCCAAACGAAGACATTTTCTGTTTGATTGGCAAAGGTGATTCTTCCAAGTCCACTATCTTGGAGGCGATCAGATATGCCTTCCATCCTCAGTGGAATCTAACGCTCAGTGATTCTGACTTTTTCCAGTGCAAGGTTGCAGATTCAATCGTCATTGAAATCACCATCGGCGAACTGACCGAAGAGTTCTGCGCACTAGATAAGTACGGCCATCATCTCCGCGGCTGGGATGCAGCTGCCCTCAAGCTCACTGACGAACCCGAAGACCACCTAGAAAGTGTCTTGACCGTGCGGTTGACGGTCGACAAGGATCTGGAGCCCAAGTGGGTGGCGATCTGCGATCGCCACCCTGACGGTGTTCCATTTAAGCAGGGCGACAGGAACAAGGTCAGTGTCGGTCTCATTGGTGCCTACAGTGAAAAGCAACTTTCGTGGGCCACAGGGACAGCGTTGGCGAAGCTCACCGAGGCGCAAAGCCTCAACGAGTTACTGGCAAACGCCTCCAGAACGGCCAGAGCTTCCTTGGACGCCCATCGGCCTGTCTCCCTCAAGAATTTCGACGCGGCGGCTGAGAAGTCGCAGGAGATTGCGAAGTTGTTGGGTGTGCCGGTATCGGACGCCTACAAGGCTCACCTAGATCTGGCTTCTATCAACCTGAAAGTGGGTGGGCTGGCCCTCCATGACGGTGATGTTCCTCTTCGTCAGTTGGGCCTTGGGTCAAGGCGAATGCTGCTGTGTGGCATCCAGAAGATGGGTTTGGATGAAGGCCACATCACCTTGTTTGACGAGGTGGAGTTTGGCTTGGAGCCGCACCGGATTACACGCCTGATCAAGCATGTCCGAGAGGACAGGCGAGGCCAATACTTCCTCACCACGCATTCGCCCACAGTCCTGCGCGAACTTACAATCAAAGAGCTATACGTCGTGCATAGCAAAGGTGGGGTGGTGCAGATCATTTCCGCTGCGAAGGATGGGCTGGAGCAGCTTGAGGTGCAGGGGAAGATTCGATCCAGCACCGAGGCGTTCCTGGCGAAGAAGGTTGTGGTCTGTGAGGGAGCTACCGAAGTAGGCTTCGTGCGGGGCTTTGACGATCACCAAGTCGGCAAGGGAAAAGACCCGCTCTCGTATCACGGCGTTGCCCTGCTGGATGCGAGGGGGGCCAGCAAGATCAAGGACTTGGCAAAGGCGTTCAAGTCGATCGGCTACGACGTTTCAGTGCTTGCAGATGCAGACGCTGAAGATCAGTTTTCGACCCCTGATGCGGCGGAACTCACGAGGATTGGTGTCCCCGTGCATGTGTGGAGCGACAAGTATTCCTTGGAGGAACGGGCATTCAAAGATATGCCTTGGGAGTGTGTCGTGGTCAGCTTGAAGCTGGCGCAGAATGAGCTGGGTTACCCGGTTCATGATCAGGTGCGCTCCAGACTTCAGGAAGCACTGGATCCAGACCTTGAGAAGTGGCTCGATAGCGCGAAGTTGCGGACCGCTATTGGTGTAGCCGCGAAGAAGGCCGGTTGGTTCAAGGACACCACGAGGGGCGATCAGTGGTTCAAGGCTGTGAGTCCTGCTTTCAACGACGCTGCGTTTCTGAAGAAGAACTTAGCCGTCAAATTGGAGGCGCTTTGGACTTGGGCTGAGCATGTCTGAGGAACTGGCGCTCAGGCTCAATGACTTCACGACCAAAGGGTATGTGATTGCGCCGGCCGGCTACGGCAAGACGCACCTTATCGCGATGGCGGTCAAAGCTGCCACCAAGCGGCAACTGATCTTGACCCACACCTTCGCGGGCGTGAATTCCATCAAGACCAAGATGACTGCTCTTGGCGTGCCCTCCTCCAAGTACAAGATTGACACGATTGCGAGCTGGTCACTGCGACTCTGTCTAGCCTACCCGAAGACTTCGGAGTGGAAGGCAGAGCACCCCACAGGCAATCAGTGGAACAAGCTCTATGAGTGTTGTTCCGGCTTGCTTGGGAAGCAATTCGTTCGCCGCGTTGTCGCTGCCACCTATGCCGGCGTCTATGTGGACGAGTACCAGGACTGCTCTGATCTGCAGCACACCCTTGTCTGCGCCTTCGCTGAGTTTTTGCCCTGCCGAATCTTGGGCGATCCTATGCAGGCCATCTTTGACTTTGGTGGTGACAATGGCAAGCCCGTTGATTGGGCTATAAGTGTCTATCCGACCTTCACTTGCCTCGGCCATCTAGAGACGCCGTGGCGCTGGAAAATTGCCGGCGACCCGAAACTTGGGGCCTGGCTCAAGAAGGCAAGGGGGACACTAGAGCAGGGTCAGAAGATCGATCTTTTGAACGGCCTACCTGAATGCGTTAAACGAGCCTACACAACCCCAGAGTTCCTCGCGCACAAACAGTACAACTCGCTCATGGGTTTGCTGGGGCACAACGAAAGCGTGATTGCCCTGCATGGTGGCGATCAGAAGTCAAAAAACAAGACTCACGATCTGGCGCGGAGCTTAGGCGGACGGTTTTCTTCCATTGAGGAAGTTGAAGGCAAGGCCCTTCATTCATTCGTCAGGAAGCTCGTTGCGGCTAAGACAACCAAGGCCGGCTTCCTTCTAGCGGTGGAGTTCGCCAAGAAATGCTTCACTGGCGTTGCGAAGGCACTGACTGCTGGCACTGTAAAGGGCAATGTAGCGAAGCGGAGCAAAGCAACCAGGTACCCCTTGGTCCTGGATGCAGCGAATGCCTACCTGAACTGTCCAACAAGTGCTCACCTTAAAGCCTTCTTCTTGATGTTGAAGACCAACCCTGAGACCTCTGCCTATCGTCGTGATCTGCTGTATCGCTTTCTCAACGTGCTGAAGATTCACATTGATGGAGCGGGAGCGAATCTAACGGAGGCGGCGAACAGGTACCAGCGGGACATGAGGCACACTGGACGGCCGATCAGCCACCGCAAGCTCATTGGCACAACGCTGCTGGTAAAGGGGTTGGAATACGACCATGCAGTCATCCTTGACGCCGACACACTGGACGCTAAGGATCTGTACGTCGCAATGACGCGTGGGTCCAAGACATTGACCATAGTTGGCGAGAGTCGGCACCTGCCGACAAGGTAACGACATGCACAAGAAGCTCTTGCTGGTTGATCTGGAGAACAAGCACAAGGTGGACCTCTCGCCTCTGGATGAGAGCTTCAGGGCCATCATTTTTGTGGGTGCCAATCAGAACCCACCCATGGCTGCGAAGAAGCCAGCGACGGCCCACAGGTTCAGTCGTGTGGACTTCCTGAAGATTTCAGGCGCAGGAAAGAACGCCTTGGACTTCCACATTGCCTTTGAGCTTGGCCGGACGTTTGAGACGGCTCCCGACACCCAATGCTTCGTGCTCAGTGGCGACAAAGGCTTTGATCCGCTGCTCAATCACTTGAACGCCAACGGCATGAGCTGCCGAAGGGTGGAGAGCATCGCAGAGCTTGTGCCGGCCAACGTCGTCCCGTTGGTGGTGCATGACCAGGTGGTGTGTCCGTTCTGCAAGAAAGCCAGCACGATTGAGCATCACGGTGGTCACTGGTGCAGCAACTGCGGAAGGTTCGCCACAGCGCCAGATCCCAAGCGGTTGCCGTCCAACCAGAAGGGCTACACAGAGCCTGAGCGCGACAGATACGAGGACAACGCCATTTATTCGGAATGCGGCTGGTGCCACCAGCGAACCGACATGACGGGTGGTATCTACGACGACGGCGAATGGATGTGCGGTGGCTGCATCGCCCGCCATGCAAGGTAGTCAATCAATCATCCTGTGTTTGAAGTCATCCTGAAGAATTGATGCATTAACCCGCCATAGGCAGATCAGAGATGTTCCGCTTCCTTTCAGCACCATCCGGTGTGCCGGCCCCCGATTCCAGGGATCGGCACAAACGCGTTCCCTATCGCTCAATGTCTGTCGTGGAGAAGGGTAGCTAGATGTCGCACAGCTTGGTAGAAGTTTTGCGCGAGGTCAAACCGCGCAGGGCACTGTTCACCACATACACATTCAACCCGGCATTTTTTGAAGCCGCAGTGCTGCCCGCTGCTTTTAGGCCTGACGGGTGCCAGTTGCGCGTGCTGGTCGACAGTGGACCGCTAGCGTCGTCGACGCGAGGCTCATACGCGCGGTACATCGGTAGTCGATACGCTGTCGCGCCTGTGCGCGCGCCGGGCGGCGGCATCTTTCACCCGAAGCTCGCCTTGCTCGACGGCGATGATCGTCAGGTGCTGTGCGTGGGCAGCAGCAACTTGACAGCAGCAGGCCTCGCTCACCAGCTGGAATGCCTCGACGTGGCCGACCTAGCGGCCGAGCCCCAACTCGCTAAGCAGCTTAGGGAGTTCCTACATGCGCTCGCGCAGCAGTGCATGACGACATCGCCCAGAGCGGCCGACACGCTCATAGCTGCTGCGAATTGGCTGCGCATATCACCTGCTGTAACGCTCGGCGAGTTGGACACCGCGACCCTGATACACACGCTTATCCGACCGGCCGATGTGCAACTGGCCGCGCTGCTGCACGACGCCAACCGAACCGCGCGCACGCTGACGGTTCTCGCCCCCTTCCACTCGAAGGATGGCGCCGCAGTCCATGCCTTGCGCGAATCCATCCAGGCGCCGACGCTGCGCATCGGGCATGTCGGCACGGTGCCAGGCACGGCACAGGCGTACGCAGGAGCCTCGTATGTCTCGCCGCTGGAGGGGCGCGGCCGACCCTTGCATGCCAAGGTGTTCGAAGTGGACACGGACGGCGGCAGCCTCGTGCTGACCGGCTCGATCAATGCCACTGACACCAGCCTGCGTTCCAAGAAGAATGTAGAAGTCAGCGTGGCGCGGTGGCATCGGATTTCTCCATTCGCGTGGGAGGAATGCGAGCCGGAGAAGTTCTCGCCCCTTGAGCAGGACTTTGGGCCCGGCTGCCCATGGACAGTCGAGGCGAATCTGTTGGGTAACGGCCAACTGGACGCGTTGGTGCAGGGCGAGGGATCCGCGCGGGCCGAGGTGACTTGGGTTCTTTACACGCCAAGCGCCGAGATCTGCAGGGGCATCGCGTCGCTCAAAGCGAACGGATTGCTGAATGTGGACCTACCCCATCCGCTCAAGCCGTTACATGGCGCGCTCACCCTCCACATTCACGGACCCGGCGGAATTGTCGCGACCACCTGGGTCAACGACCAGCGCGCGTTGCGTGCGGCGCGCGACGGCACACGCCTGAGTACGCAAGTAAGCCGTGGCAAGAGCGGTTCCGAATTCCTTCTCGCGAGCGACCTCATCCTGCGCGCGCTCAAAGGTCAGCCGATCTACGGCCAAACGCAGAGCGGCCAGGTGCGTCTTGTGCACCGCGATGGCGAGGGCGAGCGCCAGGGGATGGATGAGGCGTTCAACTACGAGGACTGGATCCGCTCGGCTTACCTACGCATTCCACCGGCTACTGGCCTGTCTCACCGCTCCGGCGCCTTCCTCACGCGAATTCTGGAACTGCTCTTCCCCCAGCCGGACAAGGACAGCGACGACGCGAGAGACCGCGACAAGGACACCATCGAGTTGAACGACGCCGAACCGAACGACGAGGACGCGATGCCCCGCGACACCCCCCAGCCAGCCCCTGCCAGCACGAGCGCCGGTACGAAGCGCGCAGACGCCGGCCGGGGGCAACTGCTCAAGGCCTGCCAGGCCGTGCGCGAAGCCTTTGAGACGCGCCGGACAGACATCGCTTCTGCCGACACGCTAGCCTTGGCGGTATTTGCGCTCGACATGGAGCGAGCGCAGGCAGCCTTCCTTGCGCCATCTATTAAGGAGCGCGGCGCCTTCGACGTGCACCGCGTGCTCGTGCTCTGGTTCGAATCCATGAGCCACTACAAATTTGCTCCGGAAACCAGAAGCGAGCTGCTGCCCGTGGCCTGCGCCATCGCCGCTGCGACGGCCGCAGTGCCACCGTGTATCGACCCACAGGAGCGGCACCTGTCGCAGTTGCGCAGCTGCCTGCATCGGCTTGCCGGGGCGCCCCTTACGGATGACGAGGTGCTGGCACAGACCGCGTGTGGCATGCGCGAAGAAATCATGCTCAGGATGGCCGACAGCTTTCGTGCAGCGGCCATTGCACAAGCAGCGCTGCTGGCGCGGGCTCCCCACATCGACGACGTGCTGCTTCGGTTGATTTCCCCTACGCAGCAGCAGTCACTGCCCGAGTCCATGACCCCCCTTCAAGCGGCACTGGCGCGGTGGCCCGACCGTTCACAGGGCATGGCGGCACTGGACCTAGCGGCCGTGCGCTCGGGCGGTTGTCCAATCTGCTACGCCCACTTCAACGATGCCGAGCGACGACAACTCAGGTATCAGCGGTGGATGTTGCATGGAAGCGGGCGGCAGCATGTGCTGCTGTTCCCCGATGACCGTAGCGCGTTGTGCCGTGAGGGGAACCTTCGATGATCGAGTGGAACAACACACGATATGCCGACCCGCTGGAGCTGACGCGCGGCCAGGGCGATCCCCTGGACCTCGCTTCTACGAACGAACGGCTCTACAACACCGTTTTCTTCGGTTTCAACAATGTGGTGCGCTACATCCGCGTCTATTCGGCGATGTGCTGGATGGCCCGCGAGGTCGAGATCTTTCTCAATACAACGAAAGGCTTGACTAAAGCACAGGCGCGCGATCTGCGCACCCGCTCGATGGAAAAGATAGAACTTGCCGTTCTGTGGGCCAGTGGCCCGGAAGCAGAGCTCTCCGGAAAGACAAGGTCCTTCGCCAAGGACGGTGAGAGCCAGCGGCTCACGATGGATCAATGGGACATGAACGCGCGGCTGCTCTCGGCCCAGCAGTACCAACCTAGCCTGACGAATGGCTTCAAGTTCGTCAAGGTCGGTCTGGTTTGCACGGACCGTGGCCGGAAACTTGCGGATGCTTTTGAAGCGCGGCTCGGAGCGCCACAGGCTCACCAGTGGCTTCGCGACGTGACCTGCCCGGAGGCCACGTCCGTTCAGATTGAGCGAGCGCGTGGCATCCTGTCCGTACTTGAACCGCCGACAGCGCTGGAGCGGCAGGCATTTACGGCATCCTTTTTTCCCGACGATCCGCGCGATACCGGCGAGATCAGCGACTCGCGCGATGAGCAGCGATGGTTCAGCCTCCATCTGGTACTGAACACCATCGCTCAACTTGATCAAGCCTGGGACACGCAGGACGAGGACGGAATCCGCGCCGCGATGACGAGTGGCATGACGCCATCGGCCCGGACGGTCATCCGGCCTGGGCTCGAGCGCTCTCAAGCGCTGTGGGCCACTTTACAACTGCGGCTGCTGCAGCGCATTGCGCTCGAGACGCTGCTTGCATTCGTCATAGGGTGGGTACAGTTACACAACCGCGCTGGACGAAGCACAGCGGACTGCGCGCGCGACATTGGCGACACAGCCGGGCAAGCCTTTTTGACGGTCGGTCTCGAAAAGGTCGAGGACTTGCGCGCCGTCCTGGTGAAGGCGCAGCACGGCCAAGCAACGCTTGCGCTGGCCGCGACGGCGACGGGCGGCCAAGCGCCTAATGTCTTCTATTACCTACGCGAGCTCGACAAACTCAAGTCTGGCGCATGGGACGGTGGACAAGGCGAATGGTTGCGGCTGGCCGTCACGGCCCTGGCAGTTTGCGCCGTCGAGGCCGACAACTTCATGCGCCTGCCGTGGCACCAGAAGGCGCTTGACTCCATCGTGAGCGAGAGGACCTCCCTCACAGCTCTGCTTGCTTCATTCCAACGCTTCAATGACCGGCCTCTAGCTGAGTGGACGCAGGAAATGGTGATGGCGTGGAGCTTCTCGCGCTACAGCGAGGTGGCCACGCATCGAGCGGTTCTGCAGAACGGCAAGTTGCGCTTCGACTTTAACGAGGGGGAGTTTGGGCTGGAACTCGGCCCACCACGCAACGCGCCGTTCAAGCCCGCGTGGCAGGGCGACAAGCTGTATACGGCATTGGTGCTGCTCCAACAATGTGGGCTTCTGGATTTAGTAGATGAAGAGTGGAGCCTCACGGCGGCGGGTAAGAAAAGGCTGCGGAACTACGCCCCCATTTGAACAATGCCTTGGGCGACACGATGAGCTGATGAATCTGAAAGGAAGTAGCAACAACGGGCTCAACCGTTACAGACCTTGAAGACTCAAAACGGCGCAGTGTTATCTGAACACGCAGCAGAAGCGCTTAGAAATTTGCCCTCACAGGCAAATTTCGGTGTAACCGTGACGGTTCATCCGGTTTAACTGTGATCTTGCTTTCTGCAAGTTGTTGATTTTATTGAGCTCTGGTTCGGTTTAACTGTGATGCTGCCCACCTGGCCGTGGGGGTGAGCCTCCGCCGACCAATGCAACCGCACTGGCCGAATGGTGTGGAGAACAGGTTGGGCGCACGCCCCAGTTGGCCATAACAAACCGACCGCTGAGGCTGCCAATCGCGGCACTTTGCAGGGCCTCATCGCAGGACATGGGCGGCAACAGCCCGGCAAAACGCTGGGCCAGCATGGATTTGCCCGAGCCCGGCGGCCCCACCAGCAATGCGCTGTGTCCGCCCGCTGCGGCGATCTCCAGCGCACGTTTGGCACCGGCCTGGCCTTTGACATCCGCCATGTCCGGCCAGCGCGTTGCTTTGGCCTGCAACACGTCGGGCACCACCCGCACCCAACCGTCATCCGCCGGTGCGATGTCATTCGCCGCCAGGGCATCCAGCGCCGCTCCGGCCGGCACAAACTGGCGCACCACATCCAGCAGATGCCGCGCCCGGTAGACTTCGGAGCCCGGCACCAAGGCCGCCTCTTCGGCGTTGCCCGGCGGTAGCACCAGGCGCGTGGCTACCTTGCCGGTGTGCAGGGCCAAGGCCATGGCCAGCGCACCGCGTACCGGGTGTAATGCGCCGGTCAAGGACAACTCCCCGGCAAACTCGTATTGGGCGAGTTGGGTACCGTCGATCTGCCCGCTGGCCGCCAGAATGCCCAGCGCAATTGGGAGATCGAGCCGGCCCGAATCCTTGGGCAGATCGGCCGGGGCCAGGTTGACCGTTATGCGTTGGTTGTGTGGGAAGGTCAGCCCAGCATTCTGGATGGCGCAGCGCACCCGCTCCCGCGCCTCCTTGACCTCCACATCGGCCAAACCCACCAGCGTGAAGCTAGGCAGGCCATTGGCCAGATGTACTTCTACTGTGACCTTGGCCGCGTCCAGCCCCCGCAACGCCCGACTCTGCACCAAAGATAAGCCCATTTCACGATCTCCCAAAGTAGTGCGCACCGTATTGACTTGTCACCAAATCGGTGCATACTTTTGTTTACTACCTGTTTATCCATACAGCAAGCATAACGCGTTGTGCGCGCTGTGGTGGACGTATTTGCAGTGTTGGTGCGCAAAAAAGCAATGGCATACATCCTGCTTAGGTGGTACATCCCGCAACTCTTCAGGACTATCCCCATGAACTTCAAAACCAAATCCACCTTTGTTCTTGCCGCTGCCCTGATGGGCACCAGCGTCATGGCCCAAACAGCTGCTCCTGCACCCGAGCCAGCGTCCAGCCTGAGCTTCAATGTGGGTGTCGTCAGCGACTACCGTTTCCGCAGCGTGGCACAGACATCCTTCAAACCCGCCTTGCAAGGCGGTGTGGACTTTGCACACAAGAGTGGTTTGTACCTGGGGGCTTGGGGTTCCAACGTCAGCTGGATCAAGGACTATGTGGGTGCCACCGACGGCACGCTGGAAGTGGATCTGTACGGCGGCTACAAGGGTGAAATCACCTCCGGCCTGAACTTCGACGTGGGCGTGATCACCTACCAATACCCCAACAACACCGCAGACCGCGTGCTGGTCAATGCCAACACCACTGAGGTTTATGGCGCGCTGACCTTTGGCATCGTGACGGTCAAATACAGCCAGTCCACTGGCAACTTCATTGCCAACCCCAACAGCTCGGGCAGCTCCTACATTGAAGCAGCCGCTGCCATTGACCTGGGCAATGGCTTCTCGCTGACCCCCCACGTGGGCCGCCAGACCATCCCCAACCAGGGTGGCAACGGCGACTACACCGACTTCTCCCTGACCCTGGGCAAAGACTTCGGCAATGGCTTGTCCGCATCCCTGGCGGCCTACACCACCGATGCCAAAGACGCCTTCTACAAAGTCGGCACCTTTGACAACCTGGGTAAGAACGCCGTCACCGTCGGCGTGAAGTACACCTTCTGATTCACAGTTCACCCTTCAAGGAAATAGCAGTATGAAACTCGTAACGGCGATCATTAAACCGTTCAAGCTCGACGAGGTGCGTGAAGCCTTGTCCGGCATGGGCGTGCAAGGCATCACAGTCACCGAAGTCAAAGGCTTCGGCCGTCAAAAAGGCCACACCGAGCTGTACCGCGGCGCGGAATACGTGGTCGATTTCTTGCCCAAGGTCAAGATCGAAGCCGCCATTGACGACGCCCTGGTCGACCGTGTGATTGAGGCCATCGAAGGCGCGGCCCGCACCGGCAAGATTGGTGACGGCAAGATTTTTGTGTACGACCTGGAGCAGGTTGTTCGCATCCGCACCGGCGAGACAGGAAAAGAAGCACTATGAAAAAACTACTTGTATCCCTCGCGTTGGGCTGGGGCCTGTTAACAGCCGGTTCGGCTGCACTGGCGCAGACCGCAGCGCCCACCGCCTCAGCACCAGCGGTGACCGCATCCGCCGAGGCTGCCGCACCTGCTGCGGCCGCTCCCGCCGCGGCAGAAGCCGCAGCACCAGCTGCAGCGCCCGCACCAGTGCCTAACAAGGGCGACACCGCCTGGATGATGGTCTCCACCCTGCTGGTCATTTTGATGACCGTGCCCGGCCTGGCCCTGTTCTACGGCGGCCTGGTCCGCAGCAAGAACATGTTGTCCGTGCTGATGCAGGTCATGGTCACGTTCTCCATGATCGTGGTGCTGTGGTTCATCTACGGCTACAGCCTGGCGTTCACCGAAGGCAACCAGTTCATCGGCGGCTTTGATCGGCTGTTCATGAAGGGCGTCTGGGACAACGCGGCTGGCACCTTTGCCAACGCGGCCACGTTCAGCAAGGGTGTCTACATCCCTGAAATCGTGTTTGCAGCCTTCCAGGCCACCTTTGCCGGTATCACTTGCGCACTGATCGTGGGAGCATTCGCAGAACGCATCAAGTTCTCCGCCGTGCTGGCCTTTATGGTGCTGTGGTTCACTTTCAGCTACGCGCCGATGGCCCACATGGTCTGGTTCTGGATGGGCCCTGACGCCTACGCTTCCAAGGAAGTGGCCGAAGCCATGACGGCCAAGGCCGGTCTGCTGTGGCAATGGGGCGCGCTGGACTTTGCCGGCGGTACCGTGGTGCACATCAACGCTGCCGTTGCCGGACTGGTGGGTGCCTTCTTCATCGGCAAACGTATCGGTTACGGCAAAGAAGCCATGGCACCCCACAGCCTGACACTGACCATGGTCGGTGCTGCACTGCTGTGGGTGGGCTGGTTCGGTTTCAACGCCGGCTCCGCTCTCGAAGCCAATGGATTTGCGGCCCTGGCCTTCATCAACACCCTGGGCGCAACCGCCGCAGCCGTGTTGACCTGGTGTATCGGTGAAGCCATGGTCAAGGGCAAAGCCTCCATGCTGGGTGCTGCATCCGGCGCGGTGGCGGGCTTGGTGGCGATTACGCCAGCCGCTGGCAACGTTGGCATCGGTGGTGGCCTGGCCATCGGCCTGATCGCTGGTTTTGCCGGCCTGTGGGGTGTGACCGGTCTGAAGAAGATGCTGGGTGCTGACGACTCGCTGGACGTGTTCGGCGTGCACGGTGTCTGCGGCATTTTGGGTGCCTTGTTGACCGGTGTGTTTGCATCCCCTGCACTGGGTGGCCCTAGCGCCATGGGTGACTGGGTCACAGCGACCATGATCCCCGCGGCGGATTACTCCATCGCCGGTCAGGTCTGGATCCAGGCCAAGGCCGTAGGTGTGACTGTGTTGTGGTCGGGCATCGTATCGGCAATTGCTTACTTCATCGTCGACAAGACCATCGGTCTGCGTGTCAGCGAAGAAGACGAACGCGAAGGTCTGGACATCACCTCGCACGGCGAGACTGCATACAACCGTTAACCCGGTTTCTCCCAGCGCAGTACACGCTGCGCACGCCATCAGGCCCTTGGTAACCGACTGGTTCCCAGGGGCCTTTTTTTTGGACCGCTTGGGCGCACAATTTGGGGATGCAAAATCCTCTGACCCTGCGCTGCGCTGACCTGCAATGCGACCTTAAACCTGAACTCGGCGGCTGCATCGCTGGCCTGTGGTTCAGTGGCATACCAGTGCTGCGCTCCACACCTGCGCACGATTTACACTCAGTGCGCCAGGCCGGCAGTTACCCGCTGGTGCCGTTCTCCAACCGGATCGGCCAGGCCACGTTGCAGTGGCAGGGCACGGACCACCCGCTGGTTAATAACTGGCCGCCTTATCCACACGCCATCCACGGTGTGGGCTGGGAGCGGCCTTGGACGGTGCTGGAATCCAACGACACCTTTGCACTCCTGTCGTATGAACACAAGGCCGATACATCCTGGCCGTTTGACTTCGATTGCTCGCAGGCTTTTAAACTCGAAGCCCATGCGCTGGAGCTGTCCTTGAGCATCACCAACCAGTCGGCCGCCGCCGTGCCGGTGGGCTTGGGCTGGCATCCGTTTTTCATCAAACGCCCCGACAGCCACGTGCAGTTCGACGCCACCGGCCGCTGGGAGATGGGTGACGACAAACTGCCCACCCACCGTGCACCCAGCACTGGGCTGGATACGCCTTGCGCCACGCTGGAGGTGGACCACTGCTTTGACGGTTGGGCCGGCACGGTGCAACTGCGCGACAGCGTGTTGACCATGCGTGTGCTCTCCAGCCTGAGCCGCCTGGTGGTGTACAGCACACCGACCAGCGACAGCATTGCGATCGAACCGGTCAGCCATGTCAACGACGCGGTCAACCGCATGGCCCGGACCGGCGCCAGGGCAGAAGACCTGGGTGTGTGCATCCTGCGGCCCGGTCAAACATTCTCCAGCGCGATGCGCATTGAGGTGGAACACACATGACGATGACAACTTCAACACCAACGGTCGATTGGCAAACCGTAAGCCCCGAGAGTTTTCAACTCGGTGAATCGCCCTTTTGGCACCCGCAGGAGCAGACGCTGTACTGGGTCGACATCCCCGGCAAAAAAGTATGCCGCGCCAATGTCTACATGGGCACGGTCGATAGCTGGGACATGCCATCCGAGCCCGGTTGCATTGCCCCTGCCGCCAGCGGTGGCCTGGTCATTGCACGACGCGATGGTGTGTTTCGCGCCCGTGAATGGCGGGGCGCGCTGGAACTGATCACCACCCTGCCGTACGACAGCGCGGCCGTGCGCGCCAACGACGGCAAGTGCGACGCGCTGGGCCGCTTCTGGGTCGGCACCATCGACGAGCCCAAGGCCAGCCGTGCGGGCGCGCTGTTCTCCATCGATTGCCGTGATGGCCGTGCGCCCATCGTCACGCAACATGCGGGTGATGCCCTCACCGGCAATGGCCTGGGCTGGAGCCCCGACGGGCGCACCACCTACTGGTCTGACACACCGAACCACATCGTCCACGCCTGGGATTTTGATGTGTTGACCAATGCACTGAGCGCGCACCGCATCTTCCAGCAACACTCCCCCAAACCCGCCGACTGGTTATGGGACGCGCCGCGCGGCACCAACGGCCTGCCGCCCTACCAGGGCCGGCCCGACGGTGCGGCGGTGGACGTGGAAGGCAACTACTACGCCGCCATGTTTGAAGGCCAGCGCATCTGCAAATTTGCCCCCGATGGCCGCCTGCTGGCCGAGATTTCGGTGCCCGCCATGTGCCCCACCATGCCCTGTCTGGGCGGTGAAGACGGCAAGACACTGTATGTGACCACGGCGCGTTACAAACGCAGCGATGCCGAACTCGCGGCCTTCCCGCAATCCGGCTGCGTGTTCTCCACCCGCGTGGATGTGCCCGGCCTGCCGGTGAATTTCTTCGCTGACTAGAGCTGGGAGTAGCGACCCACACAGAGTGGGGGAACGTGGGGGCTTACCTATCTACTCCTCCTGCACCGCCGTGCGTATGGTGTCGCGGCCGTGCCGGTCTTTGACACGACCCAGCTCGGTATCGATCAGGCGCACCAGTTTGTCGACTGAATCGATAAAGGCAGCGGCCATCTTGTCGGCCTCTGCCGTTACCGACACCGGCGGGCGACCGGCCACGCGGGCCTCCAGCCGGCAGCGTTTGTCATTGATGCCCGACTTGCCACCGTCCAGGTCGGACATGAACACCTCCAGGCGGGTGATGTGGTCGCGCAGGCGGGCCAGGCGGCTGTTGGCCTCATCCTGCACCCACTGGGCCAGAGATTCGCTGCCGTGGATATGGTCGTCGGTGTTGACTAGTACTTGCATATGTGTCCCTTGCTGAAGTTGAGGGAAAAGCCCCCCGATTCGAAGCACTCTAACGGTGCCCCGATGGCCTGACTGTATGGTGTCACACCGTCAAATTTTTGGGGCATTGGGTTTCAAAAAATTCACGCCACCCGCACAAGGCCACCGCTACCATGCACTGCATCATGCAAACCGCAACCCTGGCCCCCGCGCTCGACACCCTCACCGACCACATCCGCTCCGCCGCGGCCGACGGTACTGCACTGCGCATACGCGGCGGCGGCAGCAAGGATTTTTACGGCCACGGCAGTTTGCGGGGTGAGGTGTTGGACACCCGGGGGCTGAACGGCATCTTGAGTTATGAGCCGTCTGAGCTGGTCGTCACCGTGGGCGCCGGCACACCGCTGGCCGAACTGGAAGCCGTGCTGGCCGAGCGTGGCCAGTGCCTGGCCTTTGAGCCACCGCATTTCGCATGGTCAGCCACCGTTGCCACCATCGGAGGTATGGTGGCCGCTGGCCTGAGCGGCCCGGCCCGCGCCAACGCCGGTGCCGTGCGCGAATACGTGCTGGGTTTACACATGGTCAACGGCCTGGGCGAAGAACTGGTGTTTGGTGGCCAGGTCATGAAAAACGTCGCGGGGTATGACGTGTCGCGCATGTTGGTGGGCAGCATGGGCACGCTGGGGCTGATTACCCAGGTGTCGCTGAAGGTGCTGCCGGTGGCGCCGGCCGAGGCCACACTGTTATTTGCACTGGACCAGGCCACTGCACTGGAGTGCCTGCACCGCTGGGGTGGGCAGCCGCTGCCGCTGAATGCCAGCTGTTGGATACACGACAACACGGCCAGCCCCGCCGGGCAAGACCTGCTGTTTGTGCGCCTGCGTGGTGCGGTGGCAGCGGTGGAAGCCGCCTGCCAGAAGATGCTGACCGAACAAACGGGCCAACGCATGGACAACACCCAGGCCCAAGGCGACTGGGCCTTGTGCCGCGACCAGCAACTGCCCTTCTTCCAGCGCCCTGCCGATCCCAATCTGGCCTTATGGCGCATCAGCGTGGCCCAGACGGCCCCGGCATTCGACAACCTGCCCTGGCCCCAACTGGTGGAGTGGCACGGCGGCCTGCGCTGGCTGTGGGCGCCGGTGGATGCGAGCGCACAGCTGCACACCCTGGCGCGCACCCACGGTGGGCACGCTAGTATTTTTGTAGCACCTCAACCAGCATTTGCGGTGGATACAGGCCAGTTTTTCATAAGTAACCCGGCGCAGATGCTTATCCAGCAGCGCCTCAAACAGAGCCTGGACCCCCAAGGCATCTTCAACCCCCAGCGCCTGTTCCCCGCCTGGTGAGGCTGACACGCGGACACAAGAGGCCACGGACCCACCCCCCATGCAAACCCAGCTCGCCCCCGAATACATCCACACCGCCGACGGCCAGGCCGCCGAAGCCATATTGCGCAAGTGTGTGCACTGCGGCTTCTGCACTGCCACCTGCCCCACCTACCAGTTGCTGGGGGATGAACTGGACGGCCCGCGCGGCCGCATCTACCTGATGAAACAGGTGCTGGAGGGCCAGGAGCCCACCCGCAAAACCCAGCTACACCTGGACCGTTGCCTGACCTGCCGCAACTGCGAGACCACCTGCCCCAGCGGTGTGGACTACGGCCACCTGCTGGACATCGGCCGCAAACTGGTGGATGCCAAGGTGCCACGCCCCACCAGCGAGAAAGCTTTGCGCTGGGCGCTGAAGGAAGGCATCCCCTCCCCGCTGTTTGCCCCGGCCATGGCGCTGGGCCAACTGGTGCGCCCGCTGCTGCCGGCCGGCCTGCAGGCCAAGGTGCCGCCCAAGCAGGCTGCCGGTGTATTGCCCACCCGAACCCATGCCCGCAAGGTGCTGGTGCTGGCCGGCTGCGCCCAACCCGCGATGGCGCCCAACATCCACTCTGCCACGGCGCGTGTGCTGGACGCGGCCGGCATACAAACACTGGTGGCGCCCAAGGCCGGCTGTTGTGGTGCCGTCAAATTCCACCTGAACGACCAGGACGGCGGCATGGCAGAAATGCGCGCCAACATCGACGCCTGGTGGCCCTATCTGCAGGACAAAGGTTTTGACGGCGGCGGCGCTGTGGAGGCCATTGTGATGAACGCCTCCGGCTGCGGCGTGACGGTCAAGGAGTACGGCCACATCCTGCAGCACGACCCGGCCTACGCCGCGAAGGCACAGCACATCAGTGCGCTGACCCGGGATTTAAGCGAGCTGTTGCCCACCATCGTCGACGCCTTGCAGACCACGATGCCCGCATTGCCAGACCGCATACGCGCCAACGCGCCCACGCTGGCCCTGCACCCCCCCTGCACGCTGCAACACGGCCAAAAACTCAAAGGCGGTATCGAACACCACCTGGGCGCGCTGGGCTTTACCATCCGCACCGCAATAAACGAGGCCCACCTGTGCTGCGGCTCGGCCGGCACCTACAGCGTGCTTCAAGCCGACCTGGCTTACCAGTTGCGCGACCGCAAACTGGGCCACCTGAAAGAGCTGAACAGCGAGGTCATAGTCTCTGCCAACATCGGCTGCATCACCCACCTGCAAAGCGGCACCCAGACGCCCGTGCTGCACTGGGTGGAAGTGCTGGACGCGGCGCTGGCGGCCTCAGGCGCCTGACAGCGACAGCTGGGTTTGGGTGGACGACGCATAGGTCGCCACAAAGGCCTCGAACTCGGGCGACGGCATCGGCTGGGCGTACAGGTAGCCCTGCGCATAGTCACAACCCGCCTCGGCCAACAGGTCGCGCTGCTGTGCGGTTTCCACCCCCTCGGCAATGACGCGCATACCCAGCGCATGGGCCATCACCACAATGGCACGGCACAGGGCCAGATCGGTGGAGTTATCCGTCAAATGGCGCACGAAGGACTGGTCGATTTTGACAAAATCGATATCAAATTTCTGCAGGTAAGACAGGGACGAATAACCGGTGCCAAAGTCATCCAGCGACACACCCATGCCCGCTGCGTGCATCGCCAGCAGGGTGTCGGCCACATTCGTGGTGGTGTCCAGCAACAGGCCTTCGGTGATCTCCACCACAATGCTGTCGCCCGGCATGTCCATGCTGGTCAGCTGTGCGGCCCAGGATGTCTTGCCGGCCCCGCTGTGGTGGAACTGCACCGGCGATTTGTTAACGCTGATCTGGAAGTCCGTTGCCAGTGTCTGGCGCCACAGGCGTACCTGCTCGGCCGCCTGCTTGAACACCCAGTCGCCAATCTCCACGATCAGGCCGCTGGACTCTGCAATCGGGATAAATGCCGCCGGGCTGACCATGCCCCGCACCGGGTGGCGCCAGCGTATCAGCGCCTCGGCTTTGTGGATGGCGCCGGTGGCCAGCTCCACAATCGGCTGGTAGACCACGTGGAACTGCTGCTCCAGCAGCGCGGTGCGCAGGTCGCTGGCCAGGCGCACACGGGTCTGTGCCGCCTCTTGCAAGGCGGGGGTGAAGAAGCTGAAGCGGTTGCGCCCCGCGCCCTTGGCCACATACAGGGCCTGGTCGGCATTCTTCAGCAGGTCTTCGATGCCGGTGGCATCACTCGGGTACATGGTGATGCCAATGCTGGCCGACACAAACACCTGCTCGGTACCCAGCTGGAAGACGGAGCCCAGCGCGCCCAGCATTTTCTGCAGGACGCCCTCCAGGTGGCTGCTGCTGGGCAGCTCGCCCAGTATCACCGTGAACTCGTCCCCCCCCATGCGTGCCACCGTGTCGGACGCCCGCACGCAGCCCTGGATGCGCCGCCCGGCCTCGACCAGCAGCTGGTCGCCCCGGTCGTGGCCCAGCGTGTCGTTGACCTCCTTGAAGTGGTCCAGGTCGATGAACAAAATGGCCAGCTGCTGCTGGTCGCGTTTGCTGCGTTTGATCTCCTGCTCCAGGCGGTCACGCATCATGCGCCGGTTGGGCAGGCCGGTCAGTGCGTCGTAGAAGGCCTGCTGGCGTATCAGCGCCTCGGCTGCCTTGCGGCTGGAAATGTCGGTGAAGGTGCCGATCATGCGCAGCGGTTTGCCATCCGCATCGCGGCTGATCACCATGCCCCGGCTCAGCACCCATTTCCAGGTCCCGTCCTTGCACAGGATGCGGCGTTCATTCTGGTACAGCGGGGCGCGGCCATCAAAGTGGTCCTGGCGCGCTTGCAACAGTTGCTCCGCATCTTCCGGGTGGGTGCGGTCGTCGAACTCTTCGGGCCGGCTGTGCAGGTCTCCACCGCAGTAGCCAAACATCTGCAGCAGGCGCTTCGAAAAAAACTCCGTGCCTTCCTGGATATGCCAGTCCCACACGCCATCACCTATGCTCTCCAGCGCCAGTTTCCAGCGCGCCTCGCTGTCGCGGGCCGTGGCCTGGGCCAGGCGAATTTCGGTGATGTCCTGCAGCACCGAGATGCGTTTGCGCAGGCGCCCCTGCTCCCAGAGGGTAGTGCCCTTGAAGCGGATCCAGATGTGGCGCCCGGTCCAGGTGACCATCTCCAGTTCCAGATCATGGGTGGTTTGCGTATCGCTCGCGCTGGCCGGTAACACGGGGCGTATCAGCTCGCGCGCCTGCGGGGTGAAGAAGCGCTGGGTGGAGGCCAGGTCGCTGGGCACGAACTCCTCGGGCGTCACCTCCAGGATGCGGTACACACCCTCGGTCCAATAGACCTTGCCGGTCTCGAAGTCACGCTCCCAGCCGCCCACGCGGGCAATGGTCTGGGTGTCATCCAGCAGGCGGTTCAGGCGTTGGCGGGCGGCCTCAGCTTGCACGTAGTCAGTCACATCGGCAAAGGTGCGCACCATGCCACCGTCGGGCAGTTGCTGGGTGCGCACCTCCAGCGTACGGCCGGCCGATGTGCCGCGCAGGTAGTTGCTGGGCACGGCGTCCGAGGCGCCGCTGGCCACGTTCAACAAGGCCGTGCGCGCCTCTGCATCCACCAGTTTGGCGTCGGGGCCGAAATCACCCCGCTCCAGTTGGAGGCGTATCAGGTCCTGCACCGTGGGGTGGGCCGCCAACACACGCTCGGGCACATCCAGCAACTCACACACCCGGCGGTTGAACTTGCGCACGCGCCCCTCGGCGTCGAACAGCATGATGCCCTGGCTGATACTGGTAAGTGTGGTCTCCAACTGCTGCGTGTTCTCCAGCAGACGGGCATTCAGCGCCAGCAACTCTTCTTCGGCCCGTTTGCGTTCCGAAATATCGGTGTGGGTGCCAATCATGCGCACGGGATGGCCCTGGGCGTCACGCTCCACTACGGTACCGCGCGACAGTATCCACTTCCAGCCGCCTTCTTTACAGCGCATGCGAAAGTCCACCGCGTAGTCGCAGACCTCGCCCGCCCAGTAACGCGTCACCGCGGCCTGCATCAGGTCCCAGTCGTCCGGGTGCACTAACGCGGCAAAGTCCTGGTGGCCCTGCGTGAAAGTGCCTGCCTGGTAGCCCAGCATCTCCTCCCAGTGGGCCGAGTGCGACTGCGCACCGGTGGCCATATTCCAGTCCCACACCCCGACGCCGGAGCCCTCCAGCGCCAATTTCCAGGGGTTGTCGATTGGCGGGTTGGATGAGGAGGATGTCAGGGCGTCATTCACGAACACCAGTATCCCATGGGGGACTCGCCTATGGAAGGCGGCGCAGGTGGAGACTTCTACTGACACTACGCTGTCAGTAGCCCTGGCGCAGCATCAGGGCTTCATCCATTCACGCCAGGAGAAAACATGCAAGCCCCACGTAACTGGATCGCCGTGGCCAGCGCTGCCCACGCCCGCCGCGGCCGGGAGGGCGGTTTTATGCAGATCTGCCACGGCAAGTTAGCGCCAATCCGCCGCGTGCGGCCCGGCGACCGCGTGGCCTACTACGCGCCCACGGTCACCATGGGCGGCAGGGATACCTGCCAAAGTTTTGTGTCGATTGGGATCGTGCTTCCCGGTGAGCCTTATCCGTTTCGCGACGGCGGGCCGCCCCAAGGCGCGAAGACCCCCTCGGGGGGCAGCGCAGCACACCCAGTGGCAAGCGTGGGGGCCACGTCGAGTATGGGTGAGGGCTTTGTGCCGAATCGCCGCGATGTCGGTTATGTACAAGCAGAGGAGGCCCCTATCCTTCCCCTGCTCGACGCCTTTGAATTTGTGGAAAACCGCCAGCGCTGGGGCTACAAATTCCGCTTTGGCCTGTTCGCCATCAGCGACCACGACATGCGGCTGATTGCGCAGGCGATGGGTGCGAATCTTGATTCACTACTGTTTCGATAGCGTATTGTTCAGTGTTGACGGGGGCTACCGGCATAAAATGCCAAACACACCATGCGCCGCGCCGACCGACTCTTCCACATTGTCCAACTGATACGCGGCCGGCGCCTGACCACGGCCGCCTTTCTGGCCGAGCGCCTGGAGGTATCCGAACGCACCGTCTACCGCGACGTGGCCGACCTGCAGCACCAGGGGGTACCCATAGACGGCGAGGCCGGGGTGGGTTACCGGCTGGGCGCCGGGTTCGAGCTGCCGCCGCTGATGTTCAGTGCTGGTGAAGCCCGTGCCCTGGTAGCCGCCACACGCCTGGCCCAGGCCTGGCTGGACCCGGTGCTGGCGCGCGACGCCGAGCAGGCGCTGGGCAAGATTTTGTCCATACTGCCGCGCCAGACCCGGGCTGCGGCCGAAAGCCTGGCGCTGTATGCGCCCACGTTCAGCGTGGAGCCAGCCATCCAGCAAACCCTGCAGACGCTGCGCGAGGCCGTTCAGCTGCGCCGCAAGCTGGTGATGGATTACCGCGATGTAGCCGGCCAAAGCAGCCAACGCAGTGTTCGCCCACTGGGCTGCTTTTTCTGGGGCAAGGTGTGGACACTGGCGGCCTGGTGTGAAACACGCCACGCCTTTCGCAGCTTCCGGCTGGACCGCATGGATGGGCTGCAGGTGCAGGACGCGGTGTTCCGGGATGAAGCGGGCAAGACGCTGGCCGACTTTTTACGGCAGGCGGGGGCTGCGCCGGCGTGAACCATGGGCTCTAGGCCAACGCCGCCTCAATATCGTCCGCCATGCTCTTGGGTGTATCGGTAGGCGCATACCGCTTGAGAACCTGCCCGTCCTTGCCAACTAAAAACTTGGTGAAATTCCATTTAATGGCCTTGGTGCCCAACAGGCCCGGCGCCTCGGCAGACAACCACTGGTACAGCGGGTGTGCGTCGCCACCGTTGACATCGATCTTGGCCATCATCGGGAAGCTGACGCCGTAGTTCAGCTGACAAAACTCGGCGATCTCGTCGTTGCTGCCCTTGTCCTGCGCGCCAAACTGGTTGCACGGAAAGCCCAGCACCACCAAGCCCTTGTCGGCATAGGTCTTGTGCAGCTCTTCCAGTCCGGCAAACTGTGGCGTGAAGCCGCAAGCGCTGGCCGTGTTGACGATGAGCATGGGTTTGCCCTGGTACTGGCTCAGGGGTACGGACTTGCCGTTGATGGTCAGGGCTTCAAAGTCGTAAACGGTGGTCATGGTAGGGTGGCGTCTCAGTTAGTGAAGGGTGCCACCTTATCACCCTGTAAAAGAACTTGCAGGGCTTTGGCAATGGTGTGAAGATTCCAGTGCCATGGACGCGGCCGTCGGCCTCCGCCGCTTCCATGAGAAAAAATAGAGGATCACGGTGACAACTTCTTCCCGGTTCACGCACTGGTTGGCCAGTGCCAGACGCATCAGGCGGGAATACGACCAGGTACAGGGTATTGCTACCAGCGTCACCTTGTGGCGCAACCGCTGGCTCGCGCTGCTGGGTGTGCCACTACATGCCGCGCTAGCCGTGTGGTTCGCCCATTACCAGGCACCTGACGGGCAAGCCAATCTGCAAGCCTGGGCTGATGCACTGACCGGACTGCAAGCAGGCGTGGCCGTCGGCCTGCTGGTATGCGGGCTGCTGGCCCACGCGTTATTGCGCGGCAATAACAGCACTGGTGTTGCCGGCATGGCGTTGCAAACTGCATTTTGCGGCACCTACCTGGCATTTGGTGCGGCGGCAGCCATCCAGGACGTGGGCGTGGGCAATGGCATCGCCACCTTTCTGGTGATCTGCATGGGGACGGCGGTGCTCTCCCTGATGCGGCCCGGCTTCTCCGGCCTGGTCTTTGGCGCGGCGTTTCTGGTCTTCTGGACGATCTTGCGCAACAGCGGCATCGACCCTAGCTTGCTGGCCAGCCTGCAGATTCAGGCCATTGCGGTGGTGCTGATGGCGCAACTGATCTCCGCAATGATGTGGCACCAATATGCCCGCACGGTATTGCTGCAACGCAGACTGGAGCTCAGCAACGCGGCCCTGCTGCACAAACAGCAGGAGCTGGAGTTTCTGGCCGAACGCGACACTCTGACCGGTCTGTACAACCGGCGCAAATTTCTGCAGGTGGCACAGCAGGAGCTCGACCGCAGGGCCCGTGCGCCCAGCGACCTCTGTGTGCTGATGGTGGACCTGGACTTCTTCAAGCGGGTGAACGACGGGCATGGCCACCCGGCGGGCGATCTGGTCTTGCAGCAGGTGGCGGCCCTGCTATCGGCCCATGTGCGCGGCACCGACGTGCTGGCCCGCATGGGAGGTGAAGAATTCATTCTGCTCATGCCCAATACGCAGCGGGCTGGCGCAATCGGCCTGGCAGAAAAACTACGTGCGGTGGTGAGTGAACGACCACTGGATCTGCAAGGGGGGTTGCTCGTTCCCATGACCGCCAGTCTTGGCGTCACAGGTTTGAAGACCCACCAACGGGCATCCTTGGACAACCTGTATGCCACCGCAGACCAGGCGCTGTACGCCGCCAAAGCGCAGGGGCGCGATCGTGTAGTGTGGGCGGATACGCCAGTGGGCTAGTGCCGCCTAGCAGCCTCAGCCATGCAGGTTGTCGTGGCGGGCGATTTCCAGCAGGTTGGCAATGTCGGCGGCATGTTCGCGGCAGTTGCGTTCGTGCCAGCGTTTGATCAGCCACATGAAACCAGCCACCACCAGGCCAAACACGGTTATGGCGCCAAAGGCTGACAGGCCCATGCCAGTGGACAGGCTGTAAAACGCGCCCAGACCCAAAATGCACGCCTGTTCGTTGAAATTTTGCACGGCAATGGAGCGACCCGCGCCCATCAGGTTGTGGCCGCGGTGCTGCAGCAGTGCATTCATGGGCACGACCAGGAATCCACCCAGCCCGCCCAGCAGAATCAGAAATGGCGCGGCCACCCAGACATTGGTAATGAAATTCAACAAGATAACCAGCAGGCCCATGCCTATGCCCAGCGGCAAAACCAGCGTAGCCTGGTCCAGGCGCATGCGCATCGAAGCAGCCACCGCGCCCACGGCCGTGCCAATGGCCACCACGCCCACCAGGGCGGAGGCCTGTGTCACGCTATAACCCAGCGCCGCAGACGCCCAGGCCAACACAATAAACCGCAGATTGCCGCTGACACCCCAAAACAGCGTGGTGGTGCCCAGTGAGATTTGACCCAGGCGGTCGCGCCACAGGCGCAGGTTGCAGTTCCAGAAATCGGGCAACAGGCTGATCAGGTTTTTGGGCAGGGGCCGCATGGGCACGCCGGTCTGGGGAATGCGGGTGTTGAACCAGGCGGCCACGATGTAGACCAGTATCAGCACGCTGATGGCGGCCTCGGGGGCGTTGTCAATGCCGGTGTTCAGCATGGGCATGTCAAAGCCCAGCAAATACGCCGAAACCGCGGGCCCTACCAGTTGCCCGCCCAGCAGCACGCCCAGGATGATGGAGGCAATGGTCAGGCCTTCGATCCAGCCATTGGCCTTGACCAGCTGGCTGGCAGGCAGCAGCTCGGTCAGGATGCCGTATTTGGCCGGCGAATAGGCCGCAGCCCCCAAGCCGACGATGGCGTAAGCCATCAGGGGGTGGGTGCCGAACAGCATCATCACGCAGCCCACAATCTTGATGGCATTGCTGTAGAGCATGACCTGGCCCTTGGGCTGCGCATCGGCAAAGGCGCCCACAAACGGGGCCAGCACCACGTAAAACAGTGCAAACATGGGAACCAGGGCGGCCTGCTGCCACTCTGCGGCACCGCCGCTGCGTAGCAATTGCACAGCTGCAACAAACAGGGCGTTGTCTGCCAGCGAGCTGAAAAACTGCGCCGACATGATGGTGTAAAAACCGCGTTTCATGCGTGGGATATGCGCGCATCAGGAAAACTGATGCGTGGGGTTATTGTGGGGGTCTCCAAACGTGCCGTGGTTATAGCACGCCCGGCAATGTCAGAATCCGGGCACACCTCCGCCACACCGCCGCTCCCAAGGTTTAATATGCCCCGTCCCATACTTGCAACCATCCACACCGAGGCCTTTCGGCACAACTTGGAACGCCTGCGCCGCGCCGCGCCCGACGCTCGGGTCTGGGCTGTGGTCAAGGCCAATGCCTACGGCCACGGCATAGAGCGCGCCTTCGAGGGCATGCGCGGCGCCGACGGCTTTGCCCTGCTGGATTTCAACGAGGCCCAGCGCATGCGAGACCTGGGCTGGCGCGGCCCCATCCTGCTGCTGGAGGGCGCGTTCGAGTTGCGCGACCTGGAACTGTGCTCGCGCCTGGACCTGTGGCACACCGTGCACTGCGAGGCCCAGATCGACATGCTGGCCGCCCACAAGACCAATGTGCCACAGCGGGTGTTCCTCAAAATGAACACCGGCATGAACCGCTTGGGTTTTGCGCCCGAACGTTACCGATCCGCATGGGCCCGGCTCAACGCCCTGCCCCAGGTGGACGAGATTTCGCTGATGACCCATTTCAGCGACGCCGATGGCCCCAAGGGTGTGGCCGAACAGATGGCCCTCTTCGCCCGCACCACACACGACTTGCCGGGTGAGCGCAGCCTGAGCAACAGCGCCGCCACACTGCGCCATGCGGTAGACCCGGCGCAGGCTGAAACGCAGCCTGATCGGTATGTGGTGTCCGACTGGGTACGCCCCGGCATCGCCATGTATGGCAGTGCGCCAGATTTCCCCGAACACAGCGCTGCCGACTGGGGTTTGCAGCCGACCATGACACTTGCTGCAAAAATCATAGCAATACAAGACCTTCCGACGGGGGCTAGCGTCGGATATGGCTCAAGCTTCCTGGCGCCCGAGGCAATGCGCATCGGGGTCGTGGCCTGTGGTTATGCGGACGGTTACCCCCGCATCTGCCCCAGCGGCACACCGGTGCTGGTCGACGGCGTGCGCACCCGCACCGTGGGACGGGTCAGCATGGACATGATTACGGTGGACCTGACACCGGTGCCGCAGGCCGGCCCCGGCAGTGTGGTCACCTTATGGGGCACGGCGGCCAATGGCGCGGTGCTGTCCATAGACGAGGTGGCGGCCTGTGCCCACACCGTGGGTTATGAGCTGATGTGTGGCTTGGCGCAGCGCGTACCGGTCGAGGTGGCGGTATGAGTATGAAATACGTGCCGATTCCGGTGGCGCAGCTGGAGATCGGCAAACCACTGCCGGTGGATGTGTGGAGTGCGGCCGGCCAGTTGCTGCTGCGCAAGGGCCAACCGATCACGTCCGAAGAACACCGCGACAAGTTGCACGCCCACCACGCATCGTCCTTGCCGGCCGACGCGCAGGCCTGGCAGCGCAGCTACGAACGTATGGTGCACGCGATGCTCAGCGCCGGTGCAGACGTGTTGACAATCAGCCAAGCGCCCATGCCCAGCGAAATACGGGAGAGCGACTATGTTGTCGGCGAGCCACTCAACGGCGGCTGGCTGGACCTGCAAGAGGTGTTGCGTGGCATCCTGTACCAGGGCGGCCTGGCCATCAGCCCGCTGGAGCGCCTGGCCGGTATTGAGAAGAAGGCCTTGGAACTGCTGGCAGCCGACCCGGATGACAGCCTGTTTTGTTTGTTCCAGGCCCTGGCCGACACCACACAGGGCTATAGCGCAACCCACGCCCTGCTGTGTGCAGTGGTTTGCCATTTGACATCGCAGAAGCTGGCGATGCCACAGCCCCAGCGTGAGGCCCTGCTCAGCGCCGCGCTGCTGATGAACATCGGCATGGCGCGCGACCAGGACAGTCTGGCCCGCCAGAACACGGCGCCCTCCGAATGGCAGCGCACACTGATACAGCAGCATCCCGAGAAAGGTGTGGCCATTCTGGAAGACCTGGGCCTGGACAAGCCCGAGGTATTGGACATCGTGCGCTGGCACCATGCACCCGAAGCAACCGAGGGCCTGCCAGACACCCTGGTGGCGCGCCGCGTCTTGGCCATGGCCGACAGTTTTATCGCCAAGATGGCCGGGCGCAAGACACGTGCGTCACTGTCGCCGTTGAAGGCCGTCAAGTCCATGGTGATGGGGGCCGAAGGGCCCGCGCAGGGCATTGCGTCGGCCATGGCGCAGGCGGCGGGCTTTTACCCGCCTGGCACCTATGTGAAGCTGGCCAATGGCGAAACTGCGCTGTCGGTGCAACGCGGTGCGCGCGCCAACACACCGTGGGTCATTCCCATACTGGACAAAGACGGCGTGGCCATAGGCAAACACCATTGCAAGGAAACCACAACCCCAGCCACCACCATTGCCTCCGCCGTTGCGGCCGAGACCATGCGGGTCACACTGGACGTCACCAAGGTACGCAAAGCCAGGGCGGGCATCAAGAATCTGTAGTTTTATACAGTATTATGGTGGCATGGCCAAAGAGAAAACGATTTACACCTGCACCGAATGTGGTGGCACCAGCCCCAAATGGCTGGGCAAATGCCCCAGCTGCGCGGCCTGGAACACACTGATCGAGTCAGTGGCCGAATCGTCGGCACCGACGAAGAACCGCTACACCTCGCAATTCCAGTCTTTGGCCAAAACGGCCGAAGTGGCGGTGCTGGCTGATATCGAAGCCAGTGACGTGCAGCGCACACCCACCGGCCAGGACGAGCTGGACAGGGTGCTGGGCGGCGGCATGGTGGAAGGCGCGGTGGTGCTGATCGGAGGCGACCCCGGTATTGGCAAGTCCACACTGCTATTACAGGCCCTGGATTCGCTGCAACGCGGCGGCCAATCCACTTTGTATGTGACGGGTGAGGAAAGCGGCGCCCAGGTCGCGCTGCGCTCGCGCCGACTGGGGCTGGACGCATCCCAGGTCAAGGTGCTGGCCGAAATACAGCTCGACAAGATACTGGCCACCATCGACAGTTTGCAGCCTGACGTGGCGGTCATTGACTCCATCCAGACCGTGTATTCGGATCAACTGACTTCGGCACCGGGATCGGTCGCCCAGGTGCGTGAATGTGCGGCCCACCTGACACGTTGCGCTAAATCGAGCGGCACGGCCATTGTGCTGGTCGGCCATGTCACCAAGGAAGGTGCGCTGGCTGGGCCCCGGGTGCTGGAACACATGGTGGACACGGTGCTGTACTTCGAGGGTGAAACCCACAGCAGCTTTCGCCTGGTGCGGGCCATCAAGAACCGCTTTGGGGCGGTCAACGAAATTGGTGTGTTTGCGATGACGGAAAAGGGGCTCAAGGGCGTCAGCAACCCCAGTGCGATTTTTCTGAGCCAACATGCGGAGCCGGTGCCCGGCAGCTGTGTCATGGTCACGCTGGAAGGCACCCGGCCGTTATTGGTCGAAATACAGGCTTTGGTCGACAGCGGCGGGCCATCGCCCCGGCGCCTGAGTGTGGGCCTGGACCGCGACCGCCTGGCCATGCTGCTGGCCGTGCTGCACCGCCATGCCGGCGTGGCCTGCATGGACCAGGATGTGTTTGTCAACGCCGTGGGCGGTGTACGCATCAATGAGCCGGCCGCCGATCTGGCGGTGCTGCTGGCCATCACGTCCAGCCTGCGCGGCAAACCGCTACCCAAGGGATTTTTTGCATTTGGCGAAGTGGGGCTGGCCGGTGAAGTTCGCCCCGCACCGCGCGGCCAGGAGCGGCTGAAGGAAGCCGCCAAGCTGGGGTTCACCGTGGCCATCGTGCCCAAGGCCAATGCCCCCAAAAAAACCAATAGCAAAGAGTTTGAAGGTCTAACCATCCATGCCGTGGACCGGGTGGAGCAGGCCATGGAAATCGTGCGGGGATTGGGTTGAACATGCCACTGCCGACTTTCCAGATGCACAAATACCCCGTCCTTACCCGTGCTGTGGTGTTGCTGGTCCTGGTCTTGCTCGCGGCGATGGCGTACCGTGCTTACGGCTGGGCGGGCATTGCACTGGTCCTGGGCGCCCTGGTGATGTGGGTGCTGATGCACATGAGCCGCATGTTGATGGTATTGCGGCGCACCACACAGCGACCGGTGGGCACCGTGGCCAGCGCCGTGATGCTGCATGCCCGACTGGAGCGCGGCATGGCGCTGCTGCAGGTTTTGGCGCTGGCGCAGGCACTGGGGCAGCGGATTGAGGAGGCCGACCCCGAGCGCGAAGCCTACCAGTGGACCGATACGTCCGACGCCACGGTGCGCTGCAGCTTCGCCAACGGCAAGCTGGTGCAATGGGAATTGCAACGGGCCTAATCCGACCTCGCAGCCTCGCCTGGGACCTGTCTCACCCCGGTCGTAAAATCGGCGTTTCTACGACCCTGATTCCAAGGAAACCCGCCATGAGCCTCCAACCCCCTTCAATGTCTGACCGCGATGGAAAAATCTGGATGGACGGCCAGATGGTGGACTGGCGGGACGCCAAGATCCACGTGCTGAGCCACACGCTGCACTACGGCTGCGGTGCCTTTGAGGGTGTACGTGCCTACAAGGGCGCCGGCGGCACCGCCATCTTCCGCCTGGAAGAACACACGGAACGCCTGTTCAACAGCGCCAAGATCCTGCGCATGAAGATTCCGTTCACCCAGGCACAGGTCAATGAGGCCCAGTGCGCGGTGATCCGTGAAAACAAGCTCGAATCCGGCTACCTGCGCCCCCTGACCTGGATTGGCGACAAGAAGCTGGGCGTCTCGCCCAAGGGCAACACCATCCACCTGATGGTCGCCGCCTGGCCCTGGGGTGCCTACCTGGGCGAAGAAGGCATGAAACGTGGTATTCGTGTCAAGATTTCCAGCTACACCCGCCACCACGTCAACATCACGATGACGCAGGCCAAAGCGGTCAGCAACTACACCAACTCCATCCTGGCGAACATGGAAGCCACCGATGACGGCTACGACGAAGCCATGCTGCTGGACGCCAACGGTTTTGTGTCTGAAGGCGCGGGCGAGAACCTGTTTGTGGTCAAGAATGGCGTGGTCTACACACCCGACCTGTCGGCCGGCGCGCTGAACGGCATCACCCGCAATACCGTCATGCACATCTGCCAGGACCTGGGGCTGGAGTTGGTGCAAAAACGCATCACCCGCGACGAGGTCTACATTTGCGACGAAGCCTTCTTCACTGGCACCGCCGCCGAAGTCACGCCGATCCGCGAGCTGGACCGCATCGAGCTGGGCAAAGACGATTACGTGGGTTCGCGCGGCCCCATTACCGAGAAAATCCAGAGCGCGTTCTTTGACATCGTCAACGGCCGCAATCCCAAATACGCCCACTGGCTCACGAAAGTCTCCCCATGAAAAGCTCTACCGTTGAATTGCTCGCCAAAGACCTGAACCACCAGGGTGGCGTGTTTTGCCCAAGTCCTCTGGCCCAGATGAAAACATGGGATACACACCCCAAGGTGTATCTGGATGTCGCCAAATTGGGTGAGGCCAAGTGCCCGTATTGCAGCACGGTTTACCGCCTGAAAGCGGGCGAGCACTTCGGCGCTGGTCACTGACACCCTCAAGCGGATGACCCGCTCACTGGTCATCGCCCCGCAATGGATAGGCGATGCGGTCATGACCGAGCCGCTGCTGCGCCGCCTGCAAACCCGCGGTGAAACCGTGACGGTGGGCGCATTGCCGTGGGTGGCCCCGGTCTACCGCGCCATGCCCCAGGTGAAAGCCGTGTTCGAACTGCCATTTGCCCACGGTGGCCTGCAATGGACTGCGCGCCGCAAGCTCGCCCGACAGTTGCGCGGCTTGTTCGATATCGCCTATGTCGGCCCCAATTCTTTTAAAAGCGCGCTGTTGCCCTGGTGGGCCGGCATCCCCAAACGGGTGGGCTACCACGGGGAATCGCGTTATGGGTTGCTGAACCAGCGCCTGCCCAATCCGCCGGATGGTCACAGGCCACCGATGGTGGCGTTTTATTCTGCGCTGAGCGGAGAAGCCGGCACGACACAGGACCGGCCACAATTGCAACTGGATCCCGTCAAGGTGGATGCAGCCTTGGCTGGCATGAGCCTGAAACGCCAGGGCTATTACGTGCTCGCTCCCGGCGCCGAGTACGGCCCAGCCAAACGCTGGCCAGCGCGGCATTTTGCAGTGCTGGCGGAACAATTGAATCTGCCGGTCGTGTTACTCGGTTCTTCCAAAGAATCGGCGCTGTGCGCGGAAATCGCCCGCACCGTCAACGCGGCACAACCGGGCCAGTGTCTGGACTGGTCCGGGCGCACGTCGTTGGACCATGCCTTGGCCACCATCTCGGCTGCCAAGGCCATGGTCAGCAACGATTCTGGCCTGATGCACGTGGCGGCCGCGTTCGGCCTGCCCCAGGTGGCACTGTTCGGATCGTCCAGTCCACTGCACACGCCGCCTCTGAATTCACAGGCCCAAGTAATGTGGCTTAAGAACGATCCGGCATACCTGCCGGCGCTGGACTGCGCACCGTGCTTCGAACGGGAGTGCCCGCTGGGACACACACGCTGCCTGGTGGACCTGGCGCCTGACGACGTGCTCAGTCTGGTGCAACCATAAGCGCCTGAACGGAAAAAAGCCACCCGAGGGTGGCTTTTTGATGGGCGGTGTTGGCTTATTCCAGCTTAAATACAAACTCTTGCGTAGCAACAATTTCGCCAGTGCCGGATGAGCACTTGTATTGCATCATGGCAGCCTTGACGGAAGCGTGGAACACGCGGGGACCGGACAGGATTACCACATCGCGCACTGCACCATCACGAATGGTGGCCTGTGCCTTAACCACGCCTTCGGTACCGTCCTGGGTAGCCTTGCGGGGCATTTCAGGTTGCGTCTGCGTCGGGCAAGCGAGCCGGATATCCGAACGGACAGGCGCAGGTGCGGACGCCACCACCACAGGTGGTGGTGGTGCAATCACAGCCGGTGTAGGCGGTGGTGCAGCAACCGACTCGATCACGGGCGCGGCGGTCACCGGTGGTGCCACATCGGGTGGTGGCACAAACGGAGGTGGGGGCGCTTCGACCTTGGGCGCCTCTGGAGGTTTGATCTCCTTGGGCGGTGGTGGTGGTGGCGGTGGGATGATGACTTCCTGGATCACCACGGCTTCCAGCGGCTTCTTGATGACCTTCAGCGCGTCATGGGCCGTGCCAGAGATCAAGCCCCATATCAAGACGATATGCAGACCGATAACAATGGCAATGCCCTTGTAACGCTTGGACGGGTCTTTCGGCCGGTAGACCGGGTGCAGACCAACCGTGTTCATGTTGATAGTGGTCATTGGACGAACTGCTCACTTCCTATCACCGCCATCTTGGTCAAGCCCTTACGCTTGGACGCAGACAAGACGTTGGCGAACACGGCATAGGACGATGACTTGTTGGGCCGGATATGAACCTCAGGTTGTGCCGCCTGTTGGGCCGCAGTTTCCATGTTGGTTTCCAGTTCAGCACCGGACACAGGTAGACCCTGCCAGTAGACGATGCTGTTTTCGTCGATATCGATCTGGATCTTTTCAGGCTTGATGTTGTTGCTGGGCGGTGCGCCCACCGGCATATCCAGGCTGACCGCATGCAACTGGATGGGGATGGTGATGATCAACATCACCAACAACACCAACATCACGTCAATCAATGGCGTGGTGTTGATGTCCATCAGCACTTCAGGATCGCCGTCGGCGTTTCCTACATTCATAGACATATTGCTACTCCTCCTGGCTGGGGTTAACCGCCCAATGCTGGCGGTTCAGTGATGAACGCCACTTTGACGATGCCCGCACGCTGGCATGCATAAAGAATCTTGCCAACACCTTCGTATCGGGAAGCCAAGTCGCCGCGAATCTGTACTTCAGGTTGCGGTTTGACGGTCGAAACCTTCTTCAGCTTGTCGACCAATGCTTCCACATTGGCGACCTTCTGGTCGTACCAGAAGACGCTGCCTGCGGTATCAACCGAAATGATGATGTTTTCTGGTTTGGTTTCGCGCACCTCTACCCGTTCTTTGGGCAGAGTCACGGGAATCGAGGTTGTGACGACGGGAATGGTGATCAAGAAAATGATCAACATCACCAACATCACGTCCACCAGGGGAGTCGTGTTGATGGCTGATATGACGGCATCATCTTCGCCGTCAATACTGCCTACGTTCATGGACATAGAGCTAACTTTCTGCGCGTTTACCGCACGTGTTTAGCTCTTGGAAGCCGAACCCAACAAGACCGAGTGCAAATCGCTGCCGAAGCCACGAACATCGTCCATCACTGTCTTGTTACGGGCGATCAGGTAGTTGTAGGCCAACACGGCAGGCACAGCAACAGCCAGGCCCAGTGCGGTCATGATCAGTGCGGAGCCCACGGGGCCGGCAACCTTGTCGATGGACGCTTGTCCGGACATACCGATTTGTGTCAAGGCGCCATAGATGCCCCACACCGTACCGAACAGACCGACGAAGGGAGAAATGGAACCCACGGTTGCCAGGAAGGACAGGCCGCCTTGCATTTCGCGGTTCACGCGGTCCACAGAGCGCTGAATGCTCATGCTGATCCAGTCATTCAGGGGGATGTGACCCATCAGACCGCCGTGTTTTTTGGTGGCTTCAACACCTGCGGCGGCGATGAACTGGTATGGGCTGTCCTTGTGCAGCGCAGCAGCACCTTGGGCAACCGTGCCAGAGCTCCAGAATTTTTCAGTGGCTTCGCGGGCGAACTTGGCGGCCTTGCGCTGCTCCAGCATCTTGATCGCCAGGATGTACCAGCTACCCATACTCATGATGGCCAGAATGATCAGCACGCCCATATCCACGGAGTGGGCGTTGGTCCACAGAGCGGCAATGCCGTAAGGATTGTCTGTTGTACCTTCGGCCTTTTTGGCAGCAGGAGCAGCGGGAGCACCCGCAGCAGCTGGGTCAGCAACTACGGCAGCGGGGGCGGCGGCAGATGCGGGAGCGGCGGTCTGGGCCAAGGCGGAGGTGGAAACACCAGCCACCGATACAGCGGCCAGACTCAGGGTCAGGGCCCAGGCGCGGACCAACACTTTGAACTTTGTATGCACAATCATTTCCTTATAGAAAAAATACTAATGGCCTCTGGATGCCGGGTCGGGATCCGAGGCGCAACGTCCGCAAACTGCTAAACTGAAAGACGGCTATTGTAATTTGCCCGAGTGGTGCTTTGTATCCGGGTTACGGAACTACACCTAGCGTTTTCGCTATCAGGGTTTCCACCAGATTACACCTCTAAGGCAACTTCCATGCGTCTTCAAACCACCGCTGACAGCACATCGAATCCACTGCTGCAACCATGGGTTCCGCCTTATGGACTACCACCCTTCGGTCAGGTCGATTCAGCACATTTCGTGCCAGCCTTCGAGTGGGCCTTGGCCCACCACCTGGCTGAAATCGAGGCCATTGCGACCCGCCCTGACACACCCAGCTTCGAGAATACGATAGCAGAACTGGATACGAGCGGACGACAGCTGGACCGAATTACCTTGCTGTTTCACAATTTAACAGCCAGCGAAACCTCACCTGCGTTGCAAGCAGTGCAGCTACAGATGGCGCCCAGGCTTGCGGCACACGAAAATTCCGTCTTCATGCACGCCGGGTTATTTGCCCGCATCGATGCACTGTTTGAGAAGCGCAAAACCCTGAACCTGACCTCCGAGCAGCTGCGCCTGCTGGAACGTGTACACCTGGACTTTGTACGTGCTGGCGCCCGTTTGACGGGCCAGCAGCGGGCACGCTACGGCGAAATCATGGGCGAACTGGCCACGTTGTGCACACAATTTGGGCAGAACCTGCTGGCAGAAGAGTCTACCTACACGCTGGAACTCAAGACCGAGGCCGACCGCGCAGGCCTGCCCGCCTTTGTGCTTCAGGCCGCCAAGGCCGCAGCCCAGCAACGAGGTCTGGGTGACGATACCTATGCGCTGACACTGTCGCCATCACTGGCCGAACCGTTTTTGACTTTCTCCAGCCGCCGCGACCTGCGTGAGACGCTGTGGCGCGCCCGCGTAGCCCGCGGCGCCCACACGGGCGAGCACGACAACCGCCCGGTGGCCGCCAAAATCATGGCCCTGCGCCAGGAACAGGCGGCCTTGCATGGCTACAAGACCTATGCCGATTACGAATTGGTGGACCGCATGGCCGGCAAGACCAGCGCCGTGCTCGAACTGCTGCAGCAGGCCTGGGAGCCCGCCAAGGCCTATGCCGAGATTGATCGCCAGGCCCTGACCGAGATGGCCCGCTCTTTGGGCGAACCCACACCGATTGCCGCTTGGGACTGGCGTTACCTGGCGCAAAAGGTCCGCGCCCAGCGTTTTGACCTAGACGACGCTGAGCTCAAACCCTATTTCTCGCTGGACGCCATGGTGGCCGCGATGTTTGATTGTGCAGAGCGTCTGTTCGGACTGCGTTTCATCGAACAACCTGGCACTACGCTGCACCATCCCGATGCCCGCTTGTGGGAAGTGCGTGCACAAGACGGTGCACTGGTCGGCCTGTTCATTGGCGACAACTTTGCGCGCAGCTCCAAACGCAGCGGCGCGTGGATGAGCGTGTTCCGCAGCCAGTCCGGCCACTTTGGTGGCACGCTGCCCATCGTTATCAACAACAATAATTTCGCCAAGGCCAGCCCCACGTTGCTGAGTTTTGACGACGTGCGCACGCTGTTCCACGAATTTGGCCACGGCCTGCACGGTTTGTTGTCCAAGGTGCACTACGAGCGCCTGGCCGGCACCTCGGTATTACGCGATTTTGTCGAGCTGCCGTCCCAGCTGTTCGAGAATTGGGCCATGGAGCCCGAGGTGCTGCAACGCCACGCCCGCCACGTCGATACCGGCGAACCCATGCCGGCCGCGCTGCTGGACAAACTCAAACGCTCGCGCCAATTTGACCAAGCCTGGGCCACGGTGCAGTACACCGGCCCGGCGCTGATCGACATGGCCCTGCACGCTTTGCCCAATGGCACAGCCGTGGACATTGCCGCGTTTGAAGCCGAGCAGTGCGCCAAACTAGGCGTGCCCCCCGACATCGGCCTGCGCCATGGCCTGAGCCATTTCCAGCATCTGTTCTCCGGCTCCAGCTACGCCGCGGGATATTACGTCTACATGTGGGCCGAAGTGCTGGAGGCCGATGGTTTTGCGGCCTTCACCGAAGCGGGCAACCCGTTTGATGCCGCCACGGCCGAGCGCCTGCTGCGCACAATTTACAGCAGCGGCAACCGGCAGAACCCGGCCGACGCCTACCGCGCCTTCCGCGGGCGTGATCCGCAGGTGCAACCCATGCTGAAAAAGCGCGGCCTGCTGGCTGACGCGACCACCTAATTCTGGGGCCCAACGCTATGTCATCCATCTGGCAAAAACCGGTCACCGTCGAGATGCTGACCACCATCAGCGCCAACTCGGCGTCCTCGCACCTGGGCATCGAGTTTGTGGAGATCGGTGACGACTTCATCACCGCCCGCGTGCCGGTGGATGAGCGCACACGCCAACCCTATGGCTTGTTGCACGGTGGCGTCAGTGTGGTGCTGGCCGAAACCCTGGGCTCGCTGGGTGCGGCCATGTCCAGCCCCGAAGGCCACCGCGCCGTGGGACTGGACATCAACGCCAACCACCTGCGCGCCGCCACCAGCGGTTGGGTGACTGGCACAGCCCGCCCCATCCACCGCGGCCGCACCACGCATGTGTGGCAGATCGAGCTGCACAACGATGCGGGCGAGATGACCTGCATCTCGCGCATCACGATGGCCATTCTCGAACCCAAGAAATGGCCCCCACGCTCCACCGCTCTGCGGGTAGCTGCCCCACTACCAAAGGGGTCGCTACGCACCGGGGGCTAAATCCGCTTGGGGCGGCCCGGCGCGGATTTGCCGCCCTCAGCTCCTAGGCGCCGGTCAGTCTCTTCAGCGCAAACGCCACGTACCAATCCAGGCACCCCGGATTGGCCATCGCATCCTTGTTAACAACCTTTTCCAGTGGCTGACCAAGCAACAACTTCTTGATCGGCAGCTCTTGCTTCTTGCCCGACAGAGTGCGCGGGATCTCGGCCACCTGGAAGATGGCATTGGGCACAAAACGCGGACTCAACGCGGTCTTGATGGCATTCACGATCTTGGCTTGCACCGCATCATCGAGCGTCAGCCCAGCCGATAGAACAACAAACAGCGGCATATAACTTTCCCGCCCCAGGTATTCCAGGTCCACGACCAGGCTGTCCACAACCTCGGGTAGAGCTTCCACCGCGCTGTATAACTCGCTGGTGCCCATGCGCAGGCCGTGGCGGTTGATCGTTGTGTCGCTGCGTCCAAAGATCACACAGCCCTCGCCGCCGTACTCCTTGCTACCCACGCGCAGCCAGTCGCCATGGCGCCAAACACCGCCTGCTTCGGCGGGCACATCACCGCCACCTGGCTTGCGGCCATGTCCGGGCGGATACATCTCAAAGTAGCTGGCTAGGTAACGCGTATTGCCCACATCGCCCCAAAAGTACAGCGGCATGGACGGAATGGGCTGGCTGCAGACCAACTCGCCGACCTCGCCCAGCACGGGTTCACCCTGCTCGTTCCAGGCCTCGACGGCACAACCCAGCAGGCGGCACTGGATGACACCGGGCTCTTGTGGCAACTCGCGGTGGCCACCGATAAAAGCCCCACAAAAATCTGTGCCGCCACTGATGTTGCACCACCAGATGTCTTTCTGGGCATCGTTCTGTGCGATGCGTTTGAACTGGTCCGTGCCCCAGTTCTGCGCCTCCGGCGACAAAGGTGAGCCCGTAGTTCCCAGGGCCCGTACAGCGGACAAATCTCCAACAACGGACAGGTCCAATCCCGACTTCAAACAGTTGGCGTAAAACGCCGCACCGGCTCCAAAAAAGGTTACGCCCGTTTCGCTGGCAAAACGCCACAACGTGGTCCAGTCCGGCTGGGCCGGGCTGCCATCAAAAATCACGCAGGTCGTACCGTTCAGCAAGCCGGCCACCTGCGCATTCCACATCACCCAACCAGTGGAGCTGTACCAGTGGAAGCGTTCACTCCAAGTGTTGGTCTCATAACTGCAACCCACATCGTTGTGCAGTACCTTCATCGCCAGCGCCACCAGCACCGTGCCCCCATGACCATGAACAATGGGCTTGGGCAAGCCGGTGGTACCGCTGGAATAGACGATCCACAGCGGGTGGTCAAACGGCAACCAGAGCGGCTCAAACGCCGAAGTGTTTTCGTCATTTCTGGCTATAGCCCGCGAGAAATGGTCTTGAGTAGCTATCGATTGAATAGCGTTTTGTGGCATGTCCGACGTCCCCAGGTTGGCGTGCAGGATCACATGCTGCACCGTGGGCAGCGCATCCACCAGCGCCTGCACCACGGCCATGCGGTCCAAGTCGCGCCCGCCGTAACGCACACCGTCGCAGGCGATCAGCACCTTGGGGGTGATCTGCTGGAAGCGGTCCAGCACGGCATTCGTGCCCATGTCGGGCGCACAAATGCTCCACACCGCGCCAATGCTGACCGTGGCCAGAAAGGCGACCATGGCCTCGGGAATATTAGGCAGATACGCCGCCACGCGGTCGCCCGGCTGCACGCCCTGGGCTTGCAGGTGCAGCGCCAGTGAGGCGACCTGGCGGCGCAGCTCGGGCCAGCTCAGCGCGCGGTGGTCACCTTTCTCGTTACGGCTAATGACCGCCGCAAAACCTGCCGCATCGGCCGGCGCCACATGGCGGAAAACCTGCTGCGCGTAATTGGCCTGCGCGCCGGGAAACCACACGGCACCCGGCATCACATTTTTGGCCAGCACGGCGGTATGTGGCGTGGGTGACTGCAGACGGAAGTAATCCCAGACGCTTTGCCAGTAGGCATCCAGGTCGGTGATAGACCAGTTCCACAGGTCGCGGTAGTTGTTGAAACCCAAGCCTCGGTGCGTCTTGAGCCAGTCCTGGTACAGGCGGATCTGGGGAATGTAAGCCGCGGGTCTGTGTGCGGATGTTGTTGTCTGGGACATGCGGTTCGTCACTTTCTCAGGACTGCTCTGTTACCACCATTGTGGGTGCGCACTGCGAGTGTTGCATGGTACGGCGGCGTTGTGCACGCACGCCGGTGACACCTCCAGCGGGAGGTCGAACGCGTCGCAGGATCAGGCCCAGGTGATCCGGTAGTCCAGCGAGTGCCCTATGCGCTGTGAGAAGCGTGCCACCGACTTGGCCGCCATCCGTTCGCTGACACCCACCGGTATCAACGTCGTGAGCCATTCGCCTACTCCCTGGGACTCCCCCTCGGACTTGCGAGGGCCAGTGCTTGGCGTGTAGCCCACGACCGCCTCGCGCTTGCCAGCCAGCGCGAGCAGGTCATACAAATCGCGGAACAGAATGAACGAGGTGTCGTTCTGGTGCGAAGACCAGTTGGCTGCCGGGAGGAAATCCACCAAATGGATCAGCTGGTAGTTCAGCGCGACCCACAAGTCCTCTCCGCTCAGGGTGATGGGCGCGTTGTCGATGACCCGATGGAATGTGATCGACGCAATGGCATCGGGGCGATGGGCGTTCTCTCTTAATTCTTGGCGCAATGGGCCGACGTAGAGCAACCGCAACACCGACGGAAATGCCTCGACCTGCGTCCACTCCCAGGGCGTCATCAGCGGGCGCAGCGCCGGGATCTTGTCAACCGTCATCGCGAAGGTGTTGGTGCCAGTTCCGAGGATGGAGTGCAGCAACATCACCAAGGGGGAGTGCCGGGGGTAGTGCTGCACGCTGTACTCGAAGCAGAAATACAGGTGGTCGAGGAACGAGCCATCGGCATGCTCTACATTGAAATCGCACTCGCTCACCAGGAACTTCATCAGCTCAGGGCTCACTGCGGGTAACGCGTGCTCCGCGCGGGCAGCCGCGTACTCGGCTTGTACGGCCCGGGCAGCAGTGGCGTTCCAGCGGGCCTCCTTGCCCACGCGGGTGGTCATCACATAACGGGCGGCATTGCCTTCTAGGGTCTTGAAGATGGTGCGGTCCAGGTCGAAGTTGGGGATCGGCTCGATCACCACTTTGCCGGTGTGCTCCAGGGCGGCACCCCGTGCGATGGCGGCCTTGCGTTGGGTGGTTGGGTCTGGACGTTCGGCGGCAGATTGCTTCATGGGGAACCTCGATAAGAGTAACGATCCGACCGGCGCATTGGGACTAGAGCGGTTTCGTCCATTTTCTTCATTTTCTGTCGGCCTGCGTGCGCGTCCTTGCGCTAACAACGAAGGCGTGCCGATTTGCGCGATCGTTCATGGGCTGCGGGACTCTCAAACCCCTTTGCCGTCGAGTACCCCCACGCTTTGTCAATATCCAGCGCCGCATCTGCTGTCTTGCATGCGGTGTCGCCGTGGTCGATACTGACCTTGCCGATTCGCTTTGCGGCGGATGTGGCGGCCTGGCGCAGGGCGGCATTCCGGCAACCAATCATGATCATCGCCATGTTCAGCGGACCACGCAGCACATTCGGTGCCGAGTGGATCGATTGTTCGACTTCCGCCAACCGATCAAGAAACCAACTGTCCGGCATAGTCTCGTCACGCATCGCCAGGACACCAACCAGCGTCCATCCAGTGGCACGCTGCGCGACGTCTTGCGCGGTGATCCAGGATTTGACCCTTGAGATGGCGTGTGGACCTTCGCTTGCGACCTCCGCCACGTAGGCGCCGCAGGTTCGCGGCACATCCCAGCGAGCCCATTCATCGAGAACGTCCAGCGTCATTTTCATGGGGTCCACCACTTTCACCGCCAGGTTGCGTGCGTCGAGATTTCCGGTTTGCCATAGCAACATCGCAAGCTCGTGGTCGACGCCGATCAACTTGAGCATGGTCTTGAGCGTGGCGAAACTCACGCCGAACATCGGTTCCTTCGCACCATGGCGCAGATAGGTCTTGCGCGTCTGTTCGGACCCAGCCTTCTGCAGTGCGCTCATAACATTCGCGAACGGCATTCGCGGCTTGGCCGCACCGCGGACAGCATTTGCGGGCCGGGCCTTAACAGGAGTCTTTGTTGTGATTGTTTTCATGGTCATACCTCAAAGTATGGCGTGCACATCCTCAGACTATTTGCCAGCCCGCTCTTGTCAATGGCAAACGCGTGATGGGCTCGCCTGTGGCGGCAAACAAGGCGTTAGCGATGGCCGGGCCGATCGAGGCCGGGCCTTCCTCGCCGACACCGCGTGGGCGCTCGCCGTTGCCCAACACCAACACGTCGAGTGGCGGCGTTTGGGCCATATTGATGAGCGGGTAGCTGTCGAAGTTACCCTGCTGCACCTGGCCATCCTTCAGGGTGATCTCGCCGGCCAATGCGGCCGATAAACCAAACAATGTGCCGCCCATCATCTGCGTCTCAACCGCCAGCGGATTGATCATTACGCCGGCATCGACGCCAGCATAAATCTTCTCGATCTTGAAACGGCCCTTGCCTTGCAATGAGATGTGCACGATATGGGCACTGCGCGCGGCGTTTCCGGAGCTCATGGCCAGACCTTGGAAATGCCCCGCCGGCAGCGGCTTGCCCCAGCCGGCCCGTTCGGCCAGCGCGATTAAAAGCTTTTGCGTTTGCGGTTTCTTTTGCAACAGCTTCAAGCGATAGGCCAGCGGGTCCATGCCGGCGATCGCTGCGGCCCGGTCAATCGTGCACTCAAAGAAGAAGCCATTTTGCGAGGCGCCGACCGATCGCCAATAGCCGCAAGGCACGCCCGCATCCACGTCCGTCCATTTGACCTGCAGCGGCCCGACGTCATAGTCGTGCTGAGTCAGGCCCATGCCGGAGGTCCAGTCCAGGTCCAGACTGGGTGGGCCATTGCTCAGGCCGCTGTGGCGCAACAGGGACGGATTGGCCGTGTCCACCCGCAGTGCAAGCGGCATCCCGTCGGCACCCAGCGACATGCGCCAGCGCGCGGTGACCGCAGGCCGGTAGCCGCCGGAGCGCATATCGGTCTCGCGTGACCAAATCATCTGCACGGGCTTGCCGACCGCCCGGGCAATCAGCGCCGCCTCGACCGCAAAGCCATGCTCCAACCGCCGCCCAAAGCCGCCACCGATCAGCTGTGGGTGGATGCTGACCTGCTCTGGCTGTAGCCCCAGCGCCTTGGCGACTGCGTGCTGCGTGTCTTGCGCACTCTGGGTCGACAACCACAGGCTTGCGCCCTTGGCGTTGACCTCGGCCAGCGCATTCATCGGTTCCATCGTTGCATGGGCCAGGAAGGGCACTTCATAAACGATGTCGAGTTGGTGCTTGGCGCCTGCGGCTGCAGTGGCGGCCGCCACATCATCCATGCGGGGATCATCGCGCTTGTCAAACGGCACGCCCTGACCCTTTAGCGCGGCGGCGCGCATCTCGGTGCGCAGCGCTTCGGAGTCGGTCGGGCCATGCGGCCCATCGGTCCATTTCGGCTTGAGCGCCGACAAGCCTTTTTGTGCCGACCAGTAACTGCTTGCCACGACGGCCAGCGCCCCCGGCAGCTTGACGACCTTGCGCACGCCGGCGATGGCCTTGGCGGCGCGCTCGTCCACGCTGATCAACTCGGCGCCAAAACGTGGCGCATGCAGCACCGTCGCGACCAGCATACCGGGGCGGCGAACGTCAATGCCGAAGATCGCCGAGCCGTCGGTTTTGGCCGGTATGTCCATCCGCGGGGCACTGCGGCCCATCTGCTGCCAGTCCGCACGCGGCTTGCGCTTGACGGTGCCGGCATCGCTCAGCTGGGCGGCCGCAGCCAACAGTTGCGAATAGGGCAAGCGCTGCAAGCCGTCCGGGTGCAAGACCTGACCCTGCTCGGTACGGCACGCATCCGCCTCCACCAACCAACGCTGCGCCGCCGCTTGAATCAACAAGCCGCGGGCGGTGGCGCAGATTTCGCCCATCTCTCGGTAGCTCATACTCAAGCCAAAACTGCCGAAAGAGGCGTAGTTGTTGAGGCGCGGGCTGTTGTATTGGGGCTGGACCGGGGCCTGCTGGATGTTGATCGATGTCAGCGGCAGATCCAACTCGTCGGCCACGATCTGCGCCACGCCGGTATGGGTGCCCTGGCCCATTTCGACGACATAGCTGAGAAGGGTCAATTGGCCATCGGGGTGAAAACGCAGCCAAGGCGCGAAGCCAGGGCCGCTATGCAAGGGCGGCGGAACCGGGGGAGCTAGAGGGCTTGCTGGTGCGGTCGCTGGGGTCACGCTTTGCGCCTCAGCGGCCGACAGGGCCGGACCGAGTGTCCAGACGCCCAGCGCGAAGCTCGTTCGTAGAAAGTCTCGCCGCCCTTCGCTACAGGCTTGCGCGCCCTGACCTGTCTGCATCATGCCTTCGCTCCCAATGCGGCCGCGGCCGCGTGAATTGCCGCGCGCACGCGGGGATAGGTGCCGCAGCGGCACAGATTGGTAATGGTCGCGTCGATCTGCGCGTCGCTGGGATGGGGGTGCTCGGCCAGCAGCGCGGCGGCGGCCATCAACATGCCGGACTGGCAGTAACCGCATTGCGGCACCTGGCCAACGATCCAGGCCCGCTGCAGCACATGGCTGCGTTCTTTTGAAAGCCCCTCGATGGTCGTTATCTTCTTGCCCGCCACCGCCTGCGCCGGCATCACACAACTGCGCAGCGCCGCGCCGTCGACATGCACAGTGCAAGCGCCGCACTGGGCCGCACCGCAGCCAAATTTGGTGCCAGTCAGCCCGAGGTCCTCGCGCAAAACCCAGAGCAGCGGTTTGTCGGCCTCGGCTTCGACCCGGTGCTGTTGGCCATTGATATTCAGATTGATTTTCATAGTGGGAATGTGCTGGATCAGGGAGGTGAAATCATTGAAGTTGCGTTCGCAACAACGCCAGAGTGCGACCCTAAGAATATTGCATATGCCGGTGGCATTTTTTCAGGTCAGTCCCTCGACGGTCCACCCTTTACGCTGCCTCAGCTTTGATGTCGACGCACCAGCAACAGGCTCCCAAGGATGTACGGTAAGTAGCCACCGTTGAAACACGAAAAAGATGCGTCCGCATACGAACACGAATAGAGCGAGTTTTGCAGACCAATGCACGTTCAGCAAATTTATGCCCACTTAGCTTCGACAACGTCCGAGCAGGAGCAGCCGCTTCACCCGTTTACACCAGATGAAGTTTCAATGCCATCAGCGGGTCCGACCCGCTGGGCAAATCCTAAGACCTCAAAGCGTGAAGCCGACACCCTCGCAATGGTCCCAGAACGCCTGCAGCGGCCTGGGGCGAAAGGTCTCGTCCAGCAGTTCCGCGCTTTCAATGCGGTCCAGGCGAAAGGTGCGCACCGAGTTGCGGTCCAGATCCCAGGCTAGCACGTACCAGAACGGCCAGGCCAGAAGCAGCGCATGTGGCTCGGTGCGACGCTGGCTGCTGCGGCCGTCCACCGCGCGATAGGTAATCGCCAGCCGCTGGTAGCGCACGAACGCGGCGTGCACCACGCGGCGAACGCGTGGGCCCTCTGGGCGCAGGGTTTTCCGCACCGCATCCGACGCAGGCGTGCACACCCGGATGCGCTGGCGGAGTTCGCGAATGCGCGACCGGTCCGCCGGTGCAAATGCTCTCGCCAGTTGCGCGCGCACGCCGGCTAGTTCGGCCGATAGCGACAACCCCAGCGCCTCGCTGGCCGCCATGGCCAGCAGCAGCTCCACCGCCTGCTCCTCGCGCAACAGCAGTGAGCTCAAGTGAACCGAATCGCGCGACAGGCGCACCCCTCCGCCGTGCCCACTGGTGCTCTCGAGCAGCCAACCGCGCTGGCGCAGCAACTGCAGGTCGCGCGCGAGCGTACGCTCGCTTACGCGCAGCATTTCAGCCAGCTCCGGCACTGCATGTGGCAGTCCGTCGGAGAGCAGCGCGGCCAGTGCGTCCAGCCGCTCCAGCCGCGTCAGAAGCGGCGGATTCCGGGCCACAGCACGAGGGACAAGGGTCATGGCCGCATTGTGCCCAACTTGACTGCCATGTTGTGGCAGTCAAGTGCGCAACATCCGTGTCTTGTTCAACCCACAGAAGACACATCGTCATGCCACACACCACCGAATGGGCCGAGTTCGCCCTGCAGCCCCATGCAACCGAAGCTGCACTACTTGAAGCCTCTGCCACCATGCAACGCGAGTTCCTGGACCAACAGCCCGGCTTCATCGCCCGCCAGACCCTGAAGCTGGCTGATCGGCACTACGCCGATCTAGTGACCTGGCGCTCACTAGAAGCCGCACATGAGGCCATGGTAAAGGCCACATCCTCTCCCGCCTGCGCGGCGTACTTTGGACTGATGCAGGTGGACGCCGCGCCACGCACCGGCCAGCCGGTGGCCGTGCACGGTGCAGGCCCGACTTGGGGCGGGCTGGAGTTTTCGCACTTCCGGTTGCGCGCGGACTCTAACGCCGCAGAGCTGCTGTCCGCCGCCTGCGAGATGGCGCAAGGCCTGTACGAAGGCCAGCCAGGGTTTGTGGAACACGCCATCCTGCACAACGGCCGGGGCGAGTACGTGGATCTCGTGCTGGCCGACAGCGCCGCCCGCGCCGAAGCACTGTGCCAGAGCTGGCACAGCGGCAACGAGCCTGGCGGTTATGCCAAGACCTGCCAGCGGTACCTGTCGCTAATGGAGCCAGAAAGCGTGCAGATGGGCTTCTGGAGCCGCGTGCAAGGTCTGTAGGGTTTCTCGGGCCGTTAGGCCCCAAGAGCCAGTGGAGCGTCCGAGTTACTCGCGGAGCCGGGTCGCTCGTTGGGGCGATGTACAGAAATGTGGAGTTGACCCCATTTCACGGACACCTTATTGTTCTAACAGAAGGAGTCCGAAGTGTCCAAACCGCACACACCAAAGCAGCCGTATCCGGCACAGTT